>CAYIFB010000009.1:0-56629 GCA_964362665.1 uncultured Gammaproteobacteria bacterium | reverse complement strand
CAAAAGAGCCAAAGAAATAAAAAATAATTTCAACAAATATTTTTGGAGTAAGGATGATCAGATTTACTATAATATTGACACTCAGACCGGGAAATTTATTCCGCGAGTATCATATAATTCAATTATTCCTCTCTTCAGTAAATTAGCCTCTATCAAACAAGCAGACAGTTTTATCAAAAAATATGTAATGAATCCCGCACATTTCTATTCACCATTCGGCTTAAGAACTCTATCCAGGTCTGATGCTGATTATAACAACGACAATATCATCAAACCCTACTCCAACTGGCAGGGACCTGTATGGCCGATTGCCAATTACATATATTTTCAGGGACTCTTGAATTACGGCTTCCGGAAAGAGGCGCTCGAACTTGCCAAAAAAATTTCAAATTTAGTAATAACCGACATTAAAGAAAGCGGCGGTATGCATGAAAACTATGATGCAGAAACAGGCAAACCTTTGGCTGCGCCAAATTTTGTCAGCTGGAACCTTCTGGTCGGCAATATGCTGGAGGAAGCTGTCGAAAATAAAAACCCTTTTGCCATAATTTAATTTATATGCCATCACGCATTGAGAATAAACTCGGTACCGGAAGAAGAATTATACCAGGACAATCTTTTGAAATAAGAAGTTCTAATCGTCGTAAACATTATATGCTTGAAGGTTGTGATGACAACACTTTGACGCTGGCAGGATTAACCCGCGCCGGAGTAGATGGTTCGACATCTCCTGTTCTGATGAGGCCACTTTTAGTTACAGATGAGGCAAAATTAACGGCTCATAATCTTGTCGCGCCTGTCACCCATCAGATTAGAGAAGAAGTGTCCGGCCCGGAAGTATTGCTAAGGATGCAGTTTAACAGTGTGGTTGAAGTTTGTGCCGGAAGAGATAGCGGACGAATTCCACAAGTCTTAGCAGAATATCATCGTCTAGCGGCAAGTTTTCAAACTGCTCATCCGGATTTATTTGGCTATCCTCCGCAATTATCGTTTAATCCCTAACTAATTATTATCCAAGAAAGTACGGCGTCTTGTGTTTAAACTCGCTTTTTTTAAGACGATTTATCACTCTCTCAACAGTTCCTTTTTCAAATCCGCTTAATTCCAACTCTTGCCTGCTCTTTTGTAAATCTATATATAAATGAAGAATTTTATCAGCTTCGGCATATGTAAATCCAAACTCGCCTTCATCAGTTTGTCCTTGCCAAAGGCCGGCGGTCGGAACAGCTTCAATAATTTTTGAAGGTACATTTAAATATTTGGCCAGTTGCCTCACCTGGGTTTTATAAAGAGTGCGAATTGGTTCAACGTCCGAGGCCTCATCGCCAAAACGGGTGAAATAACCAAGAAAATGTTCTGTTTTATTCTCTGTGCCCAATACCAAAGCTTTATGCTTTTTAGCCAAATCAAACAGGAGAATCATACGGACGCGGGCAATACAATTACCTTTCCGGACTTTGTCAGCAGAGGGATCTAATTTTAAAATCTGGTCAACGGGAGGTTGAATATCATAGAAAATGATATTGGTATCAGGAATTTTTAGTTGACTGATTAGTTGTTGGGCGTCGTCAAGTCCTTGCCTGTTTAACTGTCCATAAGGAAAAAGACCAACTAAAACATTTTTTTCTCCCAAAGCTTGTGTCGACAAGCATGTTGATACAGCAGAATCTATTCCGCCGGATAAACCTATAATAACCTTGGAAAAACCAGCGCTTTTAAGAGCTTTTTGAATAAAGGCAATAATCTTTTTAGTTGTTTGTTCAGTATTAATAGCTAAATTAATATCCATAATATAAACCCAAAGTTCAAATTTTAAAGATGCGAATCAAATCCAAAATCTAAAGTTCAAATATTAAATTAGGTTCAAAATCTAAGTGTCTTGAGTTAGGAATTAGGATTTTGGTATTGATTTGTCATTTGGATTTTGTAATTTGGATTTTATTTATATAGGTTTCTAGTCCTGATAATCTCCTCCACCTCGGGAAAAACCAAGCCTTTAATCGAGAGGCCGTTTTTGACTCTTTCCCTGATTAAAGTAGAGGAAACATTGCTTAAAAGCAGATTTCCTTCAATTTTTTTAAATCCCGAAGGAAGGTTTTTGACGGGATAATCTTTTCTGGGAAACACCAGAAAATCAATTATTTTGGATAATTTCTGGTAATCCCGCCAGCGGGAAAACTCTGATGTCACATCAGAACCTACCACCCAAAAATATTTATTATATTGGTCGCGGACAAGTCCTGACACGAGCTCAATAGTATAGGTCACATTTTCGCGGGCTAGAGCTATAGTCGACACCCTTATTCTACCAGCCTCCAAATAATGAAGCATGTCCAACCGGTCGCTCGGGGAAGCAATTATTTGTTTAAAAGCATTGGAATGATCCGGCATCAGCCAGACCTGGTCAATATGTTTGACGCACTCCAGTATTTGTGCAGCTATCCAGTAATGCCAGATGTGAGGCGGATCAAATCGCCCGCCAAGAATAGCAACGTTCATATTTTTATTCTTGCCATAATCTCTACGATAATCGGAAAAGATAAGGCGCCATCAGTTTTTAAAAAAGCCTGAAAACTGCCACAAGCAGGACAACTGTTAAATGCCCCGTACATAATAAAATCAAGAAATATGGTAAGGGGCAAAACCAGAAGAAAAAGTGCGAGCCTTTGAAATTTCATGCTGTCAGTTTAAGATTTATTCTCTAAAAAGGCAAGAGAAGCGAAAACTGTAAGTAACAGCTGTCCTTGCTGAAGAGTCACCAGGTAATGATCAAAAAGACCAAGAAGCAGGAGTTGTATCACTGCGATAAAAATCAGGAAATCAGATCTTGTACCTCGAAGATATAATTTGGATATAAGAATTAAGGCGACAACAAATCCCCATAAACCGGTTTCGAGAAAAATTAATAAATAAATGTTATGAAGGGGTTGAAAGATATAAATTCCTGATGTGGGCAAAACAAACTCATGGAAGTGAACAATAAAATTATTCAAACCATAACCGAAGACCGGTTGCAACTTGATCATCTCGAAAGCTGTCGAGATAAAACTGGCTCTTTCTTTAAAACTGTCGACAGTTTGCGGAAGGAGAAAGGGCAATATTATCGAAAGAATAAGTACGCTGTAAAAAATAGCTAACAGAAGGTTTTTTTTAGACGCATATTTATTTATTATTTTGGGATTTGCTAAAAATACCAGAGCCGTACCGAATAGGCTGACAATCCAGGCAGCCCGGCTGAAGGTAAAAACAAGAGCAAAAAGACCCAATACTAAAGTGAGGTTGAAGTACAAATAAAGCTTATGGGGTATGACGTGCCTTCGATAAACCAAGACCGCTAAAATCACCGGAAGCATGACAGTCAAAAAACCTCCCAAAACATTGGGATGGGAAAAAGTCGCATAGGGACGAAGAATTTCCGCTCCGTTTATCGTAGTTTTGGCAATTCCGGGAGTTGAAAGGTTAAAACTTCTCTCCCCCAACCACCAAAGCACCCCTCCAATTGAAGACTGGGCTAAAAACTGCCATATGGCCAGTACACTTGAATAATAAACGCCAACAGACAAAGACAAAACGCTCGGCAGTAATTTTGGCTTGAGCCGGATGATAAAACTCCCCAAGTAAATAAACTCTAATATTTTTAAAAGTTTATATAAAGCCGCCTGAGGATTAGTGGCGATAAAAAGACCGGTAAAGACAAGATAAAGGAAAACTGTTAGTAAAAAAAGACCGGTGTGGGAATTTCTTTTAAATGATTCTGTTATTTTAGTGAAAAGCGAACCTCCTTTTGCCTGCAAAAAGTCACGCGTTTCCATAGCCAGCATTAACAAAACCAATATATCTGTCAGATAAATCGTTGGTGAAAGATAGTCGCTGCGGATACCGGCAATTAAGGCAAAATCAGGAAAAAAATGACGCCCGAGCTGTACGGGCAGTAAAGTCAATAAAAGATAAAAAAGAATTTGCTTCAGCTTCACTATCTAAATAGTAGCACAAAAGTGGAAATTATTCCCGAGGTTTAATAGTCACTCTTCTGTCCCGGCCTTCGCCAACCGACTCTGAGGTAACTTTTTTATTGTCAGTCAGACACATATGTACAATCCGTCTTTCGTAAGAAGTGAAGCTGGGCAACGTCACGCTTTGACCGGTTGTCTCAACCTCAAGAGCAATCCTTTGCACCATTTCCTTAATACTTTCCTCGCGGCTTTTGCGGTAATCGCCGACATCCAAAACTATCCTGTACCATTTATTGGTTTTATTAAAAATGATGACGCCTAAGATTAACTGCAGACTGTTTATGGTTTCGCCGTGCCGGCCGATAAGAAGACCTGTCTCTTCTGTTTTGATGTTTACGAGAAAATCTCCTGACAGGTCACTTCCCTCCTCGACTTTCTTCTCTTCAACTTCCAAAGTCGAAACAATGCTCAATTTACTCAACAAATCTTCTGTTGTGTCTTTAATGAGATCCTTAATATTTTTTTCTTTTTTGGCTTTAACCATTTTCTTTATCTAAATGCTTTTTTAAATTTTTCTGCTCGATTATACCAAAAACCGTAAAAGTGTTCCAATATAGAGACAATCCCAAAGGAAAAGAATAGGCAAAAAAGCCGATCATCAAAGGCATCATAATGGACATTTGTTTCTGCATCATCGTCCCCATATCTTCATTATTGCCGCCTTTTTTATCCGAATCGGGTTTGGTAATTTTTTGGGTTGCGGGTTGGGTGGGCAACATCATTTTAGTCTGGATATACTGCAGAACTCCGGTAATGACAGGCACTGCCAGTAATATAAATCCTGCTGTTTGCCACTCTGAAGGTTTACTGGCAAGGTTAAGACCAAAGAAAGACAGATCGAGTGATTCTATTTTCAGAAAAGGGAAATAAATTACTTTATTGATGTCTGAAATTAGAGTTGGAATGTTATTGTTTGAAAGCACCTGAAAAAATACATTATAAAGGGCAATTAATATCGGCATTTGCAAAAGAAGCGGAAGACAACCCGCCACGGGATTAATACCTGCATCTTTGTACAGCTGCATTTGTGCCTGCTGCAATTTCACCTTATCATCTTTGTGTTTTTTTCCTAAAGAGTCTATCTGAGGCTTAAGCTTGCTCATTTTATGAGCGCTTTTTAGCTGGCTTAAGGTGAGTGGGTGTAAAATCAGACGAATGAGTGAGGTCATAGCAATAACCGCAAGGCCAAAAGCTCCAGGAAGGTGAAGTGTCATGAATAATTTATACAAGGCCACCAGGATATTTAAGATCGGCCAAATTAGTGCCTGATTGAAAAAGTTCGGGTTGGTCATTTTATTTTAGTAAAGGGTCATACCCCTTGCCTCCCCACGGATGACAGCGGATTATTCTCTTAAACCCTAAAAACAATCCTTTTATTGTACCATACCTCTCGACTGCCTCATAGGCGTATTGTGAACAGGAGGGATTAAACCGGCAACTAGCGGGTAATGGCAGGCATTGGTAGAAATATATGGCTGAAAGTGTAATTTTCTTTATCACGTTAATGAATTTGAGTCAAAAGGTGTTGCAGTTCCTGACTGAATTTGTCTTGATCTTTTTTGCTGAAGAGAATTTTTAATTTTACCATAATGTCTTTTGCTTCTTTAGTTTGTAAAACTACTCTTCGCAAACTTTCTGTGATTAATCTTTTGGCTAAATGACGCCGGACAGATGACTTCGACAGTTTTTTGGGTGTAATAATTACAAACCGGCAATTTCCCACAGATGATTTTTTATACCAAATATCAAAGCTCTGTGAGCTTAATTTAAAAAATCTGCTGGGATTTTTCCTGAATTCCTGATAAGTGACACGACGGCTTGCCGGAAGCATGAAGGTTTAAATTGAGACTGTCAATTTTTTTCTGTTTTTTAATATTCTTCTTTTGATAACTTTTCGTCCGCCTAAAGTCAGCATACGCTCTCTAAATCCGTGCTTGGTTGCTCTTCTTTTCTTTTTGGGCTGGTAGGTGCGCTTTGGCATAAGACATTTATCTTAACATATTTTACCCTTGGGGTAAATTACTAAAATAACTAAGGGCCCGTCCCCGACGTCTCGTCGGGGTTACGGCCCTTTGTGCAGAGTCGTTCTACTTAAGTTAATAACGAACTCTGCTTGAATAGGTTATAGAAAGAGCTAGTTAAGCCTTATTGACAATTGTGGATAACTTTTTTAGGATGTGGATATCTTATGGACCAGCAAATTTTATGGCAAACTGTTCTTTCTGATCTGGAGCTTCAGGTCAGTAAAGCTGTTTTTCAAACCCTTCTTTCTAAAATAGAGCTTTTATCTATTAGTGAAAACACGGCTACTATCAGTTGTCAACAGCCGATGCTTCTTAATCTTATTGAAAACAGATATTATACCCTGATTAAAAAAACCCTTGATTCCTATACTAAAAATGATAACAAACTTGTTTTTACCTCGAAAACTAAGGCGGTAAACAGGTTAACCGACGGCCCGCTTTTTACTATGCCGCTTACCCAGCAAAACGTCAGAAGTGTTTCGGAAACCCGCTTAAATGCTGATTTTACTTTTAAAAATTTTGCAGTTTCTTCGTCAAACCAAATGGCCTATGCTGCTGCCACAGCTGTAGCTCAGGCGCCCGGAGTCTCATATAACCCTCTTTTTTTGTACGGGGGTGTGGGTGTGGGAAAAACACATCTCATGCAGGCTGTAGGACATGAACTTTTAAAATCAAATCCGGCTATAAAAATTATTTATTGCACGGGAGAAGAATTTACCAATGAAATTATCGAGGCAATCGGCAACAAAACAACTACTCCTTTTAAGAAAAAATACCGTCAGGCGGACCTTCTTATGATTGACGATATTCAGTTTATTGCGGGAAAATATTCAGTACAGGAAGAGTTTTTCCATACTTTTAATGCCATCCATCAAATTAAAAAACAGATAATTCTAACCTCTGACCGCCCGCCTGAAGAAATCAATAAACTTGAGGAGAGATTGCGTTCGCGTTTTGAAGGAGGGCTCACTATTGACATTGGGCAGCCTGATTTCGAGCTTCGTACCGCCATTCTTCTTATTAAAGCCAAACAAAGAGGGGTAAATCTTCCGATGGAGGTGGCACAACTTCTGGCTTCAAATGTTGATAACATCAGAAAGCTTGAGGGAGTTTTTATAAGAGTATTAACAGAATCCCAAACCAGAAATATTCCGCTGGATGAAGAGCTGGTAAAAAATGTTTTAGGAAAAACTGTCAAAAACCAACTACTCGATAATAAAATAGCTCCGCAACAAGCTATAAACGCAGTGGCTTCTTTTTACAACCTCAAACTCTCCCAACTCAAAGGAGCCAGGCGTGATAAATATTTATCACTCCCTAGGCAAATTCTGTATTACCTGATGCGGGTTGAACTGGGAATACCTTTAATGAATATCGGAGACTTGTTGGGAGGGCGGGACCATAGTACAATTTTACATGGTGTCAGAAAGATATCCAACCTATTATCCACTGATGAAAAAATAAGGGAGGATATCTTAGGGATAAAAAACAGGTTAAAGGGATAAATCAGTTATTTATCAACTTATCCACTTAACGATGATTTTTATCCACATTTTTATCAACAGGTTTTAGGGTGGTTATACACTTAAGAAAGTAGTTGTTTTTCTTGTTCTTGACGGCTTCGTTTATTTTCTTTAAACTTATCACCAGTCTCTATTACTACTACTACTATTTAAAATATATGCACTTCATCGTTTTAAAAGAAAACATTAACAAAGCACTTAGTATTGTCAGTAAAACACTTTCCACCAAACCACAGATGCCTATTTTATCCTGTTTACTTCTAAAAGCAAAAGACAGAAAACTGCAAATCTTTTCAACTAACTTGGAGCTTGGAATAATCTACGAAATACCGGTTCAAATAGAAAAAGAAGGAGAAATAGCAATTCCCGGAAAGCTGCTAGCTGATTTTATAGCTACCCTCCAAACCGATAAAATAGAGTTCAAAGCAGAGTCTTCCAAACTAACCGTAAAAACCAAAACCAACAAAGCCAGTTTTGCAACAGCTAACGTAAGCGAGTTTCCCCCATTTTTAGAGCCCCCTGAGATTAAAAGAAAACTCCCGTTTAACAAAATAAAAGACATGATAATCCGGACGATCTTCGCAGCTTCAATAGACGAAGCACGTCCGATCCTAACAGGAGTAAAAACAACTCTTTCACAGGGAAAAATGTTTTTAACAGCAACTGACGGCTATAGACTATCTAAGGAACACATCAGTCTTGAAGATACAAAAGAAGACACGGAAATTATTTTACCCGCACAATCTCTTTCTGAGATAGTCAGAATCGCGACAGAGGTAAAAGCCGATGATATTTCATTTGCGATAGTGGAAAACAAAAATCAGGTGGTTTTTACTATGCCAAGCGTCCAGATTTTTACGAGGTTAATTGACGGGGAGTTTCCCAACACAGATAAAATTATTCCCCAAAGCTTCAAAACCAGAGTTATCATCGATAAAGATATTTTTTCCCAGGCGGTTAAAACAGCCTCACTTTTTGCCAGAGGGGCGGCTAATATCATAAAGATTAAAATCGAAAAAGACGGTTTGAAACTTTCAGCCAACAATCCTCAGATCGGAGAGGATGAAGATTCGATTGAGGCTAAAGTAGAAGGCGAAGAGACGGAGATTGCTTTTAATTTCAGATTCCTGTTGGACCTCCTTGCAAATTTTCCCGGTTCTGAGGTGGTTTTTGAGTCTTCAGGCCCATTAAATCCCGGAGTCTTTAAACCCAAAAGTGAAAAAATCAACTTTCTCCATATCATCATGCCGGTGCGGGTGCAGGATTAAATTATTTATTTTCTGATAAAAGAGAAAGAGACCTCCGAAGATTATTCTTCTCAAATTCTTCCCAAGCCAAATTAGCGGTTTGCAACTTTTTCTTTTTTAAGACTAAAAAATCACGCTCAAAATCTGACCAGGCAAATCTTTGGCTAGGATTTTTCAAACTAACCTTCATAGAATTTTGTACTCCGTAATTAGGTACTGTATTAAGTGATGGACCTGCAAATAAAACAAGAATAATCAGGGCTATGGGCACGCCAATTATTAAAATCGCTAATCCCTTCACTACTCCCATTAATGCATCATCAAGCGCCTTAGCCACACTTCCAATCACTGGAATTTTCTTTAACACCTCTAAACCAGCCTGGGCCAATAAAGAGGTGCCAAGAGACGCGGCTGCTCCCGCTGCGGTTATCGCTGCACGGGAGGCGGTTTTAAACAAGAAAGGCATGGTGTTTCGTGCAAAAGAAAGAACTGATTTGGCGACCGTTCTTAAACCTACACTACGTAGTCCTTTAATTGAATAGGCCAGCGCATTTCTCATGAAGGTTCGCATAGCTTGGAGGGCCGCGCTTTTTCTCAGAAATTCAGACAAGCGTCCTTTCAAACTTGATATTCCCGGCACAGACACCTTAGAAGAGTTAACGAGCGGAGGTCCAGAAGGCGGAGTTGTAGGAGTAGATGGTGTAATTGCTGGAGCGGTAGGCGCAGCTGGAGTAGCTAGTGCAGCTGTTGGAGCAGTAGGTGCAATTTGCCCGGTTTGGATTTCAGCCAGATCCCTTCTAAGTTGTAACGCGTCAGGAGCGGGTTTGCCTGAGTCTTGTACGGATTTAGTCTTTTCAGCTGTTCTGGCTGCCTCATCTTTATATTTTTCAATAGCCTTTTTTCGTGCCTCTGCCAGTTTTTTACTGATTTCTTCCTCTTCTTTTCTGCCATATCCTTCTCCCCTGGCTTTTTTTATCCTTTTTGATTCTGCTCGGATCGCCTCATCAAGAGATGTACCAGGGTGGTCTTTTCTCCATTTGTCCAACGATTTCTTTAATTCAACCGCTGTTTTCTGATCGCCGGCAGCAAAATTACTGATAAACCATTCCATTTTATTCTGGTGGGATTGCAAATTAACTCTCTGATGAAGTTGTTTGGCAAGAATAGTTGAATAGCGCGCCCGATACAATTGGTCGGGAGTAAGCTTATCGCTTTTCCAAAAAAGAAAACGTGATTCTGTATAACCACGCGCCTGATTGCCTTTTTTGTCCAGTTCATGCCGAGAAACTTTAACGGCAGATTGAACCGCACCAAGTTTTTCCGGATGGTCTAAGTCAAGAAGATTTTCCGCAAGTTTCGAGTCGGTCAGGGTGTTATAGGCGTTTTTGAATTCATTAAAACGGTTGGTTTTAAGCATCATAAAACCGCCGAGACCCTGCACCATCGCTCCCATCTGTGCTACATCCTGATCGCTTATATCTTCAACCTTTGCCTGTTCATTTTCCTCATCTTCCAGAGGCTCGTCGCCTTCCTGGTGAGGTTGAGGTTGATGAGGATTATCTGACATATATTTTTATTATACTACCGCAGGAATTGGGGTGGCAACATCAGGAACCGGAGGCAAAGTGCTTTCCAGAAATGATTTTTCCTGAGCGATATCCTGGGGTTTGGTAGTGGCCAGCTGGTATTCTTCCTGTGAGGCGATGACCTGTATGGCGGCGTGGGAGGAGCCGGCAAAAAACAATCCCTCCCCCACTCCGGCTGACAGCAGGAAATGTTTTTCCCCGCCCGACAGATAAAAAACCTGGGTTAATTTGTCGATGGCGGCTGTCGACTGTTTGAGTAAGATCTGCAAACTGGAATTAGTGATGATAGCTTTACCGTAGTCTGTTGTCATAAAATCTTCCACGTCCTGTGTAATAGTGGTGACGCCAAGATAATATTTACGCGCACGTTTGGCAATGCCATAGAGAAAAGTGGCAGAATCGGGATGTTTCATCAGATACCACGCCTCGTCAACAATCAGTAGTCTCTTTTTTACCACTCTTTTAATCTTGGTCCAGATGTAATCGAGGATGATGTACATGGCGATGGGACGAAGTTCAGCCTCAAGGTCTTTAATGTTAAATACAGTCAATGCGTTTTTCAAATCCAGATTTGATCTTTGGTTGAAAATACCGGCCAGGCTTCCTTTGACAAATTTTTCGAGCCTCTCTGCCAGCCTCTTGGCGTTCTCCTCCTCCATACCAAGAAGAACTTTGTACAAATCTTCAATTAAAGGTGGTTCATTTTTCTGGCTTTCAGGTTCAGGGGTGATGCCTTTTTCTTTGTAAGTCAGAACAAGAGCACGGTCAAGGAGGGCGTCTTCGGCCGGAGAGAGTTCGCCCATAATAACTCTCATCAAACCATGGAGAGACAATATTTTTAATCCCAACTCATTTTCTCCCTCCTCGATAATTCCTGAAAGGTCGAAAGGATTAATTTTGATCGGAGAGTTGAAAGAGAAATCTATTTCTTCCCCACCCAGAGCTTTAGTTGCCTCTTCATATTCTCCTTCAGGGTCGATGACAAAAACTTCGGTGCCAAACATAAGAGTCCGCATCACTTCCAGTTTGACCATGAAAGATTTTCCTGATCCTGACTTGCCAAAAACTACCGAGTTGGAATTTTCCAAACTGAATCTGTCAAAGATAACCAGACTGCCGTCATGTTCATTGATGCCGTAAAGTATGCCTTCATTAGCTGTCAGGGAGGCGGTAGTGAAAGGAAAAGTGGTTGCCAGAGAGGTAGTATCCATATTGCGGGAGATATTCAGTTCGTCAACGCCGATAGGAAGGGTGGACTTGAAGCCTTCCTGCTGGGAGAGTGTAGCGTGTTTAGGGATGATCAGAATTGAGCCAAGGGTTGATTCCACTTCTTTTGACAGCCTGTTCACCTCTTCCACAGAGTCGGCAGGAACCGTGACGTAAAGAGAGAACTGGTAGAAGCGCTCCGCGCCCTTGGCCAGTTGCGCCTGAAGAGCCAGCGCGTCATCAAGAGCGACCTGTACTGACGGGTCTACGACTTTGCCTCTTTTCATGTCGACCTGGATGGTGGCTTCCATTTCAGCGATTTTCCTTTTCAGATCTTCCAAAATCGCTTTTGATTCCGACGGATAAATAAACATGGAGACAAAAAGAGAATGATCGAAAGAAAGTACAGGATGAAGCCAGTTGGCAGAAACAAAACGCGGGTACGCCGCGACAAAAAGAGTCCGGTAGTAGCTGTTGTTGATTCTGATATGATCAAAATCTATTTCGACTAGAGATGGTGCAATCAGGTCTTTGATGTTGACCACACCTTTGCCAAACTGCTGTATTTGACCGGGAGTTGAGGGTTTTTGAGGGCTGGATGGGCGGTTACTGACGACGACAGGTTGGGGTTTTGGTGGAACATGCGACAGCGAAGCTTGCGGCTGCGGAGGAATCTGCGACGGTTGAGTGGCTACCGGCGCCTGTGTGTTTAAAGCTACATTTTTGTTCCTAAAAAAAGGCAGTCCCATAATTTGTTTTAAACCCGGCTAAATCCTTCAACTAAAGGCTTGGTATATCCTGAGATGTCGCCAAGTTTTTCACCGGTGAGGGTCGGGTTATAAATATTATAATAAAATTCAACCAGTTCCTGAGTGGTTAGTTGTCTTCCTTTAAGCCCGATTCTCCCGAGTTGCCGCAAGAGATGGTCGCGTTTGGGGAAAAGCGAAGTTTTAACCCGTGAGATAATATAGTCTTTGGAAAAAGGCAATTTGTGAGGAGTAGAAAATGAGGCGCTTTTAATACCAAGCTCTATTGATGAGAAAGGAATGACCAGATAGAATTTTTTCTCCAACACTTTATTTTCCTTGACAATTGACAAGATGAACTCTTTATAACGGCGCAGTCTTTCTTTTAAGATTTTATTAGCCTGTTTTTCCTCTTCTGACCCTACTAGCTCAATATAGGAGGAGATGTCCATTCTTTTGGAAATTATTACCACCTGCAGAGGGAATGATAAGGAATTCAAAAACGAAGCATAGGCATAGATTAAGGCGTCCTGCTCTTCTTCGGAAAGAAGTCCGAAGTTGACTGCGGATGTTTCAATAACGATCGCGGCTGAACCGTCTTTTAATATAGTGATGTCTTCAGCTATGTCCTCAATTTCCAAAAAATCTTGAGTACTCGGTTTGATTGGGCGGGTTGTTGGCTTTATCATAATTAAATATTGGCGTTGCCGAATATTTCTTTAGTAAGTTTTTCCCTCATAATTTCTTTTTCCCCTTTGGCGATAATTTCAATCGGCAGAAAGACTTTACCGGATAAGGTGATTTGGGCAACATCAAAAATATAACGCTTCAAAGGATCCTCTACTTCCAAAAGGTATGTGCCGTTGGGTAGGGCTGTAGCTGAAGCAAACTGACCAAGTTTATTGGTTTTCAGAGCTCTGATTGGCACTCCCTTCTGATCTTTAAGGGTAATAATAATGTTGGGCAAAATGCGTCTGGCGCTGTCTTTCACCACTCCCATAATGACATTGGGTGTTTTTGGCAGACTTAAGATGCCGGATTCATTGGCGGTTTGGCTGGGGCTGATAGTTTTGATAGTTGCCTCTTTGACGGTTTTTTGCATTGGTGCTTGAGATGCTTGAGGAGAAATAATTGTCGGTTCCCGCATTTTTTGCAGTTCCTTTTTTAACTCAATAAGTTCCTGCATGAGGCGGTTTTTTTCTTCACTCATTTGCGACAACTGTTTATCTAGATTGCTGGGATTATTGGATGGGCTTGGCGGATTTGATTGAATAGCAGGAGTTTGAGTTTTTACAACAGGAGGTGGCAGTGGCGCAGCCGGCTTTATGTTTGGCACCACAGTTTTCGGCGGGGTCACGCTTAGCGGGGTTGTTCCTGCGCTCGTTGCAGAAGGATAAAAAGGCTTGGCGTTATAGATTTTACTTGGTATAGGAAGCGTTGGACCAAAAAGAGCCAGAGTACTGGCGATATATTTTTTTTCCTGGATATTGATGTTCTGCTGAAGCGGAGTGGGTATGGTTTTCATATAAGCATGCAGCTTGTCCAAAGCTTCATGGTGGTTTTTTACCTGAGACGGCGTATTTTTGGAAAAATTAGCTGCAGGATGTAAAAGTATATCAGGAGGCTGATTATTTTTTTGCCAGATATATTGAGTCGGCGTATTGATGCTTTTGATAAAAGCCATAAGCCACATATCAAGCGGACGTTCCTGAATTGGAAGAAAAGCAAAAGCAAACCCCGTGAGACCAAACATTCCCATCAGCGCAAATTTTAACCCACCAGGGAGGGGGAAAACTTTAAAGACTATAAAAGCCATGATTATACCCGATGCTAAATATGCAAACTGGCGGATAGTCATATCCCCGATCAGATGAAATTGAAAACCACTAATGTTTCTGGGTACGGGATGTTGTTCCATAAATTATTATTGGTATTTATTGGATGACTCTATCTGTATCTAGCGTAAAATGTGAAAAATCATCTTGCAACTGTCGCAAACCCGGTCAAATTACTACTAAACAGGATAACTTTCTCGTGAAAACAAAATAAATTCTTGACACGGTGATCGTTTGCATGGTTTACTAGGAGTAATGCCCGGAAGTTTATTTAATTTCACCCGTCATTTTAAAAAAAATCCTGATCCTATTCCTGATCCTCTTCCCAAAGACGATCAGCCATCTGGCGCCGTACAAACGCCTGTGCCTAATATTGATCCGTCAAGTTCCGCGATCGACATGAGTAAAAGAGTCGGGATGGACATTTTGTCGCGCCTTACCCAAAGGACTAATAAAGCGTTGATGATGGCCGTAGATAAAGCTAAAGAGTTAAAAATACAATACGTCGATACCGAACATGTTTTATGGGGACTTCTACACGACGGGGGTATTTATCAGCTGGTTTCAGACTGCAAGGCCGTGCCCAGCGAACTTCAACAAACAATAGAAAAATCGTTTAAACAGGGAAGTTTTGCCGACCAGCCGCATTTTTCACCCCGCGTCAAAAGAGTATTGGAACTGTCCCTGTCTGCCGCCAAAGCACTCGGCTACGAATTTATTTCACCTGAACATCTGCTTCTTGCTTTATCCAAAGAAGGCGAAGGCATGGCGGCGCAGACCATGAATAAAATGAATTTGAAACTGGAAGTTTTAAACCAGAAAATAACCGGTAAAAAAGAAGGCGCAGAGGAAGAAAAGAAAAAAGAATCAACACTCGAGCAATACGCTCAGGATCTGACAGCCAAAGCTCATGCCGGAGAACTGGATCCTGTGGTTGGCAGAAGTTGGGAGATTGAAAGAATTATTCACATTCTTTCCAGAAGAACCAAAAACAATCCTGTTCTGATTGGCGATGCAGGGGTCGGAAAAACTGCGATAGTTGAAGGTCTGGCTTACAAAATTGCCAAAGGCGATGTGCCTGAAACAATGCTCCATAAAAGAATTCTGTCTCTGGACTTGATGTCTCTTATTGCCGGTGCCAAACACAGGGGCGAATTTGAAGAAAGGCTGAAAAACCTGATTAAAGAGGTAAAAGCAGCAGCCGGGGGAATTATCTTGTTTATTGACGAACTTCACAACATGGTTGGGGCCGGTTCAGGGGGTGAAGGGACAATGGATGCCTCCAATATCCTCAAGCCGTCACTGGCTCGCGGAGAACTTCAGACAATCGGGACAACAACCGTGACCGAATACAGAAAATATATTGAAAAAGACCCGGCGCTTGAGCGCCGTTTCCAGCCGGTACTGGTGAATGAGCCAACTGCTGAGGTTGCCATCCAAATGCTTACAGCACTTCGCGATAAATATGAAGCTTTCCACAGAGTTAAGATTTCTGATGCGGCGATTGAAGAAGCGGTCAAGCTTTCCCAGCGTTATATCGGAGATCGTTTTCTGCCGGATAAAGCAGTGGATCTTATCGATGAGGCGGCAGCTTCAGTCAGGTTGCCGGCCATTTCACTTCCTGAAGAAATCAAAGATACACAGGAAAAAATCAAACGTCTTCAGGTTGAAACCCAAGACGTCCAAAAGTCAGATGACCGTCTGCAAATGGAAAAAATTTCACGCGAGACTGAAGAATTGAATAAAAAATTGACCAATTTACAGGAACAATACCAGATTAAAAAATCAACGACAACCAACACTGTTACTCCCGACATTATTGCCGATATTGTTTCAAGATGGACCAATATTCCTGTCTCCCGCCTGTCAGAAAGCGATTCTGCCAAACTGATGGATCTGGAAAATATCATCCACAAAAGACTGATTAATCAGGAAGAGGCGGTTACGGCTGTAGCCGAAGCGGTCCGTCGGGGTCGGGCCGGACTTAAATCCAACAAACGGCCGATTGGCAGTTTTATCTTTATGGGTCCAACAGGGGTAGGAAAAACTGAGCTTGCCAAAGCTTTAGCCGAAATTCTTTTCGGTTCGGAAGAAATGATGGTCAGGCTTGATATGACCGAGTATATGGAGAAGCATGAGGTGGCCAAATTGATCGGCGCTCCTCCCGGATATGTCGGTTATGATGAAGGTGGCCAGTTGACAGAGGCGGTGAGGAGAAGGCCTTACTCTGTGGTCCTTTTTGATGAAATAGAAAAAGCGCATCCTGATGTTTTTAACATTTTAATACAGCTTCTTGATGACGGGAGACTTACTGATAATAAAGGCCACACAATTTCCTTTAAAAATACAATTGTAATCTGTACTTCCAACCTCGGTAGCGGAATTATACAGGAGGAACTGAGTGAAAGTTCCCGCCTGCACTTGCCTTCGGTAAGAGCCGATGGCGGGCAGGCAAAACCACCACTTAAAACTCAAAATGATGGAAACAATCAGAATCTTGGAATAACCCCAAATGCAACGCTTAACACATCTTGGGATGGACAGGACGTCAAACAGCCACAAACTGTACCTGCATCAACCGCAGAAAAAACAGACGAAGAAACAGTATTTAACCGCATGGTAGGCAGGCTGATGGAAGAATTGAAGAAATTTTTCCGCCCCGAACTTCTCAACCGCTTTGATGAAGTAGTGGTTTTCCGTCCTCTGTCCCGCGAACATATGAAGGAAATCGTCGCTTTACAGATTAAAGGTCTTATCAAGCTTTTGGAAGAAAAAAATATGAGAATCAGAGTGACGGATGAAGCTAGCGCATATTTAGCAAAGGAAGGCTACGATCCGATATTTGGCGCAAGACCTCTCAGACGCACCCTGCAAAGGTTGGTAGAAAACCAGATATCTTCAATGATTATCAAAAATGAGCTGAAAGAAGGCGAAACAATATCAATTGAAGTTAAGGATAATGAGTTGTCTTTCAACGTAGAAGGTCATATTAAAGATCAGAATCAGACGAATGTATCACCGACTCTTCCGGACGCCCCTCCACCTGCAGTAGAGCCAAAAAAGACCGATGATTCTAGTATTCCTGCGCCAAAAGTACAACTGGCTGATCTTTTATCAGCATCAGGCGAAGAACAAACTGATAATTTTCCTGTCAAACAGCCCTCCCCTACTCTTTAATCTTTCTTCACAGATACAATATTCTTTTTCAGGATTTTCTGCCACAAGCTGATGTTGATCTGGAAAAAAATCAGGACAAATAAATCAACTGCGCCACAAATTAGAAGATACCCATTAAGCTCAGTCAAAATTTTTGCAGTTTTTTCAATTAAACCGGGATCAAAAAGAATTCTTAATCCGATATAATTAAGCATGAAAATTACCACCAGAGTGACCGGCAAAGCTATGACCATTGTTTCCAGGTCTTTACGGCTGGAGAACATGGAGGAGGTGATTACAAATAACAGATATAAACCAACAAAGGTTACAGGTTGTAGGTTATAGGTTATAGATGGAAAAGAGAAGGACAATAACTTGCCTATAACAAATATTAAAGCCAGTCCGGAAAAGACAGGCACTAACCCGATAAGAGCATGCCTGAAGGGATCTGTTTTGGCTATCTCAAGTTTTCCCGCCTGTATTTCACCGTTATCTTTAATTTTGGGGAGAATCGATAATTCTCCGGTTGGCACGCGAAGAATGGTTGCAATAATCCAGTGGGATACTTCATGGATTAGAGTTCCGGGCAGAAAGATGAAACTGAGAAAATTAATGGCAAAGTTTCTGCTGTTTGTCCAAAGAAACAAAAGAAGAAAGAGAAGATTATGATTTTTTCGGGCAAGAAGATATATTAAAAAAACTAAAACAATGAGAAGTAAAGTTTGGCTGGCCATTTTCAAAAGACAGTTTTTATCCGGTTGGAGCTTGTTCTTGACCGGTAACGGCTCCTTCGTCAAAGATTTTGAAAACAGATGGCCCAAGAATCAGGGCCAGCATGCCCAAGGCTTTTATCCAACCTCCCAGTCCGCTGCCTTTTCCCGCCTCTTCCCCCAGAGTCTGCATTTCCTCAAAGAACTTGTAGTAGTTTTCTCTTTCGGCAGTAGTCATTGGTTTACCATCAGGGCGTTTTTTGGTAATTCCCTCAATCACCTGGTTTGCATAGTCAGTAATTTTTCGCTCTTTCAAACGCTCCAGATCAAAGCCTAGTTCATCTTTTAAAATGACACCAGCCTGTTTTGAACCGGCAAGACGCATAATCGCTGTTATATCAGAATTAAATATTTCTCCGGCGACTTTACTCTTATTTAACACAGCCTTAAAAGGAGCTTCCATATCCAGATCTCCGGCTTCATTTATTCCAACGTGCCCCTCGCAGGCATTGGCAAAATACAAAATGCGGAAAAGATGAGCCTCTGATAGAGCTATTTCTTGAAGTTTTTTAGGATCCAACGGTTGGCCCGGATAATAATATTGATAAATTGCCCCTTTTACCTTTTCTAAAAGTTTATCCCGGTATTGGTGCAAAATTTCTTTATGCGTACCCAGTTCTTCAAATTCTTGAGAGAGACCCGGGTGATTTGCGGATGTGATTCTACTGATATCGATTTGGGCAGCTTCGTCATAAATCATGGCGGCAAGGTAAGCTCGTGCCTCGGGATCACTGGCGACGGCGGCATCCTCGTACTGATTGAGAAGAACTGAAAGTCTAGTTAGTCTGGATCCCAACTCTCCAAATTCTCCTGTTCGACATGTGGGATCGATTTTACTAAGTACATCTAACTTTAGTCTTTTTCTTTTGGTTTTTTTACCACCAATTTCGATTTCTGCATCTTCATATTCCGGTTTTTGCCCGAAAGGCTCAAGGAGGGCGTCGACAAGTTTATAAGTAGCACCAACTACTTCCCTACCAGCCTTTTCCACATCGGTTAGAGGTTCAAAACCGTTTCCTTCGGCATTAAGGTATTTTTCCAGAGTGGCAAGAAGTTTTTTTGCCTCTAAAGCTTCTGGTGTGGGTTGTTCCTCATCATCTGTTTTTGCCGCCAAATCCCTCAGAGCTTCCATCGCATCTGGAACATTTGAGAAAGTACTGATTTTCTCAAAATGAGAGGCATCTAAAGGTTTTTTATCCAAACCTATTTTTAACGTATATGTTCCCGTTGATCTATCAAACTCGAAATATTTTTTTTCTAAATCAGTTAATTCTACTTGATGATCTTTTTTATATTGTGCAAAAAAACTGGCTTTTTCTTCATCATCCATTGGTAGTATTCCTTCTCTGACCCTTTTTGTGTCTTCTTTTCTCGCGGCCTTTTCCAGTTTTTTCTTCACAGTTTCTTTTGCCTCTGCGACGACTACAACCATATACTTGAGCCGTCCTGCCACACCAAGAAATTTTATCTGAGACTCATCCCAAACATTTCCTTCTGCTGCAGCAATTAATAACTGAACTGCTCCTCTTGATTTATCGTCGCCTGCCCAGGCAATTTTAATGCGAGTGTTAACTTCTTCAATTGATTCAACCGGAAGAGTTGATTCTCGTGCGACAGGAAGAGGTTGTTTTTCCTGGCTAAGAATTTTAGCTTCTTCAAGCGCTAAGGTAATTTCGGCCTCCAATTCAGTATTGTGAAATGACCTGTCCGGATTTTTGGCTTTAATTTTTTCCAAAATCGTCTGAACAGGAGCATCCGGATTTAAGGCTTCACCATCTAAGAGAGAAGTTACCATTCCGTAAGCAGCTTGGGTGACTTTTCTTACTCTGGCAGCAGCTTCAGTTAAAGATGGCCCTTCCCCAAAAGCTGAATCCAATTTTGCTTGTGGTATTGGTGTGGGAATACCAGCGTTTGGCGGTTGCGCTGCATGGGTATCAGCAGCGATAGAAGGCGCTTCAGTTGGCGCAGGTACGACCCGTTCAAGTGGTGGAGCAACTGCTGTTTGTGCCGGCGCTTCTACTGTAGCCATATATTTATCTTACACATAAATAAGGATAAATTTCCAGTTGCAAAAATTTTCCGTTACTGTTACCTTTAATATTAGGATAAAATTATGTCACTTGAAACTCCTTTAGTTAATACTACTGCTTCTGCTGCTCAAGAAGAGCATGGTAAAGCTAAACCAAACGCTACTTCAGCGACTGCTGCGCCTCCTGCTTTGACCTTTCAACCTACAGAATTTCTTATTCAAGAATCTACAGGTCAGAAAATAGGAAGAAGAGGAGAAAAAAAGTCAGGTATGGAGAAAAGAGAGGTAAAAATTGCACCAGAGTTAGCCGAGCAGTACGGAAATATTTTATTCGAACATTTGCAAAATTTATTAAAAGTTACCAATCCTCAAGTTCTTGATAACGACAGTCATCGGCATGAGCTCCGCTTGCTTGAATCCTTAACCACAGACAACA
Source organism: uncultured Gammaproteobacteria bacterium (assembly GCA_964362665.1). Classification (GTDB taxonomy): domain Bacteria; phylum Patescibacteriota; class Microgenomatia; order 2-02-FULL-39-11; family 2-02-FULL-39-11; genus 2-02-FULL-40-13. The sequence goes on along the minus strand of CAYIFB010000009.1, from coordinate 36,058 downwards.
AGCCAGATAGAGAGAAGATTAAAGAATATTTGGAAACTCCAGATGGATTGATGATTTCAACTGTGCTTATTGAAGATTTGACATCTGCAAAAATTTTTTCAATGGGTCTTCATGCGGCTACGCAACCAAGAGGAGAAAGAGTAGAACAAATGCCTGAGAATACCATTCGTATGCAGCTAGACCAAGGCGTACTAAACAGAGTAATAATGGATAGGTTAGTCCCCTATCTTACTGATAACGTGAATGCTACGGCAGGACGGCCACGGGGAAGAAATATCGAGAGGTGGCGGTTGTGGCTAGGTAATACAATACTAACAGCTATGACTGGCACTGCTGTAGGTCTTACATCATCCATAGTAAATAATTTAGGCCATCATAATTTGCCATCTGCTCTTATTGGACTAGCTGGAGCTGCAGTCGTTCCCAGCATAGCGGGTATTGCCCATTTAGCAAGAAGTGGTGTTACTATCGATCTCCGGCAATGTTCAGCTGCGCTAGAATCTATCCAACACAATCCTGACGAGGTAGCCTATTTAAATGCAGTACTTGGTATTGATGTCACCAACTTTGTAGTTACAGCTCCAAATCAAATAGCCTTAAGACCGGGTCACGCACTAGCTCCTAATGTTATCCGTAATACTCAAAAAGAAATTTTTCAGGGTCTGTACGCCAGAGAACAGTTTTATACCAGTCTTGGAATACCAAACGAAGCGCTGGATGCATTACCGGAACAGTACTTATATTCTTATGAAGGCGGCAGAGCAGAACAAACTGGAACCCGTTGGCAAAAAAGACTTGATGAGATATTCCAGCCGCAAACAGCGGGAATCCGAGATTCTGCAGGACGAGCGGCTAACGATCCTAATTTTCTAACAGGAGGAGCCACTCTAGACTTTGAAGGTAACCTCCGCCGTTTCACAGAAGCACGCCGAAAAATGATGATGGAAATGATGACCAAGCAGATGATAAGAGTGAATGACGGGGAAGAAGCGCTTGATTCAGTCACAAGAATAAAAACAAAAATTACAGAGAGGACTGAAGGTCATCTTGAATTTACAAAAAGGAAGGACGCTCTAAGTGAGCGTAAAAAAGCTTTAACAAAAGAAAAAACAGAGCTTGATTCAGATAAAACAGTTCTTGATGAATATATAACTGCAAGAACTACTCTTGTAACAGAGCAAAGGAAATTCGAGACAGAGTTTGAAGATGCATTCATTGCCGGTAGAGATATAAATACAGAGATGACACGCATAAATAATTTACTAACAAATCATGCTGACGCAACATCAATACCAGCAAGAAGAATTGCTATCAGGAATAGACTAAATGTTGATCTTATAAATGCTTACCATCAGGCAGATGAAGATCTTCAAAATGAATATGTTGGAATTCCTATACCAGCTGATGTACGAGCGAGCATACACAGCACCGTTGCTCAAACAACTAAAGATCTGTATCAAGCAGAGCTTGATGCGTTAAAAATAGAGGAGGATGAACTTAAATCTCAAAGAACACTCCTTACAGGGATTAAAAATAATATTAAAGAGGCACGAAAAATCCTAAATGAAAAAGCTGACAGGATTGTTACTTCCTCAAGAGAAAATTTGATTACGATGAATATTGATTATATTACGCTCGGAGGATGGGGAATAAATGATGCAGCGCTACGAACAATGTCAGTAGATGAGTTAATGGTTCAAATTAACGCTGCAAACGTAGCAATTCCGGCCAATGGTTGGCCAGAAGCACAAAATAATCATCCAGCAAATAGAGCGAGAGTGATTAACGCAATCGCCGAGGCAAAGGCAGCTTATGACGAATCATTTGATCTAGCAAGAAACGATCCAGATCCGGCAGTTGGTCGGCTAGTAAATTATTCTGCTGTCACAGGATGGGATTTAAATGCGGCCGGAGTAAGGATTACAGATGATCAATTGCGAAATATGCCAAGAGATCAAATAATGGTCCTTGTTAATCAGGCAAATACCCATAATGGGGGTAATGGTTGGCCTGTAGTAAATAATAGAGATCCTGGAAATATAAGAACCATAACTCTTGCTATTGACGAAGCAAGAAATAGAATGGTTTTACGTCATAATACTTTCCTGACCACTAGACTGGCTGACCTTGATTCTCAGATAGTTACTGAACAGAAATTAATCGACGACATAAATTTTGATAATGAAAAAGATATTCTTCAAACCACCAGCGACGCTATGCTGCGACAGGGTAAAATATTTGAGATGGCATACGAGGTAGCCTCAGACAATGAAAGATTTACAGATGTAAATCCAGTCGATCCCAATGATCCGACATTTTCTGCTACCGAAAGAGCTGCATTTGATGGAGCTGTTCCACCCGTCGGCTACTGGAGATTGATGAACGTCCTGTTTGGCTATGAGAAAAGGGCAGACCGTAGTGTTTATGTCTCAAAAATGTTAAAAGTACTGCCGCCTAGAGCTCTTGCCAGAAGAATAAATACAGCTCTTGGGGTGCTGCCACCGGGTCATGCTAATATGGATAATATTACTATTGCACTAAATCAATTAAATACGGACATCGGTAACAAAACATTTACAGGCATTGATGTTCTTTCCATGTTCAGGGATATTATTAATGGCATGAGGATGCAGGCAGACGCGATTTAAATTATAATAAACTCATGAAAATGACCACGCTAAATATTATAAGGATGCTTCCTCTTGATAGAAAATTTCAAGCGAAGTTGCTTGAGGGATTTGATAAGTTAGATCCCGATCAAAAATTTGCACTCGAAGAAATTGTCTGGGATACTTATCAAGCTATATATAAATTAAAGTTGCAGGAAAATATTGGACTGGCATTACTACGGGCGAAATCCAATCAGGAAAAATTAGACGAAGATTTTTATAAAAGAGCCAAACAGCAAACCGAGAAAGACATGGAGACCGATTTTTCTCAAAGCGCTGCGAAGACAAACATTTCTGACGTCAGCACTAAGCTTGAATCAATCATTAATCAGTAATAATCCACAAGATATATTACCCCCAACTAAATCCCCCTACGTCATTTTCGGAGCGTTGTTCAAATATCTTTTTTTATGGTAAACTTATCATATATGAAAATCCATCATTATACTGCTATTTTTCAAAATGAACCTGAGGGCGGTTATACTGTGGTTATTCCCGCTCTGAAAGGTTGCGTCACTTATGGAGAAACTATTGAGAAGGCAGTAATAGCAGGGAGAGAAGCAATTGAATCATATCTTGGCAGTTTGGCAAAAGACGGAGAGAAGATTCCGCCCGACGTTAGTTTTGTTTCCACAATTGATGTTCCTGAAATTTCATCCCCTGTCGCGTATGCCTAAATTACCTTCTTTCAAACCCCGGCAAGTCGTAAAGAAATTAGCGAAACTCGGCTTTATAGAACACCACCAAGTTGGAAGTCATTTAACTATGAAACATCCACAGACAAAAAGACGGGCAGTAATCCCGATGCATCTGAAAGACATCAAAAAAGGCACTTTATTGAGTCTGCTTAAAGAAGCAGGGATAGATAAAGCGAGTTTTTTAAAAGTTTAAAGATTTCCCCCGACGTCATTTTCGGAGCGTTTTGATGAAGATCACTTCATAGCTGAACTCTAACCACCTTCGGGTATTTATGCGCCGGAATTATTCAATATTGACTGATGGGGTTAAAACTGCCAAAATCTTTTTATGCAAAAGTATTTTATCCATACCGACGGAGGAGCCAGAGGTAATCCCGGTGAAGGGGCGGTTGGGGCTGTCATAAAAACCGAAAATGGTCAACTTTTATTTGAGATATCTCAAAGATTGGGCAAAACCACCAATAACATTGCTGAGTACACGGCGGTTATTTTTGCACTTGAGAAGTTGAAAGAAAATATTTCCAAACTACAATTCGACAGTGAAACAATTTTCCAGTTTTTCCTCGACTCAAAACTGGTAGTTAACCAGCTGAACGGTTTGTATAAAGTCAAAGAAAATCATCTGAGAGAATTAGTAATAAAGGTCCGCGGTTTGGAACAGGAAATCGGCGGGAAAATTTACTACTCCCTCATCCCCCGCGAAAAAAACTTCGAGGCAGACAGACTGGTAAACAAGGCATTAGATAGTTGATGACTGACGGGTCCTGCCGTTCGCGTGTCCCAAGATTCATTTCTGAACGCTTGGGTATAATTTTTAACAGTCCATTAATCTGTTAGAACCAAGCTAATAGAAATTCATCTTGGGAATCCCTCGCTCGCGTCACCCGTCAAATTTTTAATCTAAAGAATATAACTTGTGCTAAAATAAAACCACTGCCTATGTCCAAAAAAAAGACTGTCCATGTTGTTGCTGATGATATTTTTCCGCAGGCCCTTATTATCGGAGACAGCCCGCTTGTGCAAATGCTTCTGGATAGTCTGAAAGTACGCGGATGTAATGTCAAACTTACCAAAAATCCTCAGGAGATATTACTAGCGGATTCCCCTCTCCGCTTCGATTATATCTTTGAAATTGATTCGTCTGTCAGTGCCAACGAAATAAAAAATAAACTTTTATCACGCGAAGGGAAATTTCTTCTGATAGAACTGGAGAAAGAATTTAATAATCTCGAAAAACTCGGACAAGAATTTAAAGTTTTCCGGGCCGGAATAATCTCTTTATGGGAAAGTCGTGATTTAACGGGCAGGATTTTTAAGACTATTTTCAGCAAAGAAACATCCGGCATTACAGATGAAAGAAAAATAGCCGAGGTAAAAAAAGACCCACCTTTGGATCTGTCAAAACCGATTGTCAGAAAAGAAGTTGTCACCAGAACTTTTTCTGAACCCAAACCTTTTATTCCAATTAAGTCTTCACCGGAATCAAAACAACAACCTGAAATAACACACAGACGGAAAAAAATTTCCCGGCGTTTTGTGATTTTCTTAATTATTTTTCTTGTTATTATTTTAGGAATCTCTGCCTCTGTGGGTTGGTATTTTATGTCATTTAAAAAAAGTCTGTCCTATCTCAAAATTCATTTAGCGAGATCTGACTTTGGAGCGGTCAGCGAGGACATTAAAGATATCAAAAACAAACTGGATTTGGCCAGTTCAGTATATAACTTTTCTTATACCATGCTTATTCCGGCGAGAGGCATAACCACCTTTCAGGAGATCGGAGAACTAATTGACATCGGACAAACCATGATTGTTTCTTTTCAGGACAGTATGGACTTTGTTGATCAATTTAAAGTAAGCAGGAAGTCGACAGCGCTTCCAAATCAAGAGCTTAATAAAGATGATCTGGACCGTACCATTCAAAAAGTTGAAAATTTAGCCGGAACTCTGACTGATGCCCGCGGGAGGATGTTGCGGATCGCGGTCCCCTATTTTCCCAAAAAAGAATTTATCGGGTATCTCGACAATCTGATAGAAAATTTAACCCAGCTTCATGAAGTGCTGCCGGTTTTTGAAAAAATGTTTGTTACACAACAAGCTAAAATATATCTCGTGATGTTCCAGAACAATATGGAACTCAGGCCTACCGGAGGGTTTATCGGTTCGTTCGCTCTACTTAATATTTTAAAAGGCAAAATACTCAATTTTGATATTATAGATGTTTATACGGCAGACGGCCAGCTGAAAGGTCACGTTGATCCTCCACTCCCCATCCGCAAATATTTAAATCAGCCTAACTGGTTTTTACGTGACAGTAATTTTGATCCGGATTTTGCGGCAACCAGCCTTCAGGCTGCCTGGTTTCTGCAAAAGGAAATGGGAACTAGTGTTGACGGGGTGATAGGCATTAACCTCTTTTTTGTCCAGAATTTGCTGAAAGTGACCGGACCCTTGAGCCTGCCGGATTTTCCCGGAGAGGTGGTCGGGAGTGATAATTTTTTCTTCAAAGCCCACTACTTTGCCCAGAGCAACTTTTTTCCCGGTTCCACCCAAAAAAAAGACTTTCTCAATTCTGTGGCCAAACAGATTCAGTTCAGGTTGACTGAGTCTCGCAATATTTCCTGGTTTGATTTATTTACCGTAGTCAGAAAATCACTGGACGAAAAAAACATCTTATTGTTTTCGGTGGACAGTGACCTCCAGTTGGATATTGAAAAATCAGCCTGGGGAGGAAGAATGATTAAGGTAGGGTGTTTATCGGGAAATATTAATCAGGTGAAAGGAGTGGCAGATACTCAGAATTGTTTCCCGGATTATTTATCTGTTAACGAAGCCAATTTGGGAGTCAACAAAGCCAATTATGCTATAGAAAAAAATATCACCGTGGAGAAACGGATAGCTGATGACGGTTTGATTACAACAACTTTAACCTTAGCTTACGACAATAAAAACATACCCGAGGTATTTTCAGAAGGAGCGTATAAAAATTATTTAAGAATTTTTGTGCCCGAAGGAAGCAAGTTACTTACGGCAACCATCAATAATGTGCCGATTGCAGGGGGTGATATAAGTGTTGATAAATATACTCTCGATAAGACGGTTTTCGGAGTGTTGGTTACAATTGCGCCCGCCAACCGCGGGATTGTGAAATTGTCTTACGCCCTGCCTCGTCTGTTCACCGAAAATCTCAAATCCTACCAGTTTTACTTCGAGAAACAGCCGGGAGATAAAACCTCACCACTACTTTTGTCAATTAAATCCCAGCGGCTGCAAAATGTCTCCCCTATCAATTTCAAACCAACCTCCCAAAGTACTGAGGAAATTTTTTACGCCACAGATACCCTGGTCGACAGGATTTTTGCCTTTGAAATAAATAAATGAGGACTTTATAAATTTAAAGTTTCAAGAAGTTGTTTAGCCTTGATTTGGTAATCCACATCATCCGAATTTTCCATTTCCGTGATAAAATCGAGTATCTGACTTGTCACGTTTTTTTTATCAGGACTAGTCAAGGAAAAGATTCTTAAGAGGCTGTAATAATATCCATATCCCATGTTCTTATCATCTATCTGGCGCCAAAACTGTTGTTCGAATGGTGTTTGCACCAGTTTAAAAGCAGATTCATTATTTTTTTCAGAAATCAATTTTTCAGCCCTGGTGATGATGTTATCAAGATTAGAAGAAACCAGCTTTTGATAATCCAAGTAATCTGAATTCTGCAGATCATCGGAAGAGGTGTTTGAAAAATCATAATGGATATCTTTGACAAATAAATTCCGGAAAGGCTTAGTGACTAAAGTTACGCTATCCGAGTTTTGGTCTACTCCAATATTTATCACCTCATCAAGTACCTGTGAGGCCTTTTCAAAATCAAGGTTAGTGTCAGTCATTTTAAATAGCAGATATTTGACAGCTTTTGGTAAATTATTTATCAAAGGCATTTTGGTCGTGAGAACATCTTTTATAAACAGAGCCTGATTATGGTTCCTTTGGTTGTCACCGATTCCATATCTGCGGTTTCTTAGAAATTCCAATGCCGTTACCGGCTGAAACCCCAGATTTTTGAGGATTCCCATACTTTGGGAAAAGCCGACTTTGACGACATAGTCAGGTGTTAAAGAAGTAATTTGTTCAATTTTTTTCAGGGTAAAGTCGAAGCCTTTCAGATGACAGGAGTTACTGATGTAACTCATGCCTTCATCTCCAAGGTTAACCAGCGTCCCGCGGGGTATGGAGGTGATTTGTACCCGTCTTTTTGGCGGGTCGACAGTAATGATGTGGATGGCGTCACAACGGGGATTATTATCACCGAGCCGGCCGTCCAGTCCGATTAATAAGATGCTTGTTTTTGGCCGGGGGATAGAGGTGGGTTTTGGACCTGATGAAGCTATATCCTGACTGATACTCATAAAAGATGAAGGATTATTTGACAAAGGTGTGATAATTTTTTTATCTTTGGGAATAAAGAATAATAAAAGTTTATAGAGAAAAAGGCAAACAACCATAAGTATGACAACTATCGTCAAAGACCACAAAACAAATTTCTTCATTTTTCTAATCATATTTCTCCAAGGGTTGACATTCAAGAGCAAGATAGATACAATTATGTTTTACAATCATGAAAACCTACAAGCTTAAAGCAACCACAAGAACTCAAATCGGGAAAAAAGTGAAAAAGTTAAGAAAAGAAGGCAATCTTCCCGCTACAGTTTATGGCAAAGATTTTAAATCCCAATCAGTGCAGGTAAATCTCAAAGAGTTTCAGGAAGTTTATAAAGAAGCCGGTGAAACAGGTATTGTCGAGCTCGGGCTTGATAAAGAAGCATTGCCTATCCTAATCCATAATATCCATTACCATCCGATAACCGCACAACCCTTACATGCAGATTTTTACAAGGTAAACCTGAAGGAAAAAGTGTCAGCCTCAATTCCTCTCGTGGTTATAAACGAAGCTCCGGCTGTAATCAATAAAATTGGAGTGCTATTAAATATTCTGTCGGAAGTCGCGGTAGAAGCATTGCCAACAGAACTTCCTGAAAAGATAGAAGTAGATGTCGCGGGTCTTACAGAAGTAAACAGCACCATAAAAGTAGCGGATTTAAAAGTTTCGGATAAAGTCACTATCAAGACAGATGGAGCCTTGGAAATTGTAAAAATAGCACCTCTTGTTTCCAAAGAAGCTGAAAAACAGGCCAAAGAAGAAGAGGCGGCCAAAGCGGAGGCAGCAGCAGCTCAACAGACAGCAACTGAAGGAGCCGAAGCTGCGCCTAAGGCCGGTCAAGAAGCTCCTGCTGAGAAATCAACTGCATCAGCAGCGCCAACTCCCACTGGAAAAACCAGTTAATTTAATCTCCAGCCTTTTTTTGCAAAGAACGAGCTTCCATGTTCCCCGGATTAATTTTTAGCGCCTCGCGTAGTATTTGATCTGCTTTCTCTTTTTCGCCAAGATTGGTATAAAGACTTGATAATTTCAGATAAGCATACTCATAGTCGGGGAGTGCGTTTTTAATTTTCTCCCATAATCTTTGATTTTCTTCCACAAGACTCTTATTCTTTAAAAGATTGAGATATGTTTCCCAAGGAGATGATTCAATGCCAAGGTATTTATCATTGACGCTATTTCGCCTCCGGAACATTTCAGTTGCAAGGAAGTATTCTTTTTCAGCCCCGGCCTGATTTTTATTCAAGTAAAACTCTGCCAGTTTTTGATGAGGCGTGCTGAGATATGGATTTTTCAGGATATCATACTGTAATTTTTGTTCGCTTGTTTGGGGTAGTGTTTCTGACAAGAGATTAAGGCCTATCATAAATAAAAATATGATCAAACCGAAATAGCCTAATTTCAGAGTTTTGAAGGACGCGGTAATTTTACGGTTAATATGCGGGAATTTTCTGACTAAAGAAATAAGGGGTTTTAAAGTATCCAACTTTTGCTTTAATAAGGGAAACCTCATACAAAATCATTATATAGACATAAAATCTTAATGACAATATTAATATGCAAGATGATCTTGACGAAAAGTAGTTTTTCAGGCAAAATATGGATAACTGCCTGATGAAAAAACTAGTCTTAATACTTTCATTATTAACTTTTATCCTCCTGCTTATTACCGGCTTTAATAAAGCCGTCTTAGCAGAGACTCAAATGACCCCCACAAAATTACCACTCATCAGTCCATCTCTTGCCTCAAAACCAACAGCTTCAGTCTCATCATCCGGTTTAAAAGATCCGTTAATGCAAAAACTTTTTATCCGTATAGAGGCAGCGCTCAAAAGGCTTAACAAAATTGAGGAGAAAATAATTGCCAGAGAAGTCAAAATTAATACTACCAAAAAAATAACATCAGCCACCCAAAAAAATCTGGATAAATTAAAAACTGATCTTTCAGTAAAAATGGATTTGGCAGAAAAACAAGTTTCTTCATCAGCAAAATTAGCTTTGGATCTGGAAGAGAGTACCTCTGTGAAAGAAAATTACGCCTTATTTCGCAGTCAAATTATCTCCCTGAAGCAAATTTTTCAAGATATACTGGATTTGGAGAGCCGGGAGCTGCAAATTTTGGGTAAATTACCAGGTAATGCAAGCATTTCAGCAACGCCTAAAAAATAGCCATAATGGGCGTTTAAAATTATGACAACAGAAGAAAATAAAGAATTATCAAATAGCGGTGTAACTCCTGTCAACGAAATTCCCGCGGTGGACGAAGTGAACGTGACTCCTGAACAAACAGCCGTGCCTGTACAAAACGAGGTTTATAGCCCACAACCTGTTGACAACATGCAACAGTCATCGGTGATGGTGTCAGGAGGAGGAGATAAGAAAGCTCCTGTCTGGTTTTACGGGTTGTTTTTAATTGTCTTATCTATTTTTATTATTATGACTTATCTGGTCTTCCAAAGCTTAGGAAAATCGATTAGCATTCCTTGGATAAAAGCGCCGGTAACAATCACCGCCACCCCAATATTACCAACACTGACCATTACAGTAACAAATGCTCCTGAGACTGTTGATCCGGAATTAACGCAGTTAAAAAAGTTAAGTGACGGCGATGAAATAACGGATTTGGAAAACGACGTAAACAGTACCAAACTTAATTTTCTTGAGGACGGTTTGAAAGATCTGGATAATAAATTTAATTATTCTTCGCAGCCTTAAGACTTCCCAGTTTCCTTATTCCGATTCCTGTCAATAAACTTCCTGAGATAATCAGCCAAGCTGTTTCTGCCGGCCCGGTGGCTGGTGTTTCTGAAGTAGGTGAACTTTTAGAGACAGGTTGGCCTCCTTTGTTGGTTGACGGCACTGACACCTTATTTGTCGGTTTAGGGGTTATGGTGATCGTTGGTATGACGCTTGTGGGTGTAAGGCTGATATCGGAGGTGACTGTTCCTCCCGGAATAAATTTACCAAAACGAGTCCTTAAAGCGCCAGCGATTTTTGTGCTGGACAGGATGACGATAATGATAAAAATAAAGCCTAAAAATATTAAAATGATTCTGCTTGATGACATATTTGAGATAAATTTATTATCCTATAATATATTAAAAAAGGCATTTTGTCAAATCAGAACAGGAAAAACTGTATGTTATACTTCTTTTATTTATAAATAGGAATCAGTATATACTCTTCTATACTGTCCCGACTCAGTCGGGACGAGTAAGAATGGTATATAATTAAAATATGAATCAGTTTACCAGTCTAGCTGTGACTGCAGCTGAAGTAGCCGGAGAATTTTTACAAAAGAAAATCGCCTCAGCCCGTATTTTAGCCCAGAAAGCCAACAGATTCGATATTGTAACCGATGCGGATATTCAAACACAAAAATTAATCTCAGAGATGATCGCGAAGAAATTTCCTGAGCATAAGATACTGGGAGAGGAAGCGAAAAAACATCAACCATTAAGTAGCGACTTTACTTGGATAATAGATCCAATTGACGGAACCGGAGCTTTTTCTACAGGATTGCCGACTTACAGTAGCAGTATTGCTTTGTTTAAAGACAAAAAACCGATCTCCGGGGCAGTCTTTCTGGCAATTAACAATACGGTCGTTTACGCTGAAAAAGGAGAGGGGAGTTTTATTAAAGGCAAAAAACTTAAGGTGAGGGAGGTAGTAAATTTAAACGAAGCATCAGTCGGTTTTGATCCTTTTTACGAACACAGAGAAAAAGCTTTTGCATTGTTTGGTAAATCCCTTGGGGGAAAATTATTTATGATCCCGATGATCTGGAGCCAAGCTGCAGGTTTGGCCTTAATCGCCTCAGGGATTTTTGACGGGTATATTGTTTTTGGGAAACCCAAAATTTGGGACATTGCTGCAGGAATACTCCTGGTTGAAGAAGCAGGCGGGATAATCAGTAACCTGCAGGGAAATCCGCTCTCTTTATCCCTTATCGAAAGCTATGTGGCCTCAGGAAAAACTATTCACCGGAAGCTTTTATCCTCAATCAAAAGTGCCCAGGGCTGAAATTTATGATAAAATCACTCCATGATTGATCGTTTTCACAGTTATACATATGGAGATCTGACGATTCAGGAGGTCAGACAAAAAGTTCTGCAGTTCATGGACGATTTTCCAGAGCGTCAATATAAACTGGTGATAGGTACGGATTCCCAGCCTAAAAACGGTCAAGGAACAGATTTTATTTCAGCCATCGTAATTCACAGAGTCGGAGCCGGCGGAATATATTTCTGGCGAAGGAAAGTTGATCCGCGAAAAAATGTCCTTAAAACCAGGATTTATGAAGAAGCTTCCCTGTCTTTAATTTTAGCCCAGGAATTTCTCTCAGAATTTAAAAACGATGGCATATCCAAGTTTGAAGTGGAAATTCATGTCGATATAGGGAGTTTTGGCGAAACCCGCAATATGATTACGGAAATTGTGGGCATGGTTCGAGGTTCAGGCTTTAACGTCAAAACAAAACCTGAGAGCTATGGAGCCTCCAAAGTTGCGGATAGGCACACGTGATTATTTTTTGGGCGTAGGGCTAGGAGTGGGGGAAATAGTGGAATATTTAGGACAGCCTCCTCGCGGCTGAGTCCCTTTTAAAAAATATTCTGTGCGATTGTAACAATTCATACCAACTACATCAGCAGTCGGAGTAAAAGGTTTATCCTGTTTATCGGTTAGAAGTGTCGTCATGATATCATGCCAGATTGGAGCAGCTCCGGTGACTCCTGAAGAAAGACGCGGATCCATCGGAGAATTATCATTATTGCCAACCCACACGGTTACCAAATAATCCGGTGTAAATCCAATCGTCCAGTTATCTCTTTTACTGTCGCTGGTACCTGTCTTGACGGCTACCGTTTTATCTTTTATTTCTAAGAGTGAATGTTCGCCAAAAGCAGGAATTCTGGCCCGGTTATCTGAGAGAATGCTCGTGATGATAAAAGCAACTCCCGGAGAGGTTGCCATAATTTCTTTATTTTCAATCGGGCTGGGAAGCGCGTTGCCTCTAAAATCCATAATTTTTAAGATCGGGTTAAGTTCATTTCTAATGCCTAAATTGGCAATTGTGCCATAGACTCTCGCCATATCGAGCATAGTCACCCCGGCTCCTCCCAAAGTGATGGACAATCCGTAAGATGTGCTATCATTCCAGCTGGTTATTCCCATCAGTCTTGCCTGATCAAGCATATTTTTGATGCCTATTTTTTCCAAAGTTTTGACAGCAGGGATATTGAAAGATGAGGCAAAAGCTGTTCTTAAGGGAACTGTTCCGTGATATTTACCGTCATAATTGACAGGAATGTAGGAGGATTGTCCGGCAATCCGGTAGACTACCGGTGAATCATCAAGAAGTGTAGCTGCTGTGAAGCCATCCTTCAAAGCGGCAGTATAGGTGACGATTTTGATTGAAGAACCCGGTGGACGTATTGATAAAGCTACATTGAAGTTTCCCTGACGCTCAATGTCAAAATAATTTTCTGATCCGACCATAGCCAGAATTTCCCCGTTTTGGGGGTTGGTGATAAGTACCGCTCCGTTATTCACATTCAATGGTCGAAGTGCGGCTAAATTTTGGGAAACTATTTTTTGTGCTGCTTCTTGAATATCCAGATCAAGAGTTGTTGTAACTCTTAAACCTCCTTCTTGCACCAGTCTTTGACCGAATCTTTGTTCCAAAAGTTCCTTGACATACATGACAAAATGAGGAGCAGCAATTGCGGTGTGCGGAGTGGTATAACTCAGTTTTTCTTCTTTAGCGAGCTTGGTTTCATCCGGTGTCAAAAAGTTGTTTTCTGCCATTTTATCCAGGACTTCCTCCTGCCTTTTTTTGGACAGGTCGGGACGAGCTCCAAACGGGGAATAAATGCTTGGGGCGGCCGGAAGACCCGCTAAAAGCGCGGCTTCTGCCAGATCGACATTTTTAATACTTTTACCGAAATATGTCTGAGCGGCGGCCTCAATTCCCCACGCTGTACCCCCGTATGGCACCTGGTTTAGGTACATTTCCAGAATCTGGTCTTTGCTGTAAATTTGTTCAGCCCAGATGGAGAGGAAAATTTCCTTCAATTTTCGGGTGATGGTTCGGTCAGGGGTAAGAAGCGCACTGCGGATGAGCTGCTGGGTGATGGTGGATCCGCCCTGTCGTTTATCATCATAATAAAAATTATTAACCAAAGCCCGAGCAATGGCCCGGAGCGAAAATCCGCTGTGTTGATAAAACTCCCTGTCTTCAATGGAGATCGTTGCCTGTCTGACGATTAAAGGCACGTCAGTTAATTTGACCGGCACTCTGTTTTCATCAGCATAAATTTCATAAAGGAATTTGCCGTTGCGGTCGTATATTTTAGTCGTCGCCGGAATATCACGACTATTAAGATAATTAGGTTTAGGCAGAGCCTTCATAAAATTATTTATTTCATAAGCCCCAAATATCAACGTCACGATCAGAGCTCCCAGGAAGAAAAATTTGATTTTTATAAGAAATATTTTTAACCACGATATAAATTGTTCACTGTCAAAATAATTCAGGAAGCTGAACATATCCTGGAATCGTCTTTTGATTTTTTTAAACTCCTTGCGGAAGATGTAGACTAAATTCGGCCTTTTACGATCATAAATTGGGACGGTTTTTATTACAGTCGCCGCCTTTTTAACTTTTTTAGGGCGCTTGACTGCCCGAATAAGAAGCATTAATTTTTGAGATGAAAATGAGATAATAAAGTTATAGGTCTTTGAAAATAATTTAAATATTATCCGGAATAAAGTAATAAACAAATCTCCAGTGAATTTTAAAACAAGTATGGGTATTATCAGAATTGATGTAATTATAGTTTTCCAGTTTTTCTTTATTGGTTTAATTGTGATTTTTTTCCTCATGGAGAGGAAATATAACATAACGTTATAGGATGTGTAAAGAGGAATTATAACTTGATGTTGGTGACAGGGTCGTGCTCATCATGAGCGCAGTCCAGACAATATTTGGTGAACATATCTGAAACAACATTGTGTTCCTTGGGTTCCACATTATCAGTTTGGCCATCAGGCGCCTGTTTGTTGGAGCTTTTATCAATCATTATTGTTTGCTTTAAAACCTCGGGATCCTTAGGCAAGGTATCTTTAATAAAGTACTCGTATCGGGTGGCGCAGCCCTTGTCTCCCGCATCATAACCGTTGGGCGGGGCTTTGCCTGATGGCGTGCAGATGTTGGCTCCAATTACACCGGCGGGCTGTCTTGGCCAAAGATCAGGCTGATTTTTGAGTGTGCGGGCAATAAGCTTGTTCCAGATTGGGGCGGCTCCGGTCACCCCCGATGCCAAATACTGGTTCATGGGAGTATTATCATTATTGCCAACCCAAACCACAGCAAGAAAATTGGGAGTATATCCGATTGTCCAGTTATCTCTTTTTTCATCTGTGGTGCCGGTTTTGACAGAGACAGCATGGTTTGGCACAACGAGCAAAGAGTTAGTACTGAAAGCGTCAGTTCTGGCGTTATTATCCAGAAGAATGTGAGATATAAGATATGATGTTTCGGTAGACAAAACTCTCGGTCCCTGTATAAGGAGTGATGAGGGGTAGCTGAGAGGCTTTCCGATCTCCTGGACAAAATTATTGTCTTTATATTCTTCGAGAATTTTGCCATTACGGTCTTCAATTTTGAGTATGGAGACAAGATCTTTTCTGATTCCTGTATTGGCAAAAACCCCAAAAGCGGTAGCCATATCCAGCATGGTGACCTCGCCTCCACCCAGTGTTAGCGATAAACCATACTTTGACGTGTCTTTCAGTGTGGAAATTCCCATGGCTGAAGCACTGGCGATAACTGTTTCAACTCCGTTTAAAGCCATCATTTTCACCGCCGGAATATTGAAGGAATTGCCTAAAGCAAAACGAAGCTGTACAGGTCCGTGGAATTTGCGGTCATAGTTTACCGGACAATATGATTTTTGTCCGGCAACTCCAAAACAGGTCGGGATGTCCAAAAAAAGAGTTGCAGGAGTGACTTTTTTCAACTCCAATCCGACTGCGTAATTGATGGGTTTGAAAGACGACCCGGGCTGACGAAGCGAGGTTGTGACATTGAAGTTACCTGATTGCGAAGCGAAATAATCATTGGAGCCTACCATAGCCAGAATTTCTCCTGTGGTTGGCCTTGAAATGACCGCTGCACCGTTACTGACCCGTAGACTCTTTAGTTTGGCAACTTCTGAGGCGACCGTTTGTTGTGCATATTCCTCAAGATCCAGGTCAAGTGTAGTTTTGACCCTCAAACCTCCCTGTTCCACCAGTTTTTCACCGTATTTTTCCACCAGTTTTTCTTTAACATACATGACAAAATGAGGGGCTTTAATATTGTTTTGCTGAGGGCGGTAATTTAAAGGCTGTGCATCGGCTTTTTGATAGTCATCTCGGGTAATATAGCCTTCCTGCACCATGCGATTAAGGACCTCTTGTTGGCGGTTTTTGGAATATTCAGGATGTGCTCCAAACGGTGAGTAGACGGTTGGCGCTGAGGGAAGTCCTGCCAAAAGTGCGGCTTCAGCCAGAGTCAGGTCTTTCACGTTTTTGCCAAAATAGGTTTCAGCAGCCACCTCTACTCCCCAGGATGTTCCTCCGTAGGCGACCTGATTGAGGTACATCTCCAAAATCTGATCTTTGTTGTAAAGCTTCTCGGTCCAAAAGGCGAGAATTATTTCCTTGAATTTACGGCTTAAGGTTCTTTGGGGGGTAAGCAGCGCGTTTTTGACCAGTTGCTGGGTGATGGTGGAGCCACCCTGAAGTTTTTGGTGAAGGACGGTTTCCTTCAAAGCCCGCAGTATTCCGCCAAATAAACTCACCCCCTGATGTTTGTAAAAATCTTTGTCTTCAACGGCGACTGTTGCATGGATGAGATAGATAGGGACTTCCTTAAGCTTGACAAGTGATCTGTTCTGGTCTGTATAAATTTCGTATAATAATTTGTCGTTACGGTCATAGATTTTAGTGGTTTGAGGTATATCGTAGGAGATAAGTTTTTTAGGAGAGGGAAGGTCTTTTAAAAGAAAATAGAGATAAATTGCGCCGGCAAGAATTATAATTACTGTTACGATCAGTAGAAGCTGTATTTTTTTGGTTTTGAAAAAAGCAAAAATATGTGATAATTTGGGACCGGTTTTCATAAAAAGTAATTTATCTACGAATTTCGCGCTATTATATTTCGGGTCCTGCCGCTCGAGTATCCCATACTTCGATACATCTCCGTAGGACCCCTCTCTCGCGTCACCCGTTGAAATATTAAGGTATGCCCGAAACTCGTGATATTATACAATATTAGTACTTTTTGTGATAAATATGACGAATTTTAATTTATACGCCTTACACGGAAATTGGATTGACCTGGTTATTCTACTCATTATCATCTTTTATATCTGGGAAGGATTCAGGCGGGGATTTATTCTGGGTGTTATTGATTTGGGAGGTTTTATTCTGTCATTCTTGATAAGCTTGAAGACTTACAGGATAACCGGAAATTTTTTAGTGGAAAATTTTACATTACCTTCCGGCCTTGCCAACGCGGGCGGATTTTTAATAAATGGCGCTGTCATTGAACTATTCTCTAATATTTTAGCCAATACCATCCACCGGAAACTTTATCCGTTTTTCCGCAAAATTTTCGAAAAGAAAAGGTTACTAGGATACTTTATTTGGTCAAACAAGCTACTAGGAATCCTGCCAGCGCTTGGTGAAACATTGATTTTCTGTGCATTCCTTCTAACTTTATTTGTTTCTCTGCCGATTCAGGGGGCCATTAAAAAAGATATCACTTCATCGAAAATCGGGGGTCCGATTGTCGCCAAAACTCAGGGAGTAGAGCGGCAATTGAATAAAATCTTTGGTGAAGCCGTCAATGAGACGCTGACTTTTTTGACGATCAATTCCAATCCCACCATCAGCGAAAAAGTAGATTTAGGTTTTACACAGACAGATGTCAAAATAGATGAAGGAGCTGAAGATCAGATGCTTATTTTAGTCAATAAGGAAAGATCAGCTAAAGGTCTGCAAAAATTATCAGGTTCCATTAACCTCAAAGAGGTTGCCCGGTCTCATGGAAAAAATATGTTTGCCAAAGGATTTTTTTCGCATTTCGATCATGCCGGTCTTTCGCCTTTCGACCGCATGAATCAGGCGCATATTGAATATACTGCTGCCGGAGAAAATCTGGCTTTGGCCCCTAATGTAACTTTTGCCCATCAGGGACTCATGAATTCACCCGGCCACCGGGCCAATATTTTGTCTTCCGATTATGGTAAGGTTGGCATCGGGGTGATTGATGGCGGAATATACGGGGAAATATTCGTACAGGAGTTCACCAATTAAATTTTCCTCAGAAGTTTAAAGACAAGAAGCGAAGTTAAAGTGACGACAATAAGTTGGCCGAAATTGAAAGTTGGCGCAAGAATAAGAATAAAAAGAAAGATTATGGCAAGATTAGGTGAGTAGTAATCATCAATAATTCCTCTTAAAATCAGAAACAGTATTCCAAGCGACAGTATTCTTTCTTTGATGAAATCATTAGTTAAGATAAGTCCTTTTATCTCCAGTTCACCGGGATAAAAAAGCAGAAACGAAAGAAGAACAAGCGCAAGAATTTGAATTTTGTTAAAATGAATTTTGAGATGAGGAAAAGCAATCATAAGAAAATTATAGCAAATATTTTGTTGTCTGTATTTAGTTTCTTGTTATTGGCTTCACAAGTCCAGGCAGTGACAGTCTCAAATGTGGAAATTAATCCGTCTTCTCCTGTTTGGGGTCAAAAATTTGATTGTATCCTGACGGTTGACACAGATGAATCAAACCTTGCTTGTGATTTACTACCGGTAAACGCACCAGACACCCAAAAACCTCTCGATATCTGTCCTAAGCGTGATGGACTGGGCCACCAGAGAACCGAAGGCAACAGGCGCTATTACAGTTGTCTAGCTGATAGTTCAACAGGCGTTGCCGGACCCGGAAATTACCGGATTGTTGCCTGGCATTTTTATTCAGACGGGCAGTATGGGGATGTTATTTATTCTAAAAATATCCAGATTTTAAATGTGCCTCCACCGACAAGTACTCCATATCCGACCCTGACCCCCATAAGTACTCCCACGCGTATTCCAACTGTTACTTCCATCCCAGCCATATCTCCATATGTTTCGCCGTCGGTAATTTTTAATCCAACTTCTTTTAACCGGCCGACAGTTTTTTTCCCGACAGGCAGGAATTCGTCCGTTGCAAGACCTGTCTTTACCAGCTGGCCGGACTTTAGCGGTTTGATAAAGGTAAATATTGTGGAGAAGGCTTCAGGAGCAGTTAATACCGTGAAAGATAGAACAAAAGAAACTTATCTCTCGGTTTATGGTTTTTTAAAAAAGGTTATAATTAACTTTATTAACGAAACATCTTTTTGAAAATGAAAGCATTACTGCAAAGAGTAAAAAAATCACAAGTTACCATTAATGGAAAAATCATCAGCAAAATTGATCAGGGTTATAATATTTTACTTGGCGTAGCCGGAGATGATAGTGAAAAGGATGCAGATATTCTGGCTGAAAAAATTGTCAATTTAAGAGTCATGTCCGATGAAGAAGACAAAATGAACAGGTCAATTCTGGACAGCAAGGGGAGTATTCTGGTTGTTTCCCAATTTACCCTGATGGCGGATGTTACGTCAGGAAGAAGACCATCTTTCATCAAAGCGGCAGGGGCAGATAAAGCCAGAGCGCTTTATGAGTATTTTGTCGGAAAATTAAAAACCTTAGGAATTTCAGATGTACAAAAGGGTGAATTTGGTGCGTATATGGATGTAGAGATTGTCAACGACGGTCCGGTGACGATAATGTTGGATACGAGAGAATTAAAAAATTAATTTGTGCTATTATAATTTTAATGCCCAAAGATTTCTTTTCCCATCTTCATGATAAAAAAACCCCTCCCACCTACAAATATTTTAATGGTGAGTCTTGGATAGACGGCACGAGTAGCAAAACAGTTGAAGTGATCTCCCCAATAGATAACTCAATTGTCGGCAGGATCCAGGTTCTCAGCAATCTGGAAATTGACCAGGCAATCTCCACCGCCAAAAAAGCACAGGAGATATGGACGCGGGTGCCGATGATTGAAAGAGGTAAAATTCTTCACCTGGCCGCCGATTGGATGAGGGAGCATGAGCACTATCTGACAGCCATATTAATAAAAGAAATAGGTAAAAACACTCCCGAGGCAAAGGACGAAATATTAAGAAGCGCCGACATGATAGATTATTTTGCCCATGAAGGTTTGCACGTCAAAGGCGAAGAATTATCAGGTGAGGCTTTTCCGGGTTATGACCAGACTAAAATGGCAATTGTTGAAAAAGTACCGCTTGGCTTAATATTGGCAATTGCCCCGTTTAATTATCCTGTAAATCTTTCAGTTTCAAAATTGGCGCCGGCTTTGATTACAGGAAATGCAGTCGTATATAAACCGCCTACCCAGGGCGCTATTTCCTGCCTGCATCTGACAGAAATTTTTTACCTGGCAGGGCTTCCCAAGGGTTTGATTGTGACAATTACAGGCGGTGGAGCGGAGGTTGGTAATTATCTGGTAAATCACAAAGAGATTCAGGGCATCACTTTTACCGGATCTTCGCAGGTGGGAAAAGAGATTGCGGTGAAGGCCGGTATGATTCCGCTTCTTTTTGAATGCGGCGGAAATAATCCGGCGATTGTCTTGCCAGATGCGGATTTACACGCAACTGCCATCGAAATTGTCAAAGGTGCATTCTCCTATTCCGGGCAAAGATGTACCGCCATTAAATATGTTTTGGGCCTTAAGCCGACCATCGATAAACTTATTCCCATGGTGGTAAAAAAAACTAAAGAGTTAATAAAACCGGGAGACCCCAGAAATCCTGATGTTAATCTTGGTCCAGTCATTTCCGACCGCGAAGCAGATGTGATAGAGCGTAGAATTCTGACAGCCAAAGCAGGCGGCGCCAAAATCATTCTAGGCGGGAAAAGAAAAGAACGGTTGATTGAGCCAACTATTTTAGATCATGTCAGGCCCAGCATGGAAATCATGCAGATCGAGACCTTCGGTCCTGTCGTCTCTTTTTTGCGGGTAGAATCGATTGACGAGGCAGTCAAAATTATCAATAGCTCGGATTACGGACTCCAGGCTTCAATTTTCACGAGTGACGAGGGAACCGGAATTCAACTTGCCCGTCAAATCAAAGTCGGAACTATCCAAATCAACTCCAAGCCGCAAAGAGGTCCGGATCATTTTCCATTCTTGGGAATTAAAGGGAGCGGAGTTGGTGTGCAGGGTATCCGTTATACCCTGGAAGGCATGGTCAGGCCCCGTCCGATTGTCCTCAACAAACCGCACTGATCATTATTTTACCAGGATATATAAAAATACTGTGGCGGCAATTGCCATCACTGCCCCGAAATAAAAAGCAACTGAGGGAGAGAAAATTTGCCATAAAACTCCTGCGATTATCGATGAAAAAAGTAATGTGGCGCCGCTGACAAAATTATACCAACCGTAAGCCGTTCCTTTTTTTTCCGGCGGAACAACATCCGCGATAAAAGCTTTCAAAACTCCTTCGGTCAGGCCAAAATAAACTCCGTAAGCCAAAAATAAAACAAGTACGGCTGTTTGATTAGCAGTTATCCCAAAGCCCAGATAAATCAAAGAATAGATTAACCAACCCAAAACGATAGTTTTTTTACGCCCTATCTTGTCAGAGACGATTCCTGCCGGAATATTGATGAGTGAGGCCGTAAAACTGAAAAAAGCCAGAAGGATAAATATGGACATCAAAGAAAATCCGGAATACTGGGCTTTTAATATCAGAAACGCATCAGATGAATTACCGAGAGTAAAAATAAAGATAATAGAGAGTAAAATAAAAAATTTTCTATCAGTATGAAAATTAAGTTTAGACTGACTTGGAGAATTTCTCTTTATTTTTATATCCTGAATAAAAAGAGCCAACAAAATCAGAGCAATAAACATGGGAATAAAGGCCAAAAGGACAATTTTTTGGAATATTTCAAGACTTAGAAGCGAGCTGTTTTTAGCTGTTAGGCTGATGATCGCAGCCGCAAGCAGAAGTCCGACGACCGCTCCGATATTGTCAAAAGCTCTCGAAAGTCCGAAGGCTTTGCCTTGATTTTTTGCATCACTGGAAAGTGAAAGTAACGCGTCCCGGGGCGCGGCCTGAATACCCTTGCCGCTTCTATCCAAAAAACGAAGAAAAAGTACCAGCCACCAGGAGTTGGCAAAATAAAGAAGTGAAATCAGTAGTCGCAGCAGTTGTCCGATAAAGACAAGCGGCTTTCTTTTTTGCAGTTTGTCAGAAATTATGCCGGAGAGGGGTTGGAATAAAGTTGGTGCCGCCTCGCCGATTCCTTCAACTATTCCGATAATGCTCGTTTTTATTCCCAGGGCATTGGTTAGAAAAAGAGGGATGGCGTATTTGATCGTTTGTCCGCCGATGTCATTAAGGAGGGATACCAGAGAAAGGATAAAAACATTTTGGGAGAAGCCAAAAATTTTTCTTTGTTTCATTGGTCAAATCCGGTTGCTTTGACAGTAAGTTGCAGAGCTTCACTGGGACCGTTTTGGTAGGTATCGATTATGAGATCATATAGTTTTGGATTCCAGAAGTCCCGGGTATGATAAATTTTATCCCACTTTTTCAGGTTTTCTTCTTCCCGGGTTTTGAGATGTTCTTTAGCTTCGTCAATGGTCAGACGGTCGCGGTTAACAATACGGTCTATTCTGACGCTGTCATCTGAACAGGCAACGTATATTTTAAAGACCCCATCAATTCCCTGTGCATTATAACCCGAAAGCCATGACTCGACGATAAGTTTATTTTCGGTGCGTAATTTATTTTTGATAAATTCATCAAGATCAAGATGATATTTGTCAGTCGTTTGAAAAGTGTGTTCCAGGGGTATGCTTTTTTTCTTCATATAAGCTCTCACCATCTCACCCCCATTTATCAGCTGCCAGCCGATTTTGTCGGCTAAAGCTCGGGAAAGGGTAGTAGCTCCGCTTGCCACCCGGCCGGAAATAGTGATATTTCTGTATGGCATAAAGTTATACTTCTTTTATCGTAATTTGGAATCAGTATAAACCCTTCTAGACTGATCCGCTACTGGTGGATCAGGTGAGAAGGTTATATCTTACTTTATCTTTACTTCTCAAACAAGTTATAATAATTATATGCTCAACCGCAAAAAAAACTATCTGCAGATTGCTCTCAACAGCACTCTGGATGAGGCTTATGAAATTATTTCTCTTCTGCCTGTCAGCGACCGTATCATTATCGAAGCGGGCACGCCTCTAATTAAAAGATACGGTATGGAAGCTATAAAAAATTTGTATGACTGGTGGGGCAGTAAAACTTACCCTTCTGATATTGTCCCCTATATTGCTGCCGATATGAAAACTATGGATAGGGGAGAAACAGAAGTGGTGATGGCGAAAGAATCGGGAGCATCTGCAGTTATTGCTTTAGGCCAGGCACCGATTGAGACGCTCAATATTTTTATCGACTCCTGCAGAAAATATCAACTGGATAGTATGGTGGACCTGATGAACGTTGATCAACCGATTAAAATTCTTCGCCAACTGAAAAAACTTCCGGACGTAGTTATCCTTCACCGCGGAGTGGATGAGGAAACTTTTAATAAAGACAAGCCGATTCCATATCTCCAAATTAATAAAATCCGTTCAAGCTACAATACTCTTATTTCGATCGCCGGAGGGGATACTATCAGGGAACTTCAAAGAGCCATCTTTAACGATGCCAATATCGTGGTGGTCTGGAAAGAATTTTATAAATCGTCAGAGAATACAAGTATACTGGCGAGTGAGTTTTTAAAGGTAATTAAATAAGTTATTTTACCAGCTTCTTCAAGCCTTCGATGACTTGTATGGGGAGAGCAAATACTACCGTATTGGCAGGGTTGGCTGTCGTTGCTTCAATTGTTTGCAGAGTTCTCAAAGTTATGGCGCCGGACGAAGACATCATCTGCATAGCTTTCTGCAAATTTTCCGAGGCAGAAAGTTCGCCCTGGGAACGGATAATCGTCGCTCTTCTTTCTCTTTCTGCTTCAGCCTGTTTGGCCATCGCCCGTTTCATGTCAGCCGGAAGTTCAATATCCTGAATTTTTATGGCAGTTACATCAACTCCCCACTCGGTAGTTTCACTGTCCACAATTTTCTTAATTTCATCAGCAATCTTTTGCCGATCGATAAGAAGACTGTCAAGTTCCACTCCTCCGATGACGTCTCTCAGAGCGGTTTGTGCATACTGGGTGACTGCGTAGGTGAAATCCTGGATTTTCAAAACTGCAACTTCAGGCTTTGTTACCTGGAAATAAACTACGGCATTGATGCCAACTGGAACATTATCTTTGGTGATAACTTCCTGCTGGGGAATATCGGAGGTAGTAATTCTGATATCGACCTTAATTAATCTTTGGATAATCGGCACAACAACCTTCAGTCCCGGTTCAAGTGTATATGAATAAGATCCGAGAGTGAGTATGATTCCTCTTTCATACTGGTCAATCACTTTTAATCCGGAAAGAACCAGCAGTAATCCAATGACAAGAAAGATGATAAAAAGCACAGAAACTACTTCCATATACTTATTTATTATATTGTATCAAGAAACTATCATCAAATGTCAACTAGGTCAAAATATTGACGCAATTTCGTACTCCATGATATAATATCATATGGTAAGGCTAAATATTTATTTTAATGATCAGTATTTGTCTTATTTGAACTCGGGTAAAGCCCGGGTTTTTTTATTATGAAAACCATCTGTTTCTGCGGCAGTTTTAAGTTTTTTAAGGAGATGGAAACTGCGGCAAAATCATTAAGAAAAAAAGGTTTTACGGTGATCGTACCAACCCCATCCCATATCCGGCACGGACACAAACCGGAGGAGTTGAAAAAAGGAAAATACTCAAAAGCGACCTTAACTAAATGGGAAGGTGAAGGGGCTTATAAACACCTTGAAAATATACGAAAAAGCGACGCGGTTTACATCTTCAATAAAGGTTCATATCTGGGTCCGGCAGTCACTGTCGAAATAGGCTTTTCTTTAGCTCTCCACAAGCCGATTTTTGCCCGTTCCGAAGTTTTGGATATTACGGTGACAAATTTCATTACTAAAGTGGTTTCGCCAAAAAACTTACCGGAACTTATTAGATAATTTAAAAATATATGATCAAAAACCAATTTGGAGAACTGACAGAATTACACGTTCATGTAGGTTCAGCCGCTGATCCTCCGATCATGTGGGAGATAGCCCAAGATCAGGGAATAAAACTTCCCACCAAAAATTACTGGGATTTTGAAAAGCTGATTACCGCGTCCAGCAAGACTACCTATGATAAGTATCTGGATCTTTTCAAGTGGACGGAACTTATCCAGTCTTCACCGGAAGCCATGGAAAAAAGCATTTATTCAATTGCAGCCGGGGCTTACCGTAAAAACAACATCACCACTCTGGAAATCCGTTTTAATCCCATGAAAAGAAATAGGGGCGGAGAAAGGGATCTGGATCACATTATACTTTCGTCGATTCATGCGACCGAGAAAGCCATGCTCGCTTATCCCATGAAAGTCGGTCTGATATTCTGTTTTGACCGCAGTTTTAGTCCTGAAATGAATTTCATAATTGCCAAAAAAGCCATCAAATATGCCAATCGTGGGGTGGTCGCAATTGATCTGGCCGGCCCCATCGCCGGAAGTTTCAGTTTGACCTCGCTTACGGACATGGTCAAAGACTGTAAAAAGGCGGGACTAGGCGTAACAATTCACACCGGCGAGGTGACTGGTCCTGAAGAAGTTAGAGAAGTTATCAAATATCTTCAACCGGACAGAATCGGTCATGGCGTACGCGCGGCGGAAGATGATATCCTTTTAGAGGAGATAGCCGAAAGAGGGATAGTTTTAGAAGTTTGTCCCACATCAAATGAAAGCACCGGAGTAGTGAAAGATTTTTCAGATTTCAAAAGAATTTTTCAAAAGTTGAAAGAGAAAAAAGTTGCCTTTACCATCAATACCGACGGGCCGGAAATGTTAAGAACAAATTTGCTGAACGAATATCAAAGACTACTGGACAATAATATTCTGGAGGTTAAAGATTTACTTGAAGCCTCCAAACAGGCTCGAAAAGCCACCTTTATAAAATGAACGGTAAAATACATCACAATCTTGGCCTCACTTTTGACGATGTGCTTCTTTTGCCGTCCTACACCGATATTAAAAGAGAAGACAATGATATATCCTCAAATTTGACCGCCGATATCAAATTAGAACTCCCCATTCTTTCTGCACCGATGGATACGGTAACCACTTCAACTTTAGCTATCGCTCTGGGAAAACTTGGAGGACTTGGCGTGATTCACAGAAACATGACGATAGAAGCTCAAGCTGTGGAAATTGAAAAAGTAAAAAAAGAATCGCTTCTCTCGGCTGCAGCGATCGGAGTGGGAAAGGATGCGAGTGAAAGGGTTGAAGCACTTGTTAAAAAGGGAGTTAATGTCATAGTAATTGACAGCGCCCACGGGTTTTCCAAATGGGTGATAGAGCTCACCAAATTCATCAGCCATAAATATAAACATTTAGCGGTAATTGCCGGCAATGTCGGGACCGCTGCAGGAGCAAAAGCATTGATAGAGGCAGGCTCCAAAGCAATTCGGGTTGGAATTGGACCCGGTTCGATTTGCACGACTCGAGTGGTGGCCGGAATAGGAGTGCCTCAAGTTACAGCTATCATGGAAACATCAGCCATCACGAAAAAATACAATGTTCCTGTCATAGCTGATGGCGGAATACGATATTCAGGGGATATTGTTAAAGCCTACGCTGCAGGAGCCTCGTGTGTGATGAGCGGATCATTATTTGCAGGTTGCAGCGAGACACCGGGTGAGATTATTCTCCGGGGCAAAACCAAATATAAATCCTATCGCGGAATGGGATCACTGTCCGCCATGACAGAGGGAAGCGCCAGCCGCTATGGGCAGGATTACCGACTTGGACAGGAGAAAAAGTTGACGACAGAAGGAGTGGAAGGACTCGTTTCCTACAAAGGAAAACTTGAAGATATTGTGTCACAGCTTACGGGTGGCATTCGCTCAGGCATGTATTATACCGGCGCCAAAAACATCAATGAATTGCAGGAGAAATCCAGGTTTATTCAAATCAGCCAGGCGTCGTTGGTGGAAAGTCACCCGCACAATATCTTGATAAATGAAGGTGTCAGGTAATTGGTGTCAGGTTTCAGCATTTTTGTTATTTCTGATACCTGATCCCTAAAAGCTGTAACCTAATATTATGATACTAATCATCGATTTCGGCTCTCAGACAACCCATCTCATTGGCAGGCGTATCCGTGAATTGGGAGTAGAAAACAAGATTATCCTTCCAGCAGAGGCTTTATCTTCGATTAAAAAATACAAACCCAAAGGAATCATTCTTTCAGGCGGACCCTCCTCAGTTTATGCTAAAGACGGACTTTTACCTGATAAAAAGATTTTTACCTTGGGAATTCCTATTCTCGGGATCTGTTACGGACTGCAGGTTATGGCTTTTATGTTAGGCGGAAAAGTGGCACAGGGAAAAAAGAAAGAATATGGCCCGGCTAAATTTAAACTTCTAAAAGATAATACCCTCTTTGCTGATTGGGACTTACGGAAAAAAGATTTCCTTGTCTGGATGAGTCATTTTGATCAGGTGATAAAGCCTCCCCAGGGCGCTGAGGTTACAGGAAAAACTCCTACAGTGGACGTTGCTGCCTTTGCGATAGAGGACAAAAAGTTTTACGGGATAATGTTTCATCCTGAAGTCCATCATACGGAGTATGGAAAAGAAGTTCTCACCAATTTTGTTATCCGCATTTGCCGTGAGAAATCACAGGACATTAAATTTACCATCGGAGACCTGGTCAAAAATCTGAAAAACCAAATTGGATCACAAAAAGCCATTTGCGCGTTGTCCGGAGGTATTGATTCGGCCGTCGCGGCAAAGCTCACTCACCTTGCGATCGGGAAAAACCTGCAGTGTTTTTATGTCGATACGGGTCTCATGAGAACAGGGGAAACCGCGCAAATTATAGAAACATTTAAGAGTCAGGTGAAATTACCATTGAAGGTGATTGTCGCAGAAGAGATATTTTTGACCGCTTTAAAAGGGGTGATTGATCCTGAAAAAAAGAGAAAAATCATCGGCGAGACATTTATCCGGGTCTTTGAAAAAGAGGCCGCGAAAATTGGAGCCAAGTTTTTAATTCAAGGCACAATTTATCCGGACGTTATTGAAAGCAAAGGGACCAAGCATTCTCAGAGCATTAAAACCCATCATAATGTGGGAGGAATTCCCGACAAACACGGGTTTCATATCGTGGAACCCTTACGGTCTTTTTATAAAGATGAAGTGAGATTTCTCGCCAAGGAATTGGATTTTCCGCCGACTTTGATCAACCGGCATATTTTTCCGGGTCCGGGACTGGCTGTCAGGATAATCGGTGAAGTTACCAGGAAGAAATTGGAGATTTTAAAAAAAGCAGATATAATCGTGGTAGAGGAGATACAAAAAGCCAAGCTTTACGACCAAATCTGGATGGCCTTTGCTGTTTTTACCAATATTAAAACAACTGGCGTGACAGGGGACGAAAGAAAATACGGCGAGACAATTGCAGTACGTGCAATTGAGTCAAAAGACACCATGACTGCCAACTATGTGCATTTGCCGTATGAAGTGCTGGACAGGATTTCCACTCGTATCGTGACAGAAGTTTTTGAAGTTGTCAGAGTGGTTTATGATATTACAACTAAACCTCCGGCAACCATGGAATGGGAATAAAATATGGACCAAACAACTGCCCAAAATACACCTCCTCCGGTCTATGACAGTCCGTATCCCTCTTCATCACCTCTGAAGAAATTCCTGCCCGCGGTAATAATTATTTTATTTCTGGGACTCGCCAGTTTACTGTTTATTGTCTTAAGATCCAGAATTTCTTCAAACAACGCCGGTAAAATTCCCACGCCTACCCTCAGGCCTACCGCCACACCGATCAGTGTTGCTCCAACCATTCCGGAGACAACGCCTGAAGCCGCCTCACCTAGCAGTATGCCAAGACGTATTGGCAATTTGGTATTTATCAAGGACGGGGATATTTACGATAGCGATTTCACCAGTTTTTCCCTGTTTCATAAAAACGCTACTGCCGCGGGAGACAAACTTTCCTGGGACAAGTCAGGCAATTTTTTGTCCTGGAGGCCTAAACAAACACAGGCTACTCCTTCGGCTCTGGTAGTTTTAAACAGAAGTACGAATAAAACCGAAATTATTAAATCGTCTGAAGCACCAACTGCTGAACTTGTAAATTACGTCTGGTCTGATACGGATGAAAAACTCGCTCTTCTCATCCATGACCAATCCTATAAAATATCAACCTCCGGCGTTGCTTCTAAAAGTACTGGAATTACCAATCTGATGAGCAGAGTAGAACCGATAACCGATATTATCTGGCCTACCCCGCAAACAATTATTTATCTGGGGAGCGAAGGCATAGTTAGCCTTGATGTCAAAAGCCTTGCCGCCAAACCTCTGGTTGGCAGCAGTAATATTTTAAATATGATCCTCTCTCCCGACCGGAAAAAAATTCTCTACGCGATCGGTGATAAAACCAAAAGCAATCTTTATCTTATTAATACCGACGGGACAGGCAATACCATTATTTCGCCCCAACCAGCGACAATTGATATGGGTACAACCAGCCTTAGCTCTGAAGTTTTGAATAAAGGGTTTTTGCCTTATGCCGTCTGGTTTCCCGACAGCTCGAAACTTCTGGTCGGATATCATTACCTTGAAGGACTTCCTTTGGTTGGGATTTATGATCTGAAAAAAATATCGCTTTCGATGGTTGCCCCGTTTGTTTTGAAAAAGGATGATTTTATGATCGATGATTTCAGGTTGGTTGGATCACGAGTCAGAACATCGCTAAACGACGCACCAAATTGGCAATTGTCTATTTTTACTCTGGAGGACAACAGTAAATTAGGCACCATCCGCGTGATTCCGGGAGCCTCTTCGCCTGCATTTTACTTTTCAGATTTGAAGTAAATACTCCGCCAACTGGACGATCCAGTAGGAGATGAAGATGATAATTATCCCGATTATTGCCGAGGTAAGTTTTTTATTGGCGCCTTCAGTCTTTTTAGGGTCACCCATGGAAGTCAGATAGTCAAACCCTCCCCAGATGAGATAGAGAAGAAGGAGTATTCCGGCGATGGCAAACAGATATGTTAAAGAATTGTTGATGAGGGATGCCAGGTTTTCAAATTGCGGCATTCCGGGTTTATTCAGCGGACCGTTGATAGTAACATTTCCCGGCAGATTGAGGACTTGGGCAAGGAGTTTGTTCATAATTTAATTATAAATCTCATGTGTTCCAACAGCATGGAAACGAACGTAATTATCTTTGACAAATGAGAAAATAATTCGATACTGATAGTTTATAGAAAATGACCAGTATCTTTCAAGTTTACCGGAAAGTTTATGGACTCTCAGTTTGGAGTCGAAAGGATTTATTCTGAAAAGTCGTTCTTTTTTTTCTGCCAGTCTTTTTATTTTCATGGGTATTTTTTTATACATTTTGGCAAACTTGGGTGAATACTCGATTTCAATCATCTTGATTTTATCTCAAATCTTTTAAGGAGCGTAATTTTTTTCCTTTGCCGGCTGCAAATTCCCTCTCACTCTCCGTAATATCGAGTATCAATCTTTTCTCAAGCCACATCCGCATCAGATCGCGGAAAAATTCACTTTTGGTAGCATAATTACCGCTGGAAACATTTTCTTCTACGATAGATACCAGCTCCTGTGGTAAAGATATATTAATAACCGACCTCATTCTATTTCCTTTCTTTGTAATACTTTTTATTACAATTATAATACAATTACGGGTTAAGTTTGTCAACTAAATCCCGGTATTCTCAGGATATCTGCGCCGATAATTTTTAAAAAGAAGATAGATAAAAGGATAAAAATCAGACCTGACACCGCTGAGATAATAATTTCTTTAGCTTGGCCGACAGTTTCGGCATTGCCGGCTGATGTCAGGAAAAGGAAACTGCCGTACAGGAAATACAGGAAGGCAATCCCGCCGGCAAGCCCTATCCCGAAGGTAAAAAGATAATCCTTCAGAAAGCTTTCCAAACCCGCAGTCGGCAGGCAGCCGATGGCGGTCCACATGCCGCCGTCATCAATGACGCAGGCACGACACCTTTTTCGAAAATCAGTACCCGGGGTATCCACTTGGTCGCATAATGGAACTAGATTCGGCGGAAGAGGGATGGTGGTGTTGATAGGTATCGGGGTTGGACAGAATGAACAAGTTCCACATAATCCACTACAATCATGATTTGCCTGGCAATCTCTACATAAAATTGGATTGTCTGTAGGAGTTGGAAAGGGTGTGAGTGTAGGGGTCGGGTGCAGACGGCAGTATGAACACTCTTGGCAGACAGAATCTGAACAATGATAATCTTCTTCAACACCCCTGAATGTTTTACATGGAGACTGTTCGCAAATCGCTTTGTCTATTGGATAAACATTAAAGGTATTAGCGCACATCAACGGTCCAGTTGGGTTATGATTAGTAGATACAATTATCTCTGGTACAATATGTACTTCGACTCCTATTTTGAGTCTAGCACCAGTTATTTTACCTATATCCTTTTTATAAGTAGAACCAGAGACGCCTATGTATCCCCAGCAATTAGTATCACATGTGGGTGTTCGGACATCTCCTACAAGAAAATAAATATTATTACTATAACTTGATGACTGCATTTCAATATCTGTAACGTTAATTGTCCAGTTACTATCGATATCATTAAGGGGTGAATCAGATGTGACATTGACCTTACACGCAATTTTTGGAACTATATTAAAAGAGCCAGTGCAGAGTGTTTTTTTATCACTGTGCTTAGGTCCATATGCTATAAGGTTAACAATATGTGCACCATCTTTTAAATTAAGATTTTGATTATTTGTTTGCTCTATCCTAGTAGGGCCATCTGATCCAGGAGTAGATGTAATATCATTAGTACGCTCGCCCCAATCAAACCAATCCAAAGGTATTTCAAAAGCTAAATCGGATCGATATTCAGAACTCATTCTGCTCCATTCAATCTTTGAAGTGTCAAAGCTAAACTTAAATGATCTTTTTATTAGGTACTCATTTCCAGTTGCGCGATAATACTCATCGCTATAATAGAACTCATTTGGGTTACCTGTAGTTTCGACCAAGCTTGATGGAGATGTTGATGTTACTGTTAAAGGACAGTCTTTTTCGTCATATTCAGCGGCGTTAACACTTTTAACTCTAAGTAAAGGAGTGAACAACGCCAGAAAACTAATTAAAACTATTAAAAATATCTTTTTCATATCTTTACCCAAACCCCGGGATCCTCAAGACATCATAACCGACAAAATGCAAAAGAAAAACGCTGAATATAATCAGAAGCAGGCCGAAGATGGATGAGGTGACCATGTCTTTGCCAAACTGCAGTCTTTCCGGATCGCCGGTTGACGTGAGAACTATCGCGCTTCCGCCCAAAATCGCCAGAAAGGCAATTCCTCCCGAGATACTAAAGACAATACTTAATATACTTGCTACAAAACGTCCTGGTTCAGTAGATAAACAGCCAAAGACAGTATAATAACTATTTGGTTGTGGATAAGACTGACCTGGGGTGGGATAAAAACAGGTATTGCACGCTACCCAATTTGCCGGAGATGGTGCTGGCGGGGTGAGTAAACGGTTGCACCAGCCGCACATATCACATGTTGGCTGTCCGGTGGAAGAAGGAAGAGGAGTTGGAGTGTCATTGGCAAAAGAAGGGACTGCTTTTACAAATAACAGCAAAACTAATATAAGAATCAGAAGAATAAATCTTTTGGGCATTAAGTCTAGTGTAGCAAAAGACAGGAGGATTGAAAAGTAAAAGTTATATGGGTTTTTCGGAAACTATACTTCATAGTATCAAGTCGTGTAAAATAATATTATAGTTTTTTCATTAGTCCGGCCTTCAAAATTGATACTTTCAGGCTTGAAATATGATTTCAAATATGAAAATAAGATCCTTTAAAATTTTTCTTCTTACGCTAATATTAATTCTTCCTTTAGTATTTGTTGCTAAGACTCGTGCCGATGAGCTGTCTGACATTGAGAAAAAACTCGCGGACCTGAAAGGTGCGTTGCAGATGTCGATCAACGCTACGACACCCTTAGAGAAAAATTTAGGGGTTCTGCAAAAAAGTCTCCAGGATATCCAGGATAGGACTGTGGCAATTGCAACTGACATTGTCAAAAAAGAGAAGGAGGTCACGGAAGGGGAAAAACTTTTAATTGTGGCAGAGGATCTTCTCAGCCAAAAAGTCAAAAAGCTTTATAAATCCAACAGCCAGTATGGTTTCTCCGGTTTAGCGTCACTTCTTAGCCAAAATTTAGGCGTTGCCATCAGGCAGTATGGTTACCAGAAGGCAGTATTAAATTCAGACAAGGACACTATTGTGAAAGTCGTCATGTACGTTAAAGATCTGGAGGAGAAAAAGAAAAAACTGGAGGAGGAAAAAACCAGGCTCGCTAAAATTAAAGCAGAAACAGATGTGCAGGCGGGTTTTCTGCAGAAGGAAATCGGAGGTGCCAAAAAATATCAATCCCAACTCCGTCAGACCATTGCGACTCTGACAAGCCGGCAGCAGCAGCTTTTGGCAGAAAAGCTGTCCAGTTTGAATCTGCCGACCAGCCTTGGGGCCGGACCGCTTATTTGTGTAGATGACCGTACTCTTGACCCGGGTTTCCGGCCGGCCTTTGCCTTTTTTACCTTCGGCATTCCGCATAGAGTAGGACTTAATCAATATGGAGCATACGGCCGGGCCAAGGCAGGTCAAAATTACCGGGATATTCTGCAGGCTTACTACGCCAATATCAGTTTTGAAAAAAAAGATCCCCACATGAAAATAAAAGTCCAGGGGTATGGGGAAAAAGACCTTGATGATTATTTGCTGGGAATTTATGAAATGCCGGGCAGCTGGCCGATCGAGGCTCTCAAGGCTCAGGTAGTTGCGGCGCGTTCCTACGCGCTTGCCTACACCAATAATGGAGCCGGAGAAATTTGTACCACTCAGGCCTGCCAGGTATATAAAGGCGGCAATAAGGGTGGGGATTGGGAAAAAGCAGTGCATGAGACAGAAGGCGAAATCATGATGTCGGGAGGGGAAGTGGTAAAGGGCTGGTACGCCTCGACTTTCGGCGGGTATTCTTTCACCTCCGGAGACGTT
This sequence comes from uncultured Gammaproteobacteria bacterium, assembly GCA_964362665.1. Classification (GTDB taxonomy): domain Bacteria; phylum Patescibacteriota; class Microgenomatia; order 2-02-FULL-39-11; family 2-02-FULL-39-11; genus 2-02-FULL-40-13. Next base: position 1,847 of record CAYIFB010000009.1, on the reverse strand, counting down.
TGGGGAAGCGATAAGCAGTTTACCAAAAGAACCAGGGATACCAACGGTGATATTAATAGTCTGGGTGATTTATTCAGTAAAGCATATGACAGGGAATCACCTTGTTTTTACGCAGCACAGGGTTGGAGAAGCGAGTATGGTAAATCTGCCTGGCTGAAGGAAGATGAGGTGGCGGACATTATCAATGTACTGATGCTGGCAAAGAAAGATTCAGCGGTTCAAAGCCATTTATCCCAAAGAGATAAACCAAATCCGGATGGAGTCGATACTTGGGATATAGACAGGGTAAAACAGGAACTGCGCAGTCGTGGAGGAAGTCCTTACAACAGCGTTTCCAGTTTATCCATGGATTGGGATAAAGGCAGCGGAAAAACTACTTCAATCCGGGTTGAGGGAGACGGGGGAAGCAATTCTTTTGACGCAGACGAATTTAAGAACTTTTTCAATCTGCGCGCTCCTGCCAACATCCAGATTGTCGGGCCGTTGTATAATATAGAGAGAAAATAACAATCAACTAATAAATACCAATAAACCAATTATCCAATAAATACGAAATGATTAGTTGATTTGATTATCTGTTAATTGGATAATTAGTTGTTTACATTGCCTGAAATTTTTTCATCACCAAAGCCAATTGATAAAACAAAGCCACCGGAGGGTAAATCCGGCCATCTCTTATCTTCTTATTGTCTAAGGCCTAAAAAAATGAGGTTTGAGACACAGGGAGATAACGAGGAAATAATTCTTCTACTGCGGGCTCATCCTGCCACCACAATAGGATGGATTTTTACAGGATTGCTTCTTATCATAATCCCTTTTTTTCTTTTTCCGTACTTAATATTAAATAATTTTTTACCTGTTAACTATGCCGGATTTATGCCGGCGGTGGTTTTAGTCTGGTACCTTTTTACTTTTTCTTATTTGCTGGTCAGTTTTTTACTCTGGTATTTTACCGTTTCAATTGTTACAAATGAAAGGATTATTGATATTGATTTTATCAATATTCTCCATAGGGAATTTTCAGCGACAACGCTGTCAAAAGTAGAAGATGTAACTATGAGAATGGGCGGGTTTATCAGTACTTTATTTAATTATGGCGATGTATTTATCCAGACAGCCGGAACCGATGCGAATTTTGAATTTCTGGCAGCTCCTTATCCTGAAAAAGTTGTGAGAATAATTAACGAACAATTAGATAATCATAAAAAATAATATGCCAGTCAGTAACACGTTCGGAATTTTTACATCGATCCATTTTATCTTCAAACTTTTATTGGTGATAATTCTGATTCTTCACCTGGCATTTTCAATCCTATTATTTCAGCAAGCAAGATTGATGATAAAAGTAGTTGAAGCAGGTATCTCACCTGTAATTTTATCCGTTACTCTTATTCATCTTTTGATTTCGGCCACAATATTATTTGGTATTCTTGTTTTTTTCTAAATGAAACTAAATATCACCACGGAAAAAATTACTACATCCTCGAATGAAAATTATTGGGGTGGAGTGTTCTGTGAAAACGGCCTTTTTCTTGCGTTGGAGGTAAAAGGTGACGCGACAAAACCCGCACCCCAATCAGGGAGGGAATATGTAGATTTACTTCTGACCAGATTTACCAATCATCAGGAAATCAATTTGGACGTGGTCCGCGATCTTTTGGGGCAAATTGCCAAAACAGAAAATACTCTCAACCTGATTGTAGGTTTACTGGACAAGGACAATCTATATCTCGGGAGTTATGGGAAAGGGATTGCCTATATGGTTCGTGGTGAAAAGCTTGGCAAAATATTAATTGCAGGAGATATTACCTCAGGCGAAGTCATGGAAGGCGATGTCATTATTTTAT
>CAYIFB010000008.1:0-56930 GCA_964362665.1 uncultured Gammaproteobacteria bacterium | reverse complement strand
AATGATTTATGTTTCTGTACCCAGAAAAATAATTTTTCTATACCTTCCTCTACGCCGAATTTTGGTTTCCAATCCAATTCTTTTTCCACATACCGAATATCGCTGATAAAAACTTTTTGATCGCCCGGTCTCCAATCTGAAAATTTGACTGGAATTTTATAACCGAATAATTTTGCCAATATAGGCCCGAATTCGTACCAAACAGAAATAGTATTCTTAATTCCTCCGCCGACATTGTAAATTTTTCCCCTGCTGATTTTTATTTTTCGGATTGCGATTTCAAATAACCTGACTAAATCTTCAACAAATAAGATATCCCTCACCTGTTTTCCGTCTCCATAAACCGTGATCTTTTTACCCAGTGTCAAGGCAATGATAAACCAAGCCACCCACCCCTGATCCTCAACGCCAAACTGCCGGGGACCGTAAATACAGGATTGTCTGAAAACAACTGTGGGTATATCATAAATTCTCTCATAATCCCGGATGTATTGATCAGCGGCCCCTTTCGAACAACCGTATGGCGAATGAAAATCTAAAGGTTCTTTTTCGGAAACGCCAGACGGCAGATTGTCATAAGCATATCTTGTTTTTTTTTCAATTATTTTGACATTTTCCATTCCTCCGTAAACTTTATTGGTGGAAGAAAAAATTACAATAGGTTTGCGCTCATTTTTTCTCACCGCCTCCAGCACATTAAGGGTACCAAGCGCATTGATGTCAAAATCAGTTCTGGGATCAGTTACTGATGTTGTTACCGCCACCTGAGCGGCAAGATGAATAATAACGTCTTTATCTTTAACTGCAAAGATTAAATCTTTTTCATTTCTGATATCCCCTGTAATAACCTTCACCCCGTGGTATTTTTGAATTAGCCAATCGGCATTACTTTTTGTACCTTCCCTGACAAAGTTATCAAATATGGAGACCTCGTAATTTTTCCTTAATAGATAATCAGCTAAATTGGATCCGATAAATCCTGCTCCACCTGTTATTAAAACCTTATTTTTCATAATTAATTTTCCTCCAGGGCGTTTCCCAGAATAAACGCCAAAGTCCTTCTAAATCCCCGAAAACAGTCTTCATAACCCGAACCGTAGAACCGGGATTGTCTATCCATAAAACCGGCTCCTCATATATTTTATAACCTTTTTTCTCACCTATAATCAAGAGCTCGCTGTCAAAAAACCAGGCATTATCTTTAATATCCGGTAAAAGCTTTCTTGCGGTATTTCTTGTGATTGCTTTAAATCCGCATTGAGCATCTGAAAATTTTACTCTGAAAAGCAATTTAATAAGGATATTGTAGCAACGTGACAGAATTTCTCTTTTGATAGGCCGATTGACCACTTTTGATTTGGAAATTAATCTCGACCCAATTGCTATATCATAACCTTTTGTCAGAGCATTTAGTAAATTCGGAAGATTTTTCAAATCGGTCGACAAATCCACATCCATATAAACAAGCAAATCAGCTGAAGATGTTCTCCAGGCCTTTTTTACCGCCCGTCCCCTGCCTTTCAGATCGAGGTGAAGATAACTTATTCGTTTATCTGAGTTTGCCAGGTTCAGGGCAATTTTTTTACTGTTATCGGATGAAGCATTATCAGCAATTATGATGTCCCAATCGTATACGACTAAGTTTTTCGCCAAAAAACTCTTCAGTTTTAAAATGCTGTCCTGAAGTTCCTTTTCTTCATTATAAATAGGAATGACAATTACAACGGAATATTTCTTTTTCATAATTCAAATTTGGCACGAAATAATGCTACATATACTAACAGAAAAAATCCAAGAATGGAAATACCATTTGCAATTTTTCTAAATGGGGTATCTGTAAACCTAAACACCAACTTGGACTCACCTTCAAGAACAGTCAAGCTTATTCTGCCAAAAGTATCGTCGATTGCTATTTTATTGCCGTTTAGTCTCGCTTCCCAACCAGGAAAAAAAGTAAAGGGTGTAATATATTTACCATTTTCTCGAGCTATTATAGTAATTTCCTTATAAATAAATCGGCTTTTATCTATTTTTGCTTCGATTATAGAATTGGTATTGACGGAATCAATCATTTCCTGACTGTTTTTTTTAATAAAATCTATCGGCAGATATTCATCTGAGATTACTGACATTTTACCAGTCAAACTGATCGCGGAGACATAATCTGCATCATTTGATGCAATATACATTGCAGGCTGAAAAAACTTGGAATAAAAAAATATGGTCAAGATTATTAGTGCTATTGAAAGTATGTTTTTTTGTTTTGATTCTAAAAACGTGAATGGATAAAGAATCACAATCACCAGAAAAAACAGAGAAAAATTTAAAAATCTCCAGGGAAATTGGACATATTTAAAAAAGGGGAAAAGATTCCAAATAAATTGACTTGATTGTAGCGTCATGAAAGTCGAAAGAAAGAAATAAATTGCAGAGACAAGAAAAACCTTCTGTAATTTTTCATTCTCCTGTTTTTTAAATAAAATTAGATATAAGACAAGTGAGATGACTAGAAGAATAAGATGAAATTTGCCTATCATAAATGACATACCATCAGCTCTACCCGGAGCTGATCCGGCATACCCCCAGACTGAATTCCATAACTGATCGGGATAAACAAAATGATCCCTGAAATTACTTCCTCCCTGGGTAACTGATTCGACATTGGTATATTGTTTTTCCAAGACAGCAGGCATCCAAAAAAATGATGTTAGAAGCAATGAAAAAATTACAATTAAACTCAAAGGTAAAATAATTTTCAGGTTTAATTTTTTTACTAATAAATAAACGAATATTAAAAAAATAAAGAGAATCAATAAGAATAAACCCAACATACCTAAAATATTGTGTGACAGGATCATTCCTGATAGTCCCAAAACTCCCCATAAAATTCCCCGTCGCGCATTTTGTTCAGTTTTCGATGAGAAAAGTTGATAAACACCAAAAACCAAGAGAGGAATAAATGAGTAAGCGTATAATTCTCCCAACGCTCCCCGAACGTAAATATTTACGGCGTGGTACGGCGCATAGAGGTACAAGACGCCTCCCGCCATTCCCGCAGCCCTACCGGCGATCTTTTTAAGAAAGAAATACATAAATAATACAGACAGGATAATTCCGATACCAAATAAAATCTTGGCTGAATCAATAGCATTCAATCCTGTTAAGTACGCCAATGAGCCTAAATAATATGGCAGCGGTGCATAAAAATTAAAAAGGGGATATCCGGCGCCATACCCTAAGTCTCCCACCCATCTGGCGGGAAACTGTCCTTCTTGTATAGCTTTAGCCATTTCAAAGATGCGAGCAGGCTGGGTATCGTCATGCATAGAAAAATATCCTTTGACCAAAAGCGGTTTTAACGCCCAATAAGATAAAATAATCAAAAACAGGAATTCAATAATGATATTAAATTTTCTTATTTTCATGGATGTGGAAAAAATATTTATTAAATTTGACAATAATTATTAGAAAAAAGAGTGATAAAATACTGATCCAGTCGGCTATTAACCGGAGCGGGGTCTCTTCAAAAATACCTCTAATTTGATGATTTCCCTGATTTAACTCCAAACTCATCACGCCATCGGGTTCTTGAATAGATATCGGTGCATTTTTCCCGTCAATTTGAAATCTCCACCCCGGAAAAAAAAGAGAGTTAATATTAATTTTTGTTGCGTTTTGGACCGTGGCATTAAAATCAATGTTCTTGGAATTATAGGAAAGATCGGTAATTTCTAAAGTTCTATCATTACTTTCAATTTTGGATATATACCTCTCTTTGGCTTTATTTTGCACCCAGATAGGCATAAGCTCATCTTTAGAAGTAGTGGTTGCATCATTGGTTTGATAATATGAGTCGGTTTTATTAATATATGCCTCAGGTTTGGCAAAGTTAAGGTTATAAAGTAAAACGATGAAAGTTAATAACATAAAAATAGTATTTAACAAAGATTTCTTTGGTAAATACATCATCATAAGAGAAATAAAAAAAATTATGACTCCCATCAACCGCCATGGAAAATCAAGCCAAACCAAAGGAGGGATTTTCCAGAAAAAAATAGAATTGATATTGGTTAAATAAAAAAGTGATAGTAAAGAAACAGACAAGAAAATGATAAGAATATCTTTTTTGTAGTTTTTATTTTTGGATAATAAATAAGTAATAAGAACAAAAAACAGCGCCAAACTATGACCAATACCCAAAGAGATTGGCGGTTGAATTCCATAATTCCAGGGAATGTAAACAAGATCTTTTAACTTTATAAAATTTTCCGATATCGAAGATAAAGGGGCTTGCGAAAGGTAAATGTATTTTTTTTCGAGAAGTGCCGGAATATAAAAATAGGCCGCTAAACCAAATCCCTGAAGAAGAGGGAGAATCATTATTTTCCATCCCGTCAGAATAAACTTACGTTTGAGTTGAATATGATATAAAAAATAAAATATCATAAAAAAAGGAAAAAAAATTATTGCCATAACATTATGACTTAAAACCAATCCTGCTAAAGAAATAGAAAAAAACACGTAATTCCAAATTGATGGATGGTTTAAATAGATTATTCCCAAATAAAATATTAGAGGGAAAAAAATGAGCGCTAACGACTCACCCAAAGAACCGCGGATATACAAATTGACGAGGCGGTAATTAGCACTTAAATAATAAAGTGCTGAATATAACCCACTTGTCTTATTATGAAGAATGGATCCCAATTTATACATGAAATATGTCGATAAAAACACACTTAAAAGAAATAAAATTTTAATACTATCCACCAAACTAAATTTCATAAACTTTAATAATACTCCTGCATAATAAGGCAGAGGATAGGTAAAACTAAACAGAGGATAACCGTAACCGTGGTTGAGAAAATCAGCCCAGCGGGGAGGAAACTGCAGATCTTTCACTTCTCTGACCATTTCCGCAAGCCTTATTATTGACCATTCTCCGTCGTGAGTAGAAAAAAAACCGCTACGGTAAAATGGAAGCGTAAATAAAATAGAGGCTAAAAAAATAATTATCAGGTGTAACTTATTTCTCAAATAGAACATGATTAATCTGGTTTAATTTTTGACGGATCTACCTGATAAAAATAAAGATAGGTTTTGCCTAATCCGCGTTGGTATTTAGCAATAAGCTTTAATGGCCAATCAGCAGGAATATCCTGTTTTTCCTTAAAAATCAGATAGGTCGGATACTGTCTAGATGTATTTAATAATAACTGTGGAACCTGCGATACCGGCCAAAAACCGTGAATTTCTACATTCTTATTGGTTCCCAGATAAATTTCGTAAACTGCAGGATTCAGACCAAAGGTTCCTTCAGTTCCGACAACGATTTTTCCTGCCTCTGACTGTTTTCTCAAATAATTAATAACATCCTTCACTCCGTATCCTGAGGGCCAGTCGTCAAAAAATTGATTTCTGTCTGTTGAAGGAATGTTCGTCTTAACCGGATCAAACATTATAAGGTAACTTTGACGAATTGAGAATGAAACAATTAATAGCAAAATTAACAGGAGATATTTATTATATTTTAAAATTGACCGCGCACTCTTCTCAAATAAATAAGCTGCAATAATAAGAAGCGGAATTACCATAAAAAGAGTAAATCTGGGAAAAATGACTATTCCAAACGCGGCCAAAGAAAAAAATGGAAAAATAAACCAGATACTTAAAAGTAAGATTTTCTTATCCTTCTGCAAGAATGACCAGAGAGAACCAAGGAAAATAAAAACACTCAAAGGAAGAGTTAGGTAGCCAGTTAACATACCCAATAGTCCTATCAAATTACCTTTGAATAATTCGAACGGGTGTTTTAAAAATTCTGAGAAACTTAAGATAAAAACATGATTTTTAAGATTAATGATATAAAACCAAGGAGAAAGCCTTAACGAATTATAAATCACCATCGAGATTGTTGTGCTCAGGAATGCTAAACCTAACCATTTACTTAATGAGGAAAATTTTTTAGTAGCTGAAAAATTAAATAACAAAAGTGAGAATGGCAGATGTAAAATAAAAAAATAGGCTGATGATTTGGTTAATAATCCCAGTCCCATTACTAAACCAAGTAACAAACCAACATCCAAGCGACGTTTTTTTATCAGAAGAACCTGTAAATATAGACTCCAAACTGCACTCGTTGACAGCAAACTATCCATTAAAGCAAGTCTGTCGTATATTAAAGTAAATGGAGAAATAATATAAAACGCGCACGCCAATACAGCTGTTTTCTTATTAAAAAGTTCTCTTGTTAATAAGTATATTCCAATTACCGTCAGTACCCCGCTCAAAACTGCAACAAATCTGCCGGCAAATAACGGATCAGAAAAAATTTTTAACATAGGATACATCAGCCAAGTCAGCATCGGCTGCTTCCCGTCAGTTAAAGAGATATATCTGTGGGCCGGATCATTTAACCCGATTTGAGCCCAGCGAATGTAGATTGCCTCATCGGTAAAAATAGGAATATTAAGCAAATTTATTACTCGAGTAAAAAAAGTGATCAAACTTATTATTATGACAGTCAAAATTTCCATAGATTTGTTTTATTTTAAAGTTTCACTCTTCGCAGAAAAATAAGATTATAAAAAAGATAGATAGCGATTGGTAGATAAAAAATTAAATTTTCCATTCGTTGTAAACTGTCGCTATAAACCCCTTCATATAAAAAGGGTACATATCTTCCTAGCGCCCCTAAAGATAAAATACATGAAAAAACAAACAGTTTCTTATATTTTATCAGTAAACTGGAAAATCCGATAAATATTATAAAATACCACGGATATGCTTCCCGATAATAAATTTCTAAACAAATAAATAATGTAGTTAGAGTCAAAATTAATTTTAGAAGGTTCTCTACACCAGCGGGTTTACCCTTTATATACTTTTTTAACAGTATCAGGGGCAAAAAGGCAAGAGAAATAAATTTCACTCCTGCTGATATAATCATTAGTAGAATATATTTAAACTTACTGTTTTGCAATATACCCCAGTAAAGAGCACCCAAAGCAAAAAATAACATCATCACTTCATTGTGAGGGCTAATCAAAGATTCTGAAATAATCAGCGGATTCAATCCGTAAAAAGCCAAAGAGGCTAATTTATGATCCGGATCAATTTTTTGCACGATTTTATAAATCAAATACAAATTACCCAGGTGAAACAATAAAAACATCAGTTTGAAGTTAATCAAAGTAAGTATAAATTTGCCAAAACCTAAATAGGAAAAAGGCAAAGTTAAAATAAGCCATATAGGACCGTATGGATAATATCTGTGCGTCCAGTGCATAAACCTAACCCATAAATCGCTTGGAAAATCATTAGCTTTATAAAAATAGGGGTTCAGGTGATATTTCGTAACAATACGTGCATCAAACATATAATTAAAAATGTCATGGGAAAAGGCCGGGTATGAAAGTACAGCTAATAAACTAACCAGTGATATGAGTTTAATAATTTGATGCAGATTTAACCGGTTATTTAAAACCTGCTTTATGACATAAAAATATAAACCAAACAATATGATCTGAATAAGTGAGTAAATAAAGGCTGACTGATGTCGCTGAAAATAACCAAGAAGAATTAACTGTTTTTGAATATACTGATAGATTGGGTTTGCCGAAAGGGTCAGATTCAAATCGATTTGAGTATAGGAATAAATTGTCAATGCCAGCAGACAAAAAATAAATCCCAAAAAAACAATCCTAAAAGGATTAAATTTCATAAAAATGAATTATTGCCGTCATTTCGAGTGATAAAGACCCTTCACCTCGTTTAATCTGATTCTGATCAAATCGTTTAAACCTAGTAGGGAATCTTTCCACGGATTGACGTTTCTGGTTTCCTGATAATGCCATTCGACAGGAACTTCTTTAATTTTAAAACCTTTTTTTTTCGCGATAAACAAAAGCTCAACATCAAAACCGGCAGTCACCGTTGATCCTTTAACATTTTCATGACCTATATGCATCCTTAAGGCTTGAAAAATGTCTTTCGCTACCTGGTTTTTAAATGCTTTAAAACCGCACTGGGTATCTTTTATGCCGAGATTCAGAATAATATTTCTTAAAATCATGAAACCTCTGGCCATTGCCAATCTTAAAATAGGCGCGCCTTGCCTGGTTGAGTTTCTGGATCCGATGACTAAATCAAAACCTTTATGAAGCCACGGTATAAGTTTTTCCATCTGATCAATCGGAGTTGCCTGATCCATGTCGGTAAATAAAACAGTTTCTCCCGATGCCTGCATTATTCCCGCTTTCACAGTAGCTGCCTTTCCCTGATGCTGTTTAGATAACAAAACAAACCCCTTATGACGGGATATGAACCTCTTAATAAGCTCAACGCTGTAATCCGTACTGCCATCATCAACAATTAATACTTCCCAGAAAAAATCTTTTTTTTCTAAATAATCGTAAACCTTTTCTAATACCCCAAGTCTCAAGTTTCTTTCTTCGTTATAGCAAGGAATTATAATAGATAATTTTTTATCTGTCATAGTTTATTGATATCGTTTGATTGGTACGGAATTAACTTAAACACCTTTGCCGTTGACACCTGCCACTCCCCAATTATTTCTGCTCTTCCAAAACCTGCAATCTGCCAAAGAGGATGACCCAAAGGCTGACAGATCTTTTCCTCGCAAACGACCAAAAGCTGAGATGTCACCGATGTTCTTAAAGGATCAACTACCTGATTATCTATCTCAACGGGAGACTTTCCCTTAATTTCCAGAAAATAACGATAGGCATGATCAGAATTTTTTCCGGCGATTAAAGCAAAATTATAGGGTTTATTATCCGTTTGATTATAGACGAATCTGGAAATTTCTTCTGTATTTTTTAAGAGATTATTGGGTTCGATAGCTAATGGACTATGTTTAAGGTTAAAAAAAACGAGTATAGCCAAAACCAATAATAATGATTTGTTATATAATTTTATACCGCTCCAGAAGGTATAAACTGCAAGACCTAAAAAGATAAAGGGTATGGGAAAAAGTGATCCAAAATAATAATCATATACTACTCCCTGATATAAACCGATGAGACAAATAGCTGTAATAAACCAGATAATCAATAAATCGATTGCCTGAGGACCTGTTTTATTACGATGACTTTTTATCCAATAAATACAAACTCCGAAAATAATACCAATCGTTATTATTTTTGCCAGTTCGGCATTTTCAATCACTATAAGTCTCCAAAAAACACGAATTAAAATTTCCTGAATCGATGAAATAATTTTTAAGAGTGAAAATCCGGCCTCGTGATTTTGTTGTCTGATAAATCTGAATACAGCCATCGTATTGATAAAACCGTGCCTTATTTCAAAAAGTATAAAAGGAGAATAAGTAGTTATGAATGCTAATAAACTGCAAAAATAATATTTAAGTTTTATTTTAAATTTAATTAAGGCCAAACATAAAAAGATAACAGGTATCATTAGTAATGTGACGTAATGAAGCTGTACGAGAATGCCAAGTGTAAATCCCGCCACAATCAACCAGCGATGATTATTGTCAATCACCACTTTCATCAGGCAATAGATTATAAAAAGCGAAAAAAATGGGACTATATTGGGATTCCATGAGCTTCTTCCGTAAATAACTGTCAGAGGCGAGATGGCATAAAAAAGGGAAGCAATGATACCTATAAAAGGTGAAAAATATTCATAAGATAATCTGTAAATTAAATATATTGTCGATAGAGAAAATAAAGCAACCATGATTGAAGGTCCAACCGGATCTAAATGCCAAATCCAAAGGAATGGCGCCATAAAATAATAATAAATCGGACCCATATACATCGATCCAACACTGGTAATAGGGCCCAAAAGGGTAAAAACATGATCGACAATCATACGTTTGACAATTAAGGCATCTCTACCCTCATCCCCCAGAAAAAGAATGTATTCACGAATCCGGTAAAAACTCATAAACGAAGCCAAAAGTAAAATGAGGAAAAAAATGATTGAGGGCAGCTTAAAGATTCTTTTTATATTGAATTTATTCATACAGTATTTTTACCAGGATTCCAGATGAATCTATTGTAGATAAAATAACTGTAAGGAATCACTAAAAATATGATTGATAAAACCATAAACATGAACCATGTTTGTCCGCCGTAAAAATAAGTTCCTAAACCTACCGCAATGCCTTGAATAAGGATAGCACCCACTGAAACCAGATTGAATTGAATAAATTTTGTTAATAAATTGAGACCGGTAATTTTTTTATGAGAAAAAGTCCAAAAATTATCCAGGATGAAATTGGAAATAATAGCTGCTTCGGCACCAAATGAAACAGCGATACCGGGATTGATGCTCTTTATGATAATCAGTTTAGAAATTGAGGTCTGCAGTAGAAATCCAACACTTCCTACTAAAATATATTTAGAAAATATTCGCGATCTGTCAAAACGAATGAGAAGACTGCTTTTAATATATTCTAAAATGTCGCGCAGGTAATATTTATTCAAACCAATTTTAGATTTGCCGAATACTCTTTCTTTAAAAGTAACTGGCACCTCGCAAAATTTTGCTCCTGTTTTGGACAGTTCATACAAAATATGGAGTTGAAAGGAAAAACCGGCATTTTTCATCTTGGATAAGTGTACTTTCTCCAATATCCCCTTCACCCGAATAGCTTTAAAATTTCCGGCATGGTCTCTAACTTCATGCACTCCGGCTACCCACCAGGCGAGTAAAGTATTGGATACGTTGTGATTAAGATTCCTGAACCAATTCCAACCGATGACTTTACCGCCTCTCACATGGCGGGAGGCAACTACCACATCAAATCCATTTTCAATCTTCTCTATGAGTTTAGGAAAATCTTCCGGATTCCATTGAAAATCGGCGTCATTTGGGATAACCACATCCGCATGTAATTTTTTTACAGCGTATTCATATCCTTTAATCAGCGCTTTACCCAATCCTTCTTTTTTTTTGGATAAAAGATAAACGTTTTTATATTTTTTTTGTAGTTTTTTTACGATAGAAGATGTCCCGTCAGGAGAAAAGTCATCAACCACAATAATGTCGCTAGACCACGAAGCATGACGCTCTGTGATTGAATTTATAATATCAATCATCTTAGCGATATTTTCTTTTTCGTTGTAGGTTGGAATGATATGGGCTATTTTCATAAGCTTTGAAAATAGGCAATCGTTTCACGTAAACCATGATGAAGGTCTGTATGAGGCTGCCAGTTTAGGAATTTTTTGGCCTTGGTAATATCAGGTTTTCTACGGACAGGATCATCAGACTTTTTCTCTAAATAAACAATTTCATTTTTCGTCTTTATCAGACCCTGTATAAGATGTGCTATTTCGTTCACAGTATGTTCTTCGGGATAACCTAAATTAATTACTTCTGATTGTAGATCCGGTAATTCCATGAATTTGACTAAGCCTTCAATCAAATCCGAATAATAACAAAAAGATCTTGTCTGTGTACCGTCTCCATGAACGGTTAACTTTTTACCTGACAGGGTTTGTGTAATAAAATTAGAGATGACCCTTCCATCGGTGACAGACATCCTTGGTCCATATGTATTAAAAATCCGTACAATCCGGACGTCGAGTCTAAATTTACGGTAGTATTCCATAGTAATAGCCTCTGCAAATCGTTTCGCCTCATCATAACAAGCTCTAACCCCGTGCGGATTGACGTTGCCGAAATAAGTTTCTTTTTGCGGATGCATTAACGGATCACCGTATACCTCCGAAGTTGACGCCAATAAAAATCTGGAATTGAACTTCCTCCCTAAATTCAAAATTTGATAAGTCCCGAATGAATTAACCATTAACGTTTCAATAGATAGCCGCTGGTAATGCGGAGGACTGGCGGGAGATGCTAAATGGTAAATATAATCAAGTTTATTTATTTTTTTGGTAAAATCTGCCGGGAGTGGGAGTGTCAAATCCAGTTCGTAGAAATGGAAATTTTTTTCGGCAGATAAATGAGTTATATTTTTCTTGGAACCTGTTGATAGATTATCCAAACAGAAGACTTCATACCCTTTGGAAATCATGCTGTCACATAGATGCGAACCAATAAACCCTGCACCTCCTGTAATGAGACATTTTCTGTCGGTATTCATCATTAATCATTACCAAAAAATTTACCGTCCTTAAACTTTTTCTCTCCAATAGTTCAATAAATCCTCCATGGTTTTTTCAAAAGGAATTTCCGGTTTCCAACCTGTTTTCTTCCTGAATTTAGAAGAATCTCCAATTAACACCTCCACATCAGAAGGTCTCATCCTGTTTTTATCAGGAACTATTTTAATTTTAACCTTACTCATAGAAAGAAGTAAGTTTAAGACATCTTTTATTTTCCAACCCACGCCTGTTGCAATATTGTAGGCTTCACCGGGTTCGCATTTTTCTACAGCGATATAATAGGCTTTAACCATATCCCGGACATCCGTATAATCTCGCACCGCATCCAAATTACCGACATAAACGACCGGTTCATGTACGCCTTTTTCAATCTCGGCAATTTGTTTAGCAAAAGTGGATTCTGAAAAAACATCGCCACGCCTGGGACCCGTATGATTAAAACCCCTAGTTCTTATAACTTTTAAACCATAACTTTCAAAATACTGATAACCCAGATAATCCATTGCTAATTTAGAAACTGCATAAGGGGATAGTGGTCTCAATGGATTATTTTCGCTGATTGGGAGTTCGTCTTTAAGTACTTTACCGTATTCTTCCGATGAACAGGCGATCTGGATTGGAATCTCAAGCTTGCTTTTTATCATCGCTTCAAAAAGATGTACTGTGCCGATGATATTTACTTCTAAAGTATTGGATGGAGAAGCCCAAGAAGATTGTACATATGATTGTGCTGCCAAATGAAAGATATAATTAGGCCTTACTTCATCAATCACTTTATAAAGTGAATGCGCATCGAGTAAATCCGCTTCATGAAAGACAATTTTATCTCTGATATGATTTATATTGTCGCTTTTCGATCTCCATCTTTGAATACCATGAACTTCAACTTTTTCCCGAAGAAGCAACTCAGCCAAATGACTGCCGGCAAATCCGGTTATACCTGTAATCAATGCTTTTTTTAATACCGCCATTTCATCCTCCTTTTATCTTCCAACACCTTTATAAATAAACCCAGACAATCTGACTTTTTCGGGATCATAAATATTACGTCCGTCAAAAAGCAGATTTCCTCGGGTAACTTTTCGAATCTTGACTAAATCAATCTGTTTAAATTCATTCCATTCGGTCAGAACAAGAACAGCATCAGCTTTTTCCGCAGCTTGAATAGGATTATCGCAATATTGAATTTTTGGTAATAATTTAGAGGCGTTTGGCATTGCCTCAGGATCATATGCTTGTATTCTAGCTCCCAATTTTAGCAGTTTTTCCAGAATATAAGTTGAAGGCGCTTCCCGCATATCATCAGTATTAGGTTTGAAAGATAATCCCCAAACAGCTAGAACTTTTCCTTTCAGAGGTGAGATTTCAGCACAAACTTTTTCTATAAATTTATCCTTTGCCTGTCTGTTAATTTCATTTACCGCTTGCAACAACGTAAAATTATATTTATGTTTTTTGGCTATCGCAATAAGTGCCTTCACGTCTTTGGGGAAACAACTGCCGCCAAATCCCACCCCGGGATATAGAAAAGCCCTGCCTAGTCTGTTATCCATCCCCACGGCTTTCAGCACTATTTCTACATCGGCATGGACCGCATCACAAATAAATGACATGGCATTGGCAAATGAAATCTTTGTAGACAGCAATGCATTATTGGCATACTTTATCATTTCAGCGGTCTCAATTGAAGTGACTATTCTTTCACCATTAATAGATTTATGAAGATCAAGCAGTAAATCCCGTGCTTGAGATGAATCTGTTCCTATCACTATTCTGTCCGGATGCAAAGTGTCTGATATGGCACTACCTTCCCGTAGAAATTCCGGACAGGAAGCGATATCGAATTTTACTCCTTTAGTAATAAACTTTTTGATGATTTTTTCAACTTCTCTATTGGTACCCACCGGTACGGTGCTTTTGGTGACTATTACCGTATATTTCTTCAGATTTTTTCCAAGTTGTGTAGCCGCTGCCCGTACTGAACTTAAGTCTGCCTCACCATTTTCTTTGGGTGGCGTACCAACACATATGAAAATTATTTTCGAAGTTGATGTCGCTTCGTTATAATCCAAAGTAAATTTTAACCTGCCTGCTTTCAAATTATGGCTGACCATTTCCGCCAGGCCAGGTTCAAAAAAAGGAGAAATACCTTTTTTCAGGTTATCAATTTTCTCTTTAGTATGCCCCACAACACAAACAGTGTTTCCAAGATCAGCAAACACAGCAGCGGTAACGAGTCCTACGTATCCATGACCGATAAATGCGATATTCATATGAAATATTTAATTCTGGGATGATATACTTCTCGCAAATGAGTTTGCGAATCAGTATATACCCTTCTAATCTGATTATTGCTTATAATATTACGCAAAATCAGTTAAGAATAGTATAACATTTGCTGTTTGATAATTTTCAAACCCTGGTCAAATGTGTGCATCTCGATCCCGAGTTTTTTTATTTTATCATTTTTCAGGACTAATTTAAAAGGCCGGTATGCTCTTTCTTTAAAATAGACTGCGCGTGTAGTAGGTCTGACATCAATATCGTGACGCTCAAACTCATTAGCAATCATTCCGACAGCGTCATACACACTCAAACTCTGACTGCCAACCAAATGATATATTCCGTTTAAATCTTTATTTAAGAATTCTTTAAGTCCTAAGGCGATATCATCTATGAATGTGGGAGTAATGATATGATCGGTAAGGGCAATTATGGTTTCTTTATTTTTCATTTTATCCAAAATTCTTCTCACGAAATCCTTTTTCTCAGAATATTTAGATCTATAAGGGTAGGCAATGCGTATGACACAGGAATTTGAAGACTGCAAAACAAGTTTTTCTGCTTCAAATTTGGTGATTGCGTACCAGTTGATAGGATTTGCTTCATCATTCTCACTATAACTGTCCTTCACGCCGTCAAACACAAAATCTGTGGATATATAAATAACTTTTTTCCCGCATTTTTCAGCAATTTTGACAATATTTTCTGTACCTATCACATTGACAATCCAGGCTTTTCCTTCTTCTCCAAAAATCTTGTCTTCTTCACAACCGTCTACATCAGTTTTGGCAGCCATGTGAAGTATAATTTTGGCCGGTGAATTGCTAATATGATTTTCCAGTTCCTCGTATTTAGTGATATCCACACCTGTAGCTAAACTCAAATCTGTGAATTCGAATTGGTCCTCTAAGAGTTCCTGGACTCTTGTTCCGACAAGTCCTGAAATGCCTGTGGCTAAAATTGGTAATGTCATAAGTCTGAATATTGAGTATGGTAATATTTTTGAAATTCTTCGCCTTTAAGTTTTTTCCACCAGGTAGTATTTTTCTGATACCAGTCAACCGTGAACTCCAACCATTCATCAAAATCTTTTACCGGCTGCCAACCCAGAGTCGATTTAATCTTTGACCAATCAACAGCATATTTCCGGTCGTGGCCGGGCCGATCGGTTACAAACTGAATTACCTCTTCATCAACTTTTAGAATTTTTATGACTTTACGCACAATTTCCAGATTGCTGATATCTTTAGTCATTCCTCCAATACAATATGTCTGGCCGATTTTCCCGTTTTTAATAACCAAATCGATTGCCTGACAATGATCTTCCACAAACAACCAATCCCGGATGTTTTTCCCATCTCCGTAAACGGGCACTTTCTTTCCTTCCAGAATGTTGGTAATACATAAAGGAATAAGTTTTTCCGGATGCTGGTAAGGGCCGTAATTATTGGAGCAATTGGTTATCGTCATCGGTAGATTATAACTCGAATAATAAGAGCCGACCAGATGATCGGCTGCGGCTTTACTTGCGGAATATGGACTATTGGGGTGATAAGAAGAAATTTCATTAAATTTGGCTAAGTCATTAAGAGCAAGTGAACCAAAAACTTCATCGGTGGAAATGTGATGAAAACGTTTGACTTTATAATGGAGTACTGACTCTAAAAGAACGTGCGTTCCCACAATATTGGTCTGGATAAATTCTGAAGGGTGCGAAAGTGACCGGTCAACATGGCTTTCTGCAGCAAAATTGACGACAATGTCAATTCCATCTTTTAAGATGAGATCTACTATTTTTTTATCACAGATATCGCCTTTCACTAATCTGTAATTGGGGTTTTGGGAAAGAGACGCGAGGTTGTCTAAATTACCGGCATAAGTCAATTTATCCAGATTAATTATAATATCTTCCGGATATTTTTTTAGCCAGTAAAGTATAAAATTGCTGCCGATAAAACCTGCTCCGCCGGTAATAAGTAATTTCATAAAGAATGGTAATTTGTTAAAGACTTAACCAATTATAGCCAATCGATTTATCATCGTGAGGGATTCTGCCTTCTTCCGCGGTATTATAAACTTTAGAGGTAACGTAAAATAACTCTGACTCGCCTACTGCTTTACATCCGTGTGCAACTCCTGAGGGAATTTTTAGAACGACATTCAAACCTTGTTCTCCAAGGATAAATTCGTTTAGTTTCTTATTGGTCTTACTTTCTTCACGCATATCGAATAAGGCTACTTTCAGCGTTCCTTTGGCGACATACCACCAGTCTATCTGGGTTTTATGTATATGCCATGCTTTAATTACCCCGTTTTTCATATATGAATGCGATAATTGCCCGAAGCTATCCTCAAAAAAATCATCACTGACGCGAATAAGTTCTTCAAAGAATCCTCTCTCGTCATGGTTTCTTTGTAACTGTTTAATTATTACTCCGCTGATCAAATCAACTTTTTTGTCTATCATTTTGTTTTTTTGCCCAATAACTATTGGCTAAATATAAAGTTTCGAAGGTTCCCGAATCTGACCAAAATCCGGAAAGTGTAGTCCAATTTGCTTTGCCTTTGGATATGTAATGATTATTAACATCGGTAATCTCAATCTCCTGCCTCCATGAGGGTTGGCATTTTCGAATATAATCAAAAACCTGATTGTCATAGACATATAATCCGGTCGCAGCAAATTGGCTTTTGGGAACTTTTGGTTTTTCCTCGATAGCGATAAGTTTATTGTCTTTATCAAAAACAGCCACTCCAAATCTTGTTAGATTTTTGGAGTCTTCGATTTTTTTAAAAAATAATAATGCTCCGTCATGAAATCCGGCAAGACTGTCTTTGATTTTCGCGTCAGTGGTATTATCTCCCAAAATGACGCAAATATCATCGTTATCTGCAAAGTCCTCTGCCAAAATCAGAGCATCAGCAATACCTCCATCCGGCTTTTCCTGATAGGCGAATTCCAGATGTTCTATCCCAAGCTCCTTGCCGTTTTTCAAGACCCTTATAAAATGCCCGGCATAAGGTCCGCTCACGACTACTAATATTTCTTTTATCCCCGCCTGTATCAAGGTGAAAATGGGATAAAATATCATCGGTTTATCGAAAATCGGAAGCAAATGTTTATTGGTCGCATGGGTCAAAGGATAAAGTCTTGTCCCCAATCCTCCTGCTAATATTACACCCTTCATCTTATTGAAAAATTGCTCCTTTCAGCAATATAACAGCCAATATGGCGATAAGAAGATATTCTAACATAATTTTGAGGTGAAAATCACCTTTTATGAGATGGTGTACAATGCCCCAGACAAAATAGAAAATCGCGGCGAGGATTATCAGTATAAATTGTTTCTTGGGAAATCCTGCCAAAAGATAAAAAAGCCACGTGGATAAGGCTAAAACAAAAAAGAGTGTCAAAAAATAAATATATTTATGTAATTCTTTTTTCATAACTATCTATCATATTATAGAATAACACCGATTCCCGTAGCTCCCATAGCTATAAGCAAAGCCGCAAAAAAGACCAGATGCGCAAAATTATGCCCGCTGACCCGAATGGTCTGGTGTTTCCAGATATAAATACTGTCGATAAAAAGCGCCACCAGCATTAATTCAGCTATAATTAACGATATAGTTTTTTGCATTTTAAAAATAGAGTTTATGAAGGTGTTTGAAATAGATTTATCAGGATTATTGTTTTCTTGAGACAAATTTCCAGCTAAAAGTGGTTTATAGTCCACTGTGATTGTGGGTGATATTTCTATCGGAGGAGTAATGGTTTTGGTATTAGCTTGGGCAATGGGAGTCTGAGCTCCAAATTCTTGAACAACAAGCGTCGTTTCCTCTCCATTTAAACTCCCGTTCATAACTGCAAGTCCAATATCCGTATATTCCTTTTTCATGATATTTGCCCTGTGGGTCGGAGAATTCATCCAGGCTTTGACAACCTCATCTGAGGTATTGAAGCTTTTGGCTAAATTTTCTCCTGCATATAAATATTGATAGCCGGAATCCGTAATAAACTGCCATGGAGTCGTTCCTGTCGGAGAAATATGAGCCCAGTAGTTTTTTCCGAACATATCCGTCGCCTTTTTCGCTGCGGCGGTATTCAGATCGGAATTAAGAGTTAGTAGAGTCAGATTTTCCTTCTCACGCTCGGCATTAACAAGCACCAGAATCCTGTCAATAGTAATATCCTTGGCATATCCCAAAATATCCGGATTAGATCTTTTATATATAGGGAAAAGAATTTGAAAAAAGGATAATATTACGATAAAAGCAATAAGATACTGGTGGTGTAAAATTTTCCCCTTGAAGTTATTTCCTTCATGCGGATAAAAGTAGTATTTAAGCGCTTGGGCAAGTTTCTTCAAAAACATTATACTCATCCATTGTGGCAAAAACAGCCTGACTTATCAAGGAAGAAATGCTGTTTTAAACTCAAAACGAATCATCAGTCATTCGCGGTTTGTGGTGTGGCAAGCTCCGTTGCTCCAATATCAAGACTCACCGAGGTTGTGGATGTATGCCAATTTGTAGAAACAGCACCATCAAGGGGGGGGATATTTCGAGACATGGATTTCTTTGGAACAGCGTTATCTCCAGCAAACCATGCACCGGAATCATTCGCTCTATCAACCATAATTCCTTTATTATTATTTAAGACTAATTGTTCTCCTAAATTATTTAAGTTTATCGATGCAGAGATAATATCAGGAGTCACATTCAATATTGAAGCATCCTTGTCATTATTGGCAATCAGAAAAAATCCATTCGCAGGAATTGTGCCGCTAGGGATAGTATAATCTGGCGATGGAGTTTGATCTAAATTATTCACTTTCCAGCCAGTCAGATTGATTGGTTGTGAGGTCATATTTTTCAGTTCCAACCACTCATCGGCAATGCCGAAGCCGCTGCTTCCTACCCACATAATTTCATTAATGACAACCGATCCCGGTATTCCGGCGTCAGAATTAATTTCATCCTGTGATCTGGCGTAATTATATACTTTTACTTCATCAATATTGCCGATAAAACCTTGAGAATTACGAGAATTATAAGTTCCCAAAATAAAACTTCCACCTGCAGATGGAGCAGTTCCATGCGCTACTAGATCACCTTCCCTAACCCCATCAACATAAACTGCCTGATTTACTCCATCCCAAGTTATAGCAACATGATGCCATGAGTTGTTTACCAGATTCGAAGTTGCCACTGCCTGACTACCATCGATATAATTAATTACAATATTATCTTTAAACCATATTAAGTATCCACCGCCTGATAATTTTGAAACAATCGCAGAATCATTTGTTTGCGTTGGCTTGATCCAAGCTTCAATGGTGAATCCTGTCGTAAAATCAAAGTTAGAATTTTTTAGCGAATCTACTAACTGTCCGTAGTTATGACCATTAAATAGTAGTGAAAACGAGTCAGAAAAACTCGTAGGTGGTACGTCCACGGCCCATGAAAAACTATCAAACTCCGGATCATTGATCATTGTTAAATCATTGCTATTGCCTGAAGAATCTACTAGGACACTACCGCTTCCTTCATCCATCTTCCAATAAGCGACCAAATTTTGAGATGCTGATGGAGTTGTTGGAGTCGGGGTCATAGTCACGGTAGGCGTAAGCGTCTCACTCGGAGTTGGAGTTATGGTTAAAGTCGGGGTAGGTGTAGATGTTTCTGCAGGCGGAGGCGAACCCGTCACGGTTGGCGTAGGGGTAGAAGTTATTGTCGGTGATAGCGTTGGAGTAAGCGTCAACGTCGGAGTAGGCGTGTTGGTTAAGGTCGGCGTTGGAGTCCTTGATGGACTTGGCGTTGCGGTTAAAGTTGGAGTGGGAGTGCGGGTTGGAGTGGGAGTTGGAGTTAATGTCTGGGTCGGAGTAATGGTTGTATTGTTTCTGGAAATAAATAAAGTCGGCAATCTGTTAAATATACCAAATGTCGGCATAGGAGTTATCCTGGAATTTATTCTTGATATAGGCATCAATTTAAGAAATTCTGTAAATTGATTAATTGGCGAAACGCTAATCGCTGCAACCGGTTGTACTTGAATATTTAAGGTTAATAATCCTAAAAACACTCCCAAAAAAAAGTTTCTCACATGTATTTTTTTTATTAATTTCATCATATTGATATCATATCTTTCCATAAAAAAACCACTTATCGTGGTTTGATAAACTTTATGTAAACGGAAAGCAGCTTAATCATAAATTAATGAGATCTCCGTTTACGGTCGATCATATTACTAATTTAATTCATCATAGAACTAATTTTTAGAAGATGTCAACTGCAATTAAATAGAACAAATGAAGTATTAATATATCAATTTATAATAAAAACTAATTATTTATCTCTTTTGCTATTACTATCAGCCTTTTACTGTCTGAAAATCCTGTACAGGTATACAGTGTTAATGTTTTTTCACTCGTCAATCCAATAATATCAGTATTATTGGGATTAACTTCTTTCGTAGCCGTAACCTGATATGTAAAGAGTTTGGTTTTGGTGGAGATAAAAATTTTATCCTTTATACTAACCTTTTTTAAGGGTAAAAATAGACCCTGTCTTGCGTGAGCAAAAATTACCTGATTGCCGACTTCACCCGGATAGGTCGAGCCTAAACCAAAACCAGCTCTATCGGGAAATACTTCCCAATATCCATTGACAACTTTAGCCTCCTTAACAGGTAGATCGATTTTGACTGACGGAATAATAATTCTTAAAGGAGGCAGATTCTCTTTTTGTTGATTATTTGCCTGAAGTAGTTTTTTATCGATATTCACAGGCTCTTGGGAAAAAGATGTCACTTCACCGGCAATAATAATATTATTTTGAGATGAATTGTCTTGAGAAGAGCTTTTGGACATTTTAAAGCCGACAAAAATCAGAACCACACCGCTTAGAAGAAGCATTAAGCGGGATAACTTCAATCCTGATGTTTTAATGTCAGTTTTGATCTGAGGTACAGAGTCAGACATAATATTCCGGCGAGAAGTATTATATCAGACGGTTGCAATCCTTCGCCTGCAGTATTTGATAAGCCCAAAACTTTCGGTCCGTAATACGGTGTCGATCCTGTAGAATCATTCCCTCCACTAGATGTCGTGGAGGCTGAATTATCACTCGACGATGATGAAGTTGCCGAAGTCGGCGAAGGCGTACTCGTCACACCGGGATCACCAATCGGCGGAGGTGTGGAAACTGTCGTTGGCGCTACCTGTATCTCTTTCGTTGGTTCTGCAATTTGAGTCGGTAAATTTCTTTCAGTGCTTGGTTGGGTTGGCCTGACATCAGATCTGGTCCACCAATCTGCCAGTACAAGATGATCGCTTTTTCCAATCAAGAGTATCAGCAATAAGATTAATAATATGATTTTGGCAGAAAGGATTTTGTTCATAAGATAACCTCCAATAATAGATTCAGATATTTTGTAAAATTAAATTTCTTACGCCGTCTCAGAAGATAAATGAGTACGCCGAAAGGTACTATCCCTAACCATGAACCCGTCACATTTATTTTTGCACCTCCAAATAGCATACCTGCAAAAGTGGTCTCTGTCGCTTTGGCAAAAGTATTAGACAGGTAAACTCCCCGATAAATCTGTTTATTTGATGCCTGGTATGATGCCTGGTTTACAACATTATTATTGCTTACTTGAGTGTGTGAAATGACTTTTTTCTTTTGAGCTATAATTTTTTTATAATTATTTATTTTATTTAAGGCTTCATAATATTTCACATAGAGATTTTCGTAATCTGTGTAGTTTGTAGATGAAGATTGGTTGTTGGAACTGTTTACTACCGCATATGTTTCTTGTTGTAATTCTGGTGTCGGTGTGGGTTGGTTGACAAAATTTTCAACTCCGCCGATATGAGGACTAGAACTAGCTGATGTTGTATTGTTTTGGGTGCCGTTTGTTGACGTAGTATTTGTAGTAGAATTGGATGTCTGGTAAGCTGGCGGAATAATATTTCCTAAAAACTCGCCTAAGACGTTGACAATTACCGCGATAAACTTTTTGGCAGTAACATTAGTATTGGCCACATTGACTAGATTTAAAGCTACCTTTGCATTGCCGGTATCAATTATTCCTGCGCCTGTATTACTTGAGGCTGTATTATTACCGGTATCAGCGTTGGCGGTAATATTATTTACTATAGCGGCAGTATTGTTTGTAGTGATATTGGTATTATCGGTCTGAGAATATGACGCGTCATTTTGTGATAAAGCTCCGGTAGCTGTGTTAAAGGTATCAGTGTAGTAAGGAGTATTATTTACCGTTGTTTGTGTTGCTCCCAAGCTATTTGAGGCATAATCACTTCCAAACGGGGCACCGATAATATGTCCAACCCATTTACCGGCCTCATTGACAATTATCATCCAGACCGTACCTTCTTCATTCACGTCATTTTTATTGGCGATGGTAGTATTACTTACTGAGACGTCCGTCTTACCTGTAGAGATCAATCCTCCTCCGGTATTGTATGAAGAAGTGTTGTTTCCGGTATTAGCCGACGTATTCAGATTACTGGTGACGTTGGCGGTATTCGTATTTTCTATATTTGTATTACTATCAGATTGAAATGTAGATACGTTATCGGAATTAGCTCCGGTATTGGTATTGGCTGTCATCACGACTGGAGCTGTGGTATTAACTGTTGTACTGCTTTCCGGTGGAAGAAGAATATTACCAAGCATAGTACCATAGATGTTAACCACACCTAGTAGCCACTGTGCTGTGTTTATGTTGGTATTTGCTAAATTTACGATATTACCAATAGCCGTCGCATCTCCTGATTTGATAGATCCATTGCCGGTATTGGTGGACGCTGAATTTCCCCCTGAGACTGCCTGAAGGTTGATATCATTATTCAGTATAGCGTCATTTCCGTTGGTCTCTTTTACGGTAAAAGTATTATTTGAGGTTGCGGTATTATCGGATAACGTGCCTGTATCCGCGTTTTTAGAGACTGTAGAAGAAGCGCTGTCAAACGCACCGGTGACATTATTACTACCCAATTTAAAAATCAAATCATTAAGGTAATTTCCATATATATTATAGACAGCAAAACTACCCTCCCCTGTCATGTTGCTGTTGAGTTTATTCAATAAATTCAAACTGGCTAAAGCATCACCGGAAAAGACTTGGCCGTTTAGCGTGTTTAAGTCGGCATAGTTAAATCCCGTTATCGACATCTGGTCGATTTTATTTTGCTGGTCAGCCAAATTCTGATTCATCACTTCCAGTTTTTTTTTCAGTTCTTCGTCCGAATAATTCTGGGATCCGTATCCGGTACCAATATTAGCCGGATCGTTGACGGATGAAGATGACGAAGTATTATTTGACGACTCGGAAGAATTTGAATTATTTGTATCAGTTCCACTCCCTGAATTACCGGTATTACCGGTATTACCGGATGTATTATTAGTATCAGATCCCTGTAAATTGGACAAATTGTCGGCAGTTGCAGCTGTTGGCTCCACCTGACTGGTAGGTAATGTTCCTTCTGTGGGCAGAGGAGGAACCGTTGGAACAGCGGCAGATGTCGGAGGAGGTGCAATAGTTGCCGTATTATTATCAATTGGAGGAACTGTGGGCGGTGGAGGATTACTTGGCGGCGGCGGATTACTGGGTGGAGGCGGTGGCGCACTATAGGTATTACTTCCAGGCGGTGGTGGAACCCCAGGCGGCCCGTCAACAGCTAAAACTAAGGAAATACCCGAAAACACCCTCAAACTTATTAGGGTGTAGATAAGAACTAAACTGATAAATTTCTTCAATTTTAACATTCTACATTTCTAATTTAAATTAAACTTTCCTGGTGGGGATCCTAAATCCTAGGAAGGATCCCCACCTAAAGAAAGAGATGGTTATTAAATTTGAACCTGATTCAAAACATCGTTCAGATGATTCAAAATTGATTCAACGAGTGATGACCATCCATCAGTCACTACTGCTCCACCTGTATTGTAATCACCGTGATTACTTCCTGAATCAACAGTATCCTGTACATCATTGAATATTCCTAAGTCGTTAACATCACAGTCAGGTCCAAATCTGTCATCCGCGTTGTGTGATTGACATTTGTTGTTCCAATTGTCGATCAGCACATTTCTTGCGTTGTTCACGTAAGAAGAATTGTTGGAATTTGGTCCCGTGACTTCATTGCTACCATCATTGTTAAATGATCCCAGAGCCATAGATACCGCGGTTGTATTGATATTACCTTCGGTATTTACGCCTACATCACTGGTTGCGTTTCCGGTGGTTATATCGCCTCCTAAAGTATTGTAGTTAGCGGTGTTTCTGCCGGAATTGGAATCAGTGAGCACTCTATTGTCTACTCTCAGATCATTGACATTGTTGATGTTGACATCTGCTGTATTGTTTACGACAGCATCATTGGTCAATGAGTAAGGTCCTGTTGTACTGTTTCCGACGGTGTTATTGCTGGTTGATCCTGATCCGCCCAGAGATACTACTGTGAAGCTGTCATTGACATGAGTGTCAACTAACAACCCAAGTGCTGTATTTCCTGTGCGCACAGATGCTGGACCGGTATTATAGTCCGCATTATTGTCACCAGAATCAGACGTTACATTAACATCATTGTTCACTGTGGCGGTATTACTGTTGTATGTGTTGACTCTATAGTCATTGTTGACGTAAGCACTATTATTGGAATAAGGTCCTGTGATTTCATTCATTCCAGAATTGCTTCCACCAGCAAATCCTGCTGTTACGTTAGTTGTATTGATATTGGCTATTGAACTTACCGTAACATTGGATGACGCATTACCAGTAGAGATCGCACCTCCCAAAGTATTGTAGGAAGCGCTATTGCCACCAGTGTTGGAAACTGATCTTACAGTATTTACTATTTGTGCATCGTTTACATTATTTACCGTGACGTTGCTGGAATTATTGATTGTGCAGGTATTGTTGGAATAAGGCCCTGTTGTACTATTTGCACAATTACTTCCTGCGGCAACGGCCGGTACTAAAGTAGCTGCGAGCAAAGCTGCAGCTCCTAAAAATGTTGCTATTTTTTTCATTATATATTCACCTCCTTTCCTTATGATGATCCAAGATAACTATCTGCCTAGGAAAAGACAGTCATCCTGTAAATTTCTTCTTCATAAAGTCAGTATTCTTGGCAATAAAAAAGAGGTAAGCAACTCATTTTTATTTAAAATAAGAGTGCTTACCTCCGTGTGCGGTCGGTAATTTATATTAAATTTTTATTTTAGATCCCGTATATTATGACTGGTTTTTTTGATATTGCGTTCTGTGATCTGGGTAACTTTAAAATCCTGCACATAAATTTCCACGCTACCCCATCCGCGTACGTTTTTTAATGCCTGTTTAAGTTCTTCCAACAGGTCTCTTGTTATTTTTTTTGTTGAGTAATCAACCACGGTTTTTGCAGGCAGATATAATAGAATTATTTAGGGGCAGTTTTTCGCGGCAGTAAATACCATCTAGCAATATAACCACTCACTAAACTCTTGTCAAGAACTAAATTCTACCGCGACCGATTCCTTTTTCCCTTCCAGTTCCCCTATCAACAATTTGAAATTGCGTGCGTTGTCGGGTATGACGAAACCCACCCGGTCAAGCTTGGTGGAAATAGCGGATATTAATACCAGATTGTTATGAAGGTCAGGTGCGTATTTATTATTATCATCATTATTGTAGGTAAGCCTGATCAGATCGCCGGGCAATAAATTGAGCGGGGTCGTGGCGTCATTTTTTAGTTCAAGATTGACGATCAGGAAAAGCTTGTTGTTTTTCGCGGTAAAAGTCTGGTCTTTCACGATCACCTGATTGGTTTTCTCTACCTGCGCGATTTTGAGCTTAATCTTACTGCCGGTCGGCTTGCCCTGATTATTGAGAGCCGGAAAATCATAACCTTTATCTACACTGACGGCAACCACCTTAGGCTTTGGAATGCTCGGTGAATATCTTTTGGCTAGAAATATCCTGAAGGATATTAAAGCCAAAATTATTACCGTAAGAATGATTATAAGTTTTTTTCTGCGTTTCAAAATATCCAGTATCCAACTGAAAAATTTCTTGGTATTGGGTATGACAACTTCAGGGTCAAAGATTGTTTTATCATCAGTCATAGGTATAAAAAAACCCAAAGCAGATTATCGCTTTGGGCAGAATTTGTAGAAAAGATTTAACGGACCAAATACTAACTGATAAAAAAAACCTTGTCAAGATAGGAAAAAGAATGCATTTAAGCTACAAAAAATCCAAAGGTATAAAAGATAAAGAAAAGCATCTGAAAAGAAAATGCTATCGGCAAATAAATATAAAGTGATATGTCTTTAATTTTTTTCGAACCATAATATATGAAAATCGGAAAAAGAGCCAGAAAGTAACGGGAGTAACTGAATAATATTCCATTGCGGTAAACAGAAAAATAAAATGTCAGAAATGCAAAAAGTGAGAAAAGCCAATAAGATAAAGCTATATTTTTATATGATTTAATCAGAAAAAATACAGTCCCTAATACTAGGAAGAAATTAGCGGTATTGGGCAGATCAAAAGGATGCTGATAAAATCGGGTTAAAAGAGAAAGAATAGGCTGCCAAGGATAAGGCCTTTCAATACCCCAATATTTATGAATATTTAAAATCGTATATTTTCCTGCTGTCTGTTGAAATTGATAAAAATAAATGCCTATAAATGATAAAGGCAAAAGCAATAAACAAAAACTCATTAAAATTTTATGCGGTAAAGCCTTAATCTTTGAAATATATAAAATTAATGGAATCGCGGCGAGTATGCCGTAAGGTTTTGTCATTACAGTCAAAGATGCACTAATCACCCCCAGAATAAATAATTTCTTTTTTGCCAGATAAAAAGTCAAAAGTATCAGAAAAATCAAAAGAGACTCACTATATGGCATCAGAAGAAAAAAACTTGTCGGGAAAAAGGCAAAAAGTAGTAATGCTCTTTTTGCTGCATCCCCGTCATACTCCAAATAAGTCATTATAAATATAAGTAAAAAAACTAAGAAAGTTAAAACCGTCGTAAGTATAAAACTCCATAGTTCATAAGACTGTTTGAAAATCGATGTCATACCCTGAACTAACCAGGGATAAAGCGGAAAAAAAGCAGTCGACAAAGGGTGATTTTTATATCCACCCCGTACAATATCCTTATACCAAAGCGCATCGAACCGGTCTATTGGCTGAAGCAGAGTATACAGTTTGTTTGATTTATCACTGTAGATTATTTCAGTCAAATCCATCTCACGCTTTGTTACCGGAAAGTTATTGAAGCGGATAATGAAAGAATAACCCGCCAAAAAGTGGAGAAGTCGAAGAAAAAACACTAAGGTAACGCTAAGAATCAGTCCCTGCCTAAGAATTGGCGAAATTTTTTTCATGCGCCAGACAATATACCTTTCCTCTGTACCTACGTCAAGAGCCCGTCTTAAAATAAGACGGGCCCTAAACTTATTTCTTTCCAAATCTGTTATTGACTGACTGTTATCCGCATATCATTCAAGATATTAGTCAACACTACAGAAAGTCTGGATGCACCAGCGCTTATGGAGCCTCCGATTGTATTATTATTAGCATTGTTATTACCACTTGTCACATTGGAAGTTACATTGTTCAGTAACAAACCGTTATTTGTTACGGTTGTTGTCACAGTTTTAGTCGTATTCAAAGTGACTTGATTGTTGGAGTTCGCTCCGGTTGTATCATTTAATCCGGTTTCATCAACTGTCGTGTCTGTCTGTGTTACAGATATATTACCTGTATTCAAACTTGACGCGCTATCAACAGTAGCATTCGATTCAGCTGTCGTCACAGACGCATTCTGCGTATTGTTACTGGACGTATTATTGCCGGATCGGATATCACTGAAAACATTATTGATAAGATTACCGGTATTGGATATAACAGGTGTATGAGTTTTTATCATCTGTCTCAAACAAGTGTTAGTGCTGGCTGAACCAGTAATTTGATTGGCGCAAGAATTTCCTGCGGCAATTGCCGGTACGACTGTAGCTAAAACTAAACCAACTCCTACCGATAATCCAAATATTTTTTTAATCATTATTCTTCACCTCCTTTCGTCACTCGGGACGCACCGTCTGGTGCATCCCTTCGTTCCTCAAGACCAGGCAGTCGTTTATACTCCAGCCTGGCCTGTATACTGCACAAAAAAACACCCGCACTCCGATTACTCGGAGCTCGAGTGTCACGCTTTGAGCAGAGGGCAGACAAATTTTCATATTGGCAGTAGAAAACTTACACCGGGCAGGTGTTTCTTCTTGAAAAAAAATGCAATCCTTCGACTATATATAATCTTAGGATTGCTTCCGTTTGCGGTGAGCAAACTCTATATTTAATGTAAAACACTTTTTAATATCTTGTCAAGAGTTATTTTTTTTCATATACTTCACTCCTAATCTTTGCCCACAACAGACATGAAAAAAATATTGTCCGATACGTTCCATAAATTCTTCTACATTCTCTTTCCTTTTATTGTTGTTTTTTTGGGCACCATCTATCCATCCGCCGATTCAGACCTCGGCTGGCACCTCAAATACGGTGAGTATTTTTTTCAGACGGGAAAGATACTCAGGGGAAATACCCTTTCCACTATGATGCCCGGCTTCAACTGGATTAATAGTTCCTGGGGTACGGATCTTATTTCATATGTCACGTTCCACTTCTCGGGATTTTTGGGATTAAGCATCGCGGCGGCTCTGATTATTTCTCTAATTTTTTATATTTTCAGCAAAAGCTTCAAACTCTCTTTTTGGGAAATATCTTTATTATTTCCGCTTCTTCTTTATATGGAACAGCCGATGTTCGTCATTTCTTTCCGCGGCCAGCTTCTGAGTTTTCTGGGTTTGGCTATTTTATATTATCTTTTATCGAACTTCCAGCAAGGCCGAAAACGGATTATATTTCTGGCAATCCCGCTTTTTATCCTTTGGTCTAATATTCATGGAGAGTTTATTTTCGGTTTGGGAATCTTTTTTCTTTGGACGGTAGTTTTTCTCTTATCTAAAATAGGTTCTCTAAATTTGAAAAGCATCACTTTCCTGATCAAGGAGTCCTTCAATCTGATTATATCTTTTATCCTGTCAGTTATTGCCGCAGTCATCAATCCTTTTGGTTTAGAAGTATACCTTGAAGCTGTAAAACACTTTAATAATCCCGCCCTGAAAGACATCATCGAGTGGACGTCTTTTGAGAGGTTTTCCCTGCTTTGGTGGAATCTGGTCATCTGGGAAATTTTAATAATACTCAGCATCCTGATTCTTCTTGAGAAAAAGAAACTGAAAGAGAATCTCCCTTGGATAGTCCCGACATTTTTAATTTTAATCATGTCTTACTTGGTCAGGCGGTATAACTGGGTATTACTTCTTATTTCCATACCGGTTGTCAGAAATATTATTTTCGCACTGAAACCTAAAAAAAGGATTTTTGCCGATATACTGTCATTTATTGTACTGGGTGGGTTTTATTTTTATGTGATTTCCATTCAAATTCCCCTAGCGAATGTCTTTCACATGAACTGGCAAAGATACTGTGCTGATTTTGTCAAATGCTCTCCCCGTGCTGTCGAATATGTTATAAATAATAAGTTGGCTGGTACGGACCTTCTGACCTTTTATAACTGGGGAGGCTTTATCATTTGGAATTATCCGGAAATAAAGCCTTCAATTGATGGAAGAATGCATTTGTGGAGAGATGAGAAAGGATATAGCGCTTTTGATGATTATTATCCGCTGGAGCAGAATTTGAAAGAAATCGATAAATCCCGCTATACCAAAGTGCTGATCAATACAAGTAAACCACTTTATAAGAAACTTTTAAAATTTGTGGATCAAGGCAAATGGAAACTTCTTTACCGGGATGATCTGGCGGCGGTATTTTCAAAAAATATTAATTGATATCAATTACAATAGCGTGGGAATCTGTCACAGAATCGGACAAACATATTTTTATTGTTTTTAACCGGTTTGGTTTCAATAGGAGTCGTATCAGGACTTGGGATTGGAGTAATAGTCGGTGTAAAAGTTGGAGTCGGAGTAAAAGATGGAATGAGTGTCGGAGTTAAACTTGGTAAAAGCGTCGGAGATGGAATAAAACTCGTCTTTACTGATATCAGACTTTTATAAACATTTATCCGCCCGTATTTCCATAATTTACCCGTTCCCGCAATCGGATCAGCGTTTTGGAAAATCACATTCACCACCTCATCTCTTTTTAAATTCTCGCTAAATAGAAGCCCTGCCAGTCCGGAGACATGCGGGGCTGCCATCGATGTGCCCGACAGATAACCATAATTTTTTGTTTTGAAATAATTTGTGTGCGAAGGTAGCGTGGAGAAAATAGAGACGCCCGGCGCCGCCACATCAACCCAATTACCCCAGTTGGAAAATGATGCTCGCGCGTCTTCATTATCTGTCGCAGCCACGGAAATCACCTGACTGTATGCCGCCGGATAAAAAAAACCGCTACTGTTGGAATTGCCCGCCGCGGCCACAATCACCACTCCTTTATCGTGCGCATAATTAATAGCATCTTCCAGCATTTGAGAGGCGTCTGCCCCGCCCAAACTCATATTGATGACACCTGCTCCCTGATCTGCAGACCAAGTAATGCAATCGGCGATCCAGGAATAATATCCCGAACCGTTATCAGAAAGGGCTTTAGCATTCATAAGCGATATATTGTACCCGACTCCGGCCACACCGATTTTATTGTTAGTATTGGCTGAGATGATTCCGGCCACATGCGTACCGTGACCAAAAAGGTCATCAGCAGTTGTACTGTCGGTGCAGTTTTTGATGTTTTTAACTTTACCCGCCAAATCCTCGTGACCAGCATCAATACCCGAATCAACAACCGCTACTTTTATGGATGAATTTCCATGAGTAATATCCCAACCGCTGATAAAATTTGCGGCTGCTTGTATTTTATACACTCCCCATTGATGACTTTCAAGTAGTCCCGGGTCATTGGGAATTTCCACGGCTGTAGCTAAAAAATCCGGTTCTATGTATTGGATTCTCGGATCGTTTCTAAAGTGGCGAACGACTCTTTCTGTGAAATCGGCATCTGAGGATTGAAATATCTCGATATTAAGGGGTGGAATTCTTTTTATCACATATCCGTTGGATATTCCCTCATGTATTTTTACTTTGTCGGCGTTTGTCGCAGTGGATTTATACCTAATAATAAATCGATCTGTAATTAATGAAGATGCGTGTACCGGTAGTGGCGGGAAAAGAAAAACAATTACTAATAAAAATACTAAAGTAATTATTCTTCTCATTACAAGAAGGATAATACGCGCTGAAAATCCAGTCAAGTTATTTTGCGTAATCAGGAGTAACTATTTTTCTTTTCTCTGAGTTTACGGGAATCTCATAAAGCCATCCTAAGCAATTTGAGACAGCTACCCCAATCCTTACTCCTGTAAATGACCCGCCAATTGTCTCAACATTGACGGCTTTAACATCAGTCAATGTCAAATCACATGTTTTTAATCCTTTATCAATCAGTTGTAAAAGGGTTTGTGAATTGTTTTGGGCATTTTCATTTTCAAAATTATATTTTTTCCCTGCATGCATTATAGATATTTTTACACTGTATCGGTCCCGTGTGTCGATAAGCAGAGTGATAATTTCAGGAAAAACGTCTCCCTGACGCTTAATTACGAAGGGATTGACAGAGCAATCGATTACTGTGGAGGCTTTCTGAGAATTACAATACCCGAGAACTACATAATCCACCAGCTTAATAAGTTGCGGATCAAGATCCTGTGCCCGGAAAGGAGTTTTGGCACCGTGGAAATTAGCGGATGGACCTAAAATAGGTACGCCCGCTTCGCTTATCAGTTTTAATGTCAATTGATGGTCCGGCATTCTGACACCTAAATTATTACCTCCGCCTCTCACTAGGGGACTTACTAACTTTTTTTTGCATGGATAAATAACTGTCAAGCCACCCGGCCAATATGATTCCATCAATTGTCGCACATTGTCAGGAAGAGGGGAGAAGAAAATCTTTTCGGCCATGCTTATTGATTCAACCAGAACCGGCACTGCCTGAGTCTCTGGCCTTTGCCTGATTTTGAATAGTTTTTTGACGGCCGCAATATTATCCATTCTGCAACCAATACCAAAGGCTGTATCTGTAGGGAAAATGATGATTCCTCCCTGATTTAAAATATTGACGGCTTCCTTTATCTTATCCATAATTTTGCATTATAATTTCCCGTTGGTTTTCTCCAAGAATTTTAAAACTGATATCCGTTCTTTTTGAAGGAAGTATGTCTTTAATCCTGTCTGCCCATTCTAAAACCATAATTGTATCAGGTTGATGAAAATTTTCCGTCATTCCCAAATCCTGAAATTCAGCCTTGTTTGACAGGCGGTATAAATCAAGATGGTAAATCGTCTTTTTATTATTTATTTCAATTTTATATTGTCGCACAATAATAAAGGTAGGGGAGAGAACTCTTATTCCCGGCAGGAAATAATTGATCAAAGCCCTCGTAAAAACAGATTTACCCGCGCCCAGCTCGCCATAAAGACAAAGCACTTCCCCACCTTTCAGTCCGGCGGCTATTTTTTTTCCGATTTTCGATGTATCATCAGAATTATTAGTGATATAGCGCATATGAATATAAGATTAGCATGTCACGCTGATATACCACAAATTATTACGCTTGGCAAACAGCTACTCGACCTGCATTTCGAATTTGATCAGGAATATTACGGTCTGGAAGCTAGTTTCGACCGGGATTTTTATAGTTGGGCGGCAGAACAAATAGGTTTTCCGGGCAAATTTATTCTGGTCGCGGAGGAAAACGGCATAATAACCGGTTTCATCTCGGGATTTATCAAATATCTTTTTCCCTGGTTTAAAGTCAAACAGGTAGGCCATATTTCATATCTTGTGATTGATAAATCCAAAAGATCGCAGGGCACAGGAAAACTTCTGGAACTTGCGGCTGTCGATTGGTTTAAGACTAAAAATCTGAATTATATCGAAGTTTACGTGGATGAAGTCAACCAGTTCGGCAAAATTGCCTGGAATTCTTACGGGTATCAGCCGTTTAAAAAGTTTTTAAGAAAATCCATTTATTGAGCCGTCACAGCCCCTCTTATCGTTGTTCCAGTTTTGGAAACCAGCGCGTTAGTCGTCTTTCCGACAACCGCCACAGCCGTTTTCGAGGTAAAATTTAAAGACGATTGTTTGGAAGCAAGAATTTTGAGATTTAATGTCCCAATAATACCGGCACCTTTAAAAGGCTTATCCGGTTGAACGCCAAGGCTTACGGATAAGACTCCGTTGCTATGTGTTTCCGGCACAAGCACGACCGGCAACGGCGTTTCGGGGATAAAGTTGAGTATTTGAATGGCATTCGGATCATAGGAAAGATGAAGTTCCACGGCAGAAACGGTGTCAGCATTGGTATTCAATATAATCCCTTCAGAAAAAGTTTCTCCAACCCTCAAGGTTTTTGTGGCAGGAGCAAGAGCAAGTACCGGTCCATTGTTGGAAGCCTTTAAACGCTCTCCCATCAGCATAACAATACCCAAACCTGCAATAATGACAAGCGCAATCAGTATATAGGTAATTACGGGGTGGCGGAAAAATGAATTATATGAATAATTAGAAAGAGATGAAGGAGTTTTCGGATGAAACTTTGGTTGCAGAGTTTGCTTTGATTGTGTATCCATATGATTACTTTTCGAAGTTATTTATAAATATATTATAATCTAAATTATCCACTTTTCCATCTTTGTTTATATCGGCAGATATAAATCCCGGTGTTCCTGATTTACCGAAGTCGGAAACGAGAATGTTGTAATCAAAAATATCTTCTTTGCCATTGTGATCCAAATCAGCTGGCTGGAATCCGGAATTTGCAGCGCCGGGAATGAGTTGGTTGAAAGCAAAGATACTTTTTTTGGTGTCGGGATTTAGTTTAATAGGTGTCGGAGCAGGAAGAAAATGGTCTTTTGTAAATTTTTGATAAGCTTTACCGCTGTCATTCAGGTTGCCGTTCTTGTCAGTCAGAGCTCTACCTGTTCTACCAGTCCCGTCGGCATCATTGCTGTACCATATTACGTAAGGTGAATTCAAGTCAAGCATCGTTTGCATAAAACTTGTCACTTGATTGGGACTAATGCTTTTTTGTGGGCTGATCTCATTGTTGATTATCGGTAGTCCTTGCGAGGCCGTATTCAAATAAGTTACTGCTTCGGGAATGGTTTCCGCATTTTCCTGATGCCAGTGAAAATTCACAAAATCCGCCCCGGCAGTTTTGTATCCCGCCAGAAGAACTTGACCTTTTTGGATCTGAGTTAACCAAACTGATGAGCCGATCGATGCAGTTACTGTAGTATAATCTTCCGGAGTTAGAGCCCGCCTAAGATAATTATCTGCCTTGTTTGCATCGGGCTGATAACTTTCCGATACCAAAACTACCAGCAATTTACTGACCAAACCGCCGTTGGCGCATTTAATATTTTTGCTGTGAGCAACTTCACAGCCTACTGTCAACTCCTGCAGATAACCTTGAGCTGTACCAGTGTAAAAAGTACTAGAGTTTTCTTCATTTTCTATAACTAAAATTTCAGGTTTATATTTGTCTAACACTTGAGATAATATATTTCTAAAAGTATTCCAATCGGTAAGCGGTACAGTTGGGATACCTCCGCCTCCATTGGCTCGGATTGTCAGCACCAACTTAAATCCTTTATCCATAGCTGCTTGACATTCAGTACATGACAATGGGTTTTTGTCTAAAATAACCGCAAGAGGTCGGTAATATTTTGCTCCTAGATTGCGGGCAATTTGCATTTTTATCTCATCGGAATTTCCCCAGGTCATAACTCCAAAAGGGTTGGGTGAAGAATTGAAAGTTGGAGTCGGAATAATCATCCCCAAAGTCTTGCTCGTAACCGTCACCATTCTTGGAACTAAAGTTTTTAATCCGGCATAATTCCAGTGTAGACCTTCTGCGGTTAATGACGCTCCTGTGGAATCAACCACATAAACATTAGGTTCCGTTGATGCAATTTCTGCCATGGCGTTGGTGTATATATCTCCCATGGATTGAAATTGCGTCATAATGATAATTGCACCCGGAAGTTCTGCCTTGATTTTATTTAAATGGGCAATTGTTAATGATTTAAATGAATTGTTTGAAGTACCGGCGATATAATCATTAATACCCAGACTGTACCAGACTACCCACTTCGTAGAAGTGGGTAATTGTGTTTTGGCGGCAGCAATACGCTGTAAAAATTTCGTCCAGAATGTACCACCTATATTCCAGTCACTGAGAGTTGACAGTCCCTGACCTGTTTTAACCAAATACACCTGAGGATTATTGACAAATGCGCTGGCTTTGACAGAGTTGGCCAGTTGGAGTTCAAATCCATGAGTGTCACAGCAAGTCAGATTGTAATGATCAACATTATTGTTGGTTCCGATATCGAGATTCTCGAATTTAAATGTTGTGTTATTTAGAATTTGCACCTGGGGAATAGGTGCAAGTTCTTCCGAAGTGGCGTCTGAATTGAGAGCTATACCACCAGCATTACTCTCGCCTGTAAAAACTAAAGCCAATGCGGAATCAGTATTTGTCGCGGTTGCAACTTGCGAATCAGTGAAGATTAAGAAAGTGATTACAAAAACGATAATTATTATAAGAAATTTTTTCATGTACTCTTTCCGAAATTTGCTACTAAGATATTATAATCGAAAATATCAACTATTCCATCTTTGTTGATATCGGCAGGAATAAATCCGGGCGTTCCTGTTTTGCCAAAGTCCGAGACTAGAATGTTGTAATCAGTAATATCTACTTTTTTATTGTCATCTAAATCAGCAGAGAAGGATTCTGATATAGCGATGTCGGGAATGAGTTGATTGAAGGCAAAGATGTTGTGTTTGCCGGGAGTGGGAGAAGGCGTGGAGGTGGGAGTAATCGTTGTCGTTGATGTAGGAGATGGCCCCACTTTAACCTTAAAAAATCTGACGGCATTAATCGTTCTCGCATCGGTATAGGAACCAATAATATAGCCATCCGCGGTTACTTCCCTGGCTCCGCCGATGGCATATAAACCCTGGTCGTTAAAATCGCTGACTGCGTAATCATGCCAGCTGGTGCCGTTGTCATAACTTACTAATACTCCCAGATGACCATCTACGGTTCTTGAAATGCAATAGAGAGGGAAATCAGACTGAGTAACGCGAGTAGCGCAAAATCCATCCAGGTTGAGAAAAGAAATCGTTTCTCCTTTCCACACGGGATACGTGTCTAGGTCTTTTTTGGCAGTGGCCAAATCAAAACGGACATAGTGTTGCCGGTAGGGATCGGTTGTGGCTCGATAGGGCAGATGGACTTTGCCGTTTTTGACAATCAGCGTCCAGAGCCAGGTATGGACATCAAATTCATCATTAAGCGTGATTCTGTCCGTCGGGCCGGTTTCATCAGACACAATTGGTAAAGATAAAACTTTTCCATCAGGTTTTTGCCAGGTAGCCCCCCCATCCTTGGAGAGAACAAAGTGAATATCCCAATACAGATACACGCCAAATTTTTGATTTGTCCAGGCAGCATATAAAACGTTGTTTTCATCTAGATATAAGTAAGGATACATAACATATGCTGATGTACCCGGCGTAGTGAGTTGATAGTGACTTTTAATCCTACCGTTAATACCAATCACCGTAAATGACCCGTTCTCATAGGAGAAGTAATAGAGCTGACCGCGTGACTTATCAAGAATCATTGAATATTTTCCGGAGGCGGAATTGGGGATGGTTGTTTTTGCCGGTTTGGTGAAGTTGTTTTTCGGAGTAAAACGGTAGAGATACGAATTTGTTCCTGTGAAGTCTGCTCCCCAATCGGGATGGGCAAGATAAATTGTTCCATGGTCGTCTGTCTCGATGACTGGGGCTCTTGTATAGTTGGTGTTTTCATAAATGGTGGCAAACGTTTTGCCGCCGTCGGTACTTCGTAAAAGACACCAGGTGTTCCACTCGGCATCGTTTCCGCTCTGAAGATATGTCATGAAGATGCCGTACTGGTTGGCAACCATCTTCTGGTTATGGCTTTGAAATGTGCCGTAGATCGTATTTATCTGCGGATCGACCGTAGCCACCTCAATCTTTTCCAGAGCATAAGCTAGGTTATATGCTGGAGAAAATGACAAAAAAGTAAGCAAAAATAGTGAAAAGAAAAACAGATGTTTATACATCATTTTGAATATAGCATATAGTAGAAAAATCTTGATACATATATATTTATTGGTAAATTATGGAATCTTCCCAAAATACCCCACCAGGATGTTGTAATCGAAAATATCAACTATTCCATCTTTGTTGATATCGGCAGGAATAAATCCGGGCGTTCCTGTTTTGCCAAAGTCCGAGACTAGAATGTTGTAATCAGTAATATCTACTTTTTTATTGTCATCCAAATCAACCGAGAAAGTACCGGAGTTCCCTAAGTTGGGAATGGAGAAATTGATTCCAAAAGCATAGATTTTACCGCCTCGATCAGAATTTCCCGGGGTCGGAGTTGAATTAGAAGTTAAAATAGGTCCGACTGTAAATCCTAGCGGCGTGTTGATAGTATCGTAACATGAAGCTGATTCGGAAGTAATGAATACATCTTTACCGGGATCACCTCCATTCTCTGTAAGCCCCTCCATATATTTATAAACTTTGTAATTAGAACTTGTTGCCGGAAAGATATAATAATCAATATGATATCCGTCTCGAAACCATTTTTCATTTAACCCTCCCCAATTTAGACTGACATTCTTTCCATCTTCGTATTGGACGGGAGGGAATAGTTTAGCTGATATTGATGGACAGTTTAATAGGTTAACCGAGTCATAAACGCTCTCACCTGCAGAATCAGAATTGTAGTGGATTCCATTCGGAATAATATTGTCATTAACTGTAAATCCTTGACTGCCTTCGTCGAAATATAGGCTGGCTCTGGGGCCGGAGGTATATTTGACACTTCCCAAGGCGTTGATTGAATTACCGGTAATATGTGAATTAGGTTGAGAACCTAAAGTATAAATCCCGGCTCCGTCTGACATTTGGGACATAACGCCGGTGATGTCGTTGTATTCGATGAGAGTGTCATGTGTGGAGGTAGGTGTGCTCACCCAAATAAACCCTGAAGAAATACCGGTATATGGCAGGTTAGAAATTGCATTGTGGGAGATTTTGGTGCCTGTAGCAAATGCATTCCAGATCCCGACTGCGCCAAAATCAACGATTCCGGCATCACTGATGAAATTATTCTGGATGGTATTGTTAACGGGCGCATCTTCTGCGGGATTTGGCCAATCGGATTGCAGCTGATATTGGGCACGGTAGCCGACAAAAAGCGGGGTCGCTCCAATATCTGAAAAATGCGTATTTTCTATAACATTGCGTTGGGTGCCAATTCCGAGCGCCAAACCATTAGCTCCCAAGTGGGAAACATTATTTGAAGAAAAAGAAGAATCCTGGACGTATTCAAAAAGGATGGCGGGTTCGGATATTTTTTCCAAGTCGCCTCCACCGGGAGTAATGTAATGGGATGCCTGATCTTCGACAAATCCGATATCTTTTGGAAAATCCCAACCGGTATATTGGAAAGAAAGTCCTTGAAAATTCAGATTTTTGACCGGCTGGCTGGAAGTGCCTTTGACTATCAATAATTGGAAAAGTTTTGGAGCAACAAAGGTTTGTTGATCGTGGTTCTCTCCTAACGGGGGGCGGTAGGTTAAAACACCGCTTTCCGGATCAAGAGACCATTCTCCCGGAGAATCTATAAAACTGACCGAATTTTCCAAATATGCCAGGTTACCGGTTTTGGGATAACGTTGTTCGTATGAACCTTGTTGGCCGAAGTCTACAACGGAGATAGGGGAATTTTGATTGCCCGAGGTGATGATGGTTCTAAACATATTCCAGGAGCTGCCATAAATCACTAATTCCGCAT
Organism: uncultured Gammaproteobacteria bacterium; assembly: GCA_964362665.1. Taxonomy (GTDB): domain Bacteria; phylum Patescibacteriota; class Microgenomatia; order 2-02-FULL-39-11; family 2-02-FULL-39-11; genus 2-02-FULL-40-13. The sequence goes on along the minus strand of CAYIFB010000008.1, from coordinate 17,498 downwards.
TTTTACCGCTTAAATTGCTGTCAGGAGTGATACCGAAACCACTTTGTGTTATGTCTATTGGCAAGAGAGTTTCGTTTTCGTTTGGCCAACGGGCACGGGGCAATCTCTGGCCGTTTTTATACAGCTCTCTGAACCACCAGGAACCGTTTTTAACTTCCGGAATTGTCCATTGCCAGTCGCCATTCCAGATTTGTGTGCTACTTGCCAAAATAGTGACACCTCCGGAAATGATAGGGGTCTGTCCGAGTGAGTTTTGGTAGGTTATTGAGTACTGGCCTGTACCCGAATCCCGGCTGTTAAATTGCAAAGGAGTAGTGAGAGCATAGGTACCGCCGTTGAGACAAACGACGATGTTCCTGGATAGTCCTGCCGAAATTTCACCGCGAATTGTGTTTTGTGCGTTAAGAAGAGAGACAACGTCGGAAACTGTGTAGGAGCATTGAGACTCAGCCTGAACTGGTACCGGAAGTATACATCCCCACAGCAAAACTAACGTCATAATAAAAATACGTTTAATCACATTAATTAAGTATACTAAGCCCATGGAAATTTGGGAATAGTTGACAGTTCAATGAATGGAGAATCGGATTTAATGAACGCATATAACTGTTGAAGAATTAAAGAGGAATTTCTGTTTTTTCTTTTCTTTTAGCGATCTTTATGCTGAAATAGATTCCTGTAATAAAACATATTGTTGCGCTCAAAATCAATAATCCTGTCACTATCTGCCCGCTGAAACTTTTTGTTTTTTGCTGTGTCTTTATTCCTAAAACTTTATCAGCTGAATTAGAAGTAATCCTATCATTATTGCTGGTCTCCTCAATGCCCGGCAAAGTTGTCACTTCTGACAAGATATTTCTAGTGGCTGTCGGTTTGTCAATCGCACTTGTGGAATTAATTTTTATGGGAACGGAAGTAATTGTCGGATTTATTTTTGTTGTTATTTTAGGAGCCGTTGTTGGATTTGCTGTTGGCTTAATCAAATCAGTAATAGTCGGCAAAACGGTGGGAATAGTGGTTGGAGAAGGTACAAAATCAATATGTATCTTAACCGCATCCGACCAGTTAACACTTGATAAATTTCCCCCTGTTGATAAGTAATAAAAACCAATTTTGAAATTATAATCGCCTGTTCCATGAAATCCGGTATCTCCCAAATCAGGTTTTATCTTGAACTTCCCATCCCAATTATTGACAGTCACTACCGGCTGATCTTCTGATTTAGTACTATTTTTAATCCATTCTCCGCCAATATTGGTAAAACCGAAATAATTGGTGGAGCCATCCCCTGCAAAAGCTCCCTTGACATGTATCTCCTCACCCGCGTCAAAGCCGATCAGACTAATCTGCGTTTCCCCCTCTTCATCGTTATGAAATAAATCTTTAAATGAGTCTATTTTTATGGAGCGGGCGCCGTAAACAGATTTTGAGGAAAAAAATAATCCAACACTCAACAAAACGCTACAGATAAATAATCTGGTAGCTGGTTTTAACATTTAAGCTTTGTGTTTTGTACTTTTAATTTGCTAAATGCCAATACAAAGACATCTTGCCGTTATTGTGAAAGATAAATACTCCGTTGCCTGCTGATTGTCCACCTCTATAAGTATAGGCGTTTCCATCATCCACGGCCCGAACCAATGTATTGATGGTATCGAACATATCAACCCCGTTATGGATACCGGATTGATATCTCCAGGACCATGGTGTGTGCCCATAACACTGGGAAATGGTGGGGTTGTTCATCGGCCAATTCCAGGATCCGCCTCCGATATTTTTGGTCAGGTTACTTCCCACATCATCGCAGGAACTGGCGGAAAAAGGCATGGATCTTGATGATAAATAATTGAACGGATTATCGTAGCCCGTATCGAAGTTAAATTTGTTCAAATCCGATTCCTTCAGGTTGTAAACGGATAAATGAAGATGAGGACCTGTCGAAAATCCGGTATTACCCATAATTCCAATTACCTCGCCCCGAGAGACGTGTCTAGAAACACCCGCTGTAGACAATATCGAAGCGGCTTGTTGTATTTCACTTGCTTCCCGTCTGGCTGCTTCTAAATTCTGCTTATAGATATTTTCGCTGTTTTTAGTTATCGCTAAAAATCCTTCTTTCTCTTTTTTTTGGACAGCCAGTGTAGTCTCTTCCTTTTCCAGCTGTTTTTTCAGCAGTGACAAGGCCAGCTTTTTTTCTTCACGCAGGCTTTTTTGTTCTTCAAAATTTAGTTTGCTGTTTTGCATTTGAAACAAAAGCTTTCTGTCGTGTGCTTGTACAGTCTGGATATATTTATAGCGGTTGAACAAATCAGAAAACTTGTGGCTGCCTGTAATTAAGTTTAGAAATGAACTCCCGCCGGTTTTATATGAGGCTACAATCCTGTCGATAAACATACCCGAAATCGTGGTCAGTGAGGTTTCAATATTGTCTATTTTTTGTGATAATGCCCCGATTTCTTCCTCAAGCGTTTTAATCTCTATTTTGTTCTGTACAATTTTTGAGGCGGTCAGCTGAATTTTAGTAGATAAATATGTGACCTGAGAAGCCATGCTTTCCCTTTGGTTTGAACAAACATTGACTACATCGCTGTAACAGTTTACTTTATCGAAGGGATCGCTTTTGTCTTTACACGGATCGTCAGTCGGACAAGTGTTAATCGATAGGATATAAGAGGAAGGCTTTAATAATATAAAGAGGAGAGATAATATCGTCAGTACTTTCCATAAAGAGCGCATATCAATTAGTGCTTCTGATATATCTGGATACCGCAAATAAACTGCCTAAAAGGCCGATCATCACTCCAAAAATAATAAGTATCAACCACAACAGACCAAATAAGTATAAATTAGGAGGCCAAATGTATAAAGTAAAGCCCGTGGTCTTCCAAAGAGATAAACTGTCTATTCCCTTCAGAAATGAAGAAATGAAGGGACGAAGATAAAGTAGAATCAAAGATATAATCATCCACGCAATCGTTGCTCCGAAAAGTCCGTAGGAAATTCCTTCCTGAATAAACGGTTTTTTTATCTGCCAGCCGGTTGCTCCAACAAGCTTTAGTATTTCAATCTCTTCTTTTTTGAGGGCAATTTTCATACCGATGCTGGTAAGAAGTATGAAAAAAGAGGAACTGACCAGAAATATAATAAAAACAAATCCAACTTTACGCATGGTTGTGGTCCAGGAAATTAAAGTATCCACAATATCTTTCTGGTAGACAACCTCGTCTATACCGGGTTCATCTTTGACAACTTCAGCCAATTCTGAAAGGTATTTGGGCGAAATCGCGGATATTTCCAGAGAAGACGGCAGAATATCAGCCGTCACCATCTCGAGAAGCAGCGGGTCATTTTTATTCTGGGCTCGGTAAATTTCCAGCGCCTGATCTTTGGAAATATATGAAGTATTGGCCACCTTTTGCGTTGCATTTAATTTATTAACCAGATTTTCAATGTCTGTCTTATCTTTTTCTTCTTTAAAAAAGATGGTAAGTTGTGGCTTGCTTTCAAGATATGTCAGGAGCGCCGAAGATCCTCCAACCATGAGAAGAAAAATTGATGTTACAAAAAGAGTAATCACGATCATAAAAATTGCACCGATCGCCTGATAAGGTGTTCGTCTGATTCTCTGCCAAAAAGATACTGTTGTTGACATAATTTTATTTAAGAATAACTGCCTTTTTTTTCGTCTTTAATAATTTTACCGTTTTTGATGACGATTACTCTTTTTTTAAGGCTATCAACAATGTCAACATTATGGGTAGCCATGATAACGGTTTTCCCTTCTTCATTGATCTCCCCGATTATTTTTAATATTTCCCAGGATGTTTTCGGGTCGAGGTTTCCAGTTGGTTCATCAGCAAGAAGTATTTTTGCCTCTCCAGCGACAGCCCGGCCGATAGCCACCCGTTGTTGTTCGCCGTATGAAAGTTGTCTGGGGAAATAATTTCCTTTATCGCTTAATTTTATCATTGATAAAACTGCCTCTATTCTTTTTTCTGCTTCTGAATCTTTCTTCCCTAATATTTCTAAGGTCACCGCAATATTTTCCGCTACAGTCCTTTCAGCGAGAAGCTTAAAATCCTGAAAGACAAAACTTACTTTTCGGCGAAGGAATGGCAATTTATTCTCGGCCAATTTACTGACAATGAAATCGTCAACATGAACTGATCCGTGCGATGGTTTAATCTCTCCAATAAGAAGTTTTAGAAGTGTGGTTTTTCCTGCCCCAGAAGGTCCGACTAAAAACACAAATTCTCCGTCCTCGATACTTAAATTAATATCTTCCAGAGCCACCACGGATTTTTTGTAATTTTTGCTGACGTTATTAAATCGGATCATAAATAGGAGGAAGATAAACTAATTTAAGGTTTCCACCTTGCCGACATCCATAAGCCACCCTGCTTTTTGGGCGGAAAATGTTTCACCCCAGACTCTTACCTTTTTACCGATAAACTGATTGAGGTCTAAATTCGAAGAGGTCAGATAAACTGTCTGGCTTGGTCCACCCGGTCGAACTAATTTATGGGTTCCTTCCCCGTTAATGCCGCCTTCCTGCAGTTCTCCCTCAGCTGAATCTTTATATGCTTTTTGGTCTTTTACCCCGACGGTTTGGCCGGAACTTGCGGCATTTTTTCCGTTAATTCCGGAGACGTTTTTTGTATTTAATTTTACTGATAATGTATATCCTGTCAGCATTCCGGCTATAATTATCACGAATGCTGAGATTGCTAACTTTTTATTGGGGTTTGACTTTACATCCTCTAAATCCCTAACCAATATTTTTCCGGATGTGTCAACTGTTGAAGTTTCTTTTATTTTATCCATACTTTAATACTATACGCCAGTTGCCATTTTTTTCAAGTAGCTTAAAATTATATCATCTAACTTACCATTTAGTATAGAGTCTGTATCTGATGTTTCATAATCTGTCCTTAAATCTTTCACCATATGATACGGATGAAGGACATAAGATCTGATTTGATTACCCCATGATGCCATTTTAAATAAGCCTTTCAGTTCAGTGATGTGTTTTACTTTTTGATCTTCCATCATCCGCCAGAGTTTTCCCCGCAGAATTTTTAAAGCTGTCTCCCTGTTCTGACCCTGATACCTCTCCTGCTGTGATTCCACAATTATACCTGTTGGCTTATGCACCAGCCTGACTGCTGTCGATACTTTATTGACATTCTGTCCTCCTTTACCCGAGCTTCTGGTAAAATGCCATTCCAATTCATCGTCTCTGATTTCAATTTCATTGTTTTCCTCAAGAATCGGAATAACTTCAGCAAGTGCAAAGGAGGTCTGTCTCAGTTTATCTGCATTAAATGGGGATTGCCGGACTAATCTATGTACGCCTGCCTCGCTTTTTAAAAGTCCGTAGGCTAAAGTCTCCGGAATGCTGAAAGTCACGCTTTTGAGCCCTGCCTCATCACCCGCTACTTTGTCTATAATTTCATACTGCCAACCCTGATTTTCACAGTAACGAAGATACATTCTGAAAAGCATCTCTGTCCAATCCATCGCTTCCGTTCCTCCCTGCCCTGCATGAAGGGATAAAATTGCTCCATCAAAATCATGGTCACCGGAAAAATACAAATCCATTTCTAGACTCCCGATAGCTTTCTCCGCCTGATGAAAATCTTTTGAATCAAGCAATTTCTGGATATCTTCCACCTGTTTAATTTGTTTGGATAAAAAAGAGAGTTCTTTCATCACAACCGTTGATTTAATATGGTCTGTCCAGAAGTTAGGGTCAGATGACAATCGTCCTATTTCTTCTACCTTTTTCTTTTTTTCTTCAATTTTCAGTTTAGCTATAGTCTCATCCAGTCTTTTTTGCAATTCCATCATAGCGACTATTTTCTCATAAAGAGATATATAATGTAAACTTTTTTTCTTCTTGATATTCTATTTCTTATCAGAGTAGACTAAAGACAAATAATGAAAAAAATATTTGAGACTATCCGGCATAAATTTAGGAGACTGGGTCCGGGATTTATCACCGGGGCAGCTGACGATGATCCCTCAGGTATTGCGACATATTCCATTGCCGGAGCCCAGTTTGGCTATCAGCTAAGCTGGCTGTCATTTTTTTTGATTCCGATGATGACGGCAGTTCAGGAAATGTGCGGCAGGATAGGGATGGTATCCGGTTATGGCCTGGCCGGTTCGATAAAAAAATATTATTCCAAATATCTTCTTTGGTTTACCATATTAATTTTATTTGTGGCCAATACGGTCAATATCGGTGCTAATTTAGGGGTCATGGCAGCTTCCATCCAAATGCTGGTGGGATTTCCTTTTTTTTTCTGGTTGATTTTTATTACTATTTTTACCGTTGTTATGGAAATAATAATTCCCTATGACAAATATTCCCGGTATCTTAAATGGATGGGCCTATCACTTCTGGTTTATGGGCTTACCGCAGTACTTTCTAAACAAGACTGGCTGCAGATCATCCGCTTTACATTTATCCCCCATCTGGAATTTAATTTGACCTATCTTATGACCCTGGTTGGTTTTTTAGGCACCTCGATTTCCCCTTACCTATTTTTCTGGCAAACATCGGAAGAGGTAGAGGAAGAGATAAAAGAAGGTAAAATTCATGAATTTGAACAATCCCCCCATGTTTTGGCATCGGAAATAAAACACATGCGAAAAGATACTCTGGCGGGCATGTTTTTTTCCCAGCTTATCTGTTTTTTTATTGTCATCACGGCCGCCTCTACACTGCATAATCAGGGTATCATCGACATCGAAACACCCCAGCAGGTGGCTCTGGCGCTTCGCCCTCTCGCTGGAGATTTTTCCTATCTTTTATTTACCTTAGGCATTATCGGCATCGGCCTGCAATCAGTTCCAATATTGGCCGGCGGGGTTGCTTATGCTTTTGCTGAAAGTTTTGGTTTTAAGGAAGGTCTGGCTAAAAAATTTACCGAGGCAAAAGCATTTTACGTGACGCTCGGAGTTGCCACCATCATCGGAGCGCTTATGAATTTAATAGGCATCAATGCAATCAAAGCGTTATATTATACGGCAATTTTAAATTGTATGGTCGCCGTACCTTTAATCGCCATCATCATCAAACTGGCGGATAACGAAAAAGTTGTCGGACAGCATAAGTCATCGAGCCTTATCCGCAATCTTGCCTGGATGACTTTCGCTTTTATGGGAATTGCCTCTATATTGATGATCTATACTACTTTTATCAGACAAAGTTAGTTAATCAGTTCGTCCACCCAACTTGACAAGGATTGAGGAGTTTTCAAAGCTTCCATCTTGGTTTCAATTCTGGCTGTTTCCGCGCCTATGGAATTTGTGGGGAATTGTTTTCTTTTCAAAAAAATATATTGCTTGTCATCCAATTTACCCGGTTGGTATTGATTATCAACATATACACTTCCCTGACCTTCTTGTTTAAATAATCCGAAGAATTCAGGATTGTGTTTCCTCGGCTGTCCCCCTCCTTCTCTAAAAATTAACTGTGAACCTTTAAATTCCGGGTAATCAGTATCAAAATTACTTAGGGGGATATTTAAAAATGAAGCAAGGTGATACAACATTAAAGGTGTTTTTCCGCATCCGAGTTCCAGTTTCGTAAAAAATGCACTTGATGCAGTCAATCTTGCATTGATTTCCGATAAGTAAATTTTTCCACTAGATTTATCCACCAAAAAATCCAGTCCGAAAAACCCCTTATAACCGTTTTTTTGCATGATCAACCCCACCTGTTGAGTGATTCTCATGATTTCTCCTTCCTGTTCTCCGGAGATGAATTTTACAGGCCACTGGCGTCCGCAGGTTACAAAAGGATTAGGGTATAATTTTTTAATTCCACTAATTTGCACTGCCGCAGGACTGACAAAAATTTTATCTTCGTAGATACAGCAGTTATTTAAAACTGCAAAACTCTCGATATACCCGCTTGCTTTGACGTACGTTTGCGGGTATTTTTGGGATAACTCCAGAAAATCCTTTTCATTATTGACCGGAAAAGTAGTTTTACCGGCCCATCCATGACCGAATTGGATAACCAGAGGCAAGGAAAAAGTCTTCATAAGTTCTGAAAACGTCAAATCACCGAGTTTACCTGTCAGAGATGGAATTTCTATATCAGGAAATTGTTTTTTCAGAAAGTTGGATAAATTAATTTTGTTTTCATAACTCTCATTAATTTCAAAATCATTCCCTGCTTTTAACCACTTATGTTTTTCAAGCAGATAGTCAATCATCTTTGCCGGCTTAAAATACATGACAACCGGAGTTTCTTTCGATTTTTTATTGATGTAGCTCACCGTTTCGTCGTTTTCCAGAATTTTACCGGTATTGTTATATTTTTTTTCATTATCAATTCCCTTCTCTTCTAAGCAAAAAATCTGCACTCCCTGTTTTCTAAGCTGAGGAATTAAAGGATCGTAATGTCCGCAGATAATATGATAATCGGGCAAAATTCCATCAAGTCCCATACCTCTTTTAAAATCCGGAGTAACAAAGAAAATACTTCTTTTCAATAATTTATCGGGGATTTTATGCATGTTCTAAATATTATTTATAATAACTACCTGTCAATAAACAAACCGGAAAATGATATACAAATCCTTTTTCTCTGGCCTTCCAATAACCTGCCAGACTGACTGCACCTTCATATGAACACATCATTCCCCGTTCATTCAGCCAATGATGCGCCTTTAAAATCTGATCATCTGATACTACCCAGCCAGAACCGTGGTTTACTCTAATCACCTCCACAATCTGATTTCGACGCGGTGTAACTTTAGCCACTATGGCATCGGCAATGCTTGAATTACATTGAGTATAATTTTTATCATAAATTTCTCCGATAGGATGAATTGCTTCTGTCTGAACAGCATGAAGAGCAATTTTTTTTCGCAGTTTTATTAATCCTTTTCCTATACCGACCAAAGTCGTTCCGCTGCTGACAGGAATAAACATCGCATCAGTCTCCGGTAGCGCTTCATTTATTTCATAAGCAATGGTAGCAAAACCGGTTATCGCATGAAAATCCGTCGATGGCCGAAGATTATAAGCCTTAAATTCTTTCGCGTATTTAATGGCACCGCTTATGGGCTTTAAGGTAGCTATGATTTTTGCCTTTAGGCTTCTAAGAATTTTTAGCTTGGTCTTGTTAATTCTAGGCGAAATGAACACGGTAAGTTTGATTCTGGCTTGTTGACAATATTTCGCCGCGGATATTCCGGCATTACCCGATGAAGATATGACTGCATATTTAATTTTATTTTCCTTTAAGTTAGATACTTGGTATGCAATACCGCGGTCTTTGACAGATCCTGTCGGGTTCTTATATTCGCACTTAAAATAAATGTTCTCGATCTCCAATAGAGGTGTCGCGCCTTCATAGAAAGTTATTCTGTTTTTAGGTCTGATATAGGGAAAAAAGCGGTTGTATTTCCAAATACCCGATTGATCTTGTGTTGTCATAATAAATCAGATATACTTTTTTTACTCTTTAGATAGGCCTGCTAATCAGAATAAAAGTATACTACTAATAGACTAATTTAGGCAAAAAAATATGGAAATTAACCAAAAAGCCATATGTCCTGAATGTGATTCAGAAATAACTCTTATTAAAGGTGTAAAAGTCGGAGATATCCTGGAATGCCAAATCTGCGGAGCAGAATGTGAAATTATAAAAGAAATTCCTTTAGAACTTAGTCCTTTGGAGGAAGAGAAGTAATTATTTTTCGAAGTGACATTTTATCACGTATAAAATCACTGTAAAAAAATGAACCCGCTGGTGAGGTCAAAATAACATCTCCCATATCAGAAATCTTATAAGCTTCTTTAATTGCCTTTTCTAAATCATCTACTATCACAAAATCTTTATTTTTTAAATATTTTTGGGCAATATTGGCTATATCGCTTTGTAAAATAATTAGTTTTTTTAGTCCGGGACTTATTGTCAAAAAAAAGTTTTCATAAGATAAATTTTTGGTATGACCTCCACAGATAAGAATTACCGGTTTTTTATATTTGGTTAATGCCTGTTGGGTAGCATAAGGAGTAGTACTTTTAATATCATTTACAAAATATCTTCCGCAGAATTCTTTGATTAGTTCAATTCTTGCAGAAAGAGGAATAATTTTCCCGAGTAAAGGTAACAAGTCTCCGATTTTTAAACCCAATTTGTCCAAAACAGTAAATGCAGATAAGATATTGTCTGTATATTGAGTACTTTCACTATTCACAATTTCCGAATAATATTTTTGGATATTTTTTGTGTTCAAACTTTGAGTTTTACTGCTAAAATAAACAATTTCCGATTTAATTTTTTTCGACAACGAGCGAATCTGTGCAAATTCATAATTTAATACAGCCAGCTGATAAGAGGATTGTTTTGTAAACAATTTTTCCTTCAATCTGGAATATTGTGTTAATGTGGTTTCATCTAAATGATTAGGATAAATATTGGTAAAGACTCCTATATCCGGACCTTTATCCAAACCGTCCTGAAGCTGACGGTGAGATATTTCCAACACCAAATAATCACGACTATTCATTTCATCAAGCTGGTCAGCCACCTGCATACGCCATGTTTCGTTACCGGCAAAATATGAAGATTTTCCTGAAAGAATTAAAAGTTGATGTATCAAATTAGCAGTACTCCCCTTGCCCACCGTTCCTGTCACTCCGATTGTTTTGGCATATGATTGTTCCAGATAGAGTCTGGTGAGCGAATAAAATGGTATTTTTTTCTTAGAAGCTTCCCATAAAGGTAGATTCTCGTTTTTGTAAAGCCTCCACGACTGAGGTACAAATATCAAATCGCTGGTAAATATATTCTTCAAGTAATCATTCCGGTAGTTAATGGTTATTTTTCGGAGATCTGATAAGAATATTTTTAGAGCATTGGTTTTACTTATTGAATCAATATCTTTATGCCACATCCTGAAACTTTTGTTTAAATCTTCCTGGTTAATAAAATCATGTGCAGTGATCTGAGAAAAATTATGTTTCAAAAGGTAGCGTAAAATACTGCTTCCTTCGGAACCAGATACTCCCACAATATGCACGTTTTTATTTTTATATTTATCGATGAAGTTTATGTTCATGAATTAAAAATTTTAAGCCTATATATTCCGTCTCCGTTTTGTGGATGAAAATATTTATCTCCAAAATTGATATTATCTTTGGTTGTTTCTTTCCAGATTAAAGTTTGATTCTGATCGTTCACCATGATTTTTCCCAGATGGACTCCTGTCTCTGTGGTCACGTTTGATGAGTGAATATAGGTAATCACCTTATTTTCATTTTCGATGACTATTGCCACATGGTGACCGTTATTTATTCTGATTAAGTCTCCCAATCGTGAATTTGAAAATAATTGAACCCCACTTATATGTGCACCTCGGGTTAATTCATCGGCATTAGTCCTGTATATACCGTTAGGAAAAACCTGTTCAAGGTTTGTGGTTTCACAATTTTGATATTTTAGCCTTGTAAATTCTATCAAAAGCCTGAAAACAAATCCTGAACAATCAATACCTATTCTGTTTCTTCTGGCGAGTTTAAAGATATCCTTTTTACCGCTGATCGATTGATTGGCAGCTATTATTTTATTTAATTCATCTTTAATTTCACCGAAATCACCTTTCCCTCCTTTAAAGCCGGATAAGATTACTTTCCCGTTTCTTATTTTATTGGCAAAATACGGACAATTGATTATTACCCTCCCGACGTCCATTTTGAGCCAGTAATCTATATATTTATTTATTAATTTGTCTGAAACCATAGTGCTTTATCTCACCACAAGGCAATCGCATAAAAACCGACTGCAAAACCTACAATCATCCCGCCTATCACGTCTGAGAGCCAATGTTCACCCAAAAAAATTCGACTAATGAACATACCTACTATAAATAATAAGATTAATGAAGAATAAATAAATTTCTGAGTGATGTTATTTTTACGCCATAACAATATAAAAAGAATAATTAGAGAAATAAACGCACTCCTGGCCATGTGGCCTGAAGGGAATGATGAAACAGTATTCACAATAAAACTGCTGGGAAAGTGAAAATCCAGCGCATAACGGTTGAACATCGGCGGAGGCTTGGGATGAAAGATAAAAAACTTCCCCAAAAGTTCAATGATGTAGATTATAAAAAATAGTGACAATCCCAGAAAAATATGCTTTTTTCTAATAAGAACTATTATAAAAATCAGGCTCAATACTATAAAACTGACTTCAGTCGAACCAAATAGCGTAAAGTAAGATAACGGCTTATCGAAATTCCCTCCAATTAGTGACTGCAAATAAAGCATTAGATTATAGTCCAGACTGCGAAAACGATCCTGTCCTACCAAAATACTTAAAAATAAAAAAGCTAACATCAAGCACAAACCCATGACTAGTGCTTTTATCCTGGAAGATTTTTTCAACATAGTATTCAATTAATAGTATATTTGCCGTCAATGATTTCCAATTTCAGCCATCTAGAGGTTGATAAATAATTATTCTTTTTGTAATGCCAGGTGAATTTTCTGCCCAAAATATGCGTTTTTAAAATCATAATCGGGTCTCCATGAGAAACTGCAAATATTGTCATGTCTTTATGTTTGGCAACAATCGCACTAACAAATTTCATCATACGTTTTGCAATGTCATCAATACTTTCCTGACCTTCTTTTTGGTATTTATCGTCATAGATAAATGGTTGCAATTCTCTATGGTACTTTTCGAGTGAAATACCCTGATGAACCAACTTCACTTCCGTCAATAATCGCGATATCTGGACTTTACTTGCGACGCGGTCCGCAATGATCAGAGCCGATTGTCTGGCTCGTAACAAGGGACTCGAATATATTTTATCTATTTTAATCTTCGTGAAAAAAAGTGCACTTTTCTCTACCTGTTTTATTCCATTTTCGGATAAACGAAAACCAGTTAGCCGCCCGTATACCACCTGAGACGGATTATGCACCTCGCCATGACGCATAAAGTAAATTATTGTCTTCATACCATTTTATTATATACTCCCATTATTTTTTGGGTTTGCATGCTCCAGCAATATTTTTGACTTGTATTATAAGCGTTTTCTCCCAGTAAAGATCGGCTCTTATCATCATTAATAAGTGCCCAAATTATCTTGGCGAATTGTCCGATATTTCCGTTTTCGAATAATCTTCCGTTAATCCCGTCTTTTATCAGGTATTTAAGCCCTCCAACCTTTGAAGCAACCACAGCACTACGGCATGCCATCGCCTCAAGCACTACAAAACCGAAAGATTCATGAAAGGAAGGCATCACTACGATATCAGCTGCGCAGTAATAATAAGGCAAAAGATTATGAGCTTTACTGCCTAAGAATTTCACACAACAATCAAGCTCCTTACGGCTGATTAAATTTTTAATTTTCATTACTTCCTGATTTTTCCAAAAATTTCTGTTTTTGATGTCCCCACCAATAAGAAGAACTCTGAATTTGTTTTCGAAATCCGGATATTTTTTGGTTAAATCGGACACAGCTTTAATCAGAAGATCTATTCCTTTAATAGGATCTATTCTGCCAACAAATAAAATAATTTTTTTATCAAGCGGCAGTTGTAATTTATTTCTTGAAGAAATCTTTGAATGGTATTTAAATATTTTATGATTTACCCCGGGACTGATAACAAATATTTTTTTCGGGTCTGCGCAGTAATATTTCAAAAGGTCATGTTTTTCCAATTCTGTTGAAGCAATGACAGCATCACTTTCCCGGACTATTGCCGTCTCCCATTTTTCCCTCTTTTTATCTTTTATTCCTCCGTAGGCATATTTCACGGCGGCGGTCGTATGAAAAGTCACCAGTGAAGGAACTTTTAACTTTTGCGATAAAACTTCTGCAATTAAGGCTGAATAAAAATAATGAGAGTGGATAATATCGTAGTGAAGATTGTTGCTCTGTATATATTTAGTAAGATTCTCTGCGTACGGATTTACATCCAGATATGGGTCTTTATGCGTAACAGGCAAATGAATCAGGCGGATATGATAATTTAACTGCAGAATTTTTTCCTCTTTAGAGTTATGAGTTTTGGTGAAAATATCAATTTTATGACCAAGTTTTCCTAAAGAAACTGCAAGGTTGTAGACATAGACATTCATTCCTCCTGCGTTTAAAACCCCTAATCTTTCCAGAGGACAAGACCAATATGAAATGAAGGCTATGTTCATGAGTATTAAATATGATATGCGGTATCCACTATCTTATCACAGATGGCTTTTGACGGGAAATTACCCAAACTAATGGTACTTCTTCGATGGTTTTTTGGTAGACAATTTTATCTTTAAACTCCTTATCATTTATATAATCTTCTACTCCCGATAACTTGAAAAAAGATTGTCTGTTCAAAATAACTACGTAATCACTTTGCAAAAGAGGGTTTTTATTTACGTGTTCTAACAAATCAGCTCTTAAATAAGTTGCAGCGGTACTTTGGGCCATGGCAATATAGATTTTTGAGTTCAAAGGAGCATTTTTATTTAGCCAGAGCACCGCTTCCTTTTGTGGAGTTCCCCAAAAGTCGATATCGAATTGTCCCACCGCACCTTTTAACCCTCCGATCAGGCTATTATAATAACTTGTCTGATAGGGATGGTAGACAACCAGATTTCTGATCAGTAAAAAAATAATTGTGAGGCAAATCATATATTTTATAATTTCATACCTTAGTGTTTTAAAAATTTTTGTGAAAGCGGAGTAAAGCCCAAATGAAGCCAAAGCACATAAAGGTAATACTACCTCCAGAAAATGCCTTACTCCATCTATTGCCCCCATTTGTGGACTTAGATAACGGGATAACGGCACAAAAAACCACAACAGAAGAAGAATTATTCCGTTTTTAAACTTTGAATTGGTGAAAAGTACATAACCGCTTTCGATTATTCCCATGAAGAAGAAGAAAAGTATCGGAAGGGGTGTGGTTACAGCTAAATATGCATAAGGATAACTCAGAGGAATGTTTACCCCTGAATAAATAATTTTCCCAAAATATAAAACGGGAATATAAATGGTGTTTTTGGTAAAGTATGCAGGCATCATGAGCAGTTTACCCAAAGGATCTTTCCAAAAAGGCCACCAGATAATTAAGGCAAATATCGGAGCTATGAGGAAAAAAAGGGAAGATTTATTTTTAAAAATGTTTAAAACACCCCTGTGATGAACAAAGATGTACCATAAGAAACAGATCAGGGGTATAAAAATGGAGTTAATCTTGAAATTAAAAGAGACGGCAAAAAAAAGGCTGGAGATGATTAGATCTTTTGTTTTTTTATATTTGACCAGTCTCCAGAAAAAATAAATAGTGAAGGCAAAAAGTACCGCATTTGGAATGTCCTTCATATTATTATGTGTGTAGCCAAAATATACCGGTAAAAGCGATAAAAACAGACTGCTAAATAATCCGACAAATGGAGTGAAAAGCTCACTCATGAATAGATACATGACTCCAACCCCCAAACTTCCGATCATAACCATCGGCAGGTTATAGGCGCTATCCCGAGCCAAAAGATGCCATTTATCGTAAAAAAGATATTGAGATAAGGTAGGAACGATAGAGATGAATGGACCAAAAGGATCATCCACTGTCAGTCTTGGATCAGGTAAGGTGAAAGGTATTACAGAGGCATCACCGGGTTTGGGAACGGGTAAGCCTAAATGATATAAACCTCCATAATAATGAAAATGGTAGTCCCAGGACAAAGCATAATCGTTATTAAGAATAAAATGGACAATAAAATTAAGAAGTGCAATGAATAACGCTGTTAATAATAATTTTTTCATAAAGATAAAATTCTAGTTCTAATTATGATAATAAAAACGACAAGACTAATTAAGGAGATTAGAAAGCCCTCCAAATAAATAATAGGGTTATAAAAGTACTCAAGAGAATGATCGCCAGTGGGTACATAAATAGTTCGAAAAGTATTATTACTCAAATATATGTTTACAGGCTTTCCATCAAGCTTCGCCTGCCAGCCAGGGTAAAAAACTTCACTGGAATTTAGCCAACCAGGGCAAGGCGTGGAAAAATTTAATAATATTCTATTGAGAGAATATTTTTGGATAGTTATTTTATACAGTTTTTCATCACGGCATATAGTCTCATCACTCTGAGGAGGCGGGTTTGAATTACTTTGTTGTATGTATATTTTATTAACAAGGTCATAATTGTTTTGTTTTAATAAAAGATGCAAATCTTCACTTTTTTTATAAATGGCGGCCTTATCTGTCATAAAAAATCTGTCCATTGCAGAAGGGTTTTTAAATAATGCATATATTGATGATTCATTTACCAGCTGGTATTTCGGATTTAATCTGATCGGGGTCAAATCATAGGCTTTATCGGCCATCAAATACTTAACCCCAAGCAAATCTACGGCGGATGAATCAGTTGAAAGAGGTGGAATCTCCACATTATAATATGAAATGGATGACTGAGGAGATTTATTCGCCAGATCAATAAACTCATAATAACTTTTTAAAATGATCGGGTTATACCCGCTGGTTGAGGGAATTTTATAATATGAAAAGGCCTCAAAGTCCAGACTGGAACGGACGCCTGACACCACCGAATAATCAGGCAATACTCTAAAAAATTGTTTTGAATTTGAGATGAGTTTTATCAAGGCAGTATCAAATGTATGATTCGGGATATTACCAAGTCTTATATAATTATTGTTGAATATAAATAACTCCAGAGTGATTAATATAGTAAGTACTAATTTTAGAATTATATTTTTAACAGTTGCCATCGCTAAACCAACCATCAAACAAAGGATAAAAACTGTCATCATCAGATGTTGGGTAGGCATCCGAAAAAGCCGGTAAAAGGGTAATAAATCGTAAACCAGTCTGTGAAGTCCGAAGTTACTTCCAAGCGACATAGCTACAAAAAAAATTGCTGCGATAATAAGATAAAATAATTCCGGATGAGTAGATTTTTTTCTGAAGAATTTCAGACAACTTAATAATAAGTAAACGATAATAAGACTCAAAGGCAATCTTCCAATAAAATATATTAATTCAAAATAATTAGGGGCAGGCCCGGTATAAGAATACCCCGGTGGAAAAGGGTTGCCGAAAATTAAAGGGCTGACGAACAATTTGAGACTGTCTAAACTTGCCGATCCCCAGCTGGCCACATTGTATGGTAATCCGCCAGCGCGAATTGAATTGCTGACAAATTGGTAAGTAGGCAGAAGCTGTATGGCTGAAATCCCATATGCAGTGATAATTATTCCTATAAAAATAAGAAAAGTACGCGATATTCCCGCAGTTGTGAGCCTTAAATTCCGGGAATAGATTTGAGAAATTATATTATTTATGACATATAAACCAATGAGTTCCAAAGTTAAAATGATGACAAACTGGTATCCTGCCAGGATTTGCATCACTAAGGACAAAACTGCTAAAACTGCTGACTTTTTGGAGAATTTTAAAAATGTCTCACGCATAAATCCGAATACCAGAGGA
>CAYIFB010000007.1:0-59142 GCA_964362665.1 uncultured Gammaproteobacteria bacterium | reverse complement strand
ATAAGTCGGAAGTTTTGGATTATATCGTGTCCAAATTCGGCCGTTTTGTCACCAACAAGCTGATGCGTAATATCATCGGACAGTCGCAGTCTGCTTTCAACTTCAGAAAAGTCATGGATGAGGGAAAAATACTTCTCGTAAATTTAGCCAAAGGGAAACTTGGGGAGGAAAACTCCAGTTTTCTGGGTCTAATTATAGTGCCCAAAATTCTGGTTGCAGCCATGAGCCGGTCAGATATGCCGGAGGAACAACGGAAAGACTTCTTTTTATATGTCGACGAGTTTCAGAATTTTGCTACGCCTGACTTTGCTCAGATTTTGTCTGAAGCCCGTAAGTTTAAGCTCAATCTGACCGTAGCCAACCAGTTTATCGGGCAGATGGAGGAAGAGGTAAAAAATGCTGTTTTCGGCAATGTCGGTACCCTCATATCTTTCAGAATTGGGGTGACTGATGCCAACTACCTCCAGCACTGGTTTACGCCGGTTTTCAACGAAGGAGATCTTATCAATGTGGATGTGTATAATGCCTATATCAATACCATAGTCGGCAATAAACCCATGCCTCCTTTTTCAGTTGACATGAGAAAAGACATGGCGGCTCTCAAAAATGTGGAAAACCCCAAAATCGCCAAAGCTATAGTCCAACTGTCACGCCTGAAATACGGTCGCCCGCGAGAACTTGTGGAAGCCGAGATTTCCCAAAGGTCGAAGTTGTAAGAATAATCCGATAAGTCAGTTGATAAGTTGCTTGGTTGATTATATAATTCTAAAAACTTCGGAGCCGTAGCTCAGCGGTAGAGCGCTACTCTTATAAAGTAGATGTCCTTGGTCCGAATCCAAGCGGCTCCACAAGAAAGTTGAAGAGATATTTCTGAAGTTTACAGTTCTCCCAGCTTCACGTTGTCGGTGTTTCTTTCCTTGACCATGTCGAGGTATCTTTCAGTTGTCGAAAGTCTTTTGTGACCAACCAGCTTGCTGATGACAGTTAAAGGGGTGCCAGATGCAAGGTGATGGGCGATAAAGGTGTGTCGCAGGTCATTGACTTTGGCTCCTACAATTCCGGCCATCTTGAAATATCTGTCGATCGTGGTTCTAATATTTCGAACGAGAAGTGGTCTGCCGGTTTTAGTGATAAAAAGCGCCGTACTTTCAGTTTTGGGTCGGATCTCGAGCCATTTATCAGCAGCCAGCTTTGCTGCTTTATTAAGAGGAACAGCTCTTTGCGGCTGGCTTTCAAACTCCTGCACCATGAGTTCATTTCCCTTGATGCTTGAAAGTTTTAGAGTAGCCAGTTCACCAATTCTGATCCCGGTCTGCAAAAACAATTCGACAATAGCATAGGTACGGGTATCACCGCGACAAGCATCCCGCAGAGCCCGATATTCCATCTTAGTGAGAATTCTGGGGGGCTTTACTTCGTATCTTGGGTGACTAATTTCAGAAGCAGGATTCAAAATCAGAGTATTTTGTGATTTTAAGAAGCGGTAAAAAGTTTTGATGGAATTGATTTTTCGTGATAAAGATTTAGGCGTATAACCATCGGCCGAGAGTTTTTTTAGAAAGGCTTCAAGATCAGCTTTAACTACGTCAGCCACGCTTTTTTTACCAGCATCATCAAGAAATTTAATCAATTGTTCTATATCCTTGCTGTATGCTAGAATGGTGGCATGGGCACGTCTGACCGTATTAAGATAGCTGATAAACTCTTGGTGAGCAGAGGCCAAAGTCATGTTTTTTTCCGAATTCATAGAGCCTATAATACTACGAGAACGGATCCATGTCAATATTAAGCTTTTATTAATGATAAAAAATGAGGACGAGACTGATCAATCTGGTGCTATTAATCCTGTTTATTTTTCTGGCATTCAATCTATTCCGCTCGGTAAAAAGCTTTTATCTTCGACGAAGCATGATAAAAAACGCAGAAGACAATTTGCAGGCTGAACTGGATAAAAATGAAAACCTCAAAAGGGAACTAGCAAAAACTCAAAGTGAAACTTTTATCGAAAGACAAGTCAGGGATAAGTTGAATTTAGTCAAAGAAGGGGAGATAATAGTAATTCTTCCGACGATTTCGCCATTCGTAGAGCCATCTCCAATACCCATTGACACGTCTTCAAATATAGAAAAATGGTGGAAGGTGTTTTTTTAACAGTGTGTTTACACTGGAAAATTCCTTTGAATTTTTCAGTGCCAACGGTAGGAATCGAATCCTTCGGCAGGCTCAGGACAAGCCTTTTTATGATAGTTACTTCATTGGTGAAATACTTGCACTGAGCTTGTCGAAGTGTGCCAACGGTAGGAATCGAACCTACGACCCATCGCTTATGAAACGATTGCTCTGCCCCTGAGCTACGTTGGCTAATTTCTTTGAAATTATATCATAATTCCAATAAAAAGCCCGAAATAAATTCGGGCTTTTTAATCTTGTTGCGGAGCCGGGAGTCGCACCCGGCCTAGGAGATTATGAGCCTCCTGTGCAACTGTACACTACCCCGCGATATTAACGAGCCTAATTGTATCGCAGTTAGCTTTAATAGTCAATCAATTGACAAACCGATTAGGTATTGACATCGCCTAGGTGTATGATGTATATTAAGATCATGTTAAGAATCAATATTTATATCCCGGAGGATTTAAACCAGCAACTTGATTTCACCGCTAAATACATGCGGAAGGTTAAAGCTGAAGTAGTACGCGAAGCTTTAGAGGCCGGACTCAGAAAAATTCAACCAAAATCTAATTCTGCCCAAGCTTTACTTGATCTGGCAAAAAAAGCAAAAAAGATACCCACAAAGGGAAATGTTCCTAAAGATTTCATTAAAAATTTGGACTACTATACCTGGGGAGGAAAAAAACGTGAGTAATTTAGTTTCTGTGGCTGATGCCGACGCGTTGATAGCTCTGACGCTTGAAAAAGATCCAAATCACGAACAAGCTGTTTCTATAGGCACAAAATTTCTTGAAAAAGGTGTAACTGTTGTCTTTCCTGTCACTGTTTTTCCTGAAGCAATTACTTCTCTTAAAAGAGCAGCAAACCAACCAGAGAAAGCCCAACTTATCAATAAACAACTACAGCAAGGAGCATTCCATATCGAATATTTAGATGAGGAAATTTTACAGTATGCTTCTCGGATTTTTGATTATGCGGATTCAAAACAAAACACATTTTTTGATGCGATTGTCGCTGCAACAGCAAAGAAACTAAGCGCGGATTCAATCTTCTCCTTTGATAAATGGTACCCTAAATTAGGGTATAAACTAGCCGGGTGATGAAACAAATTTTAATTTAGAAAATAGGTGCGGATTTCCTCCAGTCTCTGCAACCAAGAACCAAATAGCGCCTGAAAAGGCGCTAATTTTAATGTGCTAAAATGATTAGTGATGTGTAATTACTCTATACTGCAACTAAAAATTTGATAACTCTGGCCAAAAACTTGGTTCCGGTTTCATTCAATCCCCGCAACAAGACAGAATTGGAGGCTTACAAAGCCTCCAATTTTTTATTCCTTAATAAATGAGTTAAAATTGGAGTTATAATTTATGAAATTAATTCCGCTTGGCACCAATGGCTTCTTCCCAAGCTTCGGCAGGGAGACGATGTGTTTTGCCGTTCCTTTGGGTAAGACTCTAATAATTCTCGATGCTGGAACGGGATTATACCGTCTGGCGGAGCCGGTGGGGAAGAAGTTATTGGCGAGGGCGGAAAATATCCATCTTTTTATTTCCCATTACCACCTCGATCACACTTTTGGCTTTTATGGAGCTTGGAGGTTATTTAAAAATAAGAAAGTAACTGTATTTGGAAAAGAAGAAAAGAAAATTTTCGCTGATCTTGCGGGAGGTTATTTCCCGATAAATCACGAGAAAGAATTTGCCAATTTTTCCTGGATAAAATTGGCAGCAGGGGAGAATAAAATAGGCGATTATCAGGTTGCCGTTCGAAGACAATATCATAACGGAGCGGAAAGTTTGGCTTTTAGATTTTCCTTCGGGGTAGCGTATGTCACAGACAGTGAACCAAACGCAGAAAGTGTAGAATTTATCAGAGATATTCCTTTACTTTTACATGAACATTATTTGTCGGGAGAGGAAATATTAGAAAAGACAATCGCAAAACTTGAGGATCATTTTTTGGGGAAACACACGACTTCTATCGGAGCGGCATTAATTGCTAAAACAGCGAATGTGGGTAAATTATGTCTAGTGCATCATTATCCGTTTTATGACGATAAACAATTAGAAAAGCAGAGAGAATCAGCGAGTAAAATATTTAAAAATACCACACTCGCAAAAGACTTAGAAGAAATTGAGTTTTAGGAATCGCGGAACCCTTTTTTTATATTCCAAATACTCCTTACCGAAATATTTTTCCAGAAGTTTCTCTTCTTTTTTTACTGCAAGATAAACTGAGAAAAATAGCGGCAAAATCAATATTAGCAAATAGCTTTGTAAAACCATTTCAACTCCCAAAAAGAGAAATAGAAATCCTAAGTAAATTGGGTTTCGGGAGGAAGCGAAAGGTCCTCTAGTGACGAGAGTTGATTGAATTTTTATATTGTGTTGTGCCGGTCTGCCCCATGAAGATCCCATCGTCAGTTTTGCCCAGACAGCTAAGGCGGTGCCACAAAGAAATATTACCAAACCGATAAAGATAAGAACATTTTTAAGGGGTAAATTCGTAACATTGGTTTTGACTATTCCCAAAGCCTGAAGGATAAGCAGTATTTCAAATAATAAAACTATAATTCCCTGATAGGAAAATACATTCTTCAGCCAGCCTTTCATTCCATAGGGAGATTTATAAGTCCAGATACAAGTTATAAATAATAAAGTAATGATGATAAACTGACGCATATAAGACTTAGTATTTATTGTGATTATACAATAGATAATATCAAGTTATAGTATTGTTATATAGTAAAGTGATTTGACAAAAGTAAAGCAATATGATATAAGTAAAGTAATATGCAGATTGCTACTATTTCATCCAAGAGACAGTTAACCTTACCCAAGGATATGCTTTTAAAGCTAGGTTTAGATCTGGGATCAAAAGTAATTCTGCAGGGAAGGGAAGAAGATATATTAATAAGATCTTTAAAAAAATCCATTGTTGAGGATTTGGCCGGTTCTTTAACCAGATTTATATCTACCGACAAACTGGGAGTTTCTTTTGGTAAGATTATGCAGGCGACAAAACAAAAAACAGCCGGAAAACTGAACAGGTCAGCATGAAAAAATTCTATATCGACACTAATATTATTATCCGTTTTCTCATAAAAGACGTAGCCTCTCAGTTTGAAGAGGCAAGATCTTTTTTTCAGAAGATAGAGAAGGGGAAGATAAAGGGAGTAATATCTGTCCTGGTAATCAACGAAACGATTTGGGTTCTGGAAAATTATTACGAGCTAAAAAGACATGTTTATATTCCCCAGCTGCTGCAGCTTCTGGCTCTCAAAAATATTGCCATCAAGGAAATAAAGAAAAAGGTAGTTATCGAAGTGTTGGAGGAGATGATGAAATTTACAATTGACTTTACAGATCTGTATCTGGTCAGGACAAAAGATGAAGGCGAAATTATGTCATTCGATAAGGACATGAAGAAACTGAAAGTTGACTAACAAGCTACTTGTAGTATAATAATCATAATTTAGTAAACCCAGCGATCTGGATGGTTGGAACCGGGTCCTTCGACAAGCTCAGGATGAAGAGGGCTTGGGAGAAAAGGGGCTTTACCAAAATCCTTAAATAAGATCTGTAGAGACGGAGGCGAAACCGTAAAAAGACAAGCAACGAATGTCGCGAAAGTGGAGTTCGTCATGAATGAGGTTAGCTCATTATATTGATGAAATCCGGCGTAAGCCGGTTTTTTAATGAGTTAATAAAGCAAGGTGGCACCACGGGTTACACCGTCCTTGAGTATCCGCCAGCTGGCGGAGAAAGGGGATTTTTTTATGGGAAAAATTGAGATAAAAAACAAGAAAAAGATTATCGGAGTATTAGGCGGAATGGGACCGGAGGCTTCGACTAGATTTTACAAGCTTCTTATTTATCATGCCCAAAAAGATTATGGAGTAGAGAAAAACGAAGAATTCCCAGAGATCTTTTTGGATTCAATACCCGTGCCTGATTTTATTGCAACGGAGGAAAAAGAAAAAGTAGCGTTGAGTATGTTGATTGAGAGAGTTAAGATGATGGATAAATTACCTATCTCTTTTTTCTGTATGGCCTGCAACACCGGCCATTTGTTGATTGATAAATTGCGGCAATTTACAGATAAACCATTTATTTCATTGTTGGAAGAGGTTCCAAAATACATTAAAAGACAAAAAGTAAAAAAAGTGGGTTTATTGGCGACTCCTACAACAATCAGGACAAAGATGTACCAAAAACCATTACAGGTAGAAGGGATAAAGGTGATTATACCCGAGAATAGAGATGTAGTCTTATTGGGAAATATTATCCTTGAGACTATTGCCGGGAAAAATATTGAACGAAATACAATACAGGTTCAAAAAATAGCAAGAAGATTATTAGAAAGGAAAGCAGAAGGAATCATTGAAGCTTGTACTGAAATACCGCTTATTTTTCCTCAACAGCATCTCGTGACTGTATTTGATACTTTAGAAATTCTTACGTCTGCTGTTTTAAGTAAATATTATCTGTTAAAATGAAAAGAGTAAATATGAAACGCTTTTTGTCAGGAATTACGCCATCGGGGGATGGGACGCTGCACATCGGTAATTATCTGGGGGCCGTACAGCAATTTATTAAACTTTCGGTCAACCACGACTGTTACCTAATGGTAGCTGATCTCCATGCTTTGACAACTATCCAGAACAAAGAGCAGCTGCAAAAAAATACTGAGACTTTAATTTTGAATGAATTAGCCCTCTTGGTAGGTGAGTTGGGTCCCGATCTTCCTAATATTACCTTTTTCCGCCAGTCGGATGTGCCAATGCATGCAGAATTGCAGACAATACTGAATAACGTGACGCCATTGGGGCTTATTAAACGGGCACACGCCTATAAAGACAAGCTGGCTAAAGAAACTCGCGAGGATGAGATAAACATGGGTCTTTTTAATTACCCGGTTCTGATGGCAGCAGATATACTGATTTACAAATCTGATCTGGTGCCGGTTGGCAAAGACCAAAGGCAGCATATTGAGATTGCGCGGGATATAGCCGAAAGCTTTAATAAAACTTACAAAAGAAGTGTATTTCCATTGCCTGAGCCTTATATTCCGGAAGATGTAGCGGTCGTTCTGGGGACTGACGGGAAACGCAAAATGAGCAAGTCACTGGGTAATATTATTTCGATTTTTGAAGATGAGGAAATTATTAAAAAGCAGGTGATGGGTACTTTTACTGACCCCACAAGAATTCATGCTACGGATCCGGGGCATATTGAAGGCAATATGGTATTCACCTATTTAGATTTTTTCGGAGTTAAAGATAAAATGGAGGAACTTAAAGGATTTTACAGGAAAGGCCAGGTGAGTGATATGGAAGTGAAAAATTATCTTTTTGAAAGTCTGCTGAAATATTTTGCCAAAGCGCGGGAAAGCTATAAAAAATTAAGTGCTAATCCGGATAAAGTAAGAGAAATCTTAAAAAACGGAGCAGAGAAGGCGAGAAGGATGACAGAAAAAACTTTGACAGAAGTACGGGAAGCAGTAGGCCTGACCAACAAATATTCGTTTTTCAGCTATTAAAGTTTTATTCCGTAGTTTGTCTTGTCGTACGATTTAAGCTATAATTATTTCCTCAATGATGAAAGATGAAGTGGCCTTTTCCGATTTCCAGAAACTTGACCTGCGCGTGGGGAGAGTAGTTTCTGCCGACAAAGTAGAAGGGTCAACAAACCTCATTAGGCTGGAAGTAGATTTAGGAAAAGAGTGCGGAGTGAAGAAAATTCTTTCAGGAATTGCCAAGTGGTATAAACCCAAACAGTTACTTAATAAAAAGTTTATTTTTGTGGTCAATCTTGCACCCAAAAAGATGATGGGTGAAGACAGTCAAGGGATGATTCTAGCTCTAGATACTGTTGATAAAGCTGTCGTAGTACCAATTAACAAAAGTATTCCTGAAGGAACTGTAGTAAGATAAACCTATGCCAGAGCAAAAACAAAATAAAAAACCGGCCGTCAACGGTAAAAAGCCGGGTTTTAAGAAGAAAATAGAGTTTAAAATAAACCTGACGCCCAAAAATATCTTTTTGTGGCTGATTATGGGAATGATTCTCATATTTATCTTTATCGGAGGCAGGGATGTCTCGAAAATTTTTCCTTCAAAGCCATTGTCCAGCTTGGTTGACGACATCAAAAAAGGACAGGTAAAAAAGGTCGAAGTCATAGATAGCAAACTAATAACAACATACAAAGACGACAA
Organism: uncultured Gammaproteobacteria bacterium; assembly: GCA_964362665.1. Taxonomy (GTDB): domain Bacteria; phylum Patescibacteriota; class Microgenomatia; order 2-02-FULL-39-11; family 2-02-FULL-39-11; genus 2-02-FULL-40-13. The sequence continues at coordinate 50,750 of CAYIFB010000007.1, read as the reverse complement.
AATTTATACCACCACCAAAGAAGGACAGGAATCTTTTTATAAAACTTTGACCGATTCCGGAGTAGATCCTAAAACAATCGAAATTGACGTTAAAGACACAGCTGGTGGAGCTTTGTGGGTAAATATTATCTCCAATATTCTTCCGATTGCCCTCATGGTTGGATTTTTCCTGATCCTAATCAAACAAGCCAGGGGCGCTCAGGACTCGATTTTTTCCTTCGGACAATCCCGTGCCAAACTTTTTTCCAAAGATACCCCTAAAGTCACTTTTAAAGACGTGGCAGGTGTGGATGAGGCTAAAAGAGAACTTGAGGAGATCGTGGATTTTCTCAAAAATCCGCAAAAATACAGAGCTCTTGGAGCCCGCACACCAAAGGGCGTATTACTTGTCGGACCAAGCGGAACAGGAAAAACATTACTGGCGCGCGCTTTGGCCGGAGAAGCTAATGCACCGTTTTTTTCCATGGCAGGATCGGAGTTCATGGAAATGCTGGTCGGAGTTGGAGCCAGTCGCGTAAGAGATTTATTTAACACTGCCAAGAAAAATTCACCAGCCATCATCTTTATTGACGAGATTGATGCCATAGGCCGCATGAGGTCGGTTGGCGTCATGGGCGGCCATGATGAGAGGGAGCAGACTCTCAACCAGATTCTGGTCGAGATGGACGGATTTACCCCCAGCGAGCATGTGGTGGTCGTGGCAGCAACAAACCGCGGAGATTTACTGGATTCAGCACTTCTTCGGCCGGGCAGGTTTGACAGAAGAGTGGTTTTGGATCTTCCGGATCTTGAAGGCAGAAAGGCAATTTTAAAAATCCACGTTAAAGATAAACCGATGGCCGCAAATGTGGATTGGGATAAAACCGCAAAAAGAACAGTCGGATTTTCCGGAGCAGATCTGGCAAATATGCTCAATGAAGCCGCCATTCTGGCCGCCCGGCAAAGCCAAAAAGTTATCGAAATGACAGATCTCGAGGAGGCTGCAACAAAAGTAATGCTTGGTCCCGAGAAAAAGCGTCTGCAAAGCGATCTGGACCGTAAAATGACAGCTTATCACGAAACCGGTCATGCTATCGTCACCCATGAGCTGCCCCACATGGATCCGGTCCACAGGATATCCATCATTTCCCGGGGTATGGCGCTCGGCTTTACCTTGATTCCTCCGCAAAAAGACAGAATTCACGAAACAAAAACCCACCTTCTGGAACAGATATCATCAATGCTTGGAGGACGTGCAGCAGAAGAGTTGATTTTTAACGAAATGACGTCAGGCGCCTCCAACGATATTGATAAAGCTACAGAGGTTGCCCGCAGTATGGTGATCGATTTTGGTATGTCAGCTCTTGGCCCGATAAATTACGGATCATCAATGGATGTGACTGAGTGGGGGGGCCGGTATGTATCTGAGGCAAAAACATCGCCTAATATGCTAAGTAAAATTGACGAGGAGGTTAAATCTATTATTGACGGTTGTTACAAACAAGCTGCCAGCATACTCAAGAAAAACAAAGCCAAACTGGATAAAGTGGCAGAAGAACTGATTAAAAAAGAGACTCTGGAAAAAGAAGACTTCGAACGCCTCATGGGATCAGTAAAGCCTCCTATCTCCGCGCTTTCTTGACATATTCCTTTATTTACGATAATCTTCCCTCTTAATATATGAATGCACAAATTGAGACTAGAATTGATAGTTTTTGCACTCATTTTGGATTGCAGCCCGGCGATCTAATGACAAGGTCTTTTCCGATGGGTCCAAATGGAACGGGGGGAGTGGGAACGGAGATTATTCTCGGAGCAAATGATCCGAGCAAATCGGAGGGCCGTGTGAAGATTGATCCAGCAGGTAATTTTATTGTTTTTACCTCAAATCAACCTGTAGTAGTTGAAGAAGGAGTTGTTTTTGAGCAAGCAGCTTCCTTAGTAGAAGAAAATCGAATTCGTCATATATCTCAAACACTTCTCTTAGAAGCAGCTATTAAAGGCGGATGGAAACCGTATCCTTTGTAATATAATGAGTAATACTCGTACATCATGTAATTATGAGTGCTTCATGCTAAAATATCCCCATGATCCATTCGACTATGCTCAGGATCATAGTGAGTGAAATCGAACTATGAATCGGCTTGTAATCATTGACGGACACGCGATTTTGTATAGGGCATACCATGCTCTTCCGACATCTCTTACCACTCCTAAGGGGCAAATAATCAATGCTGTTTATGGCTTTACCTCGATGCTTCTGCGGGTAGTTGCAGAACTGAAGCCTACCCATTTAATAGTTGCTTTCGACACTCCTGAGCCCACCTTTCGCAACAAACTTTATGAAGACTATCAGATCCAGAGACCAAAGGCGGATGATGACTTTATTTCCCAGATCGATCTTGTGAAAAAGCTGGTGACAGAGATGGGGATAGTAAGATACGAGAAACCGGGATTTGAGGCCGATGATGTGATAGGAACAATTGCTTCGCAGGCAGCAAAGTTAACTCCCAAAAAAAATACTAATAACTTTATTGATGTAATTATCGTGAGCGGGGACAGGGATATGCTGCAGCTTGTCAACGACAAGGTAAAAATTTACATGCCGGTGAAGGGCTTATCAGAGTCAAAGCTATATGGTGAAAAAGAAGTAGAAGAAAAATATAGCTTAAAACCTGCACAGGTCGTGGATTATAAGGCTTTGGTCGGCGATCCGTCAGACAATTACCCCGGAGTGGCAGGGATAGGACCCAAAACTGCAAGTGCCCTTATTTCCCAGTTTAAGTCTTTTGATCATCTTTACAAGCATTTAGATGAGGTTGAAAGCCAAAAAATCAAATTATCCCTCAAAGACAATGAGAAACTGGCAATAGTTTCCAGAAAACTGGCAAAGATAATGACGGATGTGCCTTTAAGTATAAACTGGGAACAATGTGTTTTGAAAAACTTTGACCGCGAGGACGTACATCTTCTTTTCGACGAATTGGGGTTTCGGAGTTTGATACCGAGATTATCAGGGAACAGGGAGCAAAAAATAAATAACAAACAACAAAAATCAGAGATCGTAAAAGAGAATAAAATTCAGCAAACATCACTTTTTTAATAATTTGTTTTTGATAAATTAAGTATGAAAATTGCAATAGTTCACGATTACATCAAGGAATACGGCGGAGCTGAAAGGGTGCTCGAGACGCTCCACGAAATCTGGCCTGAAGCACCTGTTTTTACCACGGTTTATCTGCCGCAGTTTCTCGGGCCCCACCGGAAAAGGTTTGAGGGTTGGGATATAAGAACTTCTTGGCTGCAGAATATCCCTTTTATAGAAAAACTTATAAGTCCCATCAGGCTTCTGACTCCCTGGATTTTTGAGAACTGGAACTTCGAAGGATTTGACATAGTTTTAGTTTCGGCTACGGGAGCATATAGCCCCAACCTGATTGTCAGAAAGCCCGATACTCTCCATATTTGTTACTGCCATACACCCCCGAGATTTCTCTACGGATATCCTACCGCCCGCAACTGGCAAAATAGTGTTTTAGGGAAAATAGCAGGCAACTTAGTTAATCACCGGATGAGGGAGATTGATTTTATCAGCGCCCAAAGGCCTGATTTTTTTATTGCAAATTCAAATGAGGTTAAACGAAGAATAGAGAAGTTTTATAGGAGGGAAGCCACTGTTATCTACCCTCCGGTAGATAACAAAATTTCCAATATCCATCCGCCAGCTGGCGGATTAAATGCCAAAAAAAGAGGTGAATATTATTTGGCAGGAGGAAGGCTGGCAAGACCAAAACATATTGAGTTAGCTATTGAGGTTTGCAATAAACTGCAACTGCCATTGAAAGTGTTTGGCCGCGGCTTTGCTGATTATGGAGAAGAATTGTCTAAAATTGCCGGACCGACAGTCGAGTTTTTAGGGGAAGTTGATGAAGAATATCTTCGTCAATTATACCGGGACGGCAAAGCTCTTCTTTATCCTTCAGAAGAGGAAGATTTTGGCATTATTCCTGTTGAGGCTATGTCAATGGGCATGCCGGTCGTTGGTCTTAATCAAGGTGGAGTGAAAGAGACGGTAGTTGACGGCAGGACAGGAATTCTTTTTGAGGAACTTACTCCTGAATCGATGATAAAAGCTATCAAAAAATTTGAAAAGACGGTGTTGAAAAAGGAAGATTGCGTCAAACAGGCGCAAAAATTCAGTAAAGAGAGATTTAAGAGAGAGTTAAAGAATTTTGTGGAAACAAAATTCAAAGAACAATAATGCCAGAATTACCCGAGGTTGAAACGATCAGAATACAGTTATCTGATTTAATAGTTGGATTAAAGATCTCCGATATAAAAATACTTCATCCAAAATCCTTCATAGGCGATAAGAAATTAGCTCTGAAAAGTAAAATTACCGGAGTGAGGCGGTTTGGGAAGATGCTCGTGATTGATTTGGAAGATAATTATTCTCTGGCAGTGCATTTGAAAATGACAGGAAATTTACTATTCCATTCAGACGGGTCCTGCCGTGATAACTCCCTCGACTTGCCCGTTTTGGATTTACCAAATAAACATACCAGAGTAATTCTGGAGTTTGAAAGTGGAGATAAGCTGTTTTTTAACGACATCAGGAAGTTTGGGTGGATGAAAGTTGTGCAAACTCAAAACCACAGTTCAAAACTCAAAACTTTTAATTTAAAAGACTTAATTTCTAAATTAGGTCCTGATCCGTTGAATGAACTTACTCTCCAACAATTCAGACAGATCCTCAAACAATCCGGGCGTCCGATTAAATTACTTTTAATGGATCAGCAAAAATTGGCAGGAGTAGGTAATATCTATGCCAATGACGCGCTTTTTCTTGCTAAAATCCACCCAAAGACATCTTCGATGAGTATTTCAAGGGACAAGGCAAAATTTCTTTACTCTAATTTACTCAAGGTGCTTAAGGAAGGATTGAAGTGGAAAGGCGCCTCAAAAACCAATTTCGTGGATATATTTGGCCGGAAGGGAAGCAAACAGGAACATTTTTATGTTTATGGCAGGGAGAAAGAGACATGTCCAAATCAATGCGGAGGAAAAATTGAAAGAATGATTCTCGGCGGACGGGGGACTTTTTATTGCCGGAAATGTCAGAGTCTTAAATAAAACAATCTTCTTGACAAGTCTTTCCGGAACGTATAAAAATATATTATCCTCCTCAAGATCTGCCACAATGCGGATAATCAGCAAAAGCATTAATAATATTTAAGTAGAGGAAAAAATTTCATGGATATTCAGACAGCCACCGGAAAAGGATTTATACACAGCTCAGCAGAATTTGTCTCCCCAGGACATCCCGACAGGACAGCCGACGGGATTAGTGCTTTAGTTGTAGAGACGCATATCAGTCATCATCCTGAAGCACATGTTGCCGCAGAAACACTTTTAACTTCAAAAGGACCTATAATTATGGCCGGTGAAATAACTTCAGCTCATAAAATTACCCCGGCTGGTTATAAGGCTTTAGCAAAGAAATATATCCACGGTTTAGGTTGGACGAAAGCCTTTGGGTATGATCCGAATAAAATAGCGATACAGGTTCTTTACAATACCCAATCTGTTGATATCGCACAAGGCGTGGAAAAAGGAAGGAAACAAATAGGGGCCGGAGACCAGGGTATTACCACCGGGTATGCAATTAGAAAGCCCTGGTTACCTCTAAGTGTTGATGATTTAATGCCTTTACCTATAGTTTTATCAAGAGATACGCTATTTGGTATTGATAAATTACGAAGAACTTCCGATGCCGTAAAAGTATTAAAGCCGGATATGAAATCTGAATTTATTATATCCTATAATGCAAAGGGACGACCTGTTAAAGTAGAAAGAATTGTTCTGGCAATATCACATACAGAAAATATCGGGCTGGAAGAGATTAGAAAAAAAGTTCAACCTGTAATAGACAGTGTTTTAGCCCAACATGGTTTATCTTTTGACATCAAGAAAGTCTACATAAACGGAACAGGAAGATTTATTGTTGCCGGAGCTCCCGGGGATACGGGACTCACCGGAAGAAAATTGGTAATTGATCATTATGGGCCATCAGTTCCGATCGGCGGAGGAGCGATACATGGCAAGGATCCTTCAAAAACAGATGCCACAGGAGCCCAAATGGCCAGATGGGTGGCAAAACAAATAGTTGGCAATGATTTGGCGGACCAGTGTTTTGTGGTTTTGACTTGGGCTATAGGGTATCCGGCACCGTTAAAAATAATAGTGGATTTTGCCCGTACTGAAAAAAAACCAAAACAGGAAATTATTAAATTTCTTCAAACTATCGATTGGTCGCTTGTTGCCGCAATTGACAGGTTTGGGTTAAGACGACTTTCAGAATCAAATATTAAATATTCTAATCTTGCTGCTTGGGGACCGTTTGGCAGAGTAGATGACGGATCCGCGAGACCCTGGGAGACGGTAGTTGAGATAAAAAAATGGAAAAATTGGAGGGTTTAAAGCGCAATGTTAATCTAATTCTGTTATAATACTCCATAAGGTGGATAAAAATAGCCCGATTATCATTTCGCTCGGTGGATCACTGGTTGTTCCCAATGGGGGAATGGACACTAAGTTTTTGTCCCAGTTTAATGAATTTATCAGACAAAAAATCGCCGAAAAATGGCGATTTTTTATTGTTGTCGGGGGAGGAGCTACAGCCCGTCATTACATTGATGCCGCCAAAAATATTATAGGTGACATTACTGATTGGGATTTGGATTACCTCGGTATTCATGCAACACGCCTTAATGCTCATCTCATCCGTACCATCTTTCAGGATGTAGCACATCCCCGCATTATCCAAAATTATGAGCATAAACTAAATAATCTTGAACAGCCACTGGTAGTTGCTTCAGGCTGGAAACCGGGGCGATCCACCGATTATGATGCGGTGCTTCTTGCCCGTGATTATACTGCCAAAGTCATTATCAACATGTCCAACATTCCTCAAGTTTATGATAAGGATCCAAATAAATATAGCGATGCCAAGCCGCTTGATAAAATCAACTGGACGGATTTTGAGTTATTGGTCGGAGATAAATGGTCTCCCGGCAGTAATCTTCCTTTTGACCCGATCGCCACCAAGCTGGCTAAAAAACTGAATTTGAGCGTATTCGTCATCGGCCGGGATATAAAAAATCTTGACCGCCTTTTAACTAATAAAGAATTTACAGGTACCCTGATTTCTCCCTAAATGCCAATTGCCAAATTAAATCTGCAAAACATACGCCGTATTTCTAAAAAGCAGATTGATTTCCAAGAATCTTTGAATATAATTGTCGGGCCAAACGCAATTGGAAAAACCATAATTCTGGAATCAATTTTTATGCTGTCACTCGGTAAAAGTTTCAGAGCTGAGAAAGACAGTGAAATAATTTCTTTTAATGAGGATCTAGGTAGGATTGAAGGAATATTAGCTTCAGGCAGCGAGATTACCAAACTTGAATTAATGCTGACAAGCGGAACCGTGATGGGTGTCAAAACTCCATATAAAAAATTTCTTGTGAACGGGGTAGCTAAAAGCATGCATGATTTTGCAGGGCGGTTAAAAGTCGTTTTATTTTGGCCTCAGGATATGGAGCTTGTGACAGACTCGCCGTCTTTTCGTCGGCGTTACCTTGATTTTGTTCTGGTACAGATAGATGCGGAATATCGCCGGACAATTGTTTCCTACGAAAAAGGGATAAGACAGAGGAATAAAATTCTTGAGGCAATCAGAGAAGGCGAAGCATACCGTCACCAACTGATGTTTTGGGACCAGCTTCTGATAAAAAACGGAGAATATATTACTAAAAAGAGGGAGGAATATATTGACTTTGTCAATAAATTACCTGCCTCGCCGGCAGGTAGGCAAATTCCATCCGCCAACTGGCGGACCAAATTCCAAATGCCAAATTATCAATTAGACTATGATAAAAGCATTATCTCAGAGGGCCGGCTTGAACAATATAAAAAAGAGGAAGTAGCCGCGGGTATGACGCTCGTTGGTCCTCATCGTGATGATTTTAAATTTACCAAAGAAAACAGAAATCTTTCGCATTTCGGCAGTCGGGGAGAACAGAGGTTGGCAATTTTATGGTTGAAACTGGGTGAATTGGCTTTTTTTGAAGATAAGTGTCAGGACAAACCCACACTACTGCTTGATGATATTTTCTCGGAACTTGATCGGGATTACCGGCAGATTATTTTTAATATGATTGGAGATAAGCAGACTATTATAACTACGACCGATTTGGAGTTGATCGATGCAAAAATCATAAATCAGGTTGAGCCGATCGAGTTAAGGTAGTAATATTTGATTATGACAAGAACTGCACGATATTATATAGTTATTCCCAGAGGGTCCTGCCGCTCGTCACCCTGCTGTTGCGTCGGGTTAAACGCCGACAACAGCATGGCACCTGACTCGCGTCACCCAGTCGTTATCTGAAATACGAAACTTTTATATGATTAAAGATTATCTGGAAAAAATAAATATACCGCAAAAAGGTTCCCATAAAGGTCAAAACGGGAGACTTCTGATCATTGGAGGATCAAAACTTTTTCATGCAGCTTCTCTCTGGTCTTTGAAAGTTGCGAGCAGAATTGTCGATCTGGTGCACTATTCATCTGTTCAAGAGAACAACGCTATTGTCCAAAAATTGAAGGAAGAGTTTAGAGACGGGATAGTTGTTCCGCGCGCTGATCTTGAGGATTATATTGCAGAGGATGATTGCATTCTTATCGGACCGGGGATGGTCAGGACCGAAATCTCAAATGTCAAAGCTCAAATGTCAAATCAAATCCAAAGTTTAAAAGATATTGAGAAAATTAAAGATGAAGGATTGCAGACTTATTTCCTGACAAAGTATTTATTGCAAAAATATCCTCATAAAAAATGGGTCATTGACGCCGGAGCTTTACAGATGCTGGATTTAGCTTTGATTCCAAAAAACGCAATTTTAACACCGCACCACAAAGAATTTGAGCTTCTTTGCCTTAAATCTAAAATTCCAAATCTCAATGATAAAACAATACAATCAGAAGATAAGGTTAAGCTTTTTGCCAAAGAATTTCATTGCACCGTGCTTCTGAAAGGAGAGAAAGATATAGCATGTTGTGGGGGTGAGCGTGATTCTTCGACAGACTCAGATCATGTGAATGTATGCATTCCTGGAGAGTGTGAAGTGATTGAAGGTGGAAATCCCGGGATGACGAAAGGAGGAACTGGGGATGTTTTAGCAGGGCTGACCGGCGCATTATATTGTGTAAACGATCCCTTTACTTCTGCTGTGGCTGCGTCATACATCAACAAAAAAGCGGGAGACGATCTTTTTACCAAAATGGGATATTGGTTCAACGCCTCAGACCTGGCAGACCAGATTCCAATAACAATGAAGAAACTTTTACTTGACAAATAAAGGTACTTTGCTGCTTTCCTTCAATTTATCCAGCGACTTTTCGTAGGCATCAATACTGGCTTCAACATTTACTCCGTGGCCAATGACAGTATTGTTTTGCCAAAAGGATAAGGTAAGAGTTTGTTCTTCGCCAACCAGTTTGAGTAAATCAGAAGCAAATTTTGCATCCGCCACTTTAGCCTGGTTTACCCCGGCCATAATGACAGACTGAATCATGTTCATATCAACTGTCGTAAGCTGATTTTTTTCAAGCCTTGAGGATACTACTTGGAAAGCTGTGATAAAACCCTGTAAAACGCCCGAGGTGGTTACAAAATACTCGTGAACTGCGGATAAAACCGCCAGATTATGAGTATGATATTCCTGGCTATTAGCGGGAAGATCTTCAGCCTTCATATTTTGCAGAGTATCAGAAAGTGACTTGATGTCATCGGTATCTTTTTTAGCCTGATCCAAAAATATCTGCGCTTGTGTAGCTCTGGTTTTCAGACCATTATTCAAGATCTCCTGGGGCGAAATATTGGCCAAAGCTGACGAAACTGCAGACAGCGAAGTTTTAAATGATGAAATTTTAGTACTCATCGTAATCAATGTATCGCTTAGGATCTGGTAATAATTAGCTATTTTTTGGGCTTCAGACAAATAAGGAGAAACTTCGTTTTTTACCTTTTGGCTTTCCAAAATTTTATCACGGGTAGTTTTACTTATCGATGAAGGAGTAAGAGAGCTGGAATTTACCAAATCATCTATATCTTTTTGCGCTTTTGTGACGTATTCTTTGGCTTTGGTAGTTTCATCCTTCAAATCTCTGTTTTTTTTTGTGGTGATGTTTTCAGTCACGGTACGGATTCCGGCTATCTGGGGGTTATTTTGGGCCAACTCATCCCAATATCTGCTCATCTCCTCCTGTATTATTTGAGCGCTTTGTTCCAGGATAGAATTAGTTTTGACGGTTTGAAGTCCTAAAACATTTTGATCTATCTGAAGTAAGGACAGTAAAGGATGAATAATAAGGCCAGATGTTTCTAAAGGCATCGGTGAGTCGGCAGGATTTTCAGCGGTAACCAAAAGATGAATTTTATCAAGAGCTGCAATGACGCTTTTAGCTGATGTTTTAAGATTTGTAACCTGTGGAGAAAGCGTGCTAATTATTTTTATCGTTGCCAGACGCGGTTTGACATAGAAAAGATATATCAGGGAAAATGCCAGAAGAGTTAAAGAAAGGGTAATGATTCCTGCAAACAGAATTATTTTTTTGATATTTTTAGCAGCAGGCGCACCAGTTGAGAGCGGAGATTGTTGAGAAAATGAGGGTATCGGTTGTGCTGATGGTGGGGCAGGTGAAGGATTTAAATCGGGAGCGGGTTGCATAGATCTATTATTAACCATAAATTTTATGGAGTCAATTAAGAAAAAGTTTTCTCATAATAAAAACTGTGAGATAATACCTTTATAAAATTATGTATTCTCCCAAATACACCATAACAAACGAGGTTTTGAAAAATATCGGAATTATTGAGGGAGCGCGCGAAATTATATTAAATGCCCCTCTGGTTCCCTCATACGAGAAGAAATTCAGGGAAGAGGCGATTATCCGCACTGTTCATCACGGGACGCATATCGAAGGAAACGAGCTGAACTTTACAGAGGCTGCAGATGTTCTAAAGGGTAAACCAATTGTGGCCAAAGATCGTGATATTCAGGAAGTGATCAACTACAGAAACGTACTTAATTACCTGGATTATGTAGGGAAAGGGGAAATTTCAGAAGGAAAAATTACCCAGGAAGTATTCCAAAAGATCCATTTTTTGACGGTTGAAAAAATTCTGGAAAGTGATAAGTGCGGAGTTTATAGAAAAACCCAGGTCGTAGTGAAAAACTCTCTTACGGGGGAAATTACTTTCCGGCCGCCTCCGGCGATTGAGGTCCCTTTTCAGGTGGATGAGTTTTTGGAATGGGTCAATAAGTCAAAGCAGGGTGAAATCCATCCTGTCATTAAAGCCGGCATCACACATTATGAGCTGGTGCGCATCCATCCTTTCATTGACGGTAACGGACGTACAGCCCGGGCCGCAGCTACTTTAGTCTTATTTTTGGATAACTATGATATCAGAAGATTTTTTTCCCTCGAGGAATATTTTGATTCAGATGCTGCCAATTATTATGAAGCTTTAAAATCAGCCTCTTCCGGAGATTTGACCGTTTGGATGGAGTATTTTACCAAAGGAGTGGCCATAGAACTGACCCGCATCAAAGAAAAAATTAAAAGACTGTCGACGGATGTCCATCTCAAAGAAAAACTGGGCGGGAAACAGGTATTTTTGACAGAGCGTCAGATTGCTATCATGGAATATATTCAAAGGGCCGGATATCTGCAAAACCAGAGTTTTGAAGAACTTTTTCCCAAAATTTCAGAAGATACCATACTACGTGACCTGAAAGACCTTCTGGATAAAGGGATTATTAAAAAAGAAGGTAGGACGAAGGCAGCAAGGTATATGCTTAAATAAAATCCAAAATCCAAATGTCAAATCAATAACAAAATCCTAATGACTAAATTTAGAATTTTAGACTTTGAACTTCTTTTGAACTTTGAACTTTGGATTTATAGAATATGACTTTCAAAAAACTCGCAGAGTATTTTGTCCAACTTGAACTGACTACATCGCGGTTAAAGATGACAGAGATATTATCAGAGTTGTTTAAAGAAGCGGGAGAGGAGGAAATCGGGCAAATTTGTTTTTTACTGCAAGGGCGCGTCGCGCCCCAATTTGTTCCTCTGGAATTTGGTATAGCGGACAAAATGATGGTGAGGGCAGTGGCACAGGCAATGAAGACGAATATTGAGGATGTGACAAAAGAATTTAAAAGAATAGGAGATTTAGGAGAGGCAATTTTCAAGCTCAAAGCTCCCACCTTCGCTAAAGCTACGGCGGGCAAGCAAAACTTCAAAGTCAGCGATATTTATAACGTTTTATATCAGGTAGCTACCTCCACCGGGGAGGGATCACAAGAAGAAAAAGTTACACTTCTTGGAAATGTTTTAAAAGAAATTGACCCTCTTTCTGCCAGATTTATTGTGGGGATTACTTTGGGTAAACTCAGACTCGGTTTTTCCGATATGACAATTTTGGACAGTTTATCATGGATGATAGATGGCAATAAAACACACAGGGGTGAAATCGAGAGAGCCTACAATGTCCGTCCGGATTTATCTTTTATCAGTACAACTCTCAAGAAAAAAGGCTTAAATGGTCTTAAGTCCACTCAACCGACAGTCGGAACACCGATTCTTATGGCAAAGGCAGACAGATTGAAAAACTCCAAGGAAATATTAGAAAAGATTGGACGCTGTGCGGTGGAATTTAAATACGATGGTTTACGTCTGCAAGTGCATTTTCAAAAGATCAAAACCGTATCAGATTTGGCTATAACCAAAACTGAGAACTTAATGTTATTCGATGACCAGCCAAAAGAATTTGTGAGGCTTTTTTCCAGAAATCTGGATGACTTGACGCCGATGTTTCCCGAGATTGTTGCGGCTGTAAAAAAGAATATCAAAGCTAAGGAAGCAATATTCGAAGGAGAAGTAGTAGCCTTTAATCCTCAAACCGGAGTAAGTATCGCTTTTCAAAATACTATGCAGAGGAGAAGAAAATATGACATCGAGAAAAAAGCAGCAGAAATACCCGTCAAATTATACACTTTTGAGCTTTTGTACCTTGACGGGAAAAATCTGATAGGAGCGCCATATAAAGAGAGAAAAGAGCTTTTGAAAAAAATTATCAGGGAGGATAAAGTATTGCAATACGCTCATGAAACAATTGTAGACAAAGAAGAAGAAATAGAAAAACTTTTTGATACGTCCGTGACAGAAGGCTTTGAGGGAATAATTGCCAAAAGGATGGATGGAGTCTACCAGGCGGGCATGCGGGGATTTAATTGGATCAAGTTTAAAAAGGCGATGAGCAAAACGCTTCAGGACACTTTTGATGTTTTGGTGATGGGATATACGATGGGAGAGGGTAAAAGAACGGTTTTTGGAATAGGCGAATTCCTTACGGGTGTTTATGACGCTTCAAAAGATCAGTTTGTGACTCTGACGAAGATCGGAACAGGACTTACCGATGAAAAGTTCAGAGAATTAAAAAAAAGAATCAAACCCATGGAGGTTAAAGTCAAACCTAAAAATTATCTGATTGATAAACTTCTTGATGTTGATATCTGGCTGGAGCCAAAATTAGTCGTTGAGATATCTGCCGATATTATAACCAGAAGCAAGGAACATACAGCCGGACGAATCATGGGTCCGTCAAAATCCGGAAAAGGAGAAATAGTGAAAACACCCGGGTATTCTCTGCGGTTTCCGAGGCTGGAGAGATTCAGGCAGGATAAAACTCCAGGTGAGATAACAACGCTTTCAGAGATAGAGAAGATGTATAGGTCACAATCAGCCTGATTTTTTCACGAAAGTAAGGAATTTACGGTGTTTAATAAATTTAGGATGATGGATAAGTACGGTTCTGATATTTCTTACTCCATACTCAAACATCGTATACCAGAATTTTTTCTTCCAGCGCCTTAAGGAATAACCGACTTTAAGATTGGGAAAATACTTAATATCACCCAGCTCGTATAAATGACAGGCAAGGTCCATATCTTCATGAACGATTTTATCATCGGTATGTATCTCAACTTTTTCCCAAGCTGATTTTCTCAAGGCGTAATTCGGACCATTGAGCTGATAATGCCCCATGACCAGTTTCATATGTCTGGAGTATCCATTGATAAAGACAGAAAGAAGTTTTTCTTCGGCCCGACTCACCTCTGGAAAACTGAAGCCTCCGGTCAGAGCAATCATTTGCGGATATTGGGTAAAATATCTATAGATTGAAGACAGCCAGTTGCTGGGAATTATAGTATCCGCATCAGTACGGGCGATAATTGCGCTTTTTGCCTCTTGGAAACCCCGTTCGCGCGCCGGAGTCATTCCCTGTATTTTTTCTCTGATAATTTTGACCTTGAAGCCGGCGGCAATTTTAGCCGTCTTATCGGTACAGTTGTTATCGACTACGATCACCTCATAATTTTTAAAATTCTGGTTGCATACCGACTGCAGACAACGTGCAATATATTTTTCTTCGTTATAAACGGGGATGACGACACTGATTAAAGGCGTATTAGACATGATTAATTCAAAATGCCAATTAGTTTGATATAATAGTATAACATGGAAGATATTTTTTTCTCGGTCGTGATTCCGACTTTAAACGAACAGGTTTTTCTTCCCCATTTGTTGAGATCTTTAGCCAACCAAACTTTCCGTAATTTTGAAACCATTGTGGTTGATTCTAATTCAAAAGATAAAACAAGGCAGGTTTTTGATAAGTTTAAAAAAGATATTCCCCATGCTACTTTTATCAATGTACAAAGGCAAAACGTTTCATACCAGAGAAATTACGGCGCTGCCAATTCCAAGGGTTCATATCTGGTGTTTTTAGATGCTGATGTGGAAATGGAACCTACCTTTCTTGAAGAACTCCATCTGGCGGTCATGAAGAAAAAATTTGTACTTGCAACGACCTGGATAGCGCCGGATAGTACAAGCTCGATCGACCAAGCGATGATTGTTTTTGCCAACCTGGCAATTGATCTTGCCAAAAGCATTAACAAACCTTTCAGCGGGGGATACAACACTATCGTGAGAAAAGATATTTTTGAGAAACTGAAGGGATTTAATGAAAAACTGCCAATAAGCGAAGATCATGATTTCACCATCCGTGCCTATAAGAAGGGAATTGACCTCTGTATTCTCAGAGAGCCTAGAATCACTATGTCCTTGAGGCGGCTGCGCAGTGAGGGTACTCTCACTACTCTTCGAAAATATGCGATCACCTCAACCCATCTGGTTTTAAAAGGTCCGATCACTAAAGAGCTTTTCGACTATCAAATGGGAGGCCATGTGCATAAAAAGCGGAAGAAGAAAAAAATTTCAGAGAGGATAAATTATTATTTGAAATCTATAGATAAAATACAGGATAAACTGTTACAATTACTAAATTAAAATTATATGCAGGTAATTGCTGATCTTCAGCTTCATTCCAAATATGCCCGGGCGGTCTCTCCCCAGATGGTGATTCCCTTTATTGGGTTGTGGGCAAAAATTAAAGGAATTGGACTTATAGCAACAGGGGATTGGACTCATCCTTTATGGATGAGGGAAATAAAAGCCAATTTGACTGAGGATGGCAGTGGACTTTTGAGTTTGAAAAAAAATGAGGAAAGATTTGATGATGAAGGTCCATTGTTTTTGCTGGAATCTGAAGTGTCCTGCATCTATACCCAAGGAGGAAAAGGGAGGCGGGTGCATACACTTATCTGGTCACCTACAATCGATACCTGTGACAAAATCAATAAGGAATTGACCAGACGTGGGGCTAATCTTTTATCCGACGGCAGGCCGATTATAGGACTTACCAGTATCCAAGTGGCAGAAGTGGTTTTAACAATCGACCCCAAGTGCCTGATTGTACCTGCACACGTCTGGACGCCATGGTTTTCTTTGTACGGTTCAAAGTCAGGATTCGATTCCATCTCCGACTGTTACGGGCAATATGCCAAGGATATTTTTGCCGTAGAAACAGGGCTTTCCAGCGATCCATCCATGAATTGGAGAATAAAAGAGCTCGATAACCGCAGTATTGTTTCCTTTTCCGATGCGCACTCGGGGCCGAAGCTTGGCCGCGAAGCCACGGTGTTTGAGATGGAGAAAATGGATTTTAATTCAATTAGAGAAGCAATCACTCGGCCGTCCACTACGAATTTTTCCGACAGCACAGTAAAAATAGGTTCCCAATCTTCTGGGCATAGTAATACCTCTTCGTCACAAGATACCATTAGTGCTGACTCCAAAATTGTAGTCGGACGTCCTCATTCTACTATTTCATATACCCTTGAATTTTATCCAGAAGAGGGGAAATATCATTATACGGGCCATAGAGCCTGCGGAGTGAAGCAGGATCCGCGGGAAACCGGTGAGAAGGGGACAGTTTGTCCGGTCTGTGGCAAACCTTTAACAATTGGGGTCATGCATCGGGTAGAGGAATTAGCAGGGCGAAGCGAAGCCGATTTGAAACTGATAACAAAAGAGGTACCGGGAACTAAAGTCAAAGGGATTTACAGCAAGGCTTTCTCTAACAGGCCTCCTTATATTAAGCTAGTACCTCTCCAGGAGATAATTGCAGAGACAATTGGTGGCGCCCCGACAGCCGTCAACGTACAAAATGAGTACAAAAAGTTGACTAACCAATTCAGTAATGAATTTGCAGTTTTACTCCAGACTAGTGTTCAAGATATTACTAAAGTTTCGGGAGAAAAAATTGCTCAGGCGGTACAAAAGGTTAGAGAGGGAGATATTGTAATTGACCCGGGTTACGACGGAGTTTTTGGTGTGGTTAAAATTTGGGGTGAAAAAGAAGAGAAAAAACAGACAGATGACAAAAAACAGCTGAGTTTATTGTAACCTCATATGTGCGACCTTCGTGAAATAAAATTACAGGATGTTTTCAATTGGGATGATTTGGTTAGACAGAGTCCAACAGCCACCTTTTTCCAGACTAGAGAGTGGCTTAAGATTTGGCTGAAGCATTTTCCGGTAGAACACAAGATTATTGGTATTTATGAAGGTGAGGAGTTAATCGGCATCGCTCCGCTCAACCTGGTAAATGATAAAGTTAATTTACTTGGTATAACACCAGTATTGCATGGTGAGCTTGTAAGTGATTACGGAGACATTATAGCTAAAACATCTTATGAAAAAATTATTTGGAGGGAAATTTTGACAAAGTTCAAAAGTATTGTACTTGATTTTGTCAGAGAAGATTCACCGAGTTTGAAAATTCTGCAAGAGTTAGGAGGGGAGACAGAAGAAGTTGATGAGGCTCCATATCTTGATTTACCCAAGACCTGGGAGGAATATTTATTGAGTTTAGATAGACATAACCGTCATGAATTAAAACGAAAAATGCGAAAGATAGAAAACGAAGATGTTACGATCGTATCATCTTCAGGCAGTCTTGAGGATATTACTGAACTTTTCCGGCTGATGGAAATAAGCATTGAAGAAAAAAAAAGGTTTTTATCGCCCGAAATGAAAGCATATTTTCAGGATATTGTTGCCTCGGGATTAAAAAATAAAACAGCAGAACTTATGTTCATGCAAAAAGACCATCGTAATATTGCAGTTACCCTATCATTTATTTATCAAAACGATGTATTATTATACAATTCCGGTTTTGATCCGGAGTACGGATATTTATCTGCCGGATTAATCTTAAAAGCGCATCTGATTAAACGTGCTATAGAACAAAATATGAAAAGATTCGACTTTTTACGCGGCAACGAAAGATATAAATATGATTTGGGGGGAAAGAAGAGAAAGTTATATAAAATATCTTTTAAAAATTAACTAAATTATGCGTAAGCTTTTAGTAGTCACCGCCCATCCTGATGATGAAGCGTTCGGTCCAGCGGGAACGATAGCAGAGTGTGCCGATAAGGGCGTGGAAATACATTTATTATGCGCCACACGCGGGGAAGCGGGGCAGTGGCATGAGAAGAAGTTAAAAGCCGATGACGAGATAAGAATTGAAGATTCAATCAAGCTTCATCATGTTCGGGAAAAAGAACTGCTTAAATCCGCGAAGATATTAGGGGTGAAAAGTGTAGAATTTTTGGATTTTATAGATGGGACGCTGTGTAATGCAAATTATCACCAGCTGGCTGAAAAAATCAGCAAAAAAATTGATTCTTTTCAGCCACAAGTAATATTGACCATGGAAAGGCTGGGTGTTTCCGGACATCTGGACCACATTGCCGTTTCTCTGACCACAACTTATGCATTTTTACATACTTCTTTCGGAAATAAGCTTTATTACCACTGTCTGCCGAAGGAAAACAGGGAAAAGGATTTAGATGATTACTTTATCTATTTTCCGGAAGGAATTGATCAGGATGATATCACCACGAGAATTGAGTGGAGTAAATACTGGGACCGGAAGGTTGAAGCCATGCAGCAGCATCAAAGCCAGAAGCAAGACGTGGATAGAATACTTAAAAGAATTGCTAAACAGACACATGTGGATCATTTTATCCTGCAGCATTTCCGAAAAATAACTCCAAAATTTCCTGAATCTGATCTATTTGAGGGGATTGACCCCGCTGAGCGGGGTTGACCCCGATCAAATCGGGGTTGACCACAAGTTAAGTTTAATGATAAGCTAATCATAGAATTGTCCGCCTGAATTTACTTTTCGCCTTACCTACTATTCGTAGCGCGGCTCAAAGAGCGTTCTTAGGCGGACTTAAGAAACTCTAATTTCACTCACGTTCAGTAAGAGTTTCTAAAGGAGGTGAAAGAAAATGGCAGAAACTACAACTAATACCAACGAAAAACTTATGGGAGCTTTGGCTTATTTGATGCTTTTTGTTAGCGGTATTTTCCTTCTTCTGATAGAACGTAAAAATCAATATATCCGATTTCATGCAATGCAATCAATTCTGGTTTTTGGCGGGATATTCCTGCTTCAGATAGTTTTGGGGATAGTACCGATTTTGGGTTGGTTAATTGCTCTGATACTATCACCATTAATTTTTCTCACCGCGTTCCTGTTATGGCTGGTGTTGATGTTTAAGGCATACTCGGGTGAAAAATATCATTTGCCTTTTTTTGGTGATCTGGCAGATAAACAATTGGCGAAGTTAAAATAATTATCGATTAATTACTATCGTGTTCGAAGATAGAATTGATGCAGGTAAAAAATTAGCAAATTTACTTCTTTTTTATAAAAAATCACCGGATGTTGTTGTTTTAGCTATACCAAGAGGCGGAGTGGTCGTGGCAAAAGCATTATCAGACGCACTGATTCTTCCGCTCAAATGCCTTATTACTAAAAAACTTGGCGCGCCTGATAATCCGGAACTCGCAATCGGTGCTGTTGGACCGGGACGAGTTAAATATTTAGATAAAGACTTGATAGGGAAACTCAGGATTGATAAAAAATATATCTCTCGCGAAATCCAGAATAAATATCAGGAAGTGAAAAAACGCGAGAAAGATCTCGGAGAGTATAATTTTACCCAAAAAAATAAATGGAAAACTGTCATTCTGGTTGATGACGGGATAGCTACAGGAGCCACAGTGATAGCAGCAGCTTTATTTTTGAGAAAAATCGGCAAGAAAATAGTTGTAGCAGTGCCGGTGATTGCCAAAGACAACTTTGAGAAAATAAGTAAATTAGTTGATAGGCTTATTTGCGTGGAAATGGCTGATGATTTCAGAGCAGTCGGTCAGTTTTATAAAACATTCAGTCAAATTTCAGATCTAGAGGTTATAAATATTTTGCGCTCTTCCAAAATTTGAAAAATAAATTATAATAACTGGAATAAGCATTATGATTTTAGTCGCAGGACTGGGTAATCCGGGACATAAATATAAATACGCCAGGCACAATGTAGGATTTATGGTGGTAGAACGCCTCGCTAAAGATCTTCTTCCTCTTTTCAGAAGTTTAAGAGCCTGGAAGATGGATGATAAATTCAAATCGGAAATCTGCAAAATCAGCGACAAACTAATCTTAATTAAGCCTCAAACCTATATGAACAACTCGGGATTTGCCATCTCTTCAATCAGTAATTTTTATAAAATTGCGACATCTGATATTTGGGTGGTACATGATGATATTGATTTGCCTTTGGGGAAAGTTAGAATCAGACGCGGAGGGGGAAGCGCCGGACATAACGGCATCAAGTCTGCCATCGAGATTTTGGGGCAAAATGATTTTGTGCGAATCCGGCTAGGAATTGGACGCGGAATGAAAGATCCTAAAAAAACATCCAAAAAAAACATCTCCAGAAGTTTGGTTGAAAAGTTTGTCCTGTCGTCCTTTATGGACTCTGAGGCAGGAGATGCCAAGAAGCTGGTCAAGCATGCCAGCCAGGCTATCCAGACGTGTCTTAAAGACGGTATTGAGAAAGCGATGAACAGGTTTAACTGATAAAATCCAAATTCCAAACAAGTGATTAGATCTTAGTAGTATTATACGGAATATTTGATGTGAAGAATATTTTTCGAAGTCAAATATTTTAAGCACGCATTTACCAAGAGATAAAAAACGGTAATCCCCACAGCCATAGCAGTTCTTTCGAGGATTACCTGTGGTATTAAAGAAAGCCATATTTGTTTCGAAAGACCGAATGTCCAGACCCACAAAGCGCCTCCTACGGCATGAGCAGTAAATGTTGCCCCCAAACTTTTGACAAAGAGGTTTTTTCTGAAAAAATGTGCAGCAATCGGAATCAGCCAAAACATGGAATACTGCCAGGCAGAGCGGCCGATTGGATTTAGATTAAAGGCAATGATGCAAAAAACTGGAACGATAAAATTCGATGATCTTTTTTTGGCAAAATAGGCAACCGCAAAAAGAGTGGGGACGAGGCGGATTATTCCACCCATGTCAAACTTTCCGCCGTGCAGGATGAGATTTACAACCTGCATAGTTAAGACCGATATTATTCCGGGTAGAGTACCAAGGAATGCTCCCACAGTCGGAGCCAGGAAATCAAATAGCGTGAATTTGACGTTTGATCCAAGAAGTCTGGTAAAGGGAATTTGAAGCGCTATTAAACCAAGAATTGAAAACATTATTAATGAGAGAATTTTTTCTTTTTTCATTTGCTACACATTTTAGGCAAATTAAAACTAAGTGTCAAGAGGATTAAATATTCATTAACGGCTACATGTTCCATCAAGACAGCCGTTAGGACAGTTAATAAGAGTGCTGACAATTACATACCTTCCATCTCCTTTATCAGACGATTGACAGCTTTTTTCATAAACGTGTTTGGCATCAGGGCAATAATCATATAAAACATCAAAGTTTTCATTATCTTTCACTTTATAAGCCACACTGCCTTTCTTATAGATATTTTCTCCGTCAGAATCCTGACACATCTCAGATAAACACTCTCCACCAATCCACTCTCCTTTGCAGGTGTTTGGAGACGGGGTAGAGGAAGGGGCTTTGATCATATAGCTGGGGATAAGGTAAGTGAGGCAGTAATAACCTTTTGAGTGGCTTTGTTCCGGAATGGCGTAATTATTACGGGCCCTGTCGGTTTTACTTCTATTCGTATCTGTGTCAAAAGAGGTGCAAAGTTTATAAGTATTTTTGCCGTCAATTTGATAGACATAATCCGTGTTCAGATATGGATCCTTCAATTTCACCAGAGAGGATAATTGGTTCAGACGCTGGGGCAGCTGGTTATTTGTTTGATAATATGAATTGATCTCTCCCTTTATCAGAGAAAAGTCAGCGATTCTCTGCCGGTCTTTGATATCATTTTGGATAGAATAAGGCGTACCGGTAAGGCTAAAACCAATAATCATTAAAATTACGACGAATATTCCCAATACAACGATAAAATAATTATATTTACGCATAGATTTTTCTGTCCTCTTTGATTTGTTCAAGATAATAGCCAAAAATTATTCCGGCAATTGTGACCGTAACTAGAAAATGACTGACAAAATTAAGATTGATATTGCCTCCTAATAAGTTATAAACAAGTGTAATAATATTGGCGAGTACTAATAAAAAAGTAATGATCAATGTGATATAGATTAAAACTTTTCTGGCTTTCAAACTTCGGTTATTTGGATTTTCCAGAGTTCTTTTGGTTATTTTCAGGAATAAAAAAGAAAAGACAGGATAGGAGACAATGATTGCAGCCATAAAACCCCGGATAAATGTATTTAAAAAGACGTCTTCCAGATAGGATAAGCCATATTGATCTGACAATTGGGTAGGAACTTTTATCCAGATATTGACAAAATGGTGAAGCAGTAAGGCAATATTGGTTGCCAGCACACCTAGACTGATAAACAGGAGTACATGTTCAAAAGTGTCCCACATGCTTCCGGTGTAATCTGACAGCTGTGAGGTCGCGGGTTTGTCAATTTGGTTAACCGATGGCGATATTGGAAGTTGGGCAGAATCCATAAAAATATATTAACATAAAACTATACTTATTGGTAACCCGGTCGCCAGCCTCCGGCGACTTCCAGATTGGCACCGTTGACATAATTAGAACCGTCTTTGAGAAGAAAGTTAATTGCATTGATAATATCTTCGAATTGAGCAAATTTACCTGTTGGGGTTTTTGGTTTGGCTACGCTGGTCTGAAGTATCCCGGGCAAAATGCTATTGATGGTAATTCCGTATTTGGCGTATTCGTAAGCCAAAACTTTAGTCAGCATGATAACTCCAGATTTTGCGATGTAATAAGGGGTAGTTTTTTCGCGGATGGTCAGATTATCCGCTCCGACACAGCCGAAGTTTATAATACGCCCCCACTTTTTCTTTTGCATTGTTGGCAGTGCCTGCTGGCAGCAGAGAAAGGTAGAGTAGAGGTTGGATCCGATGACATCTTTGAATTTGGCAAAAGTAGTTGAGGTGATTGGTTCGAAAATGAAGTTTCCGATCGTATTCACCAGAATATCGACAATTCCCAATTCTTTTTTAACAGTTTGAAATAAATTAATTACTTCTTTTTCGCGGGTCAAGTCGGCTTGAACCATAATCCCGTCAGAATATTTTTGAATGTCATTAAGCGTCTTTTCTGCTTCTTGTTTACTTGTCTGATAATGGATCACAATTTTCGTTCCTTGTTTGGCAAGATCAAGGGCGATGGCGCGGCCGAGGTTTTTGGCGCTTCCCGTGACTAAGGCAATTTTATTTGAGAGATTATTCATCATTATCGTCCTATTTCTTTGTGCACCCAAAGAAATAGGAAAAAGAAAGGGTGGCCAAGTGCATATTTTCTGATTTTTCTAAGCTCAGGTGGTCAGGGGGTTCCCTCGGCGTAGGGGCACGCCGTTTCCCCACTTTCACCATTTGCTAATAAAAATTACAGAAAATCTGCAATGGCAAAATAAGTAGGATATAATTCACTGGTTATGATACGAACATTTGAAGATGCCGTCAAGTATTTGGAGAGATTTATTCCGACTCCGGATAAAAAGCATCCCGGAAGTTTGGGGTTAGAGAGGATGGAACAGTTAGTTAGTTTATTAGGTAACCCGCAATTAAACTATCCCATAATCCACATTGGAGGAACATCGGGTAAGGGATCGACGGCTACCATTATTGCTTCAATACTTGCTACACAATACAAAGTCGGATTGCATACGTCACCGCACTTGGTACGAATTAATGAAAGGATAAGAATTTTTTCAAGAGGACCCCTTGCAAGTTCTGCAAGGGGTCCTCTTATGAAAGATATTTCAGACAAGGAGTTTGTTGATTTAATAAATGATGTTTATCCAGCAATAAATAAAGTTGAAAATAGCAAATTGGGTAAACCAAGTTATTTTGAGATTGTGACAGGGATGGCTTTTTTATATTTTAAAAAGCAAAAAGTGGATATTGCAGTAATCGAGGTAGGCATGGGAGGGAAATTTGACGCTACAAACGTCATCAAACCATTGGTCGCAGTTTTAACAAATGTAGGACTCGATCACACTGAAGTTTTAGGTGATACGGTGGAAAAGATCGCGATGGATAAAGCAGGAATAATTAAATCCGGAATCAAAATCGTCACCGGAGCCGGACAGCCGTCGGTAATTAAGATTATTGAAGCAACAGGGAATAGGCAGAAGGCAAAAGTATCCCTGTTAAATAGAGATTTTTCATTCAAACTGAAAAAGTTGGGTGAGAAGGGGAGTGTTTTTGATTATTTCGGAGATCATACATATAAAAACCTCAAGTTGTCTTTATTAGGCGAGCACCAGGTGGAAAATGCAGCAATTGCTCTGAGGGCAATTGAATTATCCAATTATCCAATTATCCAATTATCCAATAATGAAATAAGAAAAGGATTATTAGATGCTTTTATTCCCGGCAGGCTTGAGATTATTAAGAAACACCCGACCGTTATTTTGGACGGAGCGCATAATCCGGACAAGATAAAAGCGTTGGTGACAGCCATTAAAAGGATTTATCCAGAGAGACGATTAACAGCAGTTATAGCCATCAAAAGTGGAAAAGACGCTTATGGAATTCTCAAAGAAATTCTACCTATCTGCCATGAGGTTATTTTTACCAAATTCCGGTTGACAACAGACTTAGGGGACACGTTTTCCTATGAGCCGGAGGAGTTGATAGAGATAATTAAAGAAATTAATAGTAAAATTAAAGTGAAGGTAAGTGTCCATCCGCTAAGTGCGGTTGAAAAGATTCTGCGGATGAAGATCCCTCGACTTCGCTCGGGATCAGTTCGACTGGCGAAAAATTCGAAGAATTTTTCGAGTCTCACTGATATAATTTTAGTCACGGGATCTTTATACCTGGTCGGGGAGGTAAAAAAATTTCTAAAATGAATAAAACTTCTTCCATGCAAACAATCGGTAATATCCTGATAGGATTTAATCCTCTTGAGGATAAATACATTTCCCGGGAGTTTCAGTCCTACGGATATTATCTCTGTGAACAGTTGAACGACTTCAAGCACAAATCTTTATACATGCGGCTTGCCAAGACCGTTCCGCGGGCGCTTCTTGAGAAAGCCCTGTCTTTTGTCAAAGATGCCAACGTCAAAAGAAAAGGGGCTCTATTCATGTGGAAATTGAAGGAACTCGGGGCATGGTCCTCTTCTGCCAAGGCTACGGAGGATAAAACAAAAGTTAAAAATAAAAAGTTAATTGAGGATATACCTTTTTAAGAAATTTATGAAAAAAGAAAAGAATAAAAATCAATCTTTAACAGAGAAACAACGTCTCATCCGGATGATTATCCTAATCGTTACTTTATTGATTATGTTATTGATCTTCTCTCTAAGAAGTACTCTAGTTAATTACACTCATTATGGCCTTTTAGGAATATTTCTTATAAATCTTCTTTCAAGCGCGTCTGTAGTTTTTCCCATACCCGGGGCAGCCAGTATTTTTATAGGTGGAGCTGTCTGGAATCCTCTTTTGGTTGGTTTGGTCTCTGGCATCGGAACATCAATCGGTGAACTTACAGGTTATATGGTCGGATATGGCGGAAGCGGAATAATCAGTCAATCCAAAAACAAGATTAAATTATGGATAGCTTTCAAAAAAATATTCCACCAGCACGGTTTTTTGACGATACTTATCATTGCTATGATTCCACTCCCGATATTTGATTACGTCGGTATCCTGGCAGGCTCCATGGGCTATTCGATTTATAAATATTATTTGGCTACTCTTATCGGCCGCACGATCAGAAACTATATTTTTGCCGTTGCCGGAGCAAGGATTTTGCCGTAGAAATGCAGAGAATACACGTACTAATTAATGGTGATGTGACCGGGGTAGGGTTTAGATATTGGACACTTCGACGGGCACAACTTTTGAAACTGACCGGCTGGGTAAGAAATGTTTTCAAAGGACAGGTTGAGATTGTTGCAGAAGGTGAAAAAGAACAGCTTGATGAGTTTATAAAACGTTGCCATCATGGACCGGATGTGGCGATGGTAGAGAAGGTGGATGTGAAATGGGGAGAAGCTAAGGGAGAGTTTGCGGGGTTTGAGATACAATATATGTGAAGTTAATGTTTGCAGAATTCAATTTCCTTGCTTGTAAGATATCCCTCTACTCCCTCTTGCTACTGATTTAGAAAAGTGATTACAATGGATGTATGAGGAAAAGAGTGGTTTTTTTAGTCTGGTTTGCAATTTTTCTCGTCTGGGCTTTTTACCGGGCCTATTTTAACCTCCCCGAATGGATCGATGAGTTTGTAGCCAAGCCTGTAATTTTTGCCTTCCCTATTCTTTACCTTGTTCTTATCAGGGAAAGAGGGGATTTGTCAGATTTAGGATTAAAACCTACTCCCAAAGAATTCATGACCGATCTATATTTTGGTGTAGCTCTGGGGACTTTATTTGCTTTGGAAGGATTGGGGGCAAATTTTCTCAAGCACGGAAATTTTTCCTTCAGTGCCAGCCAGGCGATGAAAGTCACAAGCGGGGTGGGAGTGTTTTTTCTGATAAATCTGGTGACCTCAGTGTGGGAGGAGATTTTAGGCAGGGGATACCTTTACCAGAGGCTTTATAAAATTACTAATAACCAATTTTCTGCAGCTTTAACCTCTTCGTTTTTATTTCTGCTTCTTCATGTTCCGATTATGTTCACGAGGCTTCATCTGACGGGCTCAAGCCTGATTATTTATCCGATCTCTATCCTGCTTTTGGGAATCACCAATTCCTATCTTTTTTCGCTGCGCGGTTCGCTTACCTTGCCGATTCTTCTTCATGCTTTCTGGAACATGACGGTAACCTTATTTTTATAATACATTTCAACCATGCTCTATACTCCGCATTTTTTGACTGGCGTTGCCATTATGAAGCTGTTTCCTGATCCTAAAATAGGACTGCCTTTGGCATTTTTATCGCATTTTGTCTTAGATTTAACCCCCCATAATGACTTTGATTTGAAACCGGGTATTACACTCAGAGAATTTTTTACTTTCCCCAAAAAGAGGTTATTAACTATTCTGGGAGTGATGAGCGTTGATTATTTACTTTCTGCAATTAGTTTTCTCTGGATTCTTTTTCATTTTCATCAATTTTGGCTGCTTGCCGGCGGGGTCGCAGGAGTTTTGCCTGATTTAACTGAACAGATTCTAATGATCTTCGGTATAGCTCTTCCCGGCTGGCAGGACAAGTTGCAGTGGCGGGTATCGGCAAAATACGGGTTTATTTCTTATCCGATAATTTCCTTGCTATCATTATATATATTAAATATTTGACAATACGTACGATTAATGGTACGTTATATGATATATGAATAATACAATCACTTATACCGCCAGTGAGGCAAGAAAGAATCTTTATGATCTGG
Source organism: uncultured Gammaproteobacteria bacterium (assembly GCA_964362665.1). Lineage (GTDB taxonomy): Bacteria > Patescibacteriota > Microgenomatia > 2-02-FULL-39-11 > 2-02-FULL-39-11 > 2-02-FULL-40-13. The sequence goes on along the minus strand of CAYIFB010000007.1, from coordinate 23,429 downwards.
TGAAATCTGCCAGCAAAGGGTTAAAAACCTATGAAATCACTCTAAGAGGAAGTGAAGAATCAGTGATTCTTATGAGTAAAGCCGAGCTTGAAGCATGGCAGGAGACTTTGGATATTCTAGCTAGCCGTGAGGAAATACAGGCTGTGAGGCAAGCCAAAAAAGAAAAGAAAACAGTATCCCATCAAAATCTTCTGAAAGCCTTAGGGCTTAAAACATGAATCTGGAATACAAGCCTCAAGCCGTGAAGCAACTCAAAAAACTTCCCAAGATGGCGGTCAAAAAAATAATCAGAAAATTGGAGTTATTACTTACAGAACCATTAATAGGGAAACAGTTAAAAGGAGAGATGGAAGGTTTGAGGTCGTTGCGTGCTTGGCCTTATAGGATTATCTACGAAGTGAAATCTAATTCTGTAGTTATTTATTCTATCGCCCACAGGCAGGGAGTGTATGGATAGTGCAATATATCCTGTCAAATCTGGCTGGATGGTGATTTAGGAAAGTGGATTTGGGTTTTACGATGCTCGCCTTCTTGCTAATTCTTGTCTTATTCCTGCGATTACTTCAACCAAATGAGGACATCCGGCATATGTCCGGGCGACGTCTGTTGCTAAGCCGTCTACCTGCTCTCCAAGCAGAGAGTCATTTGCAGAGTGTTGAAGATCAGCGGCAGCCTGATCTCTGGCTTGGCAAAAATCTCGCTTATTTATTTGTGCATTTCTGCATACCCCTCCCAAAAAACCTTCGACTTCACAGCTCATAAACTATTAATTATTAATAACCTAGACGAGTATTTTACTTTAAAATCGTGGTAAAAACTAGTTTTTTGATCTAGTCGAAAAAATTAATATTTCAGGGTGCTTTGAAGAAGAATACCATTAGCAAAATAAAGTCCTGTTTCAGAATCAGGCAGGAGATCGTAGGTGAAGAGATCCCAATAGGGGAGAAGAGAGTTTTCCAATACCACAGATTTATCATAAAGATCACCAGGCTGCAGCAGGCTCATTGGTTTGCCGGAAATATCAGGATGGTTTGGGGAAACATCGAGTTTACGACCGTCAGAAAGCACCAAATGGCTGATGCGGTGGTTTTGGGGAACGCGAGTTTTCGATATTCTCAAGATAGGTACGGCGATTTTATTACCCTCTTTATCTAAAGACCAGACGGGCATACCGACTTTCAGATCAGTCACTTTAACTGAGCCTTGAGGAGTTAAGATATAGGTATTTGAGGCCAGACAAATCGGACAGCCGAAAGTTTTCCTTGAGTAAGCCATTGTGGGATTAAGACAGCTAAATGGCGGAGCAGGCTCATTTTCCCGCGCCACAGGACCCGAGCATCCCTGCAGACACTCATAGCCCTGATTAAGCTCTGTTTGACCGCAACAATTGTAGGGTTGAGTTTCAGGAACAAGTGTCGTGGTTGGAGATGTGCAGGGATTATCCTGTGTCCGGTACCAGTCAACTTCAGTGTCCGCACATGCCTGGCAGGAGCTGCAGTAAGATTTACCATTGGAGCCGCACAAATAAGGGGGATTAGTTAGACATTCTTTAGTACAATATTTTGGCCGGGGAGAAGTACAGGTAACGACTTCGGATGGTTGAGTCTTTTTTGTAAAATTTATAGTTTCAAGAAGTTGGTCAATAATCTGCATTTCTTTTACTGCAGATGGAGTTTGATAATCTTTTAATACTCCAGAGATACTGGGAGACGAGTTTAAAATAACCACTTTATCTGCGAGTAAGATAAAAATCTGGCGGGTGTATTTGGATACATCGTCAGTGGTATCTTCAATTTTAAAATAATGTATGCCATTGGCATTGATCAATTCTTTGACAGATAGATTATCGATCAATTTAGGATCAGACTGATAAGCAGGAGTGTATTTTTTCAGAAGTTCTTGAACACTCAGATGCCCTGGATTGGGTTGGACATTAATGATAGTTTCAGCGCTGGAAGTACAATTTGACGGATCAGTACAGTTTTCATGTTCCAAGTTGATTTGTTCCCAGCCTGGAACGTTGTCGGGGTCAGTAAAGGGTTCATTGACCAACCAATCTTTAGGATGATAAAAACTTATTCCAAGCATATTATCGCTGTAAATGGTCCATCCATCAGGAATTTTATTTACCAGAGTTGAAACTTTTGTAGGGCTTAGAGAAGTTTGCACGAAGCTTTTACCGTCTTTGGTGGTGCAGATTTGAGGATAAGAGAGTGAAATAATGCTATCTTTCAGTTTGAGGCAGTCCTCGTAATTTTGAGGAGCCTTATTTTTCACAGAATTAAGAAATCGGATGTAAGAAATACCAAGCATGGAAAAAACAGAGATCATGACGGCAATTAAGGTGAGAAGAACAAGATGGTGAGAGTGGTTTTGAGGACCAGCGGAAGTTGCCATATTTTCTATTATGACATTTTTTGCTAAGATATGAAAGTTAAATAAGTTTTTGAAAGGAAAAAGAAAATGGCGGAAATAACTGTCACAGATAAAGATTTTGATTCACAAGTTTTACAAGCGAAAATTCCGGTTCTGGTTGATTTCTGGGCAGTTTGGTGCGGACCCTGCAAGATGCAAAATCCAATCCTTGAAGAAGTCGCGAAAGAGATGGAAGGCAAGGCTATTATAGCTAAGCTTAATGTTGATGAAAATCCCGCTACAGCCGGAAAATTCGGAATTATGAGTATTCCGACTCTTCTTATTTTTCAGGCAGGAAAAATTGTCAAACAGATGATCGGAGTGCAGAGTAAAGAAACTTTATTGAATGAATTCAATAAAGTAATCAACCAATAAGCCATTATATGTACGACGTAATTATTATAGGCAGCGGTCCAGCTGGCTTTACTGCCGGGATTTACTGTATCAGGGCAGGACTGAAGACTTTAATTCTCGCCGGAATCCGCTGGGGGGGACAATTAATGCTGACTACTCTGGTTGAAAATTATCCCGGATATGTCGATGGGATTCAGGGACCCGACCTCATGATGAATATGCGGCATCAGGCGGAGAGATTGGGAGTGGAAATATTAAATATTGTTTTTGAAAAAGGAGATTTTACTAAAACACCGTTTAGTCTGACAGCTGATGGAAAAACATTTCAGGCAAAAGCCGTCATTATTTCCACAGGAGCCGACAGTAAATGGCTGGAAGTTCCGGGTGAAATACAGCTTCGGGGAAAAGGCATTTCCACCTGTGCAACCTGCGACGCGTTTTTTTTCCGCGGCAAAGATGTAGTTGTTGTCGGAGGAGGCGACAGCGCGATGGAGGAGGCATTAGTCTTAGCCAATGTTGCCAAATCGGTTACCATCATCCATAGAAGAAGTGAGTTTCGGGCATCCCTTGCCATGCAAAAAAGGGTATTTAGCGAGCCTAAAATAAAAGTAATCTGGGACAAAGCGGTAAGTAAAGTTTTAGGTGACGCCAAAGTTACAGGAATGATTTTAAAAGATCAGAAAACCGGCAAAGAAAGCGAGTTTAAAACTGACGGAATTTTTGTGGCTATAGGACACATTCCCAATACCGACAAACTCAAAGGGTTGGAGCTTGACCGTAAGGGTTACATCGTCCGCCAGGAAGTAAAAGAAAATGGCCTTCTCAAATACCGGTCAGCGACCAATATTGCCGGCGTCTTTGTAGGTGGTGATGTACATGATTATAATTACAAACAAGCTGTAACAGCCGCAGGATTTGGCTGCATAGCTGCGCTTGATGTTATACATTATCTCGATGAGAATAAATGAATGATTCAAGAGTTTCGCGTTATTCTATTTCGGGTCCTGCCGCTCGAGTATCCCATACTACGATACATCTTCGTATGGGACCCCTCTCTCGCGTCACCCTTTTAATTATTAAGGTGTACGCGAAACTCATGTGATTGATATTCCTATGGAGGTGGATACTAAACCGACAATCCTTGGAATAATCGTAAACCTCAGGAAATATTTCATCCTCGGTCTGATATTAGGACTTTTCGTTATCGTTATTTTCTGGCTGGCGAGCGAGTTTAAAATAAAAAGCAGTGATTTATCGATTGTTACTCCACTCGGCATAAGTTTTATCAAAAAGCCCCAAAATCTCTTATTTGAGAAAGTTTTGTCTACAAAAACTACAGACAATTATCCCAGGAGTAAATATTTTCCTTTTAACCTTTCGCCAAAGTATGAAGATGATCTGCATTTAAGCAGCGATACCTACGCCGTGATGGATCGGGACAGCCGGGAGCTTTTATATTCCAAAAATCTGACCAAAGCGATGCCGATTGCCTCAATCAGTAAAATTATGACAGCTATAACCGCTTTGGATAACGCTCCTCTCGATATGACCATTTATATCTCCGTTTTTGCCGCGAGCACAGGTGAAGCCCATATGGGAATTTCGGCAGGTGAAAGATTGTCCCTCCAGGATCTTTTATACGGGAGTCTTTTGCCATCAGGCAATGATGCCACAGAAGCAATTGCCGAAGGGGTCGGCAAGTACCAGAAAAGAATTCCATTATCTGAAACCGACGGAGGAGGGGGAAGATCATGGTTTATTGACGAAATGAACAGGAAAGGCCAGAATTTGGGGATGATGGATACATATTTTTTCAATCCCACCGGGCTTGATGAAAAAGATCTTCATAAAACCAGTTTTTCCACTCCTCTAGATCTTCTGGCTTTGACTAATTATGCCCTGGATAATTCAACATTTGCGGAGATTGTTTCCACTAAAAGCAAAATTATCCCCTATAAAAATAGCGAGCACAAAGCATTTTTTTTGTATAACATCCTTCAGCTTGACGGAAGCTTTTATGGCATCAAAGGCGTCAAACCGGGAAGCTCAAACTTTGCCCATGAAACATTGTCATCTTATATCGAAAGGGACGGCAGAAGACTTATCGCCGTGATTCTCAACAGCCAGCGAACCAAAGATGATGTGTTGCTGATTTATAAGAGGATTTTTAAAAGCTAGAATTATAAAAATAAAATAATTTGACAAATATCATACAAGAAGACTATCTTTGTAGATAATGACACCTAAAAAAAATCTTAAAAAGATAAAATTATCCAAGTTTAAAATCGCCTCAGGTTTATCACTATTACTGGTATTGGGATTATCAGTCATTGGGATTCAAAACAGACTGTCCACTTCAGGAAAAGCGACAAGTGGATGTGCGATCGTCCAGACTGATCAGGGTCCGGGTTGCTGGTGTACTGATGGAGGATGGCAGTTTCACTGTGGAAACGGTTTAGTAAGAAACGATCCCCCAAGCGCCGAGTGCCAAAATGACTGTAACAACTTGAATGGTAATCCACCGGATGAAGACAAGACTCCGACATGTCAGACGAAAGGTGATTTTCGTTGTCGGGGAGGTTTAATCTGGTGGTGTAACAATAGCAACCAGTGGGAAAAGGGAACAAGAAGTTGTGATTCCAACTCCTGTTATCCGGGTAATCCTACCTCCAGAGGTTGTGTTGATAAAAGCCGGGGCCAAAAATGTCTTGATAATCCGCCAGGATACTGCACAAAAACAACTAATAAGAATGGATTTATACTTTGCTCATGTTATACCGGGCCGTCACCCACTATCATAAAGTCTCCAACGCCAAGTCCCAGAGGATCAGCAACTTCTACTCCTCGACCATCATCTCATCCGACGAACACACCAGTACCGAGCATGACACCAAGACCAACTTCTACACCAAGACCTAGTTCAGTTCCCACCAATGTTCCAACTCCCATACCATCACCAACACCTGTTTCAGTTGCTACGGGGTGCGAGATATCCATGACCGTGGATGGTCCGTTAGATGGAGCAGTTTTTAATAGTAGTGATAATATAGAATTTGGATTAACCGCCAAAATTGGTTGGGTATGGAGTAAATGTGCTGGAGATTATGGAGCTTTATACATTAATAATGCTTTAGTAGCACAAGATCAATCAGTACTTTCAGATTTTGTATATATCAATTATAAGAAAAAATTTAGCAAAGGAGATTATACTTGGAGTTTTGTAGCCAGAAATAAATTTTTTAAAGAAGAAAGCGATGAAAGAAAATTTACAGTTAAATAACGCTTTTAAAAAATATGGAAAGAATTTCTTTTCTGGCAGCTGTTATATTAAGGCCTAATTGGATTGATGATGGTCAAGCTTAGATTCTTAGTAGCTACACCCCCAAAATTATCTGTTAATTTGACGTTTACAGGATAGATACCGGCAAGCGTTGGGATCCCTTTAATCAGACACCGAATATATTTTACTCTGGCGTTGGTAGTTTGACATTGGCCTTTAGTGATGCCGGGAGGAAGATTAGTAATATCCATCGAAAGCGTATCGCCGATATCCTGATCCGTGCCTGAAATTATCGCGTTATAAGGCCTGCCTACCTGACCTTTGGGCAGAAAAGTTGAGGTAATCACCGGCGGGTGATTGGAAATTGTTGGAACAGAAGTTGGAGATGGTACATTAGTTGGTTTTATACTGGGTGTAACAGGAATTCCTGTAATTGAAGGAGAAGGTTCGATCCCTGTGGGTTCAGCAGTTGGGGTGGCGGGAAGCGGATACTCTACATTGATATATCCAACTGTGCCAACATTTGCGAAATGAAGAGAGTGTCCGGAGGAGTCTTGAATATTTCCGTCAAAGTGCCACAAAGATACGGTATTATTGTCGCTTTCAAATGGAGCTATGGGCGGTGCGAAATTTTGGGTATAGCGAACGGTATTCGATATCCGAAGTTCATCTACAGCTCCGGGGAAATAATAACCATCAATACCGCCTGCGCCGTCCGGATATTTGGCGAGAAATAATTTCTGCGGCTGCTGGATGGAAATTTGGCATTTTGGAGCATAAACTTGCGCGCTGTCAACCAACGAACCATTCAAGAATAGCTTCAAATTACAGAGGTCATTCTCAGAATACGAAGTTACAGCCAGATGAGCCCAGGTATCAGGGTTTATAGATACAGTATTACCTCCACCCACAGAGATATAATTCTTATTGGTATAGTCGAAGGTGTTTTTCAACGCCGAAAAAATTGGCCTGGTTGTGCCAGTTGTTTCCTGGGTTTCAAAAGTCAATCTATAAATATAGCCGTAGTCGGTTGGCGTTTGAGGCTTGGTAAGCATGAGAAGAGTATAGTTTCTGATATAAGTTCCGGAAATCGGTTTGGGAATCTTTACCCAAGCTTCAATGGTAAACGGATTACCCGTAGCAAACGCCGGTGCCTCATTTTGGGGATCCGGAGGAGTCACAAGGTATGAATTATTAGCTTCTTCATTGGGCAACTTGATGCCTTGATTAACGACCGGGGTCGCTATATTTGTCCTTGGCCTCAAAGCTGCGCGTGATCTGATGGTATTCTGGAAAAATGAAGCAAAGATGGCTATAGGAAGCATCAGAGCCAGAACAAAAACCGAGGTGAGAGTGCCTTTTTGCGAGGAGTTTAGTTTTTTCCAAGCAGACTGGAATTGATTTGGTAACGAACGATTGTTCGAAGCAGGGGAATGCGCATCCAATTTATACATGTCAATTTATAGTATATTAATACTGTAGATCGAATATTAAACTCTTGTCAATATGGTAAAAGGAATAAAACTTCTCCAAGGCGTATTTTTAGCAGGACTTCTTGTCTCCCCATTGGTTTTTTGGCCCTGGGCAGCGGTGGCTTATGAAATTCCAAGAGTCTGGTTTATCAACCGTTGGATCGAAATTTTGCTGATTTTGACCGTAATAACTTACCAAAAAGATTTATTTAAGAAAATCTTATCCTCACTAAACTCCATTACCTTACTGATAATCATCTTTCTGGCGGTTGGTTGCATTGCTTCTCTATTTGGAGCCGATTTGCCTAAAAGTTTGATTGGCAATTATTACCGCGGGGACGGCTTAATTACTTATCTACATCTGGCCGTTTTTTCGATTGTTGTCAGTTTAATCTGGCAGGATATTGATAAAAAATTAATTTATCAATGTATGGCTTTGGGAAGTTCACTCATAAGCATAATTACCTTAGTCATGTCCTTCCTGGTCATTAATTTTGATATGCTTTTTCTTCCCCACTGGGAGAACAGGGCAGTGGGAGCTACCTTCGGCAATCCCAATTTTCTGGCCGGGTATTTGAGCATAACTTTGCCATTTATTTTTTACCGAATAAAAACAGCAGGTAAGTTACAGCGTTTATGGTGGATTTTAGCTCTAATCTTGCAGTATTTAGCTATCGTCGCCACCAATTCCTACGGAGGATTGGTTACAGGCCTGCTTTTTCTTAACGGGTGGTTTTTAATCGGGAAAAAAAGAGGAGTGCAAACCTTTATTCTCTTGAGTTTTGCGAGTTTATTTTTAATTACGGTCGCAATTTTTCAGCAAAATAAGTTAAGCGGTTTCGTGCCTGAGGGCAGGGAGAGAATCTTCAGAAAAATTCTTCTCGGGGTAAAAAAGAGGCCGATACTGGGGTACGGATTCGCCAACAGCGATTACGCTTTTGAAGCAGATGAATGGCCAATCAAGCTACAGCATGATGTTTATGTCGATAAAGCCCATGCGATGCTACTAGACGTTTTGGCAACGACAGGAGTGATAGGATTAACAGTCTATCTTCTTCTGATTTTTAAAATAACAGAAAATTTAATAAAAAGTTATTCAGGAACTGATGAGCAAGAGAAACTGATACAAAAAGTTCTCCTGTTGGTATTTATCCTTTATTTAGTCCATTCTCAGACAAATATCATATCAATCCAGGAAGAATTATTTTTCTGGCTGATCGCCGGAATTTCTTCCACCAGCCTGTAAAAGTGAAGATTTATTATCCTATAGTATTATGTTATAATAATATATTATGGGATTAAGCCTACAGGAATTACCAAGCACATCAGTCGTCAGACCGTTCTTTCCAGGCGACTCAGAACCTCATTCTCTGGTGCAAGAGTTGTTTCAACCTATAATTGACGCTGGAAAAAGTCGCGTACCAGGTGATATTCATAATTTTGCAGGAGGCGAGGGTAGAGAAAAAGGAGTTAGAAAATCCGCTGATGTCTTTACCAAAGCCTGGTATGTGCAGCAACTTGATTTAGCTCTTCAAAGAGAGCCGTTTTTAGCCTGGACTGCGCTTGGAAAAACCAGAGAAAAATTAGTTGCAGTTCCATCAGACTCCCGGGATCTGAGTTTCTTGTTTCCCGTTCTCGGAACTGTATTAACCACCCGTACTCCAATGACGAGAAGACAATTTTTGAAAGCGGCAGTTATAACCGCAGGCGGCCTTGCATTGGGCGCATGTAATTCGGCTCCAAAACCGCCTGAACAAAAACCATTATCCTTGAAGGATGAGATTTTAGGCTTTACCTGGAATGATTTTGACAATCCGGAAAAGCGAAGTAAGTTTATCACGGATCTGGCAAAAGAATATCTGACGATTACGAAAAGTACTTTATTAAACCAGAAAGACATGAAAGATAATGTTACTTTTTATTCAACAACCAGCGAATATATCGCTACAGTACAAAGTCTTGATCCGGAGAGAACTCCTGACACTACTGATTGGGGCTATACGAATTTTAAGTCCGGAAAAGTATTAATCAATATTGAAAGCATCAAAAGACAGTCAACTCAGGCAGGCGGATCACAGCAGGTTGCCGGACTGGCTTTACTTGATGGTTTATGGCATGAGTGGGGGCATTTGGATACAGTCAAAAATTCAGAAGGAAGCCTTCTTAACAAGCCGGAATTTCAACTGCAAAGACCGGATGGGGTAAAAGAGGACTTCAGGTATTATCGTGGCGGAGAGGTCTTTACAGATAATTATTATGGTTTTGCCTGGTTCAATGAAGTATTGTTAGAGACGATTACAATCCGCAGAATTCTTGACCATTTTGGTTTTGAGAGCATAATTTCGGCCGGAGATTATTATGAGAACGGAGTGGACGTGTTTTCCCAGGTAACGCAATTTGCAGGGATTTCGACAGATGAACTATACCGATTTTACGCAACTTCTGATTTTGAGGGATTACTTCGAAAATTGGGTAAAGTGCTTCCGGAAAAAGAAAAATATTCTATAGCGGATCATGATTTGGAAAAAGGTTTAATATTGGCGGTAGGCATTCATCAATCCAATGGGGATGTGATCAAAGCAACAGGTGTATGTACCTTATATCCGGAAGGATATGCCGCCTTGCCTAAATTATGCAGATAATAAATCTCTTGACAATCGAGTAAGATTTGTTATGATGCATGAGATTAAAAAGTGAATCTAAAGACGCTAGCTCCGCCTCATCGGCGGACAAGATACCGAACTTTCCCTCGGTAGAGTCGCTTCTCGAAAACCCCGCTTAAGGCGGGGGTGAAGAGAAGACGGGAATTCCCGTTTAAGATAAGAAACTTTGTTGGCTTTTAAGCTCAAAGAAGTTTCAAAGTCCTGAGGGGTAACCTGAAGGAAGCGAAAAGTGGCACCACGAGACACCTCGTCTTTTCAAAAGAGAGGTGTTTTTTTATGGAATATATGATGAAACTTTTAATTACAGATAATATTTCGGAAATAGGGCTGGGACCCTTGAAAAAGCATTTTAAGATCGAAAAACGGTTGGGGTTAAATCCGGCGCAGCTGCAAAAGATAATTGCCGATTACCACACTATTATAACCAGGTCATCAACGCCAATCCCTGAAAACGTCATCAAGTATGCCCGCAATTTAAAACTGATTTGCCGGGCGGGAATTGGGGTTGATAATATTGATATTTTTGCCGCAACCAAAGCAGGGATTGGAGTAATTAACGCCCCAGAGAGCAATGCTTTAGTGACGGCAGAACACACCATCGGGCTTATTTTTTCTCTTCTTCGCCATATTCCTGCTGCGGCGGCAGATCTAAAAAAAGGAATCTGGGGAAAGCAAAAGTATATAGGCAGTCAAATTCAGGGAAAAGTATTAGGAATTGTCGGGTTTGGCAATGTCGGACGTGAAGTTTACAGGATGGCAGTCGGGGTTGGCATGAAAGTCGTGGTTTGCGAGCCCTATACACAGCTTCCAAGACGGGTGAAAAAGCTGACATATGAGGAACTTTTGAGAGAAAGCGATATTATCTCTTTCCATGTCCCCTTAACATACTTAACTTCTAAAATGATCAACCGCCATACGGTCAGCTTATGTAAAAAAGGAGCATATATTGTCAACTGCAGCCGTGGAGCAGTTGTGGATGAAGAAGCTGTCATCCGGGGAATTAAAGACGGATATCTTCAGGGATTTGCTGTAGATGTTTTTACCAATGAGCCGTCACCTCACTCGAAATTATTAAAATTAGATCAGGTCATTGCTACTCCACATATTGCCGGGTCAACTGTAGAGTCGCAAAAGGAGAGTATAAAAGAAGTGGTATCCGGAATCTGTGAATATTTGGAAGGGAGATTACCTGTTAATCTTCTCAACCCGCAGGTTTTTAAAAAGAAAAAAGAAGCCAAAAGCAAACTCTCGGATTTTGATGCCGTTATTTTTGACTGCGACAGCACACTATCTGACATTGAAGGTATTGACGAGTTGGCAGGGCTTTTGGGAAAGAAAAAAGAAATTGCCAAATTGACCCTGGACGCCATGGAAGGCAGGGTTGATTTTGAAAGTGTTTATGAAAAAAGGTTAAGCCTTTTAAAGCCTCATAAAAGTCTGGTTGAAAAAGTGGGCGGATTATATAAAGACAGCTTAATTGCCGATACCAGAGAGGTGATAGAAGCTCTGCACCTTTGCGGAAAAAAAGTCTATATTATCAGCGGAGGCTTTTCTACAGCCCTTTATCAATTGGGAAAGACATTGGGCATTTCCGACAAGAATATCTTCGGCAATGACCTGCTTTTTGATGAAAATGGGAATTACGTGTCTTTTATTGAAGGGCCACTCCGGCGCAATCACGGCAAATTGCAGATCATCAGGCAAATTGCAGGCCGGAAAATCATGATCGGGGACAGTTTGACGGACCTGGAAACCAAAGAATGTGTGGATCTGTTTGTAGGATTTGGCGGAGTAGTCAGGCGAAAAAGAGTTGAGGAAGAAAGCGACTTGTATTTATACTGCAAAAGTTTATTGCCGGTTTTACTCATAAGTGTCGGGACGGCGGGCTGCATGAAACTTATCAAGACCAAATACAGAAGATTTGTCGGTAAGGGCCTGGATTTACTGTTTCATCCTAAGCATGTGAAAAGAAGCAGGAGTCTGACGTATAAATTAGGAGAATTAAAGAAATTGGCTTATTATTAAATTTAAGGAGGAATATTATGCTAGACATCAAATTTATCCGGGAACATTTAGAAGAAGTTAAAGAGGCTGCCAAAAACAAAAACAGAAAAGTGGATTTTGACGAAATCCTCACTCTTGATGAAAAAAGAAAAAAACTGATAGGTCAGATTGATGAGAAGCGGGCAGAAAGGAATAAGAAATCGTCTAACCAACCAACCAACCAATCCGCTAATCAACAAATGAGAGATGAGGGAAGAAAGTTGAAAGATGAGATTAAAGCGCTTGAGGAAGAACTAAAGACGGTTGAGGAGAAGTATAACAATCTGATGTTAACTGTGCCAAATGTGCCGGATAAAAGCGTACCGGTTGGACCGGATGCAGACAGTAACAAAGAGATTAAAAAATGGGGAGAGGTACCGAAATTCGATTTTCAACCTCTTGACCACATTGCCCTTGCCAAAAAACATGACCTGGTCGATTTTGAAAGAGGTGTGAAAGTCGGGGGATTTCGGACCTACTTTCTGAAAAATGAAGCCGTCCTGCTGGAAATGGCAGTTTTGACTTATACACTGCAAAAATTAGTTAAAAAGGGCTATATTCCTTTAATTGCTCCAAGTCTGGTAAAAGAATTTACTCTTCTTGGTAACGGCCAGATGCCCTGGGGAAGAGATGAAGTTTATCACTTGGAAAAGGATGATGTGTATTTGGCGGGAACAGCTGAGGTGCCGGTAACGGCTTATTTTTCCGGTGAAATGCTTCTGGAGAAGGACTTGCCCAAAAAATTTGTCGCTTTTTCACCATGCTTCAGACGGGAGGCGGGAAGTTACGGTAAAGATACCAAAGGGCTTTATAGGGTGCACCAATTCAACAAAATTGAACAAGTAATTATCACATCTAATAATTACCAGCAATCGCTCGACCTTCATGAAGAACTTCTGCAAAATGCGGAAAGTGTTCTCCAGGATTTAAACCTTTCCTATAGGGTAATGCTGATGTGCACCGGCGATATGGGCGAGCCTCAGGTGAAAAAATACGATATCGAAACCTGGATGCCCTGTCGGAATCAGTACGGAGAAACTATGTCGAATTCCTTTATGGGTGAATTTCAAGCTAGACGCCTTAATATTCGTTATAGGTCTAGGGAAGGTGTGGTAAAATATGCTCACACTTTAAATAATACTGCTGTAGCTTCTCCCAGAATTCTCATTGCAATTCTTGAGAATTATCAGCAGGAAGACGGCTCGATCCTGATCCCTGAGGTTCTGCAAAACTTTGTGGGAAAAGACAAGATCTGCCTAAGATGAAGCAAAACGGCACTATACATATCAAACGCAACATTATCCATAACGGTGTAGAAATTCAAGTCGACCGAAAAACTTATTATTTGACGTATCCCACCCATATCTGGAAGGAATTTCCCGAGGTTTACAGACAGACTTTTGCTGACTCAGTTTCTTATTTTTTCACAAAGCACCTCTCTTTTATTGACGGGTTTAAACTGTATTACAATTTCCCTCCGCCTGTGACAGAGCCCTTTTTTTTAAAAGGGCTTTTAAATTCATTACCGGATACGGTCCTCATGGAAAACAATAACATCACGATGGGTGATTTGATGAAAAAACTGTATAACAGCCAGTTTAATACAGAGTTTATGGGACGTCCCCGCTTCGCAAGATTTAAGAACGTCAACCGCAACAGCTGGACCCGTGCGGTCATACCTTTTTCTTTTGGTAAAGATTCGCTACTGACCTTTGCGCTAAGTCGTGAACTTGGTATCAAGCCCTATCCTATTTTTTTCCGTGAACCGCGTTCGCCTTATGAAAACAAACACAAAGCCAAACTTGCAGAGCGTTTTTATGAAGAATTTGATATTGATATTAACGTCTTTCCGGTAACGACAGGCTGGTTGCGGCAAATAAAAGATCTTTACTGGGGCTGGGATCTTCTGCTGACACAGTATACCCTTCTTCTCTTGCCATTCATTTTCGGTATACGCAGCAGATATTTATTTTGGGGCAATGAGCAAAGTTGCAATGAAACTTTTATTGATAGGGACGGCTTTATCATCAATCCTGTCTATGAACAAAGTCATGATTGGTTACTGCTTTCCAACGCTATGGCCAAAGTGATGGGTTGTAATGCGATAATGGCAAGTTTAGTTGAACCTATTCATGAGATTGCTATTATGAAAATTCTGCACTCCCGTTTTCCTGACATTGCCAAGTTTCAGATGTCATGCTTTGCTGATGAAAAAGAAGCAAAAAACAGACGCTGGTGTGGCGTTTGTTCCAAATGTGCCAGAATGTATATTTTTATGATGGCACTGGGCATCAATCCTAAAAAGGTCGGTTTTGCAGAAAATATGCTGATGATCGGCAAAAAAAACCTGTTTGCTGTTTTTGCTGATCACAATCATGTCAAAGACAGCGCTTATGATCAAAGCGCCGCGGCTCGGGATGAACAACTTCTGGCTTTCCGGCTGGCATACCGGCGAAACGTCAAGGGTGAGTTAATTGATGAATATAAAAAACTTTACGCACTTGAGGGAAAATCACGGGAGGATGAGCTTCGCCAAAAATATTTCGGTACACACACCACGAAAACTTTGACTTATGAGTTGAAAAAGCCGCTTTTGAAGATTTTTGAGGAAGAATTACGGGAACTTAGGTAGAATCAACCAATCTGTCTCTTTTTCATTCAAAGAATAATTGGTATTATTAATAGATTGACAATTATTTATTGATTAAAATGTACGATCTTATCATCATTGGATCCGGTCCGGCGGGATTGACGGCTTCGATTTATGCCTCCTGTTATCACCTGAAACACTTAGTTATAGGAGGTGCTTTAGGCGGACAACTGCAGCTTGCTCCTGATATATTAAATTACCCCGCCTTTGAAAGCATTTCCGGTAAGGAACTGACACAAAAGATGTTTGATCAGGCTGTTAAACGGGGTGGAGAAATCATCACCCAAAGTGTGATAAAAATTTCAAATAATAATGAGAAAGTGTACGAGGTAGAAACTCAGGACGGAAAGAAATATCAGGCAAAGGCTGTGATTTTAGCAACTGGCACAGAGCGGCGAAAATTAAACATTCCCGGAGAGGTTGAGTATACAGGGAGGGGTGTGCATTATTGTGCTACCTGTGAAAAATTTGATTATGACGGGAAAATCTGTGCGATAATTGGTGGAGCCAATAGCGCTGTGCAGGCAGCAGTGGAGATTGCTCAAGCCGCATCCAAAGTCTTTATAATTTATCGTGGCAGTCAACTTCGCGGAGATCCGATCTGGCTGGAACAGGTGGAGAAAAATCCCAAAATTGAAGTTTTATATAACAGTGTAGTAACAGAAATAGTAGGGGATGGGGAGAAGGTGACAGGAGTAAAATTATCATCCTCGATACCGAATTTTTCAGATACTCAACCATTATCAAACACATCAAGTACCGGGCCAATTAGTACGACTTCACAAGAACAAAGTCTTACCGGGAGAGATCAGTCTGCAAAATTGGTATCTTCGGATAATAATTTATTACCTCTTGATAAAGTATTTATAGAAATAGGAGGAGTTCCAGGTACTGCGTTAGTTATTCCTCTTGGAGTAAAGATGGATCAAGGGGGTTATATTGAGGTAAATGAGAGGCTCGCCACAAATATTCCCGGAATATTTGCCGCCGGGGATTTAGTAAGTTATGGACTTTCCATCGAACAGATTTCCTCGGCAGTTGGCCTTGGAGCCCGCGCCGCCGCCTCTGCTTTTGCCTTTCTCAAGCAAGAAAAAGCCCCAACTTTATGGGGCGGATCTCAGATCAAGAGAATTTAGAAAAAGAATTAATTCAAAAGTGGAATATAGTCCCAGCCTCTTGCTGTACCGTTACAGACATATAGCCTGTTATTAACGGTGTCAATAATTAATCGGCCTCTTTCGCTGTTATTATCACAATCTGAGGCTGGAGGTTTACCATCAGAGGTTTTACTAAGCTGCAGATAGCCGTTCATACCAACTTTAAAACTGGTTGCATAAGTTGGATTAGGGTATAGAGTGTTTGAACTGTTAAGAAGCAGTGTTTCACCATTGGGACCAACAGGACCTGTTGCGCCCGTGGCTCCGGTCGGACCAAATTGACCGGTGGAACCGGTAGAGCCAGTAGGTCCAGAAAAGCCTGTTGCACCGGTTCTGCCTGTTGTCCCCGTAGGCCCTTGTATGCCTGATGATCCGGTAGAGCCAGTCGGTCCTGAATAACCCGTGGCTCCTGTTCTACCGGTTGTGCCTGTTGGACCTTGGATTCCTGACGATCCAGTGGATCCTGTAGGACCAGTAAATCCTGTCGCACCCGTGGCGCCGGTCGGGCCCGAAAAACCGGTTGCACCGGTTGAACCTGTTGAACCATTAGTTTGTGCCCGGACTTCAATCCTGATTTTTAAGAGGCGGTTTAATCTCTCCAGTCGGGGAAGCGAAGCAAAAAGCAATAGCAAAGAAAATATTACGAAAAAGAGTTGGAATTTTCGCATAAATAAAGAATAAGTAAATTTATCTTTATCGATGTGTACTGTCAATACTGTAAAAGTAGATCAATATAGGTAAAAGAATACCTTAGCGGAAATTCACAGTAATTTTTTCTGGTCTGTTTTTAGGTTATTTTTTCTTACTCCCAAGTGCTCGTAAGCTTTTTCAGTTGCCTCTCGGCCGCGGGGTGTGCGCTTCAGAAAGCCGATCTGCATTAGATACGGTTCAATCACGTCTTCAAGCGTGCCGATATCTTCGGAAAGAGTTGCTGCCAAAGATTCTATTCCAACTGGTCCTCCCTGATGTTTTTCAATTAATGCCTTCAAAAGTCTGCGGTCTGAATCATCCAAACCCATGCGGTCAATTTCGAGTAAGTTGAAAGCTTCATCCAAAACTTTTTCGTCAATATGCTGGCTTCCTTTCACCTGTGCAAAATCGCGGGCACGTTTCAGAAGTTTTAAAGCTATCCGGGGTGTGCCGCGGGCTCTTTGTGAGAGCGCTTTTTGCGCAAATTCATCCAGAGTTATAGACAGTTTTTTGGCCGCAGTCAGGATGATTTTTTCGAGTTCTGAGGCAGGATAAAAATTAAGGCGCTGTACTATGCCAAAGCGGTCACGAAGCGGAGCGGACATCAGGCCAATTCTGGTGGTTGCACCAATAATGGTAAATTTAGGAAGTTCCAATCTTAAGGTCCGGGCCGATGGTCCTTTACCAACGACAATATCGAGAGCATAATCCTCCATGGCAGGGTAGAGAGTTTCTTCAACTACTTTATTCAACCTATGAATTTCATCGATAAAAAGCACGTCTCCCGGTTCGAGGTTTGTCATAATTGAGGCGAGGTCTCCGGAGCGCTCTATGGCAGGGCCGCTGGTTATTCTGATATTTACTCCCATTTCCTTGGCGATAAGATGAGCAAGTGTGGTTTTACCAAGTCCGGGCGGGCCGTATAAAAGTACATGTTCCAAAGATTCTTTTCTTTTTTTAGCAGCGGAAAGAGCCACCTGTAGAGATTGTTTAGTCTTATCCTGTCCGCAAAACTCATCCCAAGCAGAGGCGCGAAGAGAAATAAAGAGTTTTTCTTCTTCCGGATTAATTAGTTCTTTATTATTTTTATTTTTTACCATATTAATTTCTAGCTCACATATAAGTACTACGCAGAAATTATTTTCTTCCTAGATATTTTAAAGCTGCACGAATTTTCACAGACACATCTCCCTCAACGTCTTTTATAAATTTAAGAGCATCTTTTGCTTCGCTTGCATCAAAGCCGAATGTTTTCAGAGCTTCAACAATTTCTTTCGACTCGCTTGATCCTTCTGTCAGATCAAGATCTTCAAGGCTTCCCAATTTACTGCGAAGTTCAATGATTATTTTCTGGGCATTTTTACGTCCCAGGCGGGGAACCGAGGTGAAAAACTCGACATCTCCTTTGACTATGGCTTCCTTGATTTTTGGTAGTTTATCACGCGAAAAAATAGCCAGGGCTGTTTTTGGTCCCACACCGGAGACGCTTAAAAGAAGCTCAAAAAAAGCCATATCTTCCGGCGTAGGAAAGCCGTAAAGATCGATGGCATCATCTTTGACATGGGTGTAAATATATATGCTGATCGGATCATTTAGTTTATATTTAGAAAGTATGTCTAGCGGAAGGGCAACCTTGTATCCCACTCCATTTGTCAATATCGTCAGATAATTTATCCCTTTGTATTTTATTGTACCTTCAAGATAGGAGATCATAAAATTATAAATTAAAAATTAGCTTTTAACTTACTTAACTTATACGAAAAACAGTGGGTAATTGCAACTGCTGCTGCATCAGCCACATCGTCAGGAGTGAGAGTTTTTTTGAGTTTTAAAATTTGTGAAACCATTCTTTGGACTTGTCCTTTTGGAGCGTTGCCGTAGCCTGTTATAGCAATTTTCAGATTGGCTGGGTTGTATTCCGAAACAGGAATCTTTTTTTGTGCAAGGCAAAGAAGTATTACTCCTCTTGCCTGGCCTACACTGAATGCCGTGGTGACGTTAGTGCCGAAAAATAAAGTTTCCAAACCCGCCACGTCAGGGGCTACTCGGTCGATAAAATTATTAGTTTCCTTATACAGCTGCAGAAGGCGATCAGCTGTAGAGTTTTTTGTCGGGGTTGTTAATGCTTTAGCATCAATCAGACTCAGGTTACCTTTATTTTCGGCAACTGCCGCCAAACCTGTGGTACCAATTCCCGGATCAATTCCCATGACGATCATACAAGGGGATTATAACATGGGCCTGGGGGAGGAAATCAGGTATAATTGGAAAATATGAATTGGCAGATTCTTCTTGTTATCAATCTTGCGGCGGCATCGGTGAGGGAGTATTTAAATAAAAAAGTCGCTGATCGGGTAAGTCCATTTGTCGGGCTTTTTTATATTTTTTTCTTTGCCCAAACCCTGTTTTATATAAGTTTTATTCTGTATTACCGTGCATTTCCCAGGTTTGATTTACTTCTTTCGCTTACGGGAATAGTGCTTTTTGTCGGATTTGTATCTTATTTTGCGGCTCTGAAAATATCACTGTCTCAATCCATCCTTTTTCAATCTTATTCAATTTTGGTTACAGTTGTTTTATCCGCAATTTTTTTAGGAGAATCAAAATATTTTGATTTTCATACCGCCACCGGACTAAAAGTAATAAGCGGGATAGTGTTGTCTTTTCTAGCGCTCTGGTATTTGCTGCACCAAAAAAACAAAAAGCAGGAGCAGTTGGAAAAGAAATGGTTTATCTATATTTTGACAACTATTGTTTTTTTAGGAGTAGGATCATTTTTTACAGTATTTTTTATCCACCGTTTTACTCCGCTGGAAGTGATTATCAACCAGGATAACGTGATAATTCCGCTTCTTTTGCTTTCTGCTGTTATCAAGAAAGACAATCTAAAAATCGGAAGAAAAATGCTTCAGATTTCCGGCATCAATGCTTTTGTCTCAGCTATTGCCGTCGTCGCATTCTATCAAGCGCTTCTGATGACTCCCGTGGCCAAATTTTATCCGCTCCAGCAGCTTTCTCTGGTAGTTATAACCATGTTTACCGGAGTTATTTTTTATAAAGAAAAAGATCTTTTTTCAGGTACAAAATTAGTAGGAATGGCATTGGGGCTTGCGGGGATGGTGCTATTAATAACTTCCTAAATTAAGGATGAAAACAACTGACAATCAAGATGAACTTTTCGATATTGTTGATAAGGATGATCAAGTGATTGGACAATCGACGAGAGGAAAATTGCACAGAAATAAAAATTTGATTCATAGAAGTATTGGGGTTTGTGTTTTTAATAGCAAAGGAGAGATATATCTTCAGAAAAGAAGCAATACCAAAGATACGGATCCCGGAAAATGGACGATTTCCTGCTCGGGGCACGTATTATCGGGTGACAGTTATCAAGTGACAGCTGCCAGAGAATTAAAAGAAGAATTAGGAGTGGATCTACAAATTGAGTTTGTTGTAAAGTATTTATGCCATGCGTCTAACGAAACAGAGATGCAGATGCTTTTTAAAGCATATTCCGAAGGCCCGTTTAAGCTGCATCCGCAGGAAATTGAAGAGGGTAAGTTTTATACCCAAGATAAGTTAAAAGTTGCTATTAGACGCGGAGAAATAGAGTTAAGTTTTTCGGGAAAGATGGCTTTGAAGAAAATTGGCTGGATAACCCACTAGACAAAAATAAAAAGGAAGTATACAATATCATACATCGTCATACTTTTGGGGAAGTATTAAGTTTATAAAATAATTTTAAACTTATGATCAAGATAAATCCTTTTGAGTCAGCCCTCGCTCAACTAAGTAAAGCTTTGCAATTCCTCAAATTATCTCCCGCGCAAATTGAAAGACTGAAAAATCCTGAAAAAATCATCTCGGTAAATTTCCCGGTAAAAATGGATGACGGAAAAGTCAAAATCTTTCACGGATTCAGAGTCCAGCACAACAGCGCTCTCGGGCCTTACAAAGGCGGTATCAGATTTCACCATCAGGTCGATATGAATGAGGTGAAAGCTCTGGCTTTCTGGATGGCGATCAAATGTGCGGTGGCTGATCTTCCCCTGGGTGGCGGCAAAGGCGGAGTTGAGGTGGATCCTAAAAAGCTGTCGGATCACGAGCTTGAAAGATTAAGTAGAGGTTATATTCAGGCCATCTGGCGGGATATCGGGCAGGATTTGGATGTTCCGGCGCCGGATGTCAACACCACACCGCAAATCATGAAGTGGATGGCGGATGAATTCATCAAACTCAAAACTCAAAACTCCCTTCGACTACACTCAGGACAAGCAAAACTCAAAACTAAGGAAAAAGAAATCAGTAAGTTAATGGGGACATTTACCGGTAAGCCTCTGGATTACGGGGGAAGTGAAGGAAGGACAGAAGCGACAGGGATTGGAGGATTTTTTGTATTGCAGGCTTTATTGAAAAAAATATCTTTAAAACCAAGGAATGGAAAAGAACTGACCGCCGCGGTGCAGGGATTTGGAAATGTTGGTTTTTATATGGCCAAGTTTCTGCATGAGGCAGGCTTTAGGGTTGTGGCATTATCTGATTCCAAAGGTGCGATTGTTGTCAATGATATGAAAAAAGACAGTTTTAATCCTGATCTGGTTTTAAAGTGTAAAAAGGAAAAAGGAACGATTTCGGGCTGTTATTGTGTAGGATCAGTTTGCGACCTGAAAAACGGCAGGCCCACCACCAATGAGAAATTACTTGAACTTCCGGTAGATATTCTAGTTCCTTCAGCTTTGGAAAATCAGATAACAGGCGACAATGCTGATCGAATTCAGGCAAAAGTCATCGTCGAAATGGCCAATGGTCCAACCACGCCTGAGGCCGATCGGATACTTCATAAAAAAGGCGTGACTTTAGTACCGGATGTTTTGGCAAATTCAGGAGGAGTGACGGTCTCCTGTTTTGAATGGATGCAGAATTTGGCAGGCAGTCATTGGTCGGGGAGTGAAGTCAGATCTAAACTGCAGAAAAAAATTGAGTCAGCTTTTTCAGCAGTCTGGGAAACCTCTAGGGAGGAAAAGACCGACCTTCGCACTGCGGCTTTTATCGTCGCGATAAAAAGAATAATTGGAGATAAATAAAACAATTTAAGGGTACTTATTTCAAATAATAAGCGGGTTGCCCCTGATTAAGGCGTCCTACTAGTCCATCAATTTCTGTTTGAGTCATTCCGACTTTAGTACTCCAGTCTTTTTTCAGCTTAAGACCTGCATTTAAGGTGCCTTTTCTTATAATAGGAGCAATTCTTCTCGCTTTTGCTGCGAGTTCTTCTGTATATTCTGTAAATTGGGAAACTAATTCATTTCTTACCTGCGCATTTGGATCGCTAATTGCCGGTAAAGCCCGACCGTCTGGATTATTTGCGATTTCCGCCACAGGTAGATTCCTGATTTTTGCCAAAGTATAGACATAAGCAAGCGCGAACTGGGCTTCCTGATCTGAAAGACTGCGGATGAACTCAAGGGTGAAAAAATTTTTATCATCGTTTAAATTGTAAATTTTAAACTGAAAGGTTTGTAAAATTCTCCGTGCTTTATCTGCGCTTACATGGTCAGATTGAAGAACTCCGAGTGTTTTTAGCTGATCAATAGGTGATAAATCAATATTATCTGGAAAACTAACTGTCGAGCTGCCTGTAATTCCGGTAGCATCTCTAAGGGTATAAATAATAGCATCTGAAGGTTTACGGATTGGGGCAGCCATATCCATCCAGATACTTAGAGGTGATCGAGTCGAAAAAACCTCACCCCATTTAATTTGTGCCTCAGGCGTAATAATAAAAAGATCTCCAGTTTCCATATATTATATTATTATAAGCGGTTAACTAATCATTGACAATATTTACCTGTTTGATTACAATATAAATTTGCCAGTTATGACACATGGCAATAATTATTTCAAGATAAACTGAAGGATAATGAAAACTAGCCAATATTTTTTTAAACCAATTAGCGCTACTTAAATTACCTCAGTTTGTCATCGGATAATTTTCATTTAGTGGTTTTTTGTACCTGAAACTGGCTGTGACTTGGGCCCGAAGTTTAGCTGGTTGAACACTTCATTTGCAATGAAGAGGCAGGCGGTCCGAGTCCGCCCGGGTCCACTTCGTCCCGCTCAGCGGGACTCAGTGCAAGCACTATTTATGTTCTTGAGAGTTTTTCTGAGCAAGCTCTTTAAATATAGAGGGTTTACTCAGAAAAATTCAATAGAATTTATTCTGGGCTCTTTAAAAAGTGAACAGAACATTCGACCCCGATTATATCGGGGTCAAGCAAGTATAAACCGATCTTTAAGCCTTAAGATCTACTCATAAAGTTGACAATGGATGCCTTGGCGGTTTTGGCCGAAGAAGGACGCTTGTAAACCGGCGATATCGTCGGGGAGGCGGTTATCAGCCTTCGATCCGGCGGTTTCCGAATGGGGAAACCCGTCCCGACGTCATGTCGGGGCAATTTATCGTAAAACAGTTCTGATTATATCGGGATTGCATAGCGATTAGTAGGGCACCATCCGAACTGAAACATCTAAGTAGGGTGAGGAAAATAAATCAATTGAGATTCCGTCAGTAGCGGCGAGCGAAAGCGGAACAGCCTAAACCCCGATTTATCGGGGGGTTGCAGGGCTTTCGATATAGGATGAGAGGAGGGTAGTAGAACTGCTTGGAATAGCAGACCATAGTACGTGAAAGTCGTGTATACAAAA
>CAYIFB010000006.1:26442-61807 GCA_964362665.1 uncultured Gammaproteobacteria bacterium | reverse complement strand
ATTAATGCTGAAAGAATGGGGCAGTTTGAAAGAACATTGATTATTGCCGATGAAGGCAGTTTTGTACATTACGTCGAAGGATGTACAGCCCCGATTTACACAACCGACTCCCTGCATTCGGCAGTAGTCGAAATTTACGTCAAAAAAGGAGCCAGGGTAAGATATACTACGATTCAAAACTGGAGTACGAATGTTTATAATCTGGTTACGAAGAGAATGAGAGTGGAAGAGGAAGGGGTGGGCGAGTGGATTGACGGGAATTTGGGTTCCAAACTGACGATGAAATACCCGAGCGTTTATCTTATGGGAAAGGGAGCCAGAGGGGAAGTACTTTCTATCGCGTATGCCGGGAAAAACCAGCATCAGGACGCAGGAGGAAAAGCGGTGCATTTTGCCCCCTTCACTACCTCCAAAATTACATCCAAATCGGTATCTGCCAATGGAGGGCGAACTTCCTATCGGGGACTTATCCAGGTGATGCCTTCCGCGGTTGGCGCTAAAACCAAAGTAGTCTGCGATGCTCTTTTAATAGATGATGCCTCAAGATCCGATACTTATCCTACTATGGATATCAGGCAAAATGACGTCCAGATAGAACATGAAGCTACCGTATCCAAACTGGGTGATGAACAGCTTTTTTATCTGATGAGCCGGGGCCTGAAAAAATCAGATGCGGAAGCGATGATCGTTAACGGTTTTATTGAGCCGATCGTCAAAGAACTCCCATTGGAATATGCGGTGGAGTTAAACAGACTGATTCAGATGGAGATGGAAGGATCAGTGGGATAAATTATGCAAAATTCAACCGTTGTTATTGATCATTTGCGAAAAAATCAGCAATTTACAGTTAGTGATGGAGAAAACAAAACTTTTGTGATTGTCCTAACAAAAGAAGGCGAACAAAGCGGAGATGTGAAAATAATCATCAAAGGAGAAAAAGCAAACGTACAAATATTAGGAATAATCCTTGGATTTGGTAAACAGAAAATCAATCTTTATACCCTACAGGATCACTTGAGGCCGGAGAGTAAAAGTGATTTACTGATAAAATCGGTTATGTTTGATGAGGCAAAATTATATTATCAGGGGCTTATAAAGATTGAGAAAGACGCCCAAAAATCAAATGCCTATCAGAAAAACCAGAATATCCTGATGTCTCCTAAATCCTGGGCAGATTCCAGGCCAACCCTCGAGATTTTAGCCAACGACGTACGCTGTACACACGGAGCGACAGTTGGTAAAATAGATCCGGAGCAGGTTTTTTATCTTTCAAGCCGGGGATTAAGCGACAAAGAAGCCCAAAAAATGCTTCTTGAGGGATTTTTAAATGAAATTATTCTCAGGATTCCCGAGAAAGCATTGCAGGAGAAAATACGAGTTAAAATAAATGATAAAATCAGCCATTTATTACATTAATTAAATAAAACTTATGTCAAAATTTACCAAAGTTGCCTCTATAAATGATATTCCAGAAGGCAAGATGAAAGAGTTTAAAGTTGAGGGAAAAACGATTATCATTGCCAAAACCGATGGAGAATATCTGGCGTTTGACGGAATTTGTACACACGCGGAGTGCGCTTTGTCCGGCGGGTATCTGGACGGACAGACAATTACCTGCTATTGCCACGGAGCCCAGTTTGACACAAAAACCGGAGAAGTTTTAGCTCCTCCTGCCAAAAAACCCCTCAATGTCTACAACATCAAAACAGAAAATGAGGATTTGTTGGTTGAGGTTTAACAAGCTTCTTATTTATGTTTGATCCATATACAATTAAAAAAGATTTTCCAATCTTAAAAAGACATATCAATGGCAAACTACTGGTGTATCTGGATAATGCCGCCACCACCCAGAAACCGCAGATCGTCATTGATTCATTAGTAGATTATTACACCAACCACAACGCCAACATCCACCGCGGAATCCATACTTTGGCTGAAGAGGCGACTTCCATGCATGAGGAAGCAAGGAGTAAAATCGCTAAATTTATTGGAGCCAAATCTTCAAAAGAAATCATTTTTGTCAGAAATTCGACCGAAGCTATCAATCTGGTAGCATACAGCTGGGGTAGAAATTTTTTAAAAAAGGGCGACTCTATAATACTTTCCGAAAGCGAACATCACAGCAACATTGTCCCCTGGCAGATTTTAGCCAAAGAGAAAAACATTAAATTATTTTTTATTCCGGTTGGTGAAAATGGGCAGCTTGATTTGGATTACTTTAAAAAAATTCTTACTCCCAAAGTTAAACTGGTTTCTTTAGTCCATATCTCCAACGTCCTGGGTACCATTAATCCTGTCGAAAAAATTGGTAAACTCGCTCATGAGGTTGGGGCTCTTTTTCTGCTTGATGCTGCCCAAAGCATACCGAGAATGGCTATTGATGTCCGGAAATTAAATTGTGATTTTATGGCGGTTTCAGGACATAAAATGCTTGGACCAACAGGAATAGGCTTTTTATACGCCAAGGAGAAAATTCTAAGTAGCATGCCGCCGTTTTTAGGAGGAGGCGACATGATCCGTGAGGTGTATTTAGATCATTCCGAGTGGAATGAATTGCCTTTTAAGTTTGAAGCCGGGACGCCAAATATTGCGGATGCGATTGCTCTGGGAACTGCTGTCGATTATTTGGAAAAGATCGGGATGGAAAATATTTTCCAACATGAGAAAAAACTGACGGAATTAGCTTTAAGACGATTAGGTAAATTAAGTTACTTGAGTATTTACGGACCTAAAACAGTCGAAAATAAAACAGGAGTAATCAGTTTCAGCGTTAAAGGAATACATCCACATGATGTAGCGCAACTTTTAGATTGCGAGGCGATTGCCATCAGAAGTGGATTTCACTGCGCGATGCCGCTTCACCAGAAACTGCAAATGCCTTCCACCTGCAGAGCCAGTTTTTATATTTACAATACAACCGAGGATATAGATCGATTGATTGAGGGAATAGAAAAAATAAGAAAATTATTCAAATTATAAATTACAGATTCTGGTTTTTGCTCGCATATTACTTTATGGATGATATTTACAGGGAAAATATCCTGGATCATTATAAAAATCCCCGAAATTTCGGCAAACTCAACAAACCGACAGGAAAATGTAAATTGCATAATTCCGCTTGCGGGGATGTGATATCAATGGAAGTCAAAACAGAATCTAAATCTTCAGGCGGTTTGACGATTGCCGACATCAAATTTCAAGGGGAGGGATGCGCGGTTTCAATTGCATCTGCCTCATTATTGACGAGCTTTGTTAAAGGAAAAAAAGTTAAGGATATTTTGACTATGGGAACAGAAGATATTCTAAAACTTCTTGGGATAACACTGACTCCCAGCCGGCTGAAATGTGCTCTTTTACCCTTAGAAACACTTCAGAAAACTTTGCTGCAGATTAAGTAGGAGAATAATAATTAAAAAATTGGTCCTTGAATTATTATAAATTTTGTGGATAATATAACAACATGAGTAATCCAATTTTAATTGAATCAGGCAATTTTAATAGCACTACAACCACCAAGCAATACTTGGAGGTTTAGTAGTGAGTAAAAAATATTAAATTATCAAAACCTCCAAAAAAGCGGAGGTTTTTTTAGTAGAAGGAGGAAAATCTTATGAAAAAAATACTAGTAACTGGAGCATTCGGGTTGGTAGGATCGGATTTAGTCCTGAAACTGGCTGAAAAATTCGGGAAACAATCTCTAGTGTTACTTTCTCATCAGACTTTGCGCAAAATTCCTTATGTGGTTGAAAAAGGCGATGTTCGAGATGAGAAAAGTTTAGAAAAAATTATCAAAAAACACCAAATCCGGGAAATTTACCACCTGGCAGGTCTTTTATCGGTAGGAGGTGAAAAAAATCCGCAGTTAGCCTGGGATGTCAATGTCAACGGACTTAGAATTATGCTGGATCTTTGTGTTAAATATAAATGCCGTTTGTTTTGGCCAAGTTCTATTGCTGCTTTTGGTCCGACAACTCCCAAAAACAAAACTTCCCAGCATACAATATTGGAGCCAACTACCATTTATGGCGCCACCAAAGTGATAGGTGAGCTGCTCTGTCAGTATTATTTCTTAAGGTACAAAGTTGATGTCCGAAGTTTGCGTTACCCGGGTCTGATCGCCTACAAAGCTCCGCCCGGAGATGGGACGACAGAGTATAGCGTCCATATTTTTTATGCTGCACTCCAAAAAGGCAGCTACGTCTGTTTTCTAAAGAAAGATTCAGTCCTTCCGATGATGTTTATTGATGATGCTGTCAAGGGAACGATTGATCTCATGCAGGCTGACTCTAAGAAGATAACGGTCAGAACAAGCTATAATTTTGCCGCTTTAAATTTTGCGCCGGTTGATTTAGTTGCCGAAATCAAAAAACTTTTGCCTGATTTTACCTGCAGTTACAAACCGGATCAAAGGCAAAAAATAGCTGATTCCTGGCCGAAATCGATAGACGATTCGGTGGCCCGTCGTGACTGGGGCTGGAAAAATGAATACAATCTTGCCAAAATGACTAAAATAATGCTGGATCAGTTATCAATTAAATTGGAGGTAATCAAAAAATAATATGAATAAAAAAAATTTCTACCAGGCTTTACAAAAAGAAATGGACAACCTGAAAAAATCCAAAGTTTCCAAGCTTGAGGAAAAAATCATTGAAGGTTTTACTCATTTAGGAATTCCGAAAGCGGTTATTGGCAAAAACAAATATCTTATTTTTAATTCCAACGATTATCTCGGCCTTCGTCATCACTCTTCATTAATAAAAGCCGAAGGCGAAGCAAGCAGGAAATACGGAACAGGTCCGGGTGCTGTCAGATTTATTTCAGGGACGATGAAAATCCATAAACAACTGGAAGAGAGAATTGCCAAATTTCATCACAGGGATGATGCAATAGTTTTTTCTTCAGCTTTTGCCGCCAATATGGCAGTAATTTTTTGTTTTGTGCAAGGTAGAGGAAAAGATTCGGGACTAAGTGAGGGAGTGGCAGTTATTTCAGATATGCTCAATCACCGCAGTATTATCGATGGAATCAGAGTGGCCGGATTGCCAAAGGAGAAGAAAGCAGTTTTTGCCCATCTGGATTTGGCAAATTTGGAGAAAACTCTTGAAGAAAACTTAAAAAACAATAAAAGGGCGATTGTGGTGACTGATGGAATTTTCAGCATGCTTGGTGAGTATCAAAAAATCGGAGAAATGCGCAAAATTATTGATCGCTATGATAAAAAATATGAACTTGGGGTTCTCCTCATAATCGATGATTCCCACGGGGTGGGAGCCTTTGGAAAAACAGGCCGCGGTGTTGAGGAAGTTGAGAATGCTAGGGGAGATATACTGGTCGGGACATTTGGAAAATCGTTTGGAGCAGATGGAGGGTATGCTGTTGGGGATCAGGTTTTAATTGATTACCTGAGAGAGTCGGCTGCGACATATATATTTTCCAACTCCATCTCGCCGGGTACTGCAGGAGCGGCCAAACAGGCTGTGGAAATACTTGATAAGAAGGATGGGAAAAAATTATTGGCCCAACTTGGAAAAAACATAGAATATTTTAAGCAAAAGGCGGTCAAATTCGGATTTCAATTTGCAGCTGACTCCGTACATCCGATACAGCCATTATTGATCGGCGATCCGGTAAAAACAAAAAATGTAGTTGATTTTCTTTATAAAAAGAAAATCTTAGTCACCAATATCAGTTTTCCGGTGGTGCCTAAAGGACGGGATGAGATCCGTATACAGCTTAGTGCTTCTCACAGGAGGGAGGATATAGATTATCTTCTTGCCAGTTTAAAAAATATATTATAATGAAGTAGGTATATTATTAATTAATATTTTAAGGAGAAAAAATGGATCAAAATAATCCAACTAATCCGTCAGGACCCAAAAAAGTCGGGAAACTGACAATCACAGTTGATCGTAATTTATGCATTGGGGCGGCATCGTGTGTAGCTGTAGCGCCAAAAACGTTTGCGTTGGATAATGAAGCCAAAGCCATAATTTTGGACACTGCAACGGAAGAAATCCCTGAAACGATTTTTGACTCAGCCAGAGCATGTCCGGTGTTGGCCATAATTCTTCATGATGAAAACGGTAAACAAGTATTTCCCTGAGGATTTGAAGGAAAATATCCAATTTAGGAGACTAAATTTATACACCCTTAATAAACATTCAGTAGCTAGTATATTTTATGAATATTACATGGAAAATAGGCGGAGAGGCAGGATTCGGGATTATGTCAACCGGACTGATGTTTTCCAAAATTGCCGTACGTCACGGCTATCATATTTTTGATTATGTGGAATATCCGTCTCTAATCCGCGGCGGGCATAATGTTTATGAGGTAAGAGTTTCCGACAGTCCAATTTACTCTCAAGAAAAAAAAGCCGATTTTCTATTTGCTTTAAACAGAGAGACTTTGGATCTGCATAAAAATGAGTTGAAAGATGGAGCAATTATCGTTTACGACCGCGAAAAATTTGAAGTTAATCTTTCTGAATTTCCTTCAGGAAATGTTATTTTGTATGATCTTCCTCTTAATAAATTAACTCTTAGTGCCGGAGCCGATAAAGTAATGGAAAATAATGTAGCCTTGGGTGTGACGATGGCTATATTCAAAATGGATTTGGAAGTATTAATAGAAATAATCAATGAAATTTTTGCCAAGAAAGGAGCAGAGGTAATAAATAAAAATACCAAAGCGGCCCAAGCTGGTTTTGACTATGTGACATCTCATCCTCCTCAAAATTTTTCTTTATCGCTTCCAAAAAAGAAGAACTCAATCCAGATGATCGTTGCTGGCAATGAAGCGGTGGGACTCGCGGCAATTACTGCAGGATGTAAGTTTTTCGTAGCCTACCCGATGACCCCATCATCATCCCTTATGCACTTTATGGCCGAACACGGACAGAAAAACGGCGTGGTCGTCAAACATGCTGAAGATGAAATATCAGTAATAAATATGGCAATAGGTGCTTCTTACGCTGGGGTGCGTTCCATGCTTGGGACAGCCGGAGGCGGTTTTTCACTGATGGTGGAAGGCCTCGGGTTGGCCGGCATTACCGAAACTCCTTTAGTATTGATGGTTGGGCAACGTCCGGGTCCGGCAACCGGTATGCCTACCTGGACATCACAGGGTGATCTTCATTTTGTCATCAATGCTTCACAGGATGAATTTCCCAGAATAGTACTCGCTCCCGGCGACGTGGAAGAAGCATTTTATCTCACTTTTGAGGCTTTTAATCTGGCTGATTATTACCAAACTCCGGTTTTTATCTTAACGGATAAATATATCGGAGAATCTCACGAGAGTGTTAATTTGTTTAAATTGGAGAATCTTACAGTTAACAGAGGCAAATTATTAAGCTTCGAAGAAGGCGAAAAACAAGAGGGGTATTTAAGATATAAAATTACGGATGACGGGATCCAGACGAGAGCATTGCCGGGTATGAAAAAAACTGTTTTTACTGCCAATTCGTATGAGCATGATGAATATGGTTGGTCAACTGAAAGTGCAACAGAGCGGATAAATCAGGTAATGAGGCGAAATAAAAAATTAGAAATTTATAAAAAAACCATTCCTGAACAAAAAATTTACGGGGATCCTGAGGCCGATCTCACTTTAATAGCTTGGGGATCAACTAAAGGACCGGTGCTGCAGGCTCTGCAGGATCTTCGTGAGGAAAATTATCAAAGGAGAGTAAATTTTCTGCATCTGACGCATGTCTGGCCGCTACCTGTTTTACAAATCGAGGGAGTTCTAAAAAAAGCCCAAAAAACACTAATAATTGAAGGTAATTCCACCGCCCAGATGGCTTCACTTATCAGGCAGGAGACAGGTATAAATATTGAAAATAGATTACTTCGTTTTGACGGCCGACCATTTTATCCGGAAGATATTATTACAAAAGTGAAGGAGATATTATCATGATCGACAACATTAATTTATACCAATCCCGCTCTCCCACTTGGTGTCCGGGTTGCGGAGATTATGGCATCTGGGCCAGTCTTAAAAGTTCCATAAAAATTATGAACTGGGATTTGGATAAGTATGTCATAGTTTACGGAGTTGGTTGTTCCGGCAATATGACTGATTTTATCATGTCTCATGGATTTCATTCCCTTCACGGCAGGGCTCTTCCCAATGCTGAGGGAATCAAAATTGCCAACCACGATCTAAATGTCGTCTGTGTGGTAGGAGATGGTGATTGTTATGGAGAAGGAGGTAATCATCTCTTACACGCCATGAGGGGTAACAGTGATATTAAAGTGCTCGTACATGATAATAGGGTTTATGGATTAACCACTGGTCAGACAGCACCAACATCTCCACACGGATTTAAATCGAAATCAACGCCTCAGGGTGTCATAGAATACCCGGTCAATCCTCTAAGCCTGGCGATTACACAGGGAGCCAGCTTCGTAGCACAGGGTTTTGCTGGAGACATTACTCATCTTATTACGCTCGTCACGGCGGCTTTAAAGCACAGGGGATTTGCTATACTCAACGTTCTCCAGCCATGTGTGACTTTTAATAAAGTAAATACCTATACTTACTACAGGGAGAGGATTTTTAAGTTAGACGAAAAATATGATACGAAAGACCGTGAAAAAGCTCTCAGCATGGTTTCAAATATAGATAGTAAAATACCTCTCGGAATTATTTATCAGGTGGAAAGACCGACTTATCAGGATCAGGAAATGGTTTTGCAGCAGGGATCATTAGTAAAGCAAATCATCAAAAAACCATCTGAACACACTGATCTTTTGGCAGAATTTTCAGAGATCGAAAGAGAACCATATCATATGGCGGGCTGATTTCACTTATTGACAGTTAGCACTCAATTTGTTAAACTGCTAAAATAATGACAGATCTTTCGGTTAAAAATACATTCAAGATCTTGCCAATTGTTCCTATCCGAGATGGAGTGGTATTTCCCAATACAGAAATGGTACTTACCTTCGGTAGGCCCCGCTCTATTGCTGCAGTTGAGGCTTCCAATGCAACCGACCGTCTGATGGTTTTAGTGATGCAGAAATCCCCTCATCTTCATGATCCGATGCCGCAGGACCTTTTTACTGTGGGTACTATTGCCCGAGTGGAAAGGATACTGAAAACCGATGGTGAAATAAATGCCCTGGTCAAAGGAATTGTGCGAGTAGATATTTTGTCATATGAAGCAAAAGATCCTTATTTTTTAGGAAAAGTTATTGAATCTCCTGATGAAATGGTACAAACCGATGAAATTACGGCCCTCATAAACCATATTACTACTGAGTTAAAAAAAGCTGTTAATTACGGTAAATCTGTCGACTTTTTATCTTTTATGAATATCATGTCAGGACTTGCTGCGGCCGAGTTTGCTAACCACGTAGCGGCAGTTTTGGATTTGAAACCCGCCGAAAAACAATTGCTTCTGGAAACCCGAAATGTAAAAGACCGACTGACGCGAATTTCAGACTATCTAACTCATGAAGTAAAAATACTGGAAATTGAAAAAAAGATTGCCAGTAAAACTCAGGAAAAATTTGATAAATCAGTTAAAGAAGCTGTTCTTCGGGAACGGTTAAAAACAATTGAAAAAGAATTAGGAGAGGAAGGTGAATCGAAAGAAATCAGGGAACTTTTGGATAAGATAAAAAAAGCCAAGATGTCGGAAGACGTTGAAGAAAAAGCTAAAAAAGAACTGAAAAAATTATCACAAATGTCATCTTACAACCCGGAAGCTTCCTATATAAGAACATATCTGGACTGGTTGGTTGATCTTCCGTGGAGTATAGCAAGTTCAAATGATGTGGACACGACATCCGCCGAAAAAATACTCGATCACGACCATTACGGATTAAAAAAAGTTAAGGAAAGAATTTTGGAATATCTGGCTGTGATGAAATTAAAGAGTATGCAAGTTGAAGCAGAAAGTACAGCTAAAAAAGAGACCGGTGATATTAAAGAACAGGTAAATAAAAACCCAAATACAGCTCCCAAGAAACCAAAAGCCAATGTTCCTACTATTCTTTGTTTTGTTGGTCCTCCGGGGGTTGGTAAAACTTCGATAGGTAAATCAATTGCCAGGGCTCTGGGACGGAAATTTGTCAAAATATCACTGGGCGGAATCAGGGATGAAGCTGAGATTAGAGGGCACAGACGCACTTATGTCGGATCCATGCCGGGAAGAATAATTCAGGGAATAAAACAAGCTGGAACTAAAAATCCTGTCTTTATGCTTGATGAAATCGACAAAGTCGGAAACGACTTCAGAGGTGATCCGTCAGCGGCTCTTTTGGAAGCGCTTGATCCGGAACAAAATCACTCTTTTTCCGACCATTATCTTGAAGTTGCTTTTGATCTGTCCAATGTCATGTTTATAACGACCTGTAATGTCCTAGATACTATTCCTCCCGCCTTAAAAGACAGATTGGAGATAATTCACTTTGCAGGTTATACTCATGATGAAAAGTACCAGATAGCAAAAGATTATCTTATATCCAAGCAACTTGAGGCTCATGGACTGAAAAAAGAGCAGGTAGAAATAAATTCACAGGCACTTCAAAGCATAATCTCCAAATATACAAGAGAGGCTGGAGTCAGGAATCTGGAAAGGGAAATTGCCACAATTTTCAGAAAAATCGCCAGAGAAGTAGTTGAGGGAAAAACCCAAAAACACATTATAACGGCAGCTTTACTTCAAAAATATCTTGGTCCGGCAAAGTTTACTGCGTATTTGGCTGAGAAAAAAGATGAGGTGGGCATGTCAACAGGACTTGCTTGGACTCAGGCTGGCGGGGAGATACTTTTTATTGAGGTGGCTTTGATGAAGGGAAAAGGAAATCTTCTTCTGACGGGGCAGCTGGGCGACGTCATGCAGGAATCATGTAAAGCCGCTTTGTCATATATCAGATCCCGTGCTTCCACTTTGGGATTGACGGATAAATTTTACCAGAGTCTTGATGTGCACGTACATGTACCGGAAGGCGCGGTACCCAAAGATGGGCCATCAGCAGGTATTGCCATAACGACAGCTATTGTTTCAGCTCTTACCAATATTCCAGTCAGAAAAAATGTTGCGATGACAGGAGAGGTAACTTTGCGAGGTAGGGTTTTAGAGATAGGGGGCGTGAAAGAAAAGGTTATTGCCGCACATCGGGCAAGGATAAAAACTGTGATTTTACCAAAAAACAACAAAAAAGATCTGGAAGATATCAGAAAAGAAGTTTTAACTGATTTAAAATTTGTTTATGTCGATCATATGGATCAGGTGTTAAAAGTGGCTTTAGCTAATCCGATCGAACACAAAGAAGAAAAATTAATACAGGCCAAAATCAACAGCAGCCTGACCAGCGCCCTGCCTTCATAAAGATTTCATAAAATCAAACACTTTTCTGGAAATTTTGGCAATTGTTTTTTTTGTTTCTTCTTCACTCGTCACGTCTGTCGTCATAACTCCAATAAAGTATGGTCTTTTCGGCAGATCCACTATACCCACATCATGTATTTTCCCGACTTCATCTCCCGTTTTATGATAAACTTTCACTCCTTCATCGACTCCTTTGGGAATTCTGTCATCAAAGTCGCTGACGTCCATAATATCGAGCATTTCTTTGGTTAAAGATGGAGTGGTAATTTCACCACGATAAATTTTTTGAAGGAGAATATTCATATCAAAAACCGAAGTTTTATTTTCGGAGATATCGGTTTGAGTCAAACCCCAGTCATTGACCTGTTTTTGGATATTAGATGGTTTGATTATTATCTGTGCAAAGAGGTAAGCAGCTGTATTATCTGATTTTTCCATCATCAGTCTAGCTAATGTTTTAAGAGAGTAGGGAGTACCGGTTGGATCATAGCGTATCGATCCAGTCCCGTAATGCTGTATATCAGACGGTTGGGGGACGATGATTTTTTCAAGGTCTATTGTTTTCTCCCCAGCCATCTTGTAAAGAACCGCAAGTATCGGAATTTTATTGACAGAGGCGGCGGTAATAACCAAGTTTTCATTGATTCCAAATCCCTTATTTTCTTTTATGTCAAAAATATAGATAGAAAAAGTACCTCCATTTTTTTGGACATCCTCTGCAAGCGTATCTAATAGTTTTTTACTTGAGTAAACCACTTTATTTAAAGGTTGATTTTGAGTGACTGGGGAAGTAATTTTAGATGTGCCAAACCTGTTAATAACTGAATATATCAATACTAAAATGATAATGACGAAAGATAAAATCAAGAGAATTTTTCCTACAGATGACTTTCTGGATTTTTGTCCTAATGACAAACTTTTTTTAAATTTAAGTGAATATTCCTGCATAACAATAAAGGCCGCATCAGTTAATAACAAGATCATTATTTCAGATGAAGATGCGGCACAAAGGGCCGTATCCGTAAATACCTAATAAGTTATTTACGGACGAGCCCATAGAATATTTTACCAGAGAATTCTGAAAAAAAGTATATTTTAATTTTCACTGAAAAAGAGTATTATGATTAAATTATGAATTATATACAAGCGGTAATTTTATCAATTGTTGAAGGGGTCACCGAATTTTTACCGGTTTCTTCGACGGGTCACCTTATACTGACAAGCTTTATACTCAAGATTACTCAGACTGAATTTATCAAAAGTTTCGAGATATTCATCCAGCTGGGGGCAATTTTTTCAATCGTCTTTTTGTACAAAGATACGATCTTTAATAAAATTGCCGTCTGGAAAAAAGTTTTGGCGGCGTTTATTCCAACTGCTATCGTCGGCTTAATACTTTACAAAATTATCAAGCATTACCTTTTAGGTAATGCGTTCGTAACAGTAGCTTCACTTTTTATCGGAGGAATACTTTTTATCATCATCGAGAAAATATACCAAAAAAAGAACGCTGAAATAACCACGATAGAAAAAATAAGTTATCCAAAAGCAGTTATGGTTGGGGTTATCCAAAGCCTGTCGGTTATTCCGGGAGTATCACGGTCGGGTGCGACGATTTTTGGGGCAATGATGTTGGGCGTGAGTCGGGAAGCGGCTGTAGAAATGTCTTTCTGGCTGGCGGTGCCGACTCTACTTGCGGCTACAAGCCTTGATCTGGTCAAAAGCAACTTTAATTTCACATTAAGCGAAATATTATTACTCTCGGTTGGATTTATTGGTTCTTTTATTACAGCCTACTTTACCGCCAAATTTTTACTCAATTTCATTAAAAAAAATAACTTCATTCCTTTCGGGATCTATCGGATTCTATTGGCCATTCTTTTCTGGATTGTATTTCTCCGCTAATTAAATTATTTTCCATGCAAAATAACAAAAGAATAGGTTGGGTTGACCTAGCCCGCGGAGCGGCTGTATTATCCATAATTTTTTCCCATTCCGGTTATCTCCCTTTCTCCGCCTATCTTTCTCCTGTCATGCACACATTTATGATTCCTGTTTTTTTATTTACCGGTGGATATTTTTTTCATCCCGGCTCTGATTATCTATCCTTTACCCAAAAAAAAATTAAAAAGCTTTTGATTCCTTATCTCAT
This sequence comes from uncultured Gammaproteobacteria bacterium, assembly GCA_964362665.1. Taxonomy (GTDB): domain Bacteria; phylum Patescibacteriota; class Microgenomatia; order 2-02-FULL-39-11; family 2-02-FULL-39-11; genus 2-02-FULL-40-13. The sequence continues at coordinate 48,311 of CAYIFB010000006.1, read as the reverse complement.
TTTTTTCCTGATAAGTAGCGTTATCTGGTTATTTATTCGGAAAGGTTATTCCTCGAGTGTTCTGGATGTCCCATATCAGACATTATTTACAGGATTTTTATTAGGCAAAGGGACAATGATCAACGGGCCATTATGGTTTTTGACAACCTATTTTTCTTCATTGATACTGGTTCGCTCTCTTTATTATTGGTGGGAGAGACGAAATCTTATTAATAAGTTTTTTTTCTCTATTTTCTTTATTTTACTTTTTCTTATCCTTAAAAAAGAGTCGGTTTTTACCCCTTTTTCCTATGATCTGATTTTTCTTTTTACGGGGTATCTGCTGTTAGGAAAACTTCTAAATATTTACAGAAAAAGATTATTTACCGGCAGATTTTTGTTTCTAACTATATTAGTTTTCATTTTCGGGGTCTTCAAAAATGGAGAGACAAATATTTATTCCCGAGTTGTACATAATCCTATTTTATTTGTTACTAACTCCCTAAGTGGTACGTTTTTGGTTTTATATTTTTCTCAAATTCTTGAAAAAATCACAGGAAAATATCTGGAATTTATCAAATATCTGGGGAGAAACTCTCTAATTTATTTCTCTATCCATTGGCCTGTAATGCAGCTATTTACCTTTATCCTGGGCTTGACCGATATCATAAATCAGACAAATTCCACGGCCACCTCCACCAATTTTTTCATCCCGACAACCGGTCTAAGTTTGCCAGTTACCATCATCCGTCTGACTATATTTATTAGTTTTACTTTAATTTCGCTATTATCGGGTTGGCTAGTGATACTCTTAATGAAATATGTAACGGCTATCACAAAAAAGTCCCGCATTTAGCGGAACTTTTTTTTACACTTTTTAAAGTCAAAGTTTGTATTAAACCCGTTTTACATTTTTAGCACTTGGACCTTTTGGACCATCTACAACTTCAAATGTGACATTATCACCGACTTGAATTTCATCAAATGTGACGCCACTTAAATCCTTTGAATGAAAGAAAAGGTCTTTTACTTCGCCTTCGCGAGATATAAAACCAAATCCTCTATCTGTTTTTGTTTTAACTGTTCCGTTCATAATTTGTTTGATAGATTGTTTTAATTTAATCTATGTTACCTCCTTTCAGTTTATATAGTATACCACTTTTACGAGTTAAATTTAAATTTGAAATTAAACATTCGTAAAAACTCCTTGTTATTCATCTGTTTTACGTATATACTACAATGATTATATTAATTATATAAAGGAAAAAAAATATGGGTAACTTTTATCGAAATGATCGTGGTGGAGACAGAGGTGGAAGAAGGTTTGGAGGTAGAGATTCCGGCCCAAGAGAAATGCATCATGCTACTTGTGCTGAGTGCGGTAATGATTGCGAAGTTCCGTTCCGGCCAAGTGAAGACAGGCCAGTATATTGCAGTAACTGTTTTGAAAAACGGCGAAATGAAGAAGGTGGCTCTTCTGACACAGGGAGAAGAAATTTCAGCAGGCCGAATTTTGATAACAGAAGGCCATTTTCAGCCGGTGGTAACCGCGATAATGCGCGTCCACCAAGCGATAACGGACAACTCGCGGATCAATTAAAGAGTATCAATTTCAAATTAGACAAAATCCTGGGAGTTTTGGAGCCTAAAATTACTCAGCCGAAGGTTACAGAGAAAGAAGCAGTTGTGTTCGATCTAGAGCCTTTTAAAGATAAATCTGACATAGTTGTGCCGCCTAAAGTTAAAAAGACCAAGCCTCCTAAGAAAGTAAAAGAAGAGATAGCAAAAACTGAAATAAATTTAGAAGGTTGAGTATTTAAGATTCGGGAGGGGGTTCAGGAGGCAAAAATTCTTCACCGTTTGGTTTTTGTTTTGTTGTATATTCTCCGGGTTTAAGCCACTGAACATAAGTACATCCTGTAGCTTGACGGTTTGCGCTGTCCCAGCCGCTTGTCGAACATTTCTTCATCTTTTTGCCGCCCGACGTAGTGTACAAAACCAAATTTTTACCGCACTCCGGACAATCTTCGTTTAACTTTTCTGTTGTGCCGCCTATCCACTCTATATATTCACACCCTTCGGCTTTTCTGGTTTCTTTGTTCCACTTGTTCGTAGAACATTTTTTCATTTTTTTACCAAACCTCGTCACCGCCAAAACTACAGACGCCCCGCATTTAGGACATTTTTCGTCTAATACTTGAGGCTCGGCCACTATCCATTTGACAAAGTCGCAGCCTTCATTTCTTCGTAGTTCTGAATTCCAGCTTCCTTTTGAACACCGCTGCAGCTGACGACCGGTAGAGGTTTGGGAAACTTCCGCCAAAGGCGCCCCGCATTTAGGACATTTTTCTTCCATAAAAGTAATATAGCAGACTTTCAGTAAAAATAAATGACCAAATTAGTGATAGTGGACTATTAGGTGACAGAATTCTTTTGAGCAAATAATTAGTAAGAAGAAATCAGCCCTATAGATTGAATAGTTTCATAGTTGCGTACATCAGATAGAATGATAATGAAAAATATAATAGCTAATATGTTTTATTTCCTCGCAGCTATTGGGAGCCTCGTTTCTTTTCCTTGTGTATTTGATTCCATAAAATCTAGAGCCTGTAATCTGGATGATTTATCAGCTAAACCCTTAAGAACCAATATTCTCTTTGTAGCGATAAGATCTTGTATTTCAGTTAAATGCAGTCTTTCAGATGAAAAAGATGGTATTATTATTCCACGTAATCCATCAACTCGTGTAACTGATCCAATATCAGATTCTCTATCCCCAATATAAACAGTTGTCGCCAAATAGTTTCTACTCATAGCATTTTCTATCATCTGATCCCTAAACCACGCGTGCTCTCCATAGCCAAGATGTATATCAAGAAAAGGTTTATCTCCGTCACGGAAAAAATCAAACAAACCGGATAGATGAAGTTTACTGACTGTTAATCTGTATGGATTTCCAGAGGTAATTTTCAAAATCCAACCTTTATTTTGACACTCAGTCAGAAACTCTTTTACTCCCGGATTTGGTTCATACCTTATCTGATCAGAATCGCTTAATAATTGATTATAGAAAACCATGGATTCACGAATTAAATCCTCAGAATCACGAGCTAAGTCCAACAAATCAACAAAGTCGTGAGAAAAAGGATGATGATCCGGATAAAGCAAAGTCATCACATAGCCTAAATCAGTAGTCTCTCTTTTATTTAAAGTATCTTCAGTTATTAATCTGTTATCAATCGGAATGTAACCTTTATTACGTCTATACTTCTCACAGAGTTCTCTTAAATAAACTAGCCGCCTCATATAGGGAAGTGACGGATCTGGATTTGCAGATAATAAAACTCCATCAATATCGCAAAGAAGTAGCTTGCTCATAAAGGCTGTAATTATAATACATTTTAGATTGTTATTATATTCTAAACAGAAGAAATCAATCTGAAGAAATCTATAGGGTAGGGGTAAGATGTTTCAAACATCTTCTTTCAGACCCGATGAGGTCATAATATTGGTTTGAATGCAAATAATATCCGGCAATATCTGGCAACATTCGGCAACATCTGGTAAGATTAGGCAATGACCCATTCGACCATGCTCAGGGTCATAGTGAGTAGGATCGAACTATGAAAATACCTCCTCAATATACGATTACTCCTGAAATTCTTGAGATGATCGCCAAAATTGAAGCCAACCGGATATTCCTCAATTCCATCTCCATAAAACCTGAAATCAAGGAAAAAATCCAAAGAGTCAGTATCCTGAAAAGTTCTCTATATTCAGCCAGAATTGAAGGGAATCCTTTGACCATTGAAAACGTAGAAGGGACAAATGAAACACAGCAAAAACTCGAGGTTTTCAATATTCTCAGCGCCTACAAATTTATCGAAAAAGAAGCAAAGAAAGAAATTAAGGTGAATAAGGGAGATATTCTAAATTTGCATAAATTAGTGATGAAAGATTTGGTTTCTGAGGCAGGATACTGGAGAGGCGAAATGGGAGCAATATTCAACCAGGCCGGAGTAGCTGTATATGTGTCGCCACCGCCCGGTCAGATAACCGGCCTTATGGATGATTTGATCGCCTATATAAATTCAGAAAGGCAAAAATTCCCCTTAATTACTGCTTTTATGGCTCATCTCCTGTTTGAAAAGATTCACCCCTTTATAGACGGTAACGGCAGGGTAGGGCGTCTTCTCACATTTATCATTTTGCAGAAGAAAAAGTGGATATTTAGTCTCAATATAGTGTTGGAGGAGTATCTTGACGTGCATAAAGAAGATTATTATTACTATTTGGATATAGGACTGAAAGAGCCGGAGAGATATCTGCTGTTTATGCTGGAAGCATTTTGGTCACAAACAGAGAAGGTGAAATCTCAAGTTGAAGAAGAATCACAGAAAACTCTGGGTGTGATTTTGCCGCCCCGGCAGGATGAAATCTACAGTATCATCCGCGATCATAAGGTAACTTCATTCGATACTATAAGAAGGCGATTTTTGAAAGTGCCTGAGAGGACGCTCCGCTATGACCTGAAAAAACTTCAGGAAAAAGGGTTGGTAGTGAAAACAGGAAACACGAAGGGTACATTTTATAGCTGTAAATGAACTTAGAGATGTGGGTTAGGAACAGATTACCGGACGAAGTTGAAAAGTGTTATCAAGATCAAATTTGACCAAATTTAACGAAGTTCTTCAGTAACCTTTACCAAACCAATATCACAACCCATCTCAAATATTACTAACGCTAATTTTTCAAGGTTTGGTTTGCTTCTTTCAAAAGGTTCATATAGATGAGAGACTGATCCGGCAATGGCTATCATTGGCTCTCTAACTCTTATATCACCAAAACCATACTTAAATCTTAAATGGCCTGTATCCCTATTCCACCTATTAAGCTTATCTGGTATCCAACTTGGAGAGTTTATTACAACTGCATCTTTTACCCGATGAGGAACGGGTAAAGAAAAAATTATATGTCGTGCAGCCAAATAATGAGCCAGGGTAAGATCAGGACCTTTTCCATGAGTTATTTCAGTCCATCTTTCAAAAGGCATTCTTGTTGACAAAGGAACTCTTTTTTTCTCTAAATCTTCCCATTGATGGTGGATGTCCATGAGAATATATTTGGAAAATTGCATTATCAGGAGACTCTATTTTACTTGTCATATAATTAAGTTAATTGAGAAAAAGCTAAGCAGGAAATAATAGCAGAAATATGAGGCGATATCAATACTATAGGTTATAAGTACCGCCAGCCGGATTCGAACCGGCGATCTACACGTTGAGAACGTGTTGTCCTAGGCCACTAGACGATGGCGGCAAACAATCGTATTATACACAACTTCAGGATATTGACAACAAGATAAGGACAGTGTATATTTACCATAATTCATCATCCTCAATAAGCCTATTTCCCCCATCACAAGATAGGGTAATTTTATGGCCAATGAGGCTTAAAAGGAATAATAAAATAAAATATGACAAATATTAACGAACCGATTTTACTCACCAAAGAAGGCTTGGAAGAGCTGAAAAAAGAGCATGAAAATTTGCTGGGTTTAAAACGGCCGGGATTGGTTACACGATTGGCGGAAGCGCGGTCTCAGGGAGATTTGGCTGAAAACAGTGAATATACCGCAGCCAAACAGGATCTGGCATTTGTGGATGGCAGGATTGCTGAGTTGGAACTCATAATCCATGAGGCTAAAGTAGTAGTCAGCCACTCAAAAAAAGCTGTCGATGTAGGCTGTCAGGTGACCTTGCATATCGGTAAGAAAAAAGAGGTTTACACAATTGTTGGAGAATGGGAAGCTGATCCGATGCAAAAAAAGATTTCCCACTCATCACCGCTCGGAAAAGCCTTGCTGGGAAAGCGTGTTGGGGAAGCTGTTGAAGTAGAGGCGCCTGTCGGGACAATCGTCTATAAGATTATCCACATTGAGTAAGTTACCTTTTTATCAGTAAAAGCTCCAGTAGCGTAATTACCCCAATTGTCTGCGTAAAAAAGAACGATAATACCAATCTGTCAATTATAGTGGTTTCGCTCCACGCTTGTTGAAAATAAATTTTTTGCTCTTTTATCAAATCCGGCATTTGACATTTTCAACCCGCGGGTGTATCTTCTATTTTTGGACAAAATAAAGTTGCCTGCGGGTAACTTTATAACGATCCGACAAACCGGTGTTTATTTAAGATGAGCGCCGGTTTGTATGATTAAAAGGTCATTATATGCGCTGGAGGCATTTGGAGCCATACATCACAGAGATGTATACAAAGCAGAAGAAGTCTCTATTTTTTATTCATTTCTTTTTCAATGAGGCGGCGAAGATAGACTGATTTCGGAATTTTTTTATCCCGGGAAATTTTTTCAAGAAACGAGGCTATTTCTGAGGTAATAAAAAAGGTAAAACGCATATCATTAGCGCCCTGTACATAATTGAGAAAATCTTTGATGATATCCTCTAAGGTATCGTCAGTATATTTTTCGCAAACAAGCTTTTCATCACGGTGATGGGCAAGAAGAGTGGGGGCATGGCCGTTGCTGTAAAGAATAAGAACCGGTTTTCCGCGGCTTAAAGCGAGTGATATTTCATATCCGACGCTGATACTGGGGAAAGAAGTTTCGGCTATCATGCAGTCGCAGCTATTTATCCATTTATCCAACTGGGATTGGAATTTAAGTCTTTCATTCTTGTTTTCCTGTCTGAGTTTCGATTCATTGCCTTGAATGATGTGTTCTTCAATCATCTGATGTTTGTCTTTTTTGACAATACCAACGATTTTCAGATAATTATCCAAATAATACTTTTTCCCAACAATAGACCCGGTAAAGTATATGCGCATAGAAAGTAACATTATAATGCAATTAACCCAATTTTCCTATAATAAAAAGTAAGTAGTCATAAAGTAACAGTTGACAAAATTGAGATTATTTGATAAAAGTAAACATTACCATGATAAATAATTTTGTATTATTGCGAAAAGGAGAAAAGAAGCCCTTCTACATGACAGGGTGCTTGTTATAGTGGTAATTTAATAATTTTTTTAACGAGCCCCTCGAAAAAGAGGGGTTTTTCTTTTATTAAGGGGGCCCGCTTAAGCTTACTTTGCAGCTTTTCAGTACTATTCGTACACGCTGCAAAGAGCGCTATAGCAGCGGGCTAAAGAATCAGTAAACTCATTATGATTCGTTAACTGATTCTAAAGGGGGTGATATTTATGCAAGGACAATGTTTGATATGCGACGCAAATTTAACAGTACCTGAAAACACTGAGGTCTCTGAAGTAATTACCTGCACAGATTGTAAAAACGCACTCGAGGTAATGGCGGTAGATAAAGCAAAAAAAATTATAACGGTAAAAGAAGCTCCAAAAGTCGAAGAAGATTGGGGAGAATAATTATATGAAAAACATAAAACTGGGTTTATTACATTCAACGATAAGAGGAGACGAAAAACTCTTGATTGAGGCGGCTCATAAACACGGCGTAAATTTATCTCTTGTTGATGTGAGAAATGAGATTTTCGATCCGGTCCACAGTACATATCGCTTCGATATAGTGCTTGAGCGGTGCGTTTCAACAGTAAAAGGTACCCATGCGCTTGAGTTTTTTACAAGCATCGGTATTCCGACAGTAAATTCTCTGGTTGTTGCCCAGGTATGTGAGAATAAGTTTGCTACTTCTCTATCATTAGTAAGATGTCAGGTGCCGACTCTTCGTTTCGCCTTGGTATTTGGAGAGGAGCAGGCGAAAAAAGCTGTTTCGGAATTAGGGGGATATCCGGTGGTGATAAAACCTGTTTCCGGTTCCTGGGGGAGGCTTATTGCACGGGTGAATGATGAGCACGCGCTGGAGGCAATTATCGAGCAGAAAACTGTTTTAGGTAGTCCTTCGCATCACGCAATCTATATCCAGCAATATATTGAAAAACCCGGAAGAGATATACGGATTCATGTCGTCGGGGGGAAAGTAATAGCCGCAATATACAGAAAAAGCAGCCATTGGATTACAAATACTGCCAGAGGAGCAGAAGCTCTCCCATGTTCCATAAATAAAGATCTGGAGAAAATTGCCAAAATGGCTGGAGATGCGATAGGTGATGGTGTGCTCGGAATAGACATCTTTGAAACAAAAGACGGGTATATGGTGAATGAAGTTAACCATACGATGGAGTTCAAAAATGTTCAGAGAGTTACCGGTATTGATGTAGCAGGAAAAATTATTGAATATTGCTTAACCAAAATAAAATGAAAAATAAAATATCTGTTTCAATTATAGGAGCGTCAGGATACGCCGGAGGTGAACTGTTGAGGCTGCTATTATTTCATCCGAATGTCACAGTCTCACAGGTAACTTCGCGTCAATTCGCCGGGCAGTTGGTATCACGGACTCATCCTAATTTACGCAAAATTACAAACTTAATTTTTTGTAAACAGGATGAGTTAATGGCATGTGATTTGTTATATCTCGCTTTACCAAACGGTATATCTATGGGGTATTTCAAAGATTTAAAAAATAAAGCGGCAAAAATCATTGATTTGGGGGCAGATTTCAGATTGAAAGATAAAAACATATTTACAACCTGGTATAAAAAACAGCATACAATGCCGGATTTACTTTCGCAATTTACTTATGGTATTGCAGAACTCCATAGAAGTGAGTTAAAAAATGCAAAATATGTTGCCTGTGCCGGATGTGAAGCGACCGTATCTATTTTGACCTTACTTCCACTGGTCAAACACAAAATTATTGAAACAAAAAATATCATAATCGATGCCAAAATGAGCAGTTCCCAGGGAGGTAATACCCCATCGATGTCTTCCCATCATGCGGAACGCCATGGCGTAGTGCGTACATATAAACCTGTTGATCACAGGCATAGTGCGGAAATTGAACAGGAATTGGCTTTATATGCCGAAAATATTCAGGTAAGCGTAACGGCAACGACAATAGAAATGGTCAGGGGGCTTTTGGTCACAATCCATACACAACCAAGGCCGGGAGTTACGGAAAAAGACATCTGGAAAGCATACAGGTCCTGTTACGCGAGCGAACCATTTATCCGTATCGTAAAAGAATCTGACGGGAATTACCGTTATCCGGAACCTAAAATTCTCATTGGTACAAACTATTGTGATATAGGATTTGCCTTAAGTATAAGAGAGAGCCGTTTAGTTGCTATCGGAGCCATAGATAATTTAGGAAAAGGTACTGCAGGTCAGGCAGTCCAGGCTATGAACATTATGTACGGACTCGATGAAAAAACAGGTTTAGAATTTCCCGGATTACATCCTATTTGACGAAGTCATCCTGAGCGAAGCGAAGGATCAAACTATGATTATTTTAAAAGTCGGTGGAGGAAAAGATATTAATTGGGATTATATTGCCCGTGATATTGCCGGCCTGAAAGAACAGGTTGTCATTGTGCATGGAGCAAATTATCTGATGAAAGATGTTTCGGAGAGGCTTGGAGTTATAGAAAGAATTATTACTTCTCCGTCACATCATGTCAGCCGTCATACTGATGAAAAAACAATGGAAATATTACTTATGACTTATAGCGGTCTGATGAATAAAAAAATCGTTGCTACTCTTCAAAAATACGGGATAAATGCCGTCGGACTTACTGGCGCCGATGGAAAACTGTGGCAGGGTAAAAGGAAAGAGGTAATTTTTTCAGAAGAAAAAGGCAAAGTCAAAACAATCAGAAATTCTTTAACGGGTAATGTAATTGCGGTAAACACAGGCTTAATTAAATTACTTGTTAATAATGGATATACTCCGGTTATGACCATTCCGGCAATAACAGAAGAGGGAGATCTTATAAACGTCGATAATGATAGGGCGATAGCAATAATAGCAAGGGATCTTAGTGTAAAAAAAGTGATGATGCTTTTTGAAGCCGGCGGATTACTCCAAAATCTCGATGATCCTGCTTCAATAATCAGACACATAGATAAAGACGATCTGGACAGTTATATAGCTAAAACAGAAGGCAGGATGCGCAAAAAACTTTTAGGAGTAAAAGAAGCGTTTTCATACGGGGTTAAATCCGTTTATTTTGGCGATGGCAGAATAGAAAAACCTTTAACGAGTGCGGTGGCGGGCCGTGGAACATTAATTAATTGATTATTATGATTCAAACAGTACCAAAAAATTATCTCGTAGCTTCATACCCCAACCGGGGCTTGTCTTTTGTTGATGGATCGGGGATGTATCTATATGAAAAAAGCGGTGAAAAATATCTGGATCTGGGCAGTAATTACGGCGTCAGTATTTTTGGATATAAACATCCGGCAATTACGAAAGCTCTGGCAAATCAAATTAACTCGCTCGTCAATCTTCATGGGTCATTTAATAATCCTCTGAGAAGTGAGGCGGCTCGGGAGTTAGTTGTCAAATGCAAAGGAAAAATGTCCCGGGTTTTTTTCTCAAATTCCGGCGCTGAAGCAATTGAGGCGGCTCTCAAATTTACCCGTATATTTACCGGAAAACAGCATTTTATCGCTCTGAAAGACAGTTATCACGGAAAAACGCTGGGAGCTCTGTCAGCTACTTCAGGAGATAAATACCGTCATGCCTTTGAGCCGCTTGTTTGGAACTTCTCTCATCTTTCCATAACAGATCATCAATTGCTTGCGTCTTGCGTAACCGAAAATACCGCCGCTCTTATTTTGGAGCCGGTTCAGGGCGAAGGAGGGATACATGTTTTTAAAGAAGAAGACATGAAATTTGTGCAAAAATTATGTGATGAGAAAAACATTTTATTGATTATTGACGAGATTCAGACCGGAGTGGGTAGAACCGGTAAGTTTCTGGCAAGCGAACACTATGGTTTGCGGCCCGACATTATCTGTCTGGGGAAAGGTATTGCAGGCGGGATTCCAATAGGCGTGACGCTTGTCTCTGAAGAAATTGCGTTAAAAATTCCCATGCATGTTCATACTTCGACTTTTGGGGGTAATCCTCTTGCCTCTGCCGGGATCTTGGCAGTTTTGTCGGAGTTTGAAGATGTATCACTACTTAAACATATAACAATAATGGGAGATTATTTTCTTAGACAACTGAAAACTGTCAAAAGTCACAAAATAAAAGAAGCCCGGGGAATAGGATTAATGCTCGCCCTTGAACTTTATGAAAATGCCACTTCAACGCTAAAAGCCCTGCAGCAAGATCATATTATTGCTATTCCTGCAGGAAGTAATGTGGTTCGTTTTTTACCGCCGTACCTAATTACAGAAAAAGAAATTGATCAGCTGATAGGGGCATTAAAAAGAATTTTTAACCATGTGTAGATTCTTACTCGTCAGATCAAAAAACAAAATTAGACCTGAAAAATTATTGCAGGATTTTGCATTCATGTGTAAAAACAGCCATGCTCCGGATGGTGATTGGCAGGGAGACGGATGGGGGATAGTTATAAAAACTCAAAGTTCAAAGTTCAAAGTTCAAAAGTGGGAAGAATATAAATCATTAAAACCGGTTTGGGAGGAGAAAGATAAATTTCAGGAGTTTGCAGACACAGATATGTTCGTAGCTCATGCCAGAAGCGCCGGATTTCCACAGCACAAAGGAAATATTGAGTTTAATCAACCGTTTATTCAGAATGAATTATGTTTTGTTTTCAACGGGATGATAAAAGGAGTAAAAATCGGCAGGACACTTTCGGGAAAAATCGGCGCGCAAAAAATATTTTCGCTAATTTTAGAAGAGAATAAAAGTAATTCCATTGAGAATGTATTAATGTACGTGGACAAATTATTATTAGAAAATTCAGAAAAGATTATAGGAATGAATATTGGAGTGGTGAAAGAAAATAAATTTTACATACTTTGTGAATATGAAAAAAATAGTAACTATTTTGGAATCCGTTACTTTCAAAGTGATGAGATGACACTTATTTGTTCCGAACCAATTGTAGATTATGAGTGGACGATTATGAAAAAAGGAGAAGTACTTTCGTTATGAAAATAAATTATTACAAAAAGGGAAAGAAGCAAGGCTCTTTAAACGGAGGGTATTTTTAGTATTCTAATAAATTAGTAACTAAAACCCCTCCGCAAGAGGGGTTTTTAATTGGAAATATGATCAGAATTCCCAAAATTACAAAATTTTACAAAGGTGTAATTGATTCGACTCTACGGGAAGGATTGCAGTACCGTTTTGCCAATTTTACCCTTACCCAGCAGCGTGAAATTATTCAACTTCTGTTCCAAATTGGAACCGACTTTATAGAAGTTGGAAATCCATATAATAACAAGACTATGAAAAATGTTAAAAAGTTGACTCAAATAGAAAAACGGCCTCTTCTTTTAGCCCACATCAGAAATAGACTTACAGATGTAAATGCGGCTATATCAAGCGGAGTAAATGGCGTAAATATCTTTTGTACCTTAGACCCTAAACGTTTGGCTGGGATGCAGGTCACTTTTGCATCTTATTTATCTACTTTAAAAGACTGCATATTACTTGCAAAAGGAAAAAATTTACAAACTAGGATTAGTGTAGAAAATTTTTTTCAAGCTGATAAAAATAAAGCCCTTTGGGTATACGAATTTGCGGTCAAACTGGGTGTTGACCGGATAGGAATTGCGGATACGTTAGGGGTGGCAATGAGTTGGGAAGTAGAGGAAGCTATTTCGTCACTGCGCCGTTTATTTAGTGTAGACATTGAAGTACATTTTCATAATGACCTGGGCCAATCCATAAGTAATGCAATAACTGCCTTAAAAAATGGGGCAAATTGGGTAGATACGACACTTTTAGGAATAGGAGAGAGAAACGGTATCACAGCACTCAGCACATTTCTTGCGGCAATGTATTTATTTGATAATTCAATCATTAACCGGTATTGTTTAAGCCGTCTGACAGAGGCAGAAAATAATGTGGCTAAAATGGTAGGATTCGAAGTTCCTTTTAATCTTCTTACCAATCGGAAAAATAGTTTTGCACATAAAGCAGGCGTGCATCTTCATGCCATCCATCACCTGGGTCCGGCGATATACGAACCACTCTCCCCGCATTTACTTGGCAATCAGCGTCAATTAATATCGGATTCGGATATATCCGGCAATTCGCACTTAAAGGAGAAAAAAATATATGGGTCAAACAATCGCTGAAAAAATATTTTCATTCCACTGCGGGAAAAAAGTAAAACCCGGAGATTTCGTCATCGCAGATCTTGATCTTGTGATGGCTCACGATACTACTTGCGCCTGGGCGATAGACCCTTTTTACAAAATCGCCAAAAAAGTCTGGGATAAAAAACGCATCTTTATTCCTTTTGATCATGCGTTTCCTGCGCCAAATGTGCAGATGGCAGACCTGCAGAAAAAAATCAGAAAATTTGGAGAGGATCAAGGAATTCCTATTACGATTGACGGGGTATGCCACCAGATTATGTCAGAACGATTTATCAGTCCCGGAGAATTAGTACTTGGCGCTGATTCACATACGCCAACCGGCGGAGGAGTCGGGGCTCTGACTATTGGAGTCGGTTCCACAGATGCCGCCATTGCTATGGCGACAGGAAAATGCTGGTTTTGTGTCCCGCCGACGGTCAGAATTAATATAAACGGAAATTTACAAAAAGGAGTGTATGCCAAAGATGTAATTTTAAAGATCGCCAAAGATATTGGACCTGAAGGAGGAAGTAACCGGGTATTTGAGTATTCAGGCGAAACCGTAAGAAAATTTAATGTTCCCGAGCGTTTGACTCTGACTAATATGTCAGCAGAAATGGGTGTCAAGGCAGCGATTGTTGCGCCGGATGAACAAACGAGAGTTTACCTACGGGAAAATAATAGATTGGTGGATTTTGATGAAGAGACGCTTCGAAGTGATCGTGACGCTTCCTACGAGGAAGTTAGGGAATATGATATTTCCAGCCTTATACCGCAAATCGCCAGGCCCCATGAAATTAACAATGTTTTTTCTGTTATGGAGGTGGAATCGGAAGAAATATCAGTAGACCAGGTGTTTATTGGTTCCTGTACTAATTGCAGGATTGAAGATTTGGATATTGTTTACTCAATATGGAAAGGTAGAAAGCTACATGAAGGCATGCGTATTATTATCACACCTGCATCAAAACGGGTCTATTTACAGGCTTTGACCAAAGGATATATAGAATTTTTTACGAAAATGGGTGCAGTAATTCTTCCACCGGGGTGCGGTCCATGTCTTGGGCGTCACGGCGGCGTACTTTCTGACGGCGAAGTCTGCATTTCAACCAGCAACCGCAACTTCATGGGACGTATGGGGAGTAGCAAAGCATTTATTTATTTATCCAGTCCGGCTACGGCAGCAGCTACGGCTCTTACTGGACTAATTACTGATCCCAGACAATTTTTAAACTGATATGAATTGGATTTTTGGCGATAATATTAATACTGATCTTATTACACCGGGCCGTTATAACATCACGACAGATCCCGTTGAGATGGCGAAAATAGCCTTTATTGAATACCGTCAGGAATTCGCAAAAAAAGTCCAGAAAGATGACTTTCTGATTGCCGGCAGTAATTTCGGCTGCGGATCCTCCCGGGAAACTGCTGCAATTGCACTAAAATACTGCGGACTGAAAGCAATAATTGCAAAAAGTTTTGCCCGAATTTTTTACCGGAATTGTCTGAATCAGGGGTTGCTGGCAATTTATGCTGATATAGCCGAGATTAAAGCAAAGGACGTACTTGTGCTTGATCTCAAAAATTGTAGATTGGAAAATACAACAAATAAAACTGAACAAAAAATTCATATTCCGAAATTTGTACTGACTTTATACCATGCGGGAGGTATTATTCCCTTTATCCAAAAAAACGGTATTAAATCATTGGAACTGCTTGAAACGTTTTCTCAAAATACTTATGAATAGAAATAAAAAATATTCTGTCTGCGTGATTAAAGGTGATGGGATTGGGGTTGATGTAATTTCAGAGACGGTCAGACTTCTTGGTAAACTTCACATATCTTTTGATTTTACGGAAGCACGCGCCGGTTATCAATGTTATCTGGATAATGGCAATCCACTTCCCAAGGAAACAATTTTATCATGCAAAAAAGCTTCCGCGATACTTTTTGGTGCGGTTACGACACCTCCAAATATAATAAATTACTTCAGTCCAATTGTGAAACTGCGGAAAATTCTTAATCTTTTTGCCAATGTACGTCCAATTTTTTCTCTGCCGCTTCCACATTTCAGACAAAATATTGATTTTATTATCGTACGGGAGAATACGGAAGATTTATACCAAGGCATAGAAAGGGCGGTTCGGGGAGGATTTGTGGCAGAAAGACTTATTACAGGAATTGCCAGTAAAAATGTAATTAATTTTGCTTTTCAGATGGTTCAAAAACAGCAGAGAAGAAAAGTAACGTTGGTGCATAAAGCCAATACTTTAAGACTTTCGGACGGATTGTTTTTAAAAATTGCCCAAAGAATCGCCAAAAAATTCCCAAACACTGTATTTGAAGATATGCTTGTTGATTCATGCGCGGCAAACATTATAAAAAAACCGGAATACTTTGACGTCATCGTAACCACTAATATGTTCGGAGATATTTTATCTGATGAAGCGGCAGCGTTGGTTGGAGGACTTGGTATTACTGCCTCTGCTAATTTCGGAAAAAATTATGCCTTATTTGAACCGGTACACGGGTCAGCCCCCAAACATCAGGGGAAAAATACCGCAAATCCGGTTGCATGTTTTTTTGCTGCTGTGATGATGCTTGAGTATCTGGGTGAGAGACAAATTGCGGATAAACTTCGCAGGTCAATATTTGATGTAATTAAGAATAACTTTGTCACCAGAGATCTTGGCGGTAATGCATCAAGCAGTGAAATAACAGATGAGGTTATAAAAATTTATAAAAGAGATTATAATAGATAGAATATTATGTTTTGGGCAGATAGAGTTGCAGAACAAATAATTAAATCGGGTGATTTTAAGCCTTACTGGGTGGACGATATGAAAACACCATCCGGCAGAATTCATGTGGGATCACTGCGGGGAGTTGTCGTGCATGATTTAGTTTACAGGGCGCTTCAAGACCGTGGTGCCAAAGCCCGGTTTACCTATGTTTTTGAAGACCATGATCCGATGGACGGTCTGCCTCATTATCTTGACGCCAAAATCTGGAGTCAATACCTCGGTAAACCACTTTTTACCATTCCTTCGCCAGAAGCCGGATATGAAAACTACGCCAAACATTACGCTTTTGAATTTCAGAATGTATTTGAGAAAATAGGCAGTCATCCGGAAATTGTCTGGACAAGCAGTCTTTACTTTGAAGGACGGATGAATAAAGACATCAAAATTTGTCTGGACAACGTTGACAAGATTAAAAAAATCTATCAGGAAATTTACCATAAAGATCTAAGTGACGACTGGTATCCGTTTCAGGCAGTCTGTCCTAAATGCGGGAAAGAATCTACTACTAAAGTGACAAATTGGGACGGGGAAAAAGTGACCTATTCCTGTAACATCAATCAGGTGGATTGGACTAAAGGCTGCGGCAATACCGGGAAGATATCTCCCTTCAGCGGGAAAGATTATTATGCCGGAAAACTTCCCTGGAAAGTGGAATGGGCCGTCAAATGGAAAGTGATCGGCGTGACTGTTGAGGGGGCAGGGAAAGACCACATGAGCGCCGGGGGATCACATGATGTAGCCTCCAGAGTTTGCCGGGAAGTCATAAATTATCCCGTGCCATTTCCCGTTCCTTACGAATTTTTTCTCATCAGGGGTAAAAAAATGTCTTCCAGCAAAGGCTTGGGCAGTTCGGCCAAAGAAGTTTCCGAAATTATTCCTCCTTATCTTCTGCGCTTTTTAATGGTTAGGACCCAAATCCAGCAGACAATTGATTTTGATCCGTTTGAAATGACGATACCTGATCTTTTTGATGAATACGACCGTTGCAGGATTGCTTATATCCAAAAAAGCGATGCGGATTTGACCCGAATGTTTGAGCTGTCCCAGATTACGGATGATTTTATTCAAAAAGACATTTTTATTCCCCGTTTCAGAATAGTAGCCCAAATTATCCAGTTTCCTAACGTCGATCCGCAGGAATATTTTGCCAAAGAAAAAAAATCAAAATTGACCGCTGAAGAAACTGCAATACTTGAAGAAAGAATAAAATTTGCCCGTATTTGGCTCGAAAAATATGCTCCCAGTGAGGTGAAATTTAGTCCGAGCATTGATATGCCCCAGGATGCAAAACAATTATCTGATGTGCAAAAAAAATATTTAAGCGGTTTGATAAAAATTATATCAGGTATAAATTCACCAGAGGATCTACAGACAGCCCTTTATGAGGCAGCTCAAAAATCAGGCATAAAAATAACTGAGGCATTTCAGGCAATCTACATATCAATTTTGGGTAAAACTCACGGACCCAAAGCGGCCTGGCTCCTTTACAACTTGGATCATAAATTTCTGGAAAAAAGATTTCAGGAAATCCAAAGTCTGACAGAAAAAGAGATTGCATCAAAACAGGTTTATTCAGATAAACTAAGCCCGGAAATTTTTTCCATAGACAGTAAACTGAAGGAGAGATACCCGTCATTACAAATCGGTGTTGCTGTCATTAAAGACGTCAAAATAGGCAAAACCGATACAGAACTTCAAAAAAATATTGATGAATTCATGGCTTCACAAAACCAACTCACAACAGAAAAAATCGGTCAATATCCGGAAGTAATCAGTTATCGCAGGCTTTATAAAGACATGAGGGTGGATTGGCATTCCCGCCGTCCTTCTCCTGAAGCGCTTCTTCGCAGGATTGCATTAAAAAAAGGGTTATATAACGTAAATAACTGCGTTGATGCTTATAATCTGATTGTGATGAAAGAAAGAATTTCGGTCGGGGCATTTGATCTTGATAAAATTAAGTTTCCCACAATACTTCGTTTCGCCGGAGAGGGAGATGAAATACTTCTTTTGGGTGATAAAGGGCCCACAAAATATACTGCCCACGAAATAGCCTATTATGATAAAGATGGCGGGTACAATTTAGACTTTAATTTTCGGGATGCACAAAGAACTGCTGTGACAGGATCAACGAAAAATTTACTGATCAATATTGACGGTGTTTTTGATATAACACTTAGTCAAATGCAAAAAACACTTGAAGAAGTGATTGCCATAATTATAAAATACTGCGGAGGAAAACTGGAATTAGCAGGAATTGTAAATTAATTTATAATTTTTATGCTTAATCGTCAACAAGCAATGGCACTTCTGCATTCTCACATGAAAAATGAGAATTTACGCCGACATTGCTATAGTGTCGAAATTGTCATGAAAGCCTTGGCAAAACATTTCAAAGCGGATGAGGAAAAATGGGCAATTGTGGGACTTTTACACGACGGCGATTACGAAGAATGTAAAAATAATCCGTCCCAACACACGCTTTTAATGGCAGAGTGGCTCAAAGAAATGGGAGAAACAGATAAGGAATTACTAGCAGCGATTCTATCTCATAATTTTGTCCACACAGGTCAAAATCAACCGCAGAATAATTTGGAATGGTCTCTTTACTGCTGTGACGAACTGACAGGACTTATTGTGGCGATTGCCCTGGTGAAAGGAAAATCGCTAAACAATGTGTCAGTAGAATCAATTCTGAAAAAATTTCCGGAAAAAAACTTTGCAGCCGGGGTCGATCGCGAACAAATCGGAAGATGTGAGGAGAAACTGGGTATAAAATTAACTGATTTTATTGCAATCGCTCTCACCGCCATGCAGTCTATTTCCAAAGAGTTGGGTTTGTAGAGTGAATAACCAATCCAAAAATGGTAAAATAGGTTTCTCATGCTAGGCTTTTTGAAAAAATTTTTAGATTCCAACGAAAAAACGCTTTCCCAAATCAGGCCGCAGGTTGAAAGAATCAATTCATTTCAGGATGAATCAAAGCAGTTAAAAGACGGACAATTTCAGGAAAAAACCGCCGAGTTTAAAACAAGACTTTCTAAAGGCGAAACATTGGATGATATTCTGCCTGAAGCATTTGCTTTGGTAAGGGAAGCAGCCGGCCGGACAATTGGGGAAAGGCATTATGACGTCCAGATGCTGGCAGCCATTGTCCTTCATAAAGGTAGTGTTGCCGAACAGAAAACCGGCGAAGGAAAAACGCTTTCCTCTATTCCTGCTTTATACCTGAATTCGCTTTCCGGACGGGGAGTACATCTTGTAACTGTGAACGATTATCTGGCCCGCAGGGATTGCGGCTGGATGGGACCGATTTTTCATCTTTTAGGAGTTTCTGTCTCCGCCATGATCCATGACCAGTCTTTTCTTTATGACCCCAAGTTTCAGGATAACTCAGCCAGCGATCCAAGGCTTGTTAATCTGCGGCCGATCACCCGGAAAGAAGCTTATGAAGCAGACGTGACATACGGAATCAATTCCGAGTTTGGTTTTGATTATCTCAGGGATAACATGGTTTCCGATGCATCACAGATCGTACAGAGAGGCTTTCATTATGCTGTCGTTGATGAGGTGGATTCTGTACTTATTGATGAGGCAAGAACTCCACACATCATTTCAGCTCCTGATACTGAGCCGACGAAAAAATATTACGAATACGCCAAGATTGTGGAAAAACTTGATCCGTCGAAAGATTACGTGATCGATGAGAAACTCCGTCTGGCACATCTTACAGAGGAGGGGATTTTAAAAATTGAAAAAATTCTCGGGGTCAGTAATCTCTACGAAAAAGATTTTGCGACAGTACATCACCTTGAGGCGTCTCTTAAAGCTAAGACTCTTTTTAAACTGGATAAAGATTACGTGGTCAAAGATGGCGAGGTAATTATTGTCGATGAGTTTACAGGCAGACTTCTTCAGGGCAGGCGTTTTTCCGAAGGTCTTCATCAGGCTATTGAAGCTAAAGAGGGAGTAAACATCCAGCAGGAATCACGGACTCTGGCTACAGTATCTCTCCAAAATTATTTCAGAATGTATGAGAAATTATCGGGAATGACCGGAACAGCCTCGACAGAAGCTGAAGAATTTCACCGAATTTACAATTTGGATGTCGTTATTGTACCCACGCATAAAAATATGATCAGGGAAGATAAAGCCGATATGGTTTATAAGACGAATCAGGCAAAATTTGCTGCGGTTGCACAAGAAATCTCCCAAAGATACAAACAGGGACAGCCCATTCTGGTTGGTACAACCTCAATAAATAAAAATGAAATGCTATCAGAACTGCTTATCAAAAAAGGCATTCCCCATGAACTTTTAAACGCCAAAAACCATCTCAAAGAAGCATCAATCATCGCCAATGCCGGCAAAAAAGGCATGGTGACGGTTGCGACCAATATGGCCGGACGGGGAGTCGACATAATTCTCGGCGGTGCTCTACCCAATAAAGAGGATATAGGTAAAACCATCACGCAAAAAGAATTTAATCAGGCAAAAAAAGATTGGCAGAAAGCCCATGATGAAGTAGTGAGTCTTGGAGGTTTATACGTTTTGGGTACAGAAAGGCATGAATCAAGACGCATTGATAATCAGCTAAGAGGACGATCCGGCAGGCAAGGAGATCCGGGAACATCCAGATTTTATGTGGCTCTAGACGATGACATTATGCGCCTTTTTGGAGGGGAGCATGTGGCGCGTATGATGACGATGTTCAAGCTACCGGACGATGTGCCTTTAGAGCATGGCATGGTAAGTAAAGCTATTGAACAGGCGCAGGTGAAAGTGGAGGGATTTCATTTTGACAGCAGAAAACATCTGGTGGAATACGACGATGTTCTCAATAAACAGCGGGAAATTATCTACGGACAGAGGCGCAAAATTGTCACCGGAGAAAATGTTCGGGAAATGATACAGGAAAAACTCACGGGCGAAATCGGAAATTTAGTGACTATGTATTCTGATAGCGGTATATCTGAAAAAGAAAAGGAAAAAATCTTAGACGAGTTTATCACAATTATTCCCTTTGAAAGCGCTTCACAGAAAAATATTTTATCCCATTTAGCTAATATGAAATCAGCCGAGCAAATAAAAGAATTTTTACAAAAAACTGTGCAAGATACTTATGCCCAAAAAGTGAAACAGTTAGGTGAAGATTTGATGCTTCAGGTAGAAAGGTGGGTAGCTATCTCTGTTGTTGATAATCTCTGGATGGGACATCTTGATGCGATTGACGATCTGCGTGAAGGAATTGGACTTCGGGGATATGGCCAGCTCGATCCGTTGGTCGAATACAAAAATGAGGCTTTTTCTATGTTTGAAAGGCTACTCATGGCAATCGATGATGATATTACCCACAGGATTTTTAAAGTGCAAGTCCAGTTGTCGCCGGACCAAATTCAGGCTTTACAACAGCAGACGACAATATCCCGTGAAGCACAAAAAGAAAGAGCGAAATCTGACTCATCTGTAACAAGTCAAGCAGGGGATGATAAAAAGAAACTGAGCCGCAACGATCTTTGTCCCTGCGGTAGTGGTAAGAAATACAAGAAATGCCATTATCCTCAGTACGGCTAAAAAAAGATTAGAATTGGGAAGAAAGCTGAATTATTGCTTGAGAGGGAACTTCAAACCAGTAAGACGGCCCTTTAGTATGATCTTCTTTAACCGTGTTGACAATTAAAAGTGTTAGAGAAGCCCAACCGGTTACAACTTTCGGAACTACATTTTTAACTTTGTCTTTAAATATATCTCCGACGTCAAAAAAGGTTTGGTCACTTGTTATGGATTCACCACTTGCTTTAAAAACCAACGCACCATTTTCATTTTTTTGAATGAATAAATATTTATTATCAGGAGACCAGGTATTAAAAGGGATGCTTAAATTGTCAGGGTTTTGTACTTTTGCGGTATAAAGTGCATATTCATTTGTGCTCGATCCATCCATAACCGTAAAGACATAAG
>CAYIFB010000006.1:0-26432 GCA_964362665.1 uncultured Gammaproteobacteria bacterium | reverse complement strand
CCGTCAGAGTCAGGGATTTTTTTCATTTTGAGATTTTTAGTTCCGTCAGGCGAGATTTGGGAGGCAGTCTCAATTTTCAAAATCGGGTTTACAGAAGGCACGATAATTTTTGGAGGAGTAGATGCTCGGGATTGATTCTGATAGTTTTGATTACTTTGCCAAACAAAATAACTGCTTAAAAATATAGCAATTATTATAAAAAAAACCGCTCCCAGTTTTATTTGTTGTCGTCTAGTCATTTTATGGATTTATCGGTTGATTCTGGATACAAGTATTGGGTTCTATAAACTGATTACAAATAGATACAGCTGTGCCCTTTTGACCGTTTGCCGGACCTTCAGCCCAGTCAAAGAGAGCTCCGGCATCAATTTGCCGCATATTGATGCATCCATGACTCATGGTATAGCCAAAATTATCATGCCAATAAGCCCCATGAAATCCAAAGTCACGGTAAAAGTACATCACATACGGTACATTGGGTAAATCATAAGCGTCATTACCGCTCCCTCCCGACATTCTGGTAGATCTGATCTTCGTCCAAATATGAAAATTTCCCACGGGCGTCCGATTCCATCTGCCTGATGAAATAAATGTCTGTAAAAATTTGTTATTGCCATCGTAGGCATAAAGGATTTGAGATGTCAGATCAACATAAATGTGTTTTTGAGAATTGGGATCATTTGTTCCGAGAACTGAGGGCTTGGTATTATCAAAGGCAAGATTAATGTCAGGAGCTCGAATTTTACGTCCTGCAAATATGCCGATTGCTCCATTTTCAATTTTCAGTGATTGATCACTCTCACAACTGCGGGAGTTGGCACAGGTGAACTGAGGTTTAGAAAAAAACTTGCCTCCTATAAAAACTACTATTCCTATTAAAAGAGAAATAAACAACGCACGAAAATAACGGCTCGATGATTTTTTATGTACTTTTTTATGACGGGTTCTTTTTGCCATCTAATTTAAAATTAGAATAAAGCAAAAGGATTAGCAAGTAGAATTATAAAAAATGCAATAAAATCATACCGTAAGCTACGTATTTATCTAAGGATTATAAACACCAAGCAGAAGGTGGTTGCCGTTTTGGGTAAATTAAATAGAAATCATAACCAGTCCGCTGACAATAGCGAAGACGCCGATTATTTTCCGTATTCCTAGTTTTTCTTTAAAAAAGATTAATCCCAAAAATATAGTTACTAGAGTACTGGCGCTGCTGACAGGGCCAACGATTGAGCCAAATCCTTTTGATACACCCAGTGAGTAGCTGAAAAAAGCCAGAATATCAAATAAGCCAATGAATATCAGAAGTTTAAATGGTAATTTTTGAGTTTTAGGAAAGATTGAAATCTTTGAATATAAAATATAGATCAGCAGGAAAAGAATAATGAGAAACCGGAAAAATATTGCCGGTAAAAACCAACCTAAATACTTTGAAGGAAATATCAGTAAAAATAAAGACACTCCCCATCCCATCATGGCAATAATGCCCTCTTTCGTACCTGTCAGCAGGTGAATACTCTTATTTTTTATTAAGTCTCTGATGCTTATTGATATAATAATCATGCCAAAGATAATAAAAATAATTGCCACTAACTGATTAAGTCTTAAGACTTCTTTTAAAAAAACTATACTAAGAATTGCAGTTACTAAACCGTATGAAGCTCCCAATGGACTTACTAAAGAAACCTGTCCTTTTATCGTTCCCTTATAATAGGCTAGAGTTCCAGTAGCTTGAAGAAGCGCAATTACTGCGAGTATCGGAATAAAAGAAAGTATTAAATTGAGATTAACTAAGTTTAAATTGAATAATAAGTAAATACATCCAATAACAAATCCAAAAATCTGCATCCAAAATAAAGTCAGGATATTTCCTATTTTTCGTGAAGCAATGGCAGCGAGAAAAAGAGCTAATCCCCAAAAGAACATGCTCATGAGAGCAAAAATAATCGCCATAAGAATTTTTCAATGATTATTATACCTGATTTACGAAAACAAAGATTACGAATTAATTTACGTTCGTTTTTACAAATATAATAGCATTCATTAACCGGAACCATAAATTATTGATTACTTGATATAATAACAATATTAATAATTTCATGAATTTATGCAATTTCTGGTAATTGGAAAAGACGGTCGTGATGAAAAAGCGATGGAGCGAAGGCTCGCAGTTAGACAAGCCCATCTCGATTTGGGGGAAAAGATGAGACGATTAGGAAGTCGGTGGTACGGAGCGGTATTGTTGGACGATAACAATAAGATGATTGGTTCGATGGCGGTGATGGATTTTTCCTCAGAAAAAGAACTGCAGAAATGGCTTGACCAAGAACCTTATGTAACCGGCAATGTCTGGAAATCGGTTGAAGTTATTAAATGCAACGTTAAAACTCCCTGGCAGTTTAATCGTCCGCAAAAATTCTTTAAATTAAAGAGAGAAGATTAGAAGGGATTCTTGAATTACAGGTTAAAACTTGGTTCTATCACCTGATTAAAGAAATGAATAATATTAAATATGTCAACATCAATCTTCCGCAAAATCAGGAAAATCTTTCATTTTAAATTTGTTTCATGTTTTATATATTACGTAATACCCGGCGGGATAGAAGGCAGACATTATCATAAGGGTATAGAAATTGTTTACGTGATAAATGGAGATTGTAAGACGCATAAGAAGCGGAAAATATACTTTTACAGGAGTCACCAGATACACGAGATGATAAATGATTCCAAACAGGAACTGGTTGTTGCCGTCTTGAATATTCCTCCGGAATCCAAGGAAATTACGATTTTCATCTAATTGAGGTAAAATTAATACCCACCAATAAAAATTAATATGCAACAGAGAGAACTTGCCTTTATTTCTCCGGGACAGGGTCCGGCTATCGCTTCGGCATGGATGAATGATTCAGCAGCTGAACAGGCGATTATTTCTGTTCAAAGGGCAGCGCCAGAGATAGATGTAGGAAAGTTGTTGACGACATCTCCGTCCGAAAGAGAAATAAGCGCTCTCAACTCGCATATACTTCTGGCGGTCATGATGGGTATAGTTTCTGCCAGGCTCAAACCCGTATTAAACAGGGAATACGTGGCCTCAGGACATAGCGCAGGACTTACCAACAGTCTCGGAATGACTGCATTTTTTAAAGACGGAGTAGAAGGATTGGGGAGAGCGATGGTAGAGAGAGGGAGACTTCTTACCCAAGCACAAAACGTAACCCCGGGGGAGATGTTCATGGTTGATTGGAAGGGGGAGAACGGATTTCAGGAAATTGGCGACTGGGTAAATGAAATAGGAAACATCTGGCTTGCTTGTTTTAATCTCGATAACGGGGATGAAGCTAATGTGGTGATAACATAAAAGCAGGGATCGGGGATGAAGGAGCAGATTGTGACGAGGTTTGGTGATAAAGTAAAAGTGACTCCTCTGCCGATTGCGCTTGGTGCTCATTCGCCTCTCGTTCTTTCTGTTGCGGAAGAGTATCATAATTTTCTGGCATCACAACTTAAAGAAGGGAAAATTCAGCATACGTCAACATGGGGGGTAGAGTACGTCAGCGATCATCTCTTACCGGGAGAGGAACAACCCCTTTATAGCCGCGATCCCAACCAAATAATTTTTGACCTTTCACAAGTCCACCATCCGGTGCAGTTTCAAAAGGCGATAGAATTCATGGTGAAGGTATTAGGAGTAAAAAGGATAGTCGAACTTGGTTCCAGAAACTTTTCAGGAATAATCAACAGGATGGGTTTAGGAATTGAAACGATCTCGGTCAGGAATCCGAAAGAACTTGATGTACTTGTAGCAAAATTCGCAAATCACGAATTATAAACACGGGAAAAACGTCAATACTTTATATGTGATCTTCGGTATCTATCTCAGCTTCATTCTTTGTTTTATGAACAGTACCATCTTTATGATGTGGCGGAGAATAGACTGTATACAGTTTTAAATGATTCGCGGGGGATGTATTTATGACGTTATGTTTTGTGCCGGCAGGGACGATTATTGCGTCTCCGTCTTTGAGAAGACGTTCTTCCCCGTTCATGACGACTTTTCCTTCACCTTCTTCAATCCGTAAGAATTGGTCTACAATTTCGTGAACTTCCTCTCCAATATCTTCACTCGCCTGAAGGCACATAACGACTAACTGAGCGTGTTGTCCGGTATATAGAACCTGCCTGAAATAAGTATTAGCCAAAGTCAGCTCTTCGATATTTCCGATATATCCTGTCATAATATCCTTTTACTTATCCGTTCGTATTTCAATAACTTTGGGGACTAACTTCTCAAGAATATTCTCCACGAATCGGGAAGTATTTTTATTTTCAAGAAGTGCCTGTGCTTTTACTCTAATGATCAAATCATGGTTTATTCTGACAGTTAAACGCGGTTTACCGTATTTTATGTTCTTTTTCATAAATTTATTCTAATTAAATTACTATACACCTCAATAAATAATCTGTCAATAAGATGATTAATTGACTATTTGACATATTGACATGGTGACAGAAAGTGGTACTCTAGTAAATAGAGATATCGATTAGATAAGGAAACAACTTCTTAGACCGATTCTGATAATTCATCCGCTTAAGTTTTTAGGGATATTTTTTAAGAAGAGACTTATAATTCATTCAAATTTAATCGGTCTTAAACGATATAAATAAAAAATATTAATATTTAAGTTATTTTATAGGAGGTGAAATATTTTATGAACACACAAACACAGGAAGAAGTGACAATTGTTGAAAACTCCCGACCTTCTCAGGTTGTGAGAAAAACTGTCAAACAAATTGATCCGGTAATAAAAGATGAAGCTCCACAAAAAGTCTTTGATAAGAAAAAGAAAATCTTTAGGATAAATCAAATAATTTGGTACATCTTAGGATTTGTCGAAGTATTATTGGCATTTAGAGTACTTCTTAAGGCGTTGGGTGCAAATCCAAACAGCGGTTTTACCAGTTTTATTTATGCCCTAACCGGACCCTTAGCGCTTCCATTTAGAGGAATTATAGGAGAAAGTATGAGCGGAGGAGCTCTTATTGAATGGTCTAGCGTCTTTGCAGTGGTGGTATATCTGGTCATTGCAGGAGGCTTGGTCTATCTCTTAGATCTTGTGAACCCAATTTCTCAAGAAGAAGTGGTAACAGTATAAGAATTTTTTTATAAATCATTAAATCAAGAATCGAGGTGAAGTAATTATGACAACTATTATAAATACTCCCGCACCTGCAACTGAATCAGATGGAGGTATGGGAATGATTGCCGGGTTTTTAATTCTTGCAGTTGTATTGTTTATATTTTTCGTCTACGGATTGCCTGCAATTCGACGCGTAGGAAGTCCACAGGTCAATATACCAAGTAAAATTGATGTAAATATAAACAAGTAAAATTTTTAAAAAATTAAGAAAAGGGGTGAATATATTATGGGTATTATACTTTGGATAATTTTTGGAGCCATTGCCGGTTGGATAGCCTCAATGATCATGGGGACAGATGCTAAAAACGGAACGATTATGGATATTGTCATGGGTATTGTGGGATCAGTTGTCGGTGGTTTCATCATGGAATTTTTTGGTAAATCGGGCGTAACCGGTTTTAACATCTATAGCCTGGTTGTTGCGGTTATTGGTGCAAGTGTCGTTATTTATATTGGCCGTTTGTTAAGAATAGCAGGATAAATTAAATAAAGGAGGTGAAAATTTATGAGTTTTTCTTTTACCACTCTTGATCCTTTAATGTCAGTGATAATCGGAGTACTTATTCTTATTTTTCCCAGATTTCTGAATTATTTTATCGCGTTTTATCTGATCATCAAGGGAATCATCGGGCTTGGTATAATCCGATAAAATCATCAAGATTTTTTTTAGCCTCGTCATCGCTAAACTGTTCAGGAGGGGATTTCATGAGGTATGCCGATGGTTCGATTAATGCTCCTCCGATTTTACGATCGAGAGCCAGTTGACAACAGCGTATCGCATCGACAACCACTCCTGCAGAATTTTAAACGAGTAAACGAGGTGCAACCTTGTATTAGATTGAAACTATCAGACCCAGCAAAAGGGGAGATTTATGGTTTTGGTCGTTGATTTGTAGTTGGAGTAGGAGAGGATTTTGGTCTGGGAGACGGTTGTTTTTCATGCGCGGAAGTTGGAGCAGGAGAGGGTTTTGGACCCCCCTTAACACCACCAAAAGGAGTCGGTGTTGGCGCCGATGGGAGTGGCTTACAATATCCGGCATAACTA
Organism: uncultured Gammaproteobacteria bacterium; assembly: GCA_964362665.1. Taxonomy (GTDB): domain Bacteria; phylum Patescibacteriota; class Microgenomatia; order 2-02-FULL-39-11; family 2-02-FULL-39-11; genus 2-02-FULL-40-13. The sequence continues at coordinate 20,189 of CAYIFB010000006.1, read as the reverse complement.
AAATACCACTGATCACATGGATTGTTGTTAGAGTTGCAGTTACAAGTAGTGCTATTATTTCCAGTTCCACAATAACTTTGGTTATTTCCTCCACAGTTCGAACAGCTTGTTGTCGGCTTCCGCCCAGCGCAACTCCAAGAAGGTGATGTTGGTATTGGCGTCGGTTCTCCACCTCCGCCCCCCCCACCACCAGTTCCACAGGCCGCATTTACAGCACAGCTGGAATCTGGTTGCCAGGTGTTGCCAAGATTACTACATTCAGGCGGAGCATATTTACATTTATTGCCGGTTTGTTTATCATTCGCACATTCACAATCTCCATTTGGACTACACAATCCGCAATAGCTGGCTTTACTTTTTTGAATGTCCTGATTTGTTTGTGCCTGACGTAAACCAAAAAATAAGCCAATGACCAACACTCCAAGTGTCACCACTTTTAAAATCGGAACCTTAGTCCATGGTCGTTTACTTGATATTCTTCCGTCTCCAGATATTAACTCATTAACCTGTGAAGTATCAGAAAGAGGCGGAGTGACAGGAGTGCTTTCAAACGGGGAAGAATTTGAGTTTAAAGCTGTTTGATCGTTATTATTATGATCCATAATTCACATAGCGAAATATTACCAACAAGATTGATATTATAATAATGTAGCACAAACCGGAGAGTTAAGAAAGAGATTTTAAGAGGGAACTATTTATGTATCGGGTAGGTGTGGAATGGAATTAAGACTATATCAAACTTTCAAAATAATCTTGCCGAAAGCTTTTTGACCTGCCAATTTCTCTAATGCTTCTTTAGCTTTTGGCAAGGGGAAGACTGTATCAATTACAGGTTTGATCGCGCCTTTTTTCAAAAGGATAAGCGCTTCTTTTAAATCCTGCAGACTTCCGCCGTATGAACCAAGAATATTTATTTGCCGGGAAAATGCACTTCCGATATTTACAGTTCCCGATCCGTCTAAAGTTGTCGAGCAAAAAACCAAGGTTCCGTTTTTAGCTAAGAGGTCAATAGAATCGGACCAAACTGTTCCTCCCATAATATCGATGACATAATCTATACCGCCGGGATATTTTTTTCTGATCTGTTCTTTTAATTTATCTGTCGAAACAATTTCACTAACTCCAAGCGTTTGTAATAATTTGATCTTTTCTTTATGGGAAGTTGCAGCAAGAACAATACATTTTCTATTCTTCAGAAGTTGAATGACAAAAGTTCCGACCCCTCCGGTTGCTCCGGTGACAAGTACGGTACTGCCGTTTTTGACTTGTGCCCTATCAAGCAAATGATAAGCAGTTGTGGCGGTAAGAAGAGAAGCGCACGCTACATCCGGAGATAAATTTTTAGGTATCTTGATAATATTTTGCATGGAAGCCGTAACATACTCGGCGTACCCGCCCCAGCATGTTCTACCCAGAGTTCCTCCCAGATCGCAGATATTTTCGTGTCCCTTTAAACACTCTTGACATTTCCCGCAAAAAGTCCAGGGATAAACAGCCACGGTATCACCGAATTTGACTGCAGTATTTTTACTATTCACGATTTTTACCTCGCCGACTATTTCTGATCCTAAAATATGGGGAAATCTCTTGGGACCGGGGCGTTTGCCCTGCTTGATAAGAAGATCAAGATGATTAAGCCCGCAATATTTCACTTTTATTAAAACTTCGTCATTTGCAGGCCGGGGAGTGTCAATGGATTTATAGATTAAATTACCGGAGGTGCCAATTTCAGTTAAAAGTACCGCTTTCATATACTGAGACTAATAATTAAGAATACCTGCGGATAAACTCGTCAAGATTTTTTTTAGCCTCGTTATCGCTAAACTGCTCAGGAGGGGATTTCATGAAGTATGCCGATGGTTCGATTAATGCTCCTCCGATTTTACGATCGAGAGCCAGTTGACAACAGCGTATCGCATCGACAACCACTCCTGCCGAGTTAGGTGAATCTTCAACAGACAGTCTGACTTCCAGATTCATCGGCACATCTCCAAAATGCCTGCCTTCCATTCTGATGTAGGCGACTTTATTGTCATACATAAAAGGCACATAATCGCTTGGCCCTATGTGGACGTTTTCCGGGTCAATTGATTCGCCGCGCCTCACGATTTGCGAGGTGACTGATCTGGTTTTGGAAAGTTTTTTGGAAGCAAGCCTTTCCCTTTCCAGCATATTCCGGAAATCGGTGTTGCCTCCTATATTGAGCTGGTAGGTTCGGTCCAAGGCCATCCCGCGGTCCATAAAAAGATTAGTTAAAGTCCGATGGACAATAGTTGCCCCGACCTGAGATTTAATATCATCACCAATGACGGGAATTTTTAGGCGCTGGAATTTATCCGACCATTTCTTATCACTGGCAATAAATACCGGAATACAGTTGATCATCGCTGTACGGGTTTCCAGACAGATATTTGTCCAATATTCCGTGGCCAATTGGCTGCCAACCGGCAGATAATTGATCAGTATTTCAGCCTGTGTTTTTCTGATTATTTCTTTGGGATCAAGAATTTTCTGATGGCTTGGTTTAATTATATCTTGCAAATATTTTCCAATGCCATCCAAGACGGGAGAATTTTGTACTTTAACGCCGGTTTGTTTCACCTCTGAGAAGATTTTGGTATTATTGGGGGAGGTAAAAATTGCCTCAGACAGATCTTTACCGACTTTATTTTCGTCGACGTCAAACGCGGCAACCACTTCGATGTCCGATATTTTGTAACCTCCAATGCTATTATTGATCAAACCGATAATTTTTTTACCGGAATTGTAATCGTGGTAATAATTAATGCCCTGGATGAGTGATGAAGCGCAATTACCAACTCCAACTATGGCAACCTTTATTTTCTTCATAAGAATTTAGATTATATCACAAAAAATTCCATTTTTAGGGGGGTTGATTTTTATATAATACTATGCTGTAATGGACGGTATCCGGAAATTGATAATTATTATAAAAAAATTCCCATGAAAGGATAAATATAATGCCAAAGCCAGTTTCAGAAAAACAAAATATTAACAGTTTGACACTGATTATCGGCGGACTTCTGATCGTTGCCGCTTTTATTATCGGCATCCTTTATACAAAAGTGCAATTTTTGGAAAAAGGCGGGAAGGTGGATGTTGTTAAAAATGCCGCCAATCAGGGAGTAACCGCTGTTCCAACACAAGCTCTTGCCGAGGTTCCCAAAATTAATGATCAGGACCATATCAAGGGGGACCGCAATTCCAGAATCGCCCTCATCGAGTATTCAGATCTGGAATGTCCGTTCTGCAAAAAGTTTCATCCAACCGCACAACAGGCGATGGATGCTTATAAAGGTCAGTTGATGTGGGTTTACAGGCATTTTCCTCTTGCCTTTCATCAAAACGCCCATAAGGAATCCGAGGCATCCGAATGTGTAGCCGCCCTTGGCGGAAACGATGCTTTCTGGAAATATATTGATGCCATCTATGAGAGAACTACTGCAAATGGTACCGGTTTTGCTTTGGATAAACTGGCGCCTCTTGCAGCTGAAGTAGGTGTAAATCAAGCGAAATTTACAGACTGTTTTGATAAAGGAACATATGCCAAGAAAGTGGATGATGAAATGAGCGGAGGTTCACAGGCTGGCATAAACGGAACTCCGGGAAATATTTTGCTTGATACCAAAACAGGTAAAACAGTTGTTATCCCCGGAGCAGTACCTTTTGAACAACTGAAAGCCGGTATTGACAGCTTGCTGAAAAGTTAAGATGCAGGTAAAACAGGCAGTTGATTTTGAATTCTGACATCAATTGCGCTTTTAGAATACTTCTCATAAAAATGAGAACGGAATTCTGATGAAAGTTTATCCGCGGCTTCCTCATACGAGTCTTCATCTTTCCAAGTTGACTTGGGGTTGAGGAACTTTGCATCTATTCCCGGGAATGAAGAGGGAACCAGAAAATGAAACCTTTCGTCTTTACGAAATTCAACCTCGTCCAAATTCCCGCTTAATACTTGATTTACTATTCGTCTCGTGAGATCAATATCCATTCTCTTGCCAATTCCAAACGGGCCTCCGCTCCAGCCGGTATTGATAAGGTATACTTTTGGATTAAACTTGATCAATTTTTCTTTTAAAAGGCTGAGGTAATCTTGCGGATGACGGGGCATAAAAGGCTCCCCGAAGAATCTGGAAAACGTGGATTTAGGGGTGACAATTCCAGTTTCTGTTCCAGCGAGCTTGGAAGTGTAACCCATCAGAAACCAGAGTAACGCTTGGTCAGGTTCGAGTTTAGCAACAGGGGGTAATACGCCAAAAGCGTCAGCCGTCAAAAAAATAATTGTTTTAGGGTGACGTCCCAGGGAATCATTTTTGACATTATCGAGATATCTTAACGGATAGGAGACTCTGGAGTTTTGCGTCAGGCGGTCGTCGTCAAGATCAAATGTGCCGTCAGGGTACATCATGGCATTTTCGATAATACAACCATGATCCAAATGTTTTCTTTTGGTAAAAACTGCTTTATAGATCCCGGGTTCTTTTTCAGGGTTTAAATTAATCAGCTTGGCATAACAACCGTTTTCATAATTCGCAATTCCTGCATCTGTCCAGGCGTGTTCATCATCTCCAATGAGTTCTCGTTCATGATCGGTGGAAAGTGTCGTTTTACCTGTCCCTGATAAACCCAAAAATACAGAACATTCTCCTTTGTGGTTCTGATTGGCGCTGCAGTGTAGCGGCATTACTTTAAAATCAGGCAGGATAAAATTCACGACAGTAAACATCAGTTTTTTTATACTGCCAAGGTATGAGGATCCCATCACTAGGCCTAGTTTCCTGTCCATATCCATGGCTATGATTAGTTTTGAGATTGAGGGAAGTTCATCTTTAAATTTCAGCTGAAGCGACTGCGGATCCGGATAATTATAAGGCAACACCAGCAGATTGAACTGATCATTTTTAAAAACACTTTGCTGGAAATCATGGGGAACTTCGCGGAACATATTATAACCAAAGAGGGTTACCAGCGCGCGGTTGGTTACCAAATTCACAGGAAAAGCGAATTTGGGATCTGCTCCAATTACTCTGTTTGACTGATAAATACTATTCTTTTTTGCCAGAATTTTTATTGCTTCATTATAGAGATAATCAAATATCTCTTTTGAAATGGGAAGATTATTGGCTGAAGTCCAATCGATTTTATTTTCACTTGGAGACTGTTTTACTATAAAAGTGTTTTTAGGACTGCGGCCGGTAGAGTGGATGGGAGTCCAGGTGGCGAGCGCGCCCGATTCGGAGATAACTGCCTCACGATGAGATACACTGTCTTTTATTAAAAGCGATCTATCAGGATTATTAATGACATTCGGGTGATTTATTAAAACGGTACGCAGGAGTTGTTTTATATTCATTTGGAAGTCGGAAGTATTTCCCCGCAGGCTATAAATATTTTTTCAAAAAGTTGCGGGATATATTTTTTGGGAAGTGAGGAATAAGCAATACGGAGAGAATTGCCTATGGATATTACTCCTATATCGTATTTTGCCAGAAGATGTAGCCTCAATTTATCTCCATCAATTCCGTGTTTCAACTCTATACACATAAAATATCCGGAATTATAAGGCAAAGGACGGAAGAATTTATCATATTTTTTATTTTGCAGAGTTTTCCTGACCGTTTGATAACGGTCTTTTAATAACTGATACATCTCTTTTTTTTCTTTTTGGTATGTATTGGATTGAAATGCTTTCAAAATCAGACTTTGGGACAGATGGGAGGCGTTCGAGATGGTCGCTCGGACTGCTCCTGCAGTTTTAGCCTCAAAGGCTGCAGCGCCCTGGTTGGTCATACCGGGATAAGCAAAGGAGATAAAACCAACCCGAAATCCCCAGACATAATCCTCTTTGGTGGCTCCGTCAATTTTGACGGCAAGAATATTTTTATGAAGATTAGCAAGATAGGCAAAGAGGGACTCTGAAAAAATTCCTTTTTGGTAGATCAAACCAAAATAAGCATCATCAACTACTGCTAGAATTTTTTTGCCTTTTTCCGCCTGTTTTTTCAGAATTTGTATTATGGATAAAGCTTCATCAATGGTTGGAGTATAGCCGGAAGGATTATTGGGAAAATTAAGAAGGACGATAATTTTTCCTGCAACTTTATCAAGCTGATTTTCAAAATCTTCCAGATCAAGCCCGTTTTGTTTAAATGTATTAAAAGTTTTTATTTGTGTCTGAAATCCGACCTGATAAATTAGCCGATAATTACCCCAGAATTTATCTGAAAGCAGTATCGTATCGTTTTCATCACAAAAAAGATATCCGACCAGATATAGGCCATGTGTCAGGGCGCTTGTCACCACAGGCAGGCTGATTTGAGCTTTTAGCGACGGATTTTTCTGATAAATCATCTTTTTCCAAGCATCTCTAAGTTCCAGTTTGCCATAGCTTGGGGCATATGAAAAAGTATCTTTGGGATCAAGGAGGATATTTTGCGCTATCGATGGTAGTCTTATCGGCAGTCCTTTGTCATCGACTCCACTGCCAATCGTGGCATTGATTTTCTTGCCTTTAGCCTGTGCAGTTTGGGCAAGGATACCTTCTTTGGGGAAGTAGATGGCTTTACCCCGGGCAGAAAAAAGTTCAAAAACTTGAGGATTGTCATCGGCTATAGTTTTGTTCAATTCTACCGCCTGCGGATTAATTTGCAGCATATTAATGCAAGTTTTTTTGGAGCTGTGTAATGTTTAACTCCGAAATCATACCTGTCTGCCAGTTCAGATGAAAACCCTTATCGATCGAATAAATACCCGCGTATTTTGACTTCTCGTCAACCGGAAAATCACTGTTTAACATAAAAGCCTCGACAATTTTTTCACCGGAGGTAATGTGATAGGGAAATGCCGACATAAAAATTGTTTTTTTGGAATAGTTGAGAGGAGTAACCACCAATTTATAAAAAGGATAATTTTTGATCAGACGGCCGAAAAGTTCCATTCTTTCATTATTAGAATAATGGACAGACGGTTTTTTCCAGAATCTGGGCTCCAACAGGAAAAGTTTTTCAAATTTTATCGGTAAAACTATCGTATTTGGATCCACGAAGAGTTTATGATCTTCATCCATATTACTGCCGAAAAAACTGCTGTCGGCCATGATATCCTTGATAGAATTGTAAACAGGACCGATCGGATAACTGACTTTGAAATTGTTATAATCGGTGATAGACAACATAAGAATCAGACCGTTAAAGGGAAATTTATAGACTTTACTGCAGAACTCCAAAGGGAGGACTTTTTTTGTCATGACAACATATTATAACCTTAAGTTTTGTAAATCCATACAGCCAAAGTAAAATGATATAATTCGTATATGTACAAGCATCGCCGTTATATCTACACTCCTCATTCTCAGGATCCTTTTAAACTTAGCCGCAGCAAAATTGACCTTTTTATGGAATGTCAGGCGTGTTTTTATCTGGATCGAAGATATGGCGTAGGCAGGCCGTCTATGCCGGGATTCAGCCTCAACAGCGCGGTCGATTTTCTTTTAAAAAGGGAATTTGATCTTCTTCGAGAGGATGGAAAACCGCACGAACTCATGAAAAAATATAAAATTGATGCGCTTCCTTTCAAGCATGAAAAACTGGACGAGTGGCGGGAAAATTTCAAAGGCGCGTCATATTTGTTCAAACCGGCAAATCTCCTTGTCACCGGCGCTGTTGATGACATTTGGCAAAATTCGAAGGGTGAGCTTTTGATAGTAGATTATAAATCCACCAGCACCCAACACGAAATATCCCTTGAAGACCAGTATAAACAGGGCTATAAAAAACAGATGGAAGTGTACCAGTGGATTTTCCGCGGGAATGGTTTCAAAGTATCCCGGACAGGCTATTTTTTCTTCGCCAATGCAGGCCGCGACCGCGACAAATTTGACGGCAAACTCGAATTTGAGTTAACCATCATTCCTTATCTGGGGGATGATTCCTGGATAGAACCAACTTTAGTTAAAATAAAAAAATTACTGGAAAGCGAACAAGTTCCCCAGGGAAGTCAAAACTGCGAATACTGTGCCTACAGGCAAAAAATAGAGGATGTCGGTAATCAACAGAGGTTATTCTTATGAACTTATTACAGAAAAAATGCATACCCTGCGAAGGGGGGACCAAGCCTTTTAGCTCTATTCAAATAAACGAATATAGTCTGCTTCTAAAATCAGATTGGGAAGTAATTGAAAGCCGAAAAATCAGCCGGCTTTTCAAATTTAAAACTTTCAGACAGGCTCTCAACTTTGTCAATAAAGTTGCCGATATCGCAGAGCATGAACAGCATCATCCGGATATTACAATTAATTACAGCAGAGTCCGTATCGATTTGACCACCCACGCGATTAAAGGTTTGTCGGTGAACGACTTTATCATGGCGGCCAAGATCGAAGTATTAAATCATTGATGCATTGTTAAATTGTTTCATTGTTGATAGTTAGATATATGATTATCATCAAAGCCACAGGCGAAAGAGAGTCTTACAGCAGGGAGAAACTCATCTATTCCATCAGGAGAGCCGGTATTCCCGACGCCATGCGTGATCAGGTAGTAAAACATGTTGAGGAAAAGCTATACCCCGATATTCCAACCAGCGAGATTTACCGTCACATTACCGAATTTTTAGGAAGGTCTGCTCACCCCTATTTTCAGGCCCGTTACAGCCTTAAGAGAGCCATTATGGAGCTTGGTCCGTCAGGCTTTCCTTTCGAGAAGTTAGTGGCAGCCATACTTACTTCACAAGACTATAGAGATGTACAAACGAATGTAATCTTGCAGGGCAAGTGTGTTTCTCACGAGATTGACGTCTTAGCTGTCAAAAATGAAGAGCATTATCTGATTGAATGCAAATTCCATAATCAGCCGGGACTACAGACTGACGTCAAAGTGGCTTTATATGTCGAGTCCCGTTTTCAGGACGTCTTATCGGCCTGGAAAGCTGAAGGCGACCGGCATAAGCTTCATCAAGCCTGGATAGCAACCAACACTAAATGCAGTAAAGATGCAATCTCTTATGCCAGCTGCCGGGGAATTAGAATTACAGCCTGGGGATATCCTGTTAAAGACAATCTACAGGATATGATAGAGACCTCGCGGCTTCATCCTATAACGTGCTTGACTAGCCTCAATACAAGTCAGAAACAACAACTGCTATCAAAAAATATTGTACTAGTCAAAGACCTTAAAGATAATTCAGTTGTTATGGAACTGCTGTCATTATCCCCAGAAAAAAAGGCTAACCTCATCCGGGAAATTAATTTTTTTATCTCATAGAGACATTCTGGTACATCTTCTTATCCATCCTATAGTACTTGACAGACTACATATTTAGTGTTAAGATTCCCGTTAGTTTATTCGAATTACCATAAATTGAAAGTATTCATCATATGAAAAATTTAGTAATGAGGTCTGTCTATTTATTGACCGGAGCGGTTTTGTTTTTAGTCTTTTCTTCTTCTCAAATTTCAGCCAGTGCCGGATGTGTACCGGTATACGGGGGAGGGGTATCTTGTCCGAGGCCTGCTGAAGTGCTTCTGAATAAAACAGTCAGAAATCCAGCTACAGGAGTTTATGTGGATAACATCCTTCCAACTGACAATACTAATTATCTGCCGGGCGCTATCGTGCCTTTTCACATCAAAGTGCAAAATTCAGGTGATGAGACGCTTTCATTGGTGACAGTGACCGATTCCATCCCAAGTTTTACCGATTATTCATCTATTGATGGGGCGGAAAATCCATCCTATGATACGAACTCCCGCAAACTAACTTTTACGGTTTCCAATCTGGCGGGAAATACTTCAAGAACTTTAACTTTGAATTTGCGTGTTGTCAGTGAAGCGGCTTTTCCTGAGAATAAAACGCTGGTATGTCCTATAAACATCGTGGACGCGGTTTCCAGCAATAACGGTACAGATCATGACGAATCACAATTCTGCGTTCAAAGAGCGGTCGAAGTGCCACAAGTACCAAAAGCAGGACCTGAAAACTGGATATTAATCTTTAGCGGATTAACTCTTACTTATTTCTTGGGTAAAAAATTACGCGGTTTCTCTTTAATAAAGCTGGAATCGAAAAGTTAAAAACTCGGGTTTTAATTATTATCCTTGCAGGAGAGAGCATGGATAGACCAATTAAACTCCAGAGACTCTTTCCTAAGCCTTGAGTCCTGGAGTTTTTTGATGACTAGTTAAAGATCCTGAGCTTGTCGAAGGATGATTGTGTTTAGAGCCAAGCGCTAGAAGACTCTCTCCTCTAGCGCTGAGTCCTGAACACACACCGCCAGCAGGGCGAATCAGGTCAGTCAGAGAAGATTAGTAGCCATTTGCGGCTGCAAAATCTTTAAGGATTGAATATAGTTGTAAGTGAAAGGTGGTATGTTGTAGGAATTTGCTCTTACAACCTAAAACCAATAACTTACGACAGTCACGGTTAGCGTGACACGCACTTTAACAAACGAGAAGGTAGAACACTGTTTCTAAACTTTAGTTTAGAATTACAGTGGACTATCCGCCGATGAGGTGGATAGATAAATTAAATCTCTATATTATTTATTTTTGGTAAGGCATACTTAGAAAACTTGAGGTTTACAATAAGTTTTCTCAGTATAAACCCAAGTAAAAATTACTGTAGGAAATTAAGGGAAGAAAATTAAGGCTGAAGAACTTTTTCGAGTTTTTCAATTCGATCGTTGATTTCAGAATGGGAGCCGGCGTGTATCTCTTGTGATTCGCGCATGGCTTTTACTTCACCCATAAGTGCATCCATTCGATCGAAAAATTCGTCTTTAGTAGGAAGAAATTTGATTTCTTCTTTAACTACGTCTTTGACGAGTTGTTCAATTTCATCAAAGTCTTTCTGTGTAAGCATTGTTTAATTATCTTAGTTCGTGAAATTAAGTCTGTCAAGATTCTTTCCTTAGTCTCCTACAGTAACAAAACTGGGTTGCCGAACCCCACAAGAGTCCAATGGTGGACATCGAGCGCGCGGATTACAATTCTGCAAATTGACCCGTTTGTAGTTGATGGGTAATGCAGATATATAGCACGCAGGAAACGGTCAACCATCTATCGGTGAGGATGTCCAGAAAGTTTGGATATGTTACCCTCCCTAGAGAGATAGATGAGATTGATCAGCCCCGACTGACTTCTCAGCAGACGAGAAACCCGCAAGGGCTATCCGACGCGGAGAGGAAGGTCATATGAAAGATCACACGGAGGTGTGAGATGCGTAGAAATGTGTTGATTGGCATCGGAGCCGTTGCCGCTCTTGCGGTGATTGTGCTCCTGATTGGTTGGCTAGGGTTTGGATGGTTTCGCGGCGAAGCCGCTTCGACCACGACCGAACCGGTCACCGATCCAGCCGTCGCTAGCCTGCAGACGCAGATTGCAATGCAAAATCAAGCAATCAGTGTCTTGCTGACTCAGGCGGCCGTAACCCCGCTCGTCGTCCCCACCGTCACCCCGGCCCCGGTCGTTCAGACCAATTCCGCCACTAGCGGAACGAGCAGCGATTGGACGCCTGCCGAAAAATGCGCCTGGCTGAATGCCAACTTTCCGCAAACCACGGAAGGTGTGCAAGCTCTGGGCGCACAATTGGCCAGTGTTCAGACGCAGCGGGTTCGAACCCACTTGTACCCCTGCTCGGGGACGGTGACAGCCTTCGACGGCTTGATCATCCTCGGCCCTAACGAAGGGTACAGTGGCAGTGTCACTATGAGTGTTCCTCCCAACGGCGCGATCGACTCGTATGTCGGCGCAAGTTTCACGGGAAACACCCAGCAAATCGGTGTGGACACGGTCCGCGGATTCGATGGCAAGGTCACCGCGACCACAATGACATACTGGCCATGGCTGGACGAAAACCCGCCGGTCGGAAGTGTCACGACGTCCAACGTCACCACCACTGGGCAATGTATCGATCCTACCGTTTTGGCTACCCAACAGGGTTGGCGCAATGACGGCTGGGCCGATCAAACCTACGGTGGACTCCGTGTCGAATTGACCACAGCCGGTCAATTGCCCCCCATGTGGGAGGCCGTCGCGAGCGGACGTTCGATCAAGGAAAGCGATGTGAATCGCGAAATGGTTGCGACCGTGTGGACAGTGTATCCACCCTTCGCATGTCGCGATGAACTCGGCTACAGCAAGTAGACCATACCGTTCTTAATAATCATCACCAAAGGAGGTGATGAAGCATGAGCGGACCTCGCTCATTCGGACGGGATCCGCCGCGAAAGCATCCAGCAATGGAGGCAATCAAAGTGGATCCCGCCCGATGGGCAGTGGAACGTTGATCGCGTAGCGATCTTACGTTCCTGATGGGATTAACAAAAGTTGGCCGTAGTCCAACTTTTCTGTCCGTAAGGATAGAAGAATGTGTTTATAGAGAGCACAACTACACGATCCGAAAGGATCAAAGGACAACGCGTAGAGTGGAAAAGAGACTTCTAGGCGCTTGCGCTTAGATTTGTAGCTTTTGCTACTCTCTTGCATTTTCCTGCTCTACCTTCTCGTTGTTCTCATAGGCTTAAGTATTTTACTTGAGCTTAGGAGAACATAACGTTATTTAACAATTTAATACCTTCCCCCACATAAACTTACCTCCTTCCGAGGGCTACGTCCTCGCGTCGGAGGGGCGTTTATAGCGGGGTATAACTGAAAGTAAATCTTCTCCTTCGGCAAACTCAGGATAAGAAACTTTCAGTAATATCGTTGTTCTCATAGGCTTAAGTTTTAATTTAAGCCTAGGAGAATATTCGATTAAAGTTACCCGCCTTCGTTCTAATTCGCCTCGTGGTTTACATCCACGCAGTCGAATGCTCGCTTCGGCGGGTTCAAGAAACTGTAGTTCCGATTTCATTGGAGACAGTTTCTAGAAAAAATATGAAAACATTATCGATTGTCATACCTGTTTATAACGAACAGGAACGATTGTATAAAACTTTTGAAGCGTTGGTAGAACTGCAGCTTCCTCGTGGATTGAAATTGCAAAAGGTGATTTTTGTAGATGACGGATCAGATGACAATTCCAAGCTCATCATGCAAAATACAATGTCTCATTTAGAAAATAAATTAAAAGCAAAAGTTAAAATAATTTCTTACAGAAACAATAAAGGCAAGGGATATGCAATTACTCGTGGGATGAAAATTTCAGAGGCTGATTATACATTGTTTTGTGATGCAGATATGTCTACCCATGTATCAGAAATAAGAAAATTTATGACTTCAATAAGAAAAGGAATACCGGTTATTATCGGTACGCGGAAAAATAGTCATTCTACCGTAGTGAGACATCAACCAATAGTGAGAGAACTTCTGGGAAGAGGTTTTACCCTGATTTCTAGAATCATTCTCAATACCTGGGTGACAGATTTTACCTGTGGTTTTAAAGCATTTTCCAAAGAATCGAAAAATACACTTTTCCCCTTACTTAAAGTAAAAGACTGGGGATTTGATGCGGAGCTATTATTTTTAGGACGTATATCAGGATTTGAATACAAAGAAGTACCGGTTGTCTGGAGCGATGACCGAAGAAGTAAAGTGAAATTATGGCGGGATATACCAAAATCACTTCTCGATCTTTTTTATGTCCGGTTCGTCAGTTTAATTCATTTGTATAAGGGAAATTTCGTAAGAGAAGCAACGCCTGCGTTGTCTTTTTTGGAAAAAATAAGAACATTCTTGTTTTAAAATAAGAGATGATCAGTGCATATGAAAAACAAACAATACGTTCCAAATTTAATTGTAATTACCAGTTATCCAGAAAAGGGTAAAATACACGGCGTAGAAACCGTAGGGATTGCTTCATATACAAAAAATACTCTGCTATCTATTCTTAAGGCTGCAAAGAAGATAAAAAAGAATCCACATATAGTAGTATTAGCAGAACAAATAAATACAGAAAAAGAAAATATTTATACCGATGAAGGTATGAAGGTCTATCGGATATGGAAACGGGGAAGTATCCTCACCTATTTTCAACTAACATCAAAAGTGCTGAGATTTTGGCAAACAAAGAAAATTCTTATAGAGTTTGAACTATCCATGTTTGGGCATTATCTAAATCTTATACTTTTTCCTTTATTTCTTTTACTACTGAAGATTTTCGGCAAAGAGATAATATTTGTTTCACATCAAGTAGTTGATGATATTGGTTTGATATCAGGACACATAGGAATTGAGAAAAACAGTTTTAAAGCAGATATGATAAATGTTTTCATATCTTTTTTTTACAGATTGACACTTCGCTGTGTCTCAAAAGTGATAGTTTTTGAAGATTATCTTAAAGAAAAATTAAGTAAATTTATCGATAAAGAGAAAATTGTTGTTATACCACATGGAGTAGAATCATTTAAAAATGTGGTTAAAAAAGATGATGCTAGAAAAATATTAGGCCTAAAAGACGAGTTTATTATATTGTATTTTGGATTTATAGCCTGGTATAAGGGAACGGATTGGATAGTTGAAAAGATCAAAAATGAGGATATTAAATTAATAATTGCAGGAGGTGCAAATCCTAATCATAAAGATAAAAAATTTTATATGAATTATGTAAAGAATGTTACCGATCAAGCAGAAAAAACCAATGGAAACATCATAACAACTGGTTTTGTGGAAGAGAAGCAAATACCATTATATTTTTCCGCATGCAATCTAGTAGTTATGCCCTATAGAACACTTATGTCTTCAAGTGGACCTTTATCACTAGCTCTCTCTTTTCAAAAGCCGTTCCTTATTTCCCAACCTATGGAAGGAATAGGAAGAACAAAAGATTTCAGTGAAATAATGGATAAGTGTAAGATAGAATTAAAAGACATATGTTTCGATTTATCTGATAATTCTTTTGAGAAAAAAATCTCTCGATTAAGCGAAAAAAAAGAATTTCTAAAAGGACTATCTACTTTCTCAAAGATGTTAAATCGAAAGAGAAGTTTTGAAAAAATAGGAAATCAATATTATCAAGAAATATTTTTATGATAAAAAGATATTGGCCAATTTTTCTATTACTTTTTACTGTACTTTCTTTGGCTATTACAAATTACACTCCCGGTACTTGGTTAACTGGTTGGGATAATCTTCACCCTGAATTTAATTTTCCTCTTAATATAAAAAGATCTATCTTTGCCGTCTGGCAGGAATATCAGGGGTTGGGACTTTTGGGTGGGATGGGCCATGCAGCTGATCTGCCCAGGCAGTTACTCCTTTGGATCACATCAATCATAATTCCTTCACAGTTACTTCGTTATTTCTATCATTTTTTGATGCTTTTGGTTGGTATATTAGGAATATATTGCATATCGGTAAACTATATCTTAACCGGATATGAGTTGAAAACCAGAATTAAAGGATCAATTCTCGCATCAATATATTATCTTCTCAACCTAGGGACAATTCAGTATTTCTATGTTCCTTTTGAACCTTATAGCACATTTTGGGGATTATTTCCTTGGGAAATATATGTACTTATCAGATACATAAATGATTCATCAAGAAAGAGCTTAGTACTCTTATTTTTAGTCAATCTTTTGGCTGTGCCACAAGGATACGTTCAGACAATATTTCTTGTTTACATACTTTGCGTCGGTATTTTTGTCGTTTTTAATCTATTAAAGAAACATAGTTTGCACTCATTTATCACTTCACTAAAAGTGATGCTCGTTATTATGACCATTAATGCTTTTTGGCTATTACCAACTTTATACTTCATGAAAAATAACTTCCTGGTGAACAGAAATGCGATGCAAAATTATATGGCTACTGATAAATTTTTCCAAATGAATAAACAACGCGGTACTATAGGCGATTTTATCTATCTGAAAGAATTTTATTATGATTTTATTGATTACGATTACATTAAAGGTGATTTCGACTATATGATGACAGGGTGGAGAACACAGTTTTCCCAAAACCCAGTTTTAGTTTTAGGAATGTTATTTTTTATAATTATATGTTTAGGCTTATTTAAAAAGAATAAGTATAGGATCGAGCTTATAGGTCTTTTTATTTTGTCTGGTATTATTTTTCTTTCCGATACATATTTAATCTCTATAATCAACGATTCTTTAAGACAATTGGCGGTTACAGATCAGTTATTTAGAAATCCCTTTACGAAATTTATCGTTCCAACAATTTTTACTTTTTCACTTTTATTCGGATTGGGTGCAGGATGGTTGCTAGATATGTTTAGAGAGAAAAATAAACGCTTAATTTCCACAACGCTTTTTATACTTTTATTGATTTCATTCTTCTATATATATTATCCGGTATGGAAAGGTGATTTTATCTATAAATTTGAGCGGGCAAAAATTCCTGGTGATTACTTTCAATTATTTAATTATCTCAACAGTCAAACCGATAAAGGTAGAATTGCAAAATTCCCCCAGTCCAATATCTGGGGATGGGTTTATTATAAGTGGGGATTAACAGGATCAGGTTTTCTTTGGTATTCAACAGAACAGCCTTTTCTTGATCGTGCCTTTGATGTATGGAACGATAAAAACGAAAATTATTATTGGGAGATGAGTAATTCCTTGTATTCAAAAAATCTTAAATTATTTAATGACATTATAGAGAAATACCAGATTAGATGGCTTTTGATTGATGAAAGTATTTTTAGCTATACACAATATAAAGGATTAGGCTTTGATAACCTTAAATTAATGCTTGATTCTTCCGGGAAAGTGATCCAGAGAGACGATTTTGGTAAACTGACACTTTACAAAATTAAGTTAGATAATTCTCCGAATAATTTCGTTTTTCTTTCAAATTCCTTGATCAATATCGGGCCGGAATATAAATGGAATAATTTAGACCAAGCATACTCCGATTACGGAAATTATATTTCCAGCATTAACACACAACCAGATACCTATTATCCCTTCAGATCATTATTTACCGGCAGGAAGCAGGAGGAGCTGGAGTTTGGGGTAGAAGATATGGGTACATATTTTTCATTTAAGGCTAAAATACCCAAAGATATGGAAGGGGGCAAATTAATAATTCCTGATTTATCAAATGACAATATAAGCGAAGTGGATCAGGATAATTTAGGACAACAAACCACTAAAACTCCGCAAATTTATTTGGACGGGGAGTTAATTCAGATTCCTCCACCATCGGGGGAATCCCTGCGGGCTACCCCCGAGGTGTCTTTATCGCAGCTTGCTAACCTAGAGATGACTTTAAGCTATATTAAATCCGGTGATTTGGAGGTTAGAGTTCCCAAGGTAAGTGGTTTATATAGCTATGACAGCAATATTACCTACGATGTGTTTGAAAATGTGCCAAAAACCTGTGACCAGTTCAATAAAGGTCTTTTTTCACAGGAAACGGTTGTAGAAAACAATACTAAACTTCTCAAACTAACGAGTGTCGGGTCCAGCAACTGTCTGGACATTGATTTAGGTCGTCTGGCTCAAAGATACGGTTATCTGGTGAGTGTAGAGAATAAGAACGTGGAAGGCAAAAGTCTTCTTTTTTCTGTCATTAATACGAACTCTCAAAGGGCAGATTTGGAAACATACTTGCCAAAACAAATAACAAACAACAAAGAACAAATAACATTATATAAATCCTTTTTCATTCTTCCGCCAATGGAGCCGGATGCAATCGGCTATACACTTCACTTTGATAACACCTCAATCGGGCGGGTGAAAACAGTGAACTACTTGGGAAAAATTACCGTCAATCCAATTCCATATCGATTTTTGACTTCATTAAAAATCGTCAATGACTCCTCTAATTCCTCCACCATCTGGGGAGTCATGGCTTCGCAAGCTCAGCCTGCCACCCCCGAGGTGTCTTATAGTGTGGATCATCCCAATCCGAGCTTTTACAAAGTGGACTTATCTTCCGCTTCGACCCTGACTTCCAATACTTACATGATATTGTCGCAAAGTTTTGACAAGGGATGGCACGCTTATGAAATTTCCAATTTCTCCGCCAAAGGCGGATCCGCCTCGGGCGGACAATTTTCAATTTTCAATTTATTGAAGAATATGTTTCCTTTCATCTTTGGAAAAGAGATTAAAAACCATGTTCTGATTAACAACTGGGAAAATGGTTGGGATTTGTCGTCAACTTCTTACAACTTACAACCGGTTACTATTATCATTGTCTATCTGCCCCAATATCTGGAATATATTGGGTTTGGATTGCTGTTTATTTTCACGGGATTTCTGTTTTTAACACGGGAAAAGAAATATTTTCACGGCATAAAAATCGATTAGAGGGGGTGCTATACTAAGCCTAATGGCAAAAGTATCATTTTGGAAAAAGTTTATTGTTCCTGTTTTTACTTTATTAATTATTATCATCGTCATAGCTTTATATCCGATTTACAGGCAGATACTTTTACAAACGGGGTTCATCAAACAGGAAATTCAGATTGCAGGCACCGGCTCGATGTTTCCGACTTTTCCCAAAGGAACAAGTTCTGATGAGATAATAAACGCTAAAGAAATTGTAGCCTGGCCCAAGATGAAAGTTTTTCCGTCGGGATTTAATTTATTTGGCATTAACCTTTTCTCGTATGCCTTGCAGAGAGGGGATATTGTTGAGATTGAAAATAATAAAACAAAAGAGATAACCCGCGATAAATATAATGAAGTAGCAGGATTCGTCAAAAGGGTAGTAGGCCTCGCGGGCGATAAAATCGAACTTCGTGACGGGTATGTTTACCTCAATTCACAAATTCTGGATGAGCCTTATACGGCCAAACCACGTTCGACCTATGGAGGAGATTTCCTGCCTGATTGTAAAGCGATGACTGTTCCTTCCCAAAAAATATTTGTTATGGGTGATAACCGTAAGGCAAGTCTTGATTCCAGGTTTGATCTCGGACTTGTTGATGAAAAAGATATCCATTTGGTAATTCCAATTGACCAGCAGGAGGACTATAAAAATACTCTTCGTGATACTAAGTTTGATCAAACTCTTGCCAATAAACCGACTCTTGACGGAAATGACTTTGTCAGGCTTCTGAACCAAAAAAGAAAAGAGAAAAATATTAAACCCCTAAACTATTCTCCGCTTTTAACTCTTTCGAGCGGAAGACGGGGTAGGGTGATGATTGACACTGATGACTTTTCTTTTGAGGCCACCAAAAGCGGAATAACGATGAAGACGGCGGTCAAGGAGGCAGGTTATCAGAATAGGTTGCTTGCGGAAATCTTTACCCGGGGGTATTTTGAATCATCGGAACTTCTGGAGAATTTTCTGGAATTTCCCGACACCAAAAAACTGCTTTTCGGTTCGGATCATCAGGATATAGGAATAAATGCTGTAATCGGAGAAATCAACGGCTGTCCGCAACAGGTAGTGGTGGTGCACTTTGGCGGATATGTACCCCCCAATTATTCCAAAGACGTAGTTGAAAGCTGGCAGAAACTACTGGACAACCTCAACGAAGCTTTCTCTTTTTACGAAAAATTTAAAAATAGCGACGGGGTAGACCAGAAGAAAATCAATGAGCTGTTAAATTTGATTGATCTACGGCGAAGCCATGTGCAGATGATCGTCACCAGAATGAAATCAAACCAGTGGCTGACGGACAGTGAACAAAAATATGCCGACGAAGATAAAGAATTGAACGACAAAATACAGGAGTTAATTGGAGTGTTATCCCGTTAATATCATGAGAAAAATGAAGATTCCTTTCAGATCGCAATTAAACACTTTCTGGCCGTATTTAGTACTGTTAATTCTGACCTTATTTTATTTCCGGCACACGTTAGTCTTAAAGCCGGACCAGATAATTTACGGCGGGGATGTGAATGACCAATTTTTCTACTGGAAAAGTTTTTTGGTTGAAAGCTTCAAATCAGGTGTCATACCTTTTTGGAATCCATATAGCTTTTCCGGTACTCCTTTTTTAGCCCATCCTTCAACAGCAGCGTTTTATCCCTTTAATATTCTCTTTTTCCTCTTTCCTTTAAATTACGCATTCATGATTTATCTTTTTGCCCATATTTTTCTGGCTTCAGTATTTATGTATTATATTTCCGCCAAATATTTAGATAAGCTTTCCAGTTTGACTTCCGCGATTATTTTTGCATTTTCCGGATTATTCGCAGCCAGAATTTATGCAGGACACATAGATATAATTTCGTCCCTTATTTGGCTTCCTCTGGTATTCGGATTTATGCGTGAGACATTTTTAAAATTCTCCAAAAAGTCT
>CAYIFB010000005.1:0-68334 GCA_964362665.1 uncultured Gammaproteobacteria bacterium | reverse complement strand
CTGGAACTACAGGTGCTACAGGATTCACTGGTCCAACAGGGAGTACCGGTTCCACCGGTGCTACAGGATTCTCAGGTCCTACAGGAGCTACAGGTAGAACAGGAGCTACAGGATTATCCGGTCCGACAGGCTCTACCGGATCTACTGGTACCACAGGATTCTCAGGACCAACAGGATCTACAGGATCTACAGGAGCTACAGGATTAACCGGTCCAACTGGGTCTACAGGATCTACAGGTACAACTGGTGCTACAGGTATATCCGGTCCAACTGGGTCTACAGGAAGTACAGGTACCACAGGATTCTCAGGACCAACAGGCGCGACTGGATCCACGGGTACAACAGGCTTCAGCGGACCTACTGGTAGTACAGGTTCCACAGGAGCTACAGGATTCTCCGGTCCGACAGGTTCGACAGGCTCTACCGGAACAACAGGGTTCTCAGGGCCAACAGGATCTACAGGAAGTACTGGCGCCACAGGGTTAACTGGTCCAACTGGATCTACAGGATCTACTGGAACTACAGGTGCTACAGGATTCACTGGTCCAACAGGGAGTACCGGTTCCACTGGTGCTACAGGATTATCTGGTCCAACAGGAGCTACAGGAAGAACAGGAGCTACAGGGTTATCAGGTCCAACAGGCTCTACCGGATCTACCGGAAGTACAGGAGCTTCCGGAGTAAATGGTCCAACAGGCAGTACTGGCGCAACAGGCGCAACTGGAACAGCAGGTGGTGGTGGTATATCCGGTCCAACAGGCACAACCGGAAGTACAGGTTCTACAGGATTTACTGGACCAACTGGATCCACAGGATCTACAGGATCAACTGGTACCACAGGAATAACCGGACCTACAGGAGCAACTGGAACCACAGGAACAACCGGATTTACTGGTCCAACCGGATCTACAGGATCTACAGGAACCACAGGTATCACCGGACCGACAGGTGCAACTGGATCCACGGGTACGACAGGATTTACCGGTCCGACAGGCTCTACAGGATCTACGGGAACTACAGGGGCTACAGGAATATCCGGACCAACTGGCTCCACAGGGTCTACAGGAACTACAGGTTATAGCGGTCCAACTGGAGCCACAGGTAGAACAGGAGCAACGGGTGTTTCTGGTCCGACAGGATCAACTGGTTCTACAGGAACTACCGGCTTCTCTGGTCCAACAGGTGCGACTGGATCAACGGGTACTACAGGCATCTCAGGACCAACAGGTTCTACAGGATCAACAGGAGCAACAGGTTTCTCAGGTCCTACCGGAGCTACAGGAAGAACAGGAGCTACAGGGTTATCAGGTCCAACTGGCTCAACAGGAACTACTGGAACTACAGGATTCTCCGGACCGACAGGCTCGACAGGTGCAACGGGACCTGTAGGTCCAAATGGGGTATCCCTGCTTTGGGAATACACAAATTCTGATGTTTCCGGTTATACTTGTACCGGAGCCAATAACTGGTGCGGACTTATCTTCCCCTATCTTGACCCGTCCAATCAGTCATTTGCAGTTGGCGGAGATTCCACAGCTTCTGCATCTATATATATGGAAGGGCCAACAGGAGAACTCATGACACCATTTGGAAGTTTTGGCAATTACCAGAATTTCTTAAAATATTCTGAAGACCTCGGCAATTCCAACTGGACACGAGGAGCGAATACAACACTAACATTAAATGATAGTACTTATAACGCTCCCAACGGCACAACAACCGCAGATAAAATAGTTGATGCCGGCGCCGCTGCAAGAGACGTTAATAGTGTTTATCAAACTTATTCTTATGGAGCATCTGTTGGCTCTAAAACTTTTACCGGATCTGTCTGGTTGAAAGCTGCGTCAGACACGACAATTAGCTTGGCAATTCAAGACTCAACTAATGCTAACGGAGGATTACAATCAATAACAGTTACCAATAGATGGCAACGGTTCTCAATAACTCAAGCCGTAGGTGGAGCTGATACCGGTGTAAACTTTTATATTGGATATGTACTAAGCGGCGGATATACGGTCTGGGCCTGGGGTGCACAACTTGAGGAAGCAAGTGCCATGTCCAATTATGCAGCAACATCCGGTACTGCAGCGACTGTAGCCGGCAAAGGACTCTTAGCTGAAGGAAGTGGACCTCACAGATTTTCCTTTGCTCAAGGAGTACCTATTATATCTTTCGGTGATACGGCAAATACCTCGCTTGTAACTATTAAAGCCTCGGGAGGGTCCGTCAATAACCAGCTTTTCATAGCTGCTGATACGTCCGGCTATATCGGACTTGGCAATAATTCTGTCAATACATCGCTGAACATCTATAATTCGTCAAATGCCGTCGCAGTACTACTAGACGCTAACTCATCCAACGAATCATATATCAATACAGGCTATTTAGGTATAGGTACTACTAATCCTTCCAATGGTTATATGCTTGACATCAACGGCAAAGTAAATATTGTCGGCGACGGCACAACCAATAACTTTCTGGTAGTCGGTACCGGTACCGGTAAGATTGATGTGGGTTTAATTGATCCTCCATATACAATAAATGGTGAAAAATACGCCACCTACCTACCCGCCATGACAGGAGTCAAAGAGGAAACCACGGGCTTTGTTAATACCGATGAATTGGTGCCGGGTATCGGATACCGTAAGATTATCGACTTTAACAATTCGCTGAAAGGTTCTGATTTGTGGCTGTTCTCTAAAGTCACTGATATTGCGAATAATCTTGATAAAATGGTCGTGCTTTTGACTCCATCTGATAACACCAGAACTTGGTATAAAATTGATAAAAACCTAAATCAGCTGTCAATCTATTCAGGGCGACCGACAAGTATCGCCTACCGCCTGACTGCACCCAGATTTGATGCACAAAATTATCAAAATATCCGATATTCCGACAGCTTAGGATACGTCCTGAACAGCCCTGATAATCAAGTAACTTTGGATCAAAACGGGAACCTACCTCAGGACTCATTAGGTGGAATTTCCGGCTATGACATACTTATTTCCAGTGAAAGTGCCAGCCTGAATCAACCTAGTGAAAATAACATCTATGAACTGCGTACTAAATCAGGCGACGTCATTTATGACTTTGCCTCGTATTCAAATGCCATAATCGCCAATATTAAAGCCGGAATTGTGGATGCAGCACAGGGAATTTTTGACACGATAGTTGCCAATTCTGCCGTCATCAAAAATTTGAAAGTTGAAAATCTGACGGTCGGCAACCTTACCCAGCTTGGTAATAACCAAATCCTCTCCCCTGTCGGTGATCTTACAGCAACAGGTACCGCCAATTTAGCAAGGCTGAAGACTGACTCAATCGCGCCTTTGTCCGACCAAGGAAAGATTGAATTTGACCTTAGTCAAAATACATCAACTTCCGCTGGTAACATTTCTGTTATAGGTAAAGACGGACAGACTGTTGCGGAAATAGACGCTTCAGGTAACGCTACTTTCGCCGGAACTCTGAAGTCTGATCAAGCGGTATTTAATGAGGCTACAGTTGCCGGAATTATAACTTCCCAAGAAACACAAACCGGTAAATTATCTGCCGGTGAAGCCACTATCTCAGGGGAATTGTCTGTAAATAAACTTAAAGTAAACGGCACGATAGAGTCTGATCAAATAAACAATCTTCAGTCTTCCTTCGGTGACCTTTTGGGAAGAGTTGCCACTCTGGAAAATCAAAATATTACCGCCAGTATCACGGAAGCACCAACTCCGACTATCGCACCAAGTCCGACTGACACGCCAAGTCCGACGCCCACAATTGATTTATCAACGCTCAATGCTTCCACTTCATCTGCCGACACATCATCAAGTTCGGCCACGCTCCTTGACCAGCTGACAGGATTTTTGACATCATCTTCACAGCTCAATCAAAGTGTCGAGCAATTTATCGCCACGAGTACGGCCTTTATCAATCCGACATCTATCCCCAATCCTGATAACAACGTGGCTCTGACTGACAATATTGTCCTTACCCAGCCAACTGACACCAGTTCTCAAAACCAGGTGCATACCCTTTCAGACCTGACGGTATATGGCCAAAGCTCTCTGGCAGACACAACTATTTCAGGACAACTTATCGTCGATGGCGGAATTGTCATTGAAAATAATAAAGTTGCCTCCTTAGGAAATACTCTTTATCTTAGCTCACTGAATAGTATAGACTTCCTCGGCGGACGGCTGGTTATAGATAAATTCGGCAATCTGGATGTGGCTGGGCAGATCATCGCCCGTGAAGGAATAGTGACAGACCAGATCAGCCCGCTTGGCAAAGACCTTGCGATAAATCTCTCAAATAGCAACACTACCGATCCGGATAGCTTCGGCAAGCTGATTATTAAAGGTAATAGCGCAGAACCTGCAGCATCTTTTGACGCATCGGGTAATGCCACAATATCTGGTGAACTTACGCTCAATAAGCTGAATTTGAATTATAAAGAAGCTTCGCCATCTTCCGTCTCCGGTCTTTTGTCAGCTGCAGAGAACTTAAGCCTGCATGGAATCAATATCCCAAGCGCCGATTCCCAGGGGACAACAGGCCAGAATATCATACCGGCAGGCTCACAGCAGCTTATCATTTATAATAGTCAAATCACCGAACATACATTAATATATATGACCCCCGCTTCACCAACTGCCAATAAAGTCATCTTTGTGGCAGATAAAAAGGCCGGTTCATACTTTACTGTCGCTCTGGACTCGCCAATTCCTTATGATGTGAAATTCAATTGGTGGATTATCAATTAAACTGCTTGCCCCGTACTTGCGCTCTTTGTTTGCGTGGATGTAAACCACGAAACAAAGTAAGCATAGTACCGGGGGTGGATAATAAATTAAATGCGCTTGACAAACTTCTATCTATTTTTATACACTAAAATTTAAGAGATATTATCTTTTTTATGACTGCCCAGGTTAAGAAAAGCAAAAGTAGTAGTAACTCTTCGTTACGAATCGCGGTTTTATTTATCGCGGTCATTATCATCGGTTTGTTGGTTGGTTTATTTTCCCCCAGCTTTAAACCATTTTTCAAGAAATTAGCCAATACTATATCTCCCGCTCCGACAATAACTCTCACTCCCACCCCTTTCCCTACTGTCATTCCCGGCAATTTAAGACCACTTCCTACAGGAATACAGGTTTTTGAAGTCCAAAGTGGAAATAACTCCGGTCCATCTATCAGTAAACTCACCATCAATCCTCTGGATATCATAAAAGGGGGAAACCAGACAGTCAGCCTTATGGTCGACTACAAATCTCCTGTCAAAAGTGTCATACTAACAACAGTTACAGACAATAAATCTACCCCGCATGAATTGAAACTGGTCTCAGGAACAGCCAACAACGGCAAATGGGAAGGCGCCTGGATTGTGGATGATGGCAATTATTTTAAATATATAATGAATATAGAAGCAATCGCCGAAAGCGGTGCCAAGTCAACCTTAAATCCTATATTCAGATAAAAAACGTGAAAATTAAAAATGAAAAAATCTGCCCGGCGTAATTTCAAGTCAAGATTTTCCCTGTTACCTGCCTGTCCTGAGTTTTATCGAAGGATTATCTGTTCTTTGTTGTTTGTCTCCAGTATTGGCGGACTTTTAATTGGTGCTTATTACCTGGTACTGCCAAAATTATCCTCCCAAAAAGTCTATGCCAATAACTCCATCGGCCCCAAAACAGGCGTGCGTTGGATTGATACTCAGGCAGACAAGATGGATCTTCGGGATAAAGAGGTAGTATCAAAAGATGCCTATTCCACCCATTTTAAAAATGCTGACGGTACTGTGACTGCTCTTTTTACCGGCTTTAAACAGAACTACGAGGTTGCACCTGGTATTTGGCAACCGATTGATTATTCACTGGAGAAAAGTACAGATCCCAGATACGACTACCAGACCAAAAATGGAGTAGGACTATATTTGTCAAAGAATGGAGCAATAACCCAAAAGAACGGTGACTCTCTTCTGGAAAGTGGAGCTCCGACACTGGGAATTTATAATCCTATCAACAACGCTTTTATAAGGATAAACAATCTTGATAATCCTAAAGTAAATAAGACTGATAATCTTCTTACCTTGGATGGTGATCGCGTCAAACTTATCATTAATGCCTATGACCTTGGAGCTCGTGAAGATTTAGTCCTGGAAGATCCGTCTCTTGTTGATAATGCATCTCTGGATGATCTCCTCACTTTAAAGGCTACGATTTCCACGACCTCCAATCTTACTTTAAATGGCCAATCACTAAATGCTAATAATGCTAAATACGAGCTTACAACAAAAGATTCTCTTGTCCTAACAGACAACGGTAAAACCACCATCTTTCCTTTCCCGGAAGGACATGACGCTAAAGATAATTCTGCATCCATAAGAAGATTCTTGATAAAAGAAGGGAATACTTGGTATCTCTATACTTCTGTTCCTGTCAGTTGGCTGAAAAAGTTAGGGACAAGCTATCCGGTGACGATCGATCCGGACTTTGCCGGAACCACCGCAGATGGATCCGTCAGTGGAAGTGGTTTGACATATACCGGTGCTAGAAATACGGCAGATGCTGTCGGGACAACTCAAGTAGCGGGAACTGTAGGACAGAAATTAGTTTCAGTCACCTATACTGTCCTTCGATCCTTTTTAGAATTTACCACCAGCTCTATTCCTGATAGCGCGGTCATAAATCAGGTCAACCTGACAATGGTAATGATAACTGATAACAGCGCTGTAGATTTTACTACCAACGTAATCGATTACAACTGGAACGCCAATGATCCTCTCACTACCTCAAATATGGAGGCGGCTTACGACGGGTGTCTGGCAGCCACTAGCGATAATAGTTGGAAAAACTCAAGTAATGTAGTCATCAATACTCAATACGCAAGCGCTAATTTAAGTACGTCATGGATTACTAAAGATACCAGTTATGGCGGATCTACTTATTATTGCCTCAGTAGCAATAAAGATACTAATAACACTGCTCCAGCCGGACGTGAAGATATCAACCTTGCCACGGCGGATAATACTAATGCCGCATATAAACCATTCCTTACTATCACTTATCAACCGGCTCAAGTTGCAGCGACCGCCGCAACAAATGTAATTGATACAAGCTTCTCTGCCAACTGGAATACCCAGTCAGGAAGCGGTGCAGATGGGTATACGCTGGATGTGGCTACAGACAGCGGCTTTACCTCGTTTGTAGCAACAGGCTGTGGAGGAGGGTCATGTAACGCTAAGGCTGTAGGTAATGTCACTACCTACTCTGTCACAGGTTTATCAGCCAACACTACCTATTATTACAGAGTAAGGGCAACCGATTCTGTGGGTGGTGGAACTGGTGTAAACTCTAGCACAATTACAGTCACCACTCTTGCAACTCCCGTTGCCAATTCTGCAACCTCAACTTTGGCAATCGACACCACTTCATCTTCAGCCGGAGCAAATGTAGCAAGTCTCAGTTGGTCTCATACAGTATCAGGAGTAAACCGCTTATTGGTAGTTGGAGTGAGTAAAAGATCATATAACTCTGTCACCAGTGTGACATACAATGGAGTTGCACTAACCAAAAGCGGGGCGGTGCAGGCTGGATCCGGTGATTTTTCTCGCTCGGAATTATGGTATTTAGTAAATCCTCCTACCGGAACAAATACTATAGTGGTTACCCCCGGAGGCAATGACTGGATGCAAACCGGCGCAATAAGTTTTACTGGGGCAAATCAAATAACTCCTCTAGGAATTTTTGCTTCTAATTTTGGAGGATCTGGGGTGACCTCTGCTTCGGTAAATGTTACAAGCGCCCCGGGAGAAATCGTAGTCGATGCTTTAACTTTTTGGAATACTACGACAGATGCGACTAAAGGCGCTAGTCAAACACTCCAGTGGAGTACTTCTTCTGACAATGCATGGAATGGCAGGGGAAGCACACAATCAGGCGCTAATTCTGTTACGATGTCTTGGACTATTCCCTCAAGCGGTGCTCAGGGTTGGGCACTTACGGCAGTTTCCATCAAACCAAATACTATCAATGAAAACAGTTTCACCGGTAGTTGGGCGGCTGTGACCGGGGCTACCAGCTATAAATTAAGCGTCACGACCAATTCTGATTGCAGTACATCTCCAATTACTTCATCTAATTGTGGTGGAGGAACCTGCAATCTTTATAATATCGGTAATGTTACCCAATATTCCATCACCAATGGTTTAAGCGCCAATACTACATATTATTATTGCCTGAAAGCTACATTTGCCAGCGGTGATAGTGCACTATCCAATAAAGTTACAGTCCTTACTGCTCCGACTACTCCGACCAATGTTTCGTTGCAGTCTTTCAACATCGCTGATAGCGGTTTTTTCTTTTCATATGATTCTATGACAGGCGCCTCAACCTATAATGTCATGGTCGACGACAACTCTGATTTTTCCTCACCCCTCTCAAGCTATAATCCTGGCTCTGTTGGTACCGCTTTTGCTTCCGTGAATACGGGAGTTTCTGCTGGAACTACTTATTACTATAAAGTGGCATCTGTCAACTCTGCGGGTTCTGTTAGTAGTTATACATCTCCCGGCACTGTTACAACCTACAGTTCTACTCCGACCCTCAACGCAGCTTCAAACGTCACCTATAAATACTTTCAGATAAACTGGTCTTCAAATCCTGGACCGACAGGATATTATGTGGAAGTTGCCCGTGATTCAACCTTTAACCAATATATTCCCTCATTTGGAGAAACAGCTGATAACACCCCGCCGGGAATGTTTATACCCGCACCCACTATGGCCGTAGCAGTAGATTATCTTCTACCGGGAACCACATACTATTATCGTGTCAGAGCCCAAAATTCTACAGGAACATCTCTTCCTGTGAATCCCGCTCCTTCTATTATTACCACCCCAATGCCAACCGGAACTGCCGGAATCTGTAATACCGGCACTGGAAATGTCAATTTTACCTGGAGTTGTACTCCGGCCACTGGAATTGATTTTGTTTCGGGCGGAAATCTTACTATCGGCAGCGGTACCACTTTTACGATGCCTTCCAATTATACTTTTGTCTGGGAACCTGGCCAAAAAATTATTATCAATGGATCGATTGTTCACGCTACTAATTCTAAAATCCAGCAAGGCTATCCTGTCTACCCTGATGCTGACGGAGACAACTACCCTGATAGCCTGACGCCAACTATCATGATTACGGTTCCGCCCGGTTATAAAAAACCTTCTCAACTAGCTACTAACGGCTGGTTTACACGGGACTGCGATCCGGCTTTAGCCACTGCCAATAGAGACTGTACACCTAGAAAAGTATTTTATACGACTACTAACCATGATGGAAATTTTGCTGGGGTAGGCGGAGCTGATACTTTCTGCCAAAATCAAGCAAATGCTGCCGGATTATATGGCACTTATAGAGCATGGTTGTCTAATACTACAACTCCTGCTCCTGCCCGATTGACTCCCGGACCTTACAAGTACACTTTGGTGGATGGAACCGTAGTCGCCAATAGTTTTGCGGGATTCTCTAGCGGTAGTTTGGTCAATCCCATCAGTAAAAGCGCAGCAGGGATCACTACTCAAAAAAATATTTGGACAAATACAACCTCAACCGGAACAATTAATGATAATACCCTTGCCGGAACCTGTCAAAATTGGACAGACGGGACATCTTCTAATACTGGCAAAATCGGAACAAACGATAGCGCTACATCGACTTGGACTCAACTTCCAGCTCAATCTGCCTATTGTAATAACGCAACTCTCGCACTCTATTGTATCCAGCAATAAAGTAGTTTATAATCCTTTTCGTTAATCGCCTTTTGAATGTGTTAAAGACTAAATTACGAAGTTACCTCGTCCTGATAATCTCTTTCTTAACCGTCTTTATTTTTTTCCTCCATCCGCAGATTATCCAAGGAAACAGTCAGACTAATAAAAAAAATAAAGAAGTTAAAAGCGAAGAATTTGTCCACGGTGAAGTTATCCTCAAACTGAAAGACGACCAGAAAGGCTTGTCGGTCAAAAGCGACAGTGTTGGCAAAGATTTACTAAAAGACAATGTCACCCTGACAGATTTGGATGCAAATTCAATTCCCGCGTCCATCTCTAACCTCCATAAGAGGTATCCCATAAAATCATTTGGTAATGTTTTTAAAACTAAATCCCCAACCGGTACTGATTTAAGTAAAATCTATAAAATTGTTTTTTCCTCATCAGACGTGCCTGTTCCGGAAATCATCAATAGCTTACTGAAATCAGGAGTCGTCGAATATGCCCAGCCAAACTATATTTTAAAAACTTCTTTTACCCCCAATGACCCTTACTTTTCCTCGTCTAACAGCTGGGGACAGGGATACGACGATCTCTGGGCTCTAAAGACAAGTAAAATGAATCTGGAACCGGCCTGGGATATCACGAAAGGCAAAGATGGAAGTGGTAACAGCGTACTGGTGGCCACAATTGACACAGGAATCGATTATACTCATCCCGAATTTGGAGGATGTACTCTAAGCCAAGTCGATGCCAATACATGTCCTCAAGTTGCCCCGGGTGGATATAATTTATTTATTGGTACGAGTGATGTCAAAGACGATAATGGTCATGGTACGCACGTCGCCGGAATTATTGCGGCCATGGGAAATAATAATCTCGGTGTTATCGGGGTGGCTCCTGAATCGAAAATTATAGCTTTTAAAGCATTTGATTATGATGGTTCGGGCACCTTAGCTATGGCGGCAGACGCCATTAATCGAGCAGTCACTAAAGGCGCTAAAGTAATCAATAACAGCTGGAGCTGCAACTCACGCTGTTATTACTATAACTTGCTGCAGACGGCAATTTCCAATGCCATCAACGCCGGGTCTGTGGTAGTTTTTGCCGCCGGCAACTTCAGTGATGATGTCAGGTATTATGCCCCGCAAAACCAGGTGCGTGCCTCGTGGGGTCAGCAAAAACCGGTTGTGGTTGCGTCTCTGGATCAAAATGACCAACTGTCCTCTTTTTCCAATTACGGCGTCCAGCTTGACCTTAGTGCGCCAGGCTCCGGCACAACAAATCCACCGCCAAACTATTTACCCCAAAATAACATTCTATCCCTAAAAACATCCACCTGCTACATTGGCGTCTGTGATCCTAATCTGATTGTTGGAACAAATTATTTGCGTTTAGGAAGTACCTCAATGTCAGCCGCGTATGTATCAGGTGTTGCAGCGCTCGTTAAAGCCCATAATCCCGCACTTTCCGGGGAAAATGTCAGGCAGATACTCAAATCCTCTGCAGATGATGTAGATATTGCCGGTTTTGACCAGAAGACCGGAGCGGGAAGAGTTAATGCATTTAAGGCAGTCAGTATGAATTCCGCTTTGGATGCAGCACTCTTTTTTCCGGGATTTCGGCTCGGCTTAAGCCTGCAAAACCTTCAGACGGATATTTTAGGCTGGGCATTTGGAACAGATTTTAAACAGTACCAGCTTTTTTATGCTCCTTTCACTAACCCCTCCGTCTGGACTCCCATAAATTCTCCGGTCTTTACCCCTGTATCAACGTTTACTAAATTAACTACCTGGGATTATCACGCCCTACCCCCGGGAGATTACCTGCTAAAGCTGGAAGCGACGGACAACACCAACCATATCTTTACTGATGTGGTACAGGTAACTATTGAAAGCTATCAGTCATATCAGATATTTGATGTCTTGGGACCCGAGTATTATTTTGGAGTTTCCGGTATTAATTTTGTCTGGGTTTACGATGATCCTTATGATCCTAGTCCCAGTGGACAACTGGAGGTTTGTACAATAAGTAATGGCAACATCTGTAGTAATAGATGGTTAGCATACAGCTCTACCGTCAATCTTTATCCGCGGATTTCCG
The DNA here is from genome assembly GCA_964362665.1 of uncultured Gammaproteobacteria bacterium. Classification (GTDB taxonomy): domain Bacteria; phylum Patescibacteriota; class Microgenomatia; order 2-02-FULL-39-11; family 2-02-FULL-39-11; genus 2-02-FULL-40-13. The sequence continues at coordinate 56,468 of CAYIFB010000005.1, read as the reverse complement.
GAAACTATATCACCTATCAGGATTTCAGGAACAGTAAATGGGATGTCTACGCTTGTCTGTATGATCCTGTTGGAGGAGCGTGTCCGGAGAAAAAAATTCCGGTGTCTTCCGACTCTAATCTTTTTCCGTCAGTTTCAGGCACTCGAATAGTCTGGCAGGATAATTCAAGCGGTAATAATGACATCTATACGTGTATTTTTGATCCAGTAAGCGGCAATTGTCCAATTCAACAGGTTTCAACTGAATCCCATGACCAGACCAATCCTCAAGTCTCAGGTGACAATATTGTCTGGCAGGATAACCGCAACGGTAACCCTGATATTTATATGAAAAATTTAACTTCAGGAATCGAAACGCAAATCACCAGCGAGTCAGCCAACCAGTACACTCCGGCGATTGATGGGACTAAAATAATCTGGACTGACGAAAGGAATATCGGCAATACTTCCTGTGTCTGGGGCGGTACAAACTCCGATATTTATATGTACGATCTGAACTCGTCAGCCACAACTCAAATCACCTCCAACCCCTGCAGCCAGATAAATCCCAGAATTTCGGGCAATCAGATGATTTGGATAGACTACAGAAACGGCAATGACGATGTTTACAGTTTTGAACTAGGGATAAATAAAGAAACCCAGATTTCCGCCAATTCTTTTGACCAGGTTTTTGCGGATATATCACAGGGAAATATCGTCACTTCTGGTAACTTTGTAAATTATACCGACGGCGGGCTTTATTTTTACCCGACTATTCCTTCTCCTACCATTACTTCTACTCCTTCTCCAACGTCTAGGCCAACCAGAACACCAACGCCTTCCTTAACACCAACTATTACTCCGACGGCGACTCTAACGCCAACTAGTACGCCTTCTCCTACGGTTACCCCAACCAGAACACCGACTCCAACAATAACACCGACAATCACTCCGACGGTAACATTGACTCCGACAAGTACGCCAACTCCTTCGGTAACCCCGACCAGGACACCAACTCCAACCTCTACACCAACTCCTACCTCCACGCCGACAAGTACGCCAACTCCTTCGGTAACCCCGACCAGGACACCAACTCCTACCATAACTCCAACAGCAACTCCTACAAATACGCCTACTCCCACGACTACTCCAACCAGTACGCCCACTGTAACTCCTACACGAACACCAACACCAACCTTTACACCAACTCCTACCGTCACCTTGACGGTAACCCCGACAAACACACCGACGCCAACGGTAACTCTTACTCCAACTTATACCCCGTCTCCCACTCCGACGGTTACCCCGACTCCAACACCGACTCCAACTGTCAGTCCTCCGGTGATTTTGAATTCTTCATTCGATATCGATCTTGACTTTAATTTACTGCCTGACCTCTGGACCGCCAAAAAACTGGATGCCAGAGATAAACTGGATTCCTCAAAAGTTTATGACGGTAAGTATGCTTTCAAATTTTCTCCGTCAAGTTCAATACTCAATTCCGAAAAAATTACCCAAATTATTGTCTTTGCCGGCCATGCAGGTAATACGCTTACTTTTAATGTCATGAATTATCTTGACTCAAACATCTTAGCTGGCAAAACAGGTATGATGATTACGCTTTTTAATAATGACGGTACAAAGACAACATCTTCAAAAAACTTTACCAAAATAGCCCACGGCTGGGTTAATAAAAATACAGTTGTGACGGCTCTTAAAGATTACAATAAAATTCAAGTTCAATTCTACAATAACAACACTTCGTCAAATTACAGAATAGACTCTTCCAGCTTGAACTATATTCCTTACAGCAGTTCTCCTGTTCCAGGCGCCAACACCAATGATTTAACCTCTCTGGAAATTCAGGACGTACTGCAATAATCTTTTTTTCTTGAGAATTTATCAGAAATGTGATTCAATATAAGTAAATTATGCTTTCGTCGAGAAAAAAGAAATTTACGGTTATTGGATTAATTGCGGTAATCATTATTTTAGTTATAATTTACCGTATTCCTGAAACTTTCAGTTTTTTGTTTCCCTCAATTCCTCAGATTCAAGATTTTAACCGTGTCAGATTGGATTCTCCGCGACGCAGCTCACGATCAATCGTCACCTCGACTCCGATTTTATTTCCGTCACCATCTCCTATTCCTTTACCGCACAGTATGAAAAGCTTCACCGTCGGCGGAGGCAACCGCCCGGGACCTAAATTTACCAGAGGGTATCTCGACCCCTACGGACCCTTTGTCGGCGATACCCAAAAAATAAGCGTCACGGCTTATTTTGATACAAGCATTAACAGTATTAATGCTGTTGTAACTACTGATAATAAGTCGGCTACCGTTCCCCTGTCGAGAACTCAGGGATCGGACATTTTCGGCACTTGGGAAGGCACTTGGCAGGTATCGGATACGACGGACAGTAAATATAAAATTAATTTTGAAGCCGCCAGCGGAACCCAGACGTCGCAATTAGAAATTAATTTACGATAACCTCTTTGAAAAAGAAATTACTTTCAATAGTTTTACTATTCTTTATTCTTTATTCTTCGCGTTCTAAATCGGTCTTCGCCGCTGATTGTAGTAATGTTGCCCCATCCGGAGATTTGACTATTTCCACCAGTTGCACCTTTAGTGGAAATGTCAATGGTGTGGATGCCGGTACTAACACAACCAATACCGCTGTCCTCGCCGTAAGTAAAACAGGCACCTTGACAGTCGGAGTCACACAAAAATTTGCTATGGGAAAATTATCTATTCAGACAGGTGGATCAATTGTTATCTTTACCGGTGGATCATTATATATTGGAACTCCCCTCTGGATGATAGATTCAGATTCAGACGGACTACCATCAAACACGACACAGATCATTTCCAGTTCTCCTCCGGATAATGCCCGTCGCAGAAACGTCATGCTCTCTCTTACTACTCCGGATATTAATGACGGTCTGTATTGTCCGGACAACACCAACCCTTCCGGTGCCTGTAATCAATGCGCAAACGGGAATATCGTCAATATCGCAGACGGACTGGATATTTTTTCAGAATGCGGAGGCGGTTACAATGCTTGTAACGGAAACGGCGCCTGTAGTCTTCATGCCAAAAGAGTCTTTATCTCCTCCACAACTTATAACGGAAATCTGGGCGGTTTATCCGGTGCGGATACCAAGTGCCAAACACTTGCCGACAATGCCTCGCTGGGAGGCACATGGAAAGCCTGGCTTTCAAGTACTACGGTGAGCGCTGCTTCCAGACTGACCCATTCTTTAGATCCTTATCTTTTAATTAATCAAACTACCAAAATCGCTGACGACTGGACTGACCTGACAGATGGAGTTCTAGGTGCTCCAATAAATTTAAGCCAGATTAATACAACAATAAATTCCAATGTCTGGACAAACACCAATATTGCCGGAAATATTCTCAACACAGGAGGCACTACTACCTGTACGAGTTTTACTTCAAATGCTTCCAACAGGACATCAAGGGTCGGGAAAAATGCCAACTTTGATACCAACGATTGGACAAATTTTACCTCAAGCGCCTGCAACTCATCGCTTCGTCTTTACTGTTTCGAACAGTAATGTAAGGTTGCAGGTTTTAGGTTATAGGTTTTAGTTCTGACACCTGATACCTGACACCTGATACCTGAAATCCCCTCCTTGAGAATCCCGTCGTTTTAGATAATAATTAAGGATAAGCGGGTGACGCAAGAGGAAGGGATCCCGACAGCACGCAAACGAGAATCCGAGTCGAGTACTGGCGGGAGGGAAACTTGCGGCAGGACCCGTGATAGACATTGCGAAATATATGTCAATCAAAAAAATAATTAAATATTCCACTTTCCTCTTTGTTTTTCTCTTCCCCTTATTTTTTCTTCAGATCGTGCCTGAATATTATGAGTACAACAAAATGGCTCTTCTGGCTTTATTTATCTCAGTCGGCTTTATCCTGATGTCGGTCAGAATAATCACAGAGCAGAAATTAATGGTCATCAAAGACATTTATTTATATCCCTTTTCGCTTCTCACCGGCTTTGTCATCGCCTCAACCCTCTTCCAATCCCCAAATCTTGCTATCTCGCTCACTACCCCGCTTGCAACTACAACTATTGTTGAAGGTTTTTTGTTTTATCTTTTTTTGACGTATGCCGTCGATGAAAATGATAAATCGACCCTTATGCAGATTCTTTTGGTTGATGCTGTCTTATTATCTTTATATCTTATTTTTCTTTATTTGGGAATTTTACCCAAAAGTATCCAAACGCCGGCCGGAAGCCTCCTCTCAACTGTTACATTTCTCGCCGTTTTAGGGATTCATCCCATCTATTGCCTTTTAAAATATTTCATTTCAGATGGTGAAGAAAAAAACCAAATAATGCAATCAGGGTCCTGGGGTTATCTTTATCTTTTTTATGGTAGCGCGGCACTTCTCATCACAACGGCTACAATTATCACTTCCATACATCTTGCTACCAACCAGTCGCCTATTCTTCTGCCCCTTAATTTCGGCTGGTCTATAATGCTCGAAACCTTAAAAAACATCAGGACGCTTGCCTTGGGAATTGGCCCTGCAAATTTTATTACCGCTTTCACACTTTCCAAGCCCATGACGATAAACAGCAGTCCTGTCTGGAATATAGTTTTTACCTCTTCCTCATCATTTCTTCTGAATCTTTTGACTGAATACGGATTATTTGCAGGTTTAATGTATGTCTTAATTATTATTAAAGCAGTGAAACAATTGTTTGGAGAGGCTCTGATAAAAAATCATGAAAACGCTAATTTTTATTCCTTCAAAATTATGGCAGTCGCCATACTTTTTCTGCAGATAATCCTTCCCACCAGTATGGTACTTTTGACGACGGCCATCATACTTTTAGCTGTTTCCGGGAGTAAAAAACCGTCATTTGAAATAGACTTTTCCAGTCTGGGATTTTTAAAATATCTCTTAATTTTACCCTCTCTGATAATATTTTCTCTAGTTATTTTTTTTGGAGGAAAAGCATACTTCGCCGAAATGAATTTTAAAAAATCATTGGATTCTCTGATCAATAATCAGGGAACACTTGCCTATAATTACCAAAGGCAAGCCATAAAACTTAACCCCTATATCGACCGCTACCACAATGCCCTCTCCCAAACCAATTTGGCCCTGGCCAATGCTCTGGCATCTAAAAAGAACCCCACAGCTGAAGATCAACAAAATATTCCCCGACTGGTCCAGCAGGCAATTGATGAAGCCCGTGTTTCAGTCAATCTTTTCCGCACAAATGTTATCAACTGGGACAACCTGACTAAAACCTATTCCAATATCATCGGATACGCAGCAGGCGCAGATAACTTCGCCGTCCAAAGCCAGCAGCAGAAAATCACCCTGGATCCACTGTCTCCCAAAAACAGGATTGCTTTAGGCGTACTTTACCTTAATCTGAAAAAATATGCGGATGCGGAAATGCTCTTTCGCCAGGCAATCTATCTCAAACCCGACCTGGCTAATGCCCACTTTGATCTGGCTGTCGCGCTTCGCTCTCAAAAAAAGTATGATGAAGCTTATAAAGAGCTTCAAACCGCCGCATCCCTCATTCCACTTGATTCGGGTGACATGAAAAAGATTGAAGATGAACTCTCCCAATTTCCTGAAGCCATAACTGCCACCGGAAGTCTGAAGTTGAAAAAAGTTAAGGTAATTGAAAATCCCACCCTCGATCTGGAAAACTCATCTCCGTCGGCCCTAAATCTTCTTCCTTCCCAAAAATTAATTCCGACGGTTGTTCCACAACAATGAATAAGCAGCCCCGGAAAGAATCGCCAGGTATAAAGCAATACCTGTCAAAAAAGAATAAAAAGCAAAAATAATTCCCTCTTCCTGAAAGACAAACCAGAGAAATTTGCGTACCCCCCAGAGATGAATAATCAGTAGCAGGTAGAAAGTAGTTTGAAATACGTATTGTAAATAATTTAAGTGACTTAAAGAACTAAATAACATCAATGCCGATACTGCTACCAAGCCTCCTGCCGATATTGTGGTCACTGCTTCCTTACCGGTAGTTGCGACAGGATCAAATTTTTTCCTTTCGCGGTAAATCCGGCTCCAGTAGTATGATCTCCAGAAATATTTCCGGAAAATTGGTCCAAAATCCTCAAATTCATGACGGACAATGGCTTTCGGGTCGAAAACCACCGCATACCTTTTGGCAATTCTATAAGTCAGTTCGATATCTTCAACCAGAGCGGCTTTATAAGTCGTATCAAACCCGCCAAGCCTTAAAAATAACTGCCTGTCGATGGCGGCGATGCGGGTCGAAAATAAATAATAATAATTGCGGGGATCGCGTTCATTAATCCAATAGCTCCAGTCTCTCAAGGCTTTGAATTTCTGGAATAATTTATGTCCTTTCTGCTTTTTATCCCAGACCCCTGTCAAAGCATGAAGATCCGGATCATTTTTAAAGGATCTTATTATTTCAAAAAGAGTATTACTATAAACTTCTACATCAGAATCTAGAAATAATACTACCTTTCCCTTGGCGTATTTGACTCCGATATTACGGGCTTTGGCCGGACCGGAATTTTTCTTCAGACTCAAAGTCTTCACACCTTTAAAGGTGTCACCCTTTAAGGTAAGCCATTTCTCTATAAGTTTCAAAGAATTATCCTGTGACGCGTCGTCCACCAGGATCAGTTCAATTTCCTTAAAGTTCACCTTCCTGGCGGAAATCAGGGAATTTAAAAGAGGGGTGATCGAATTTTGAGAATTGTAAACAGGTATGATGATTGAAAGAAAAGTCATATATTCGTGCCTTATGTTAAGCTATAATATTATCATGGTCAAGTGACTCGCCGAAGGCGATGTCATCCTGAGCAAGCGAAGGGATGTTCCATACGGTACGTCCCGAAACGCGTCGAAGGATCTCGTATGAATTCAGTAAAAACTATCATTTTTACTTCTCTAATAATCGTTTTTTTGGCAATCTCTTTTTATCCCACGATTTTTGAATTATCGAAGTCCAAAAGCCTGGGAGACCCTAACCGTGAATTTATTCTGGAACATAATTTCTACTGGCCTGATTATAATCTTTACCTCTCCAAAATCAGACAGGGCACTGAAGGACGCCTGACTGCCCTGGAGCGTTTCACGAGCGAACCACACCAGGGATCACTCATTCAGGAATTTTATGTCGTTTTAGGACTACTTGGTAAAACGATGGGACTAAGTCCTAATTCAGCTTATCAGTTGGGCAGGATTATTCTGTCTCCTCTACTTTTAATTATGATTTGTTTCCTGACCAAAGTATATTTTAAAAAGTTTTTCTGGCAGGTTTTAGCCTTTTTAATAATTCTTTCATCAGGCAGTTTTCCCAGGCTGATCATGGAAAATAATGGAGCGTTTCAGGTCGGCCGGTTCATGGAATGGTGGTCGAATATCGACGCGGTGCAAAGAATCACCTTCATCCCCCACATCTTATTCGGCCAGGTCGGATCGTTTTTCCTGCTGTATTGGTTGGTAATAAAAAAAATTAACAATTTATCATTGAAACAATTGATACCGCTAATAATTTTAGGCAATGCCGTAGGCTTAGTGTTTCCTCCAAGTTTAATGACTCTTTACGGAATCATTATGACAATCATCTTCATTAAGCTTGCGGGGAGGGTAAAAATTTGGCGTTATCTGCACCGAAGGGAGAGTGAGTCCCTATTCAATCGAGACGAACGACTTGCAGATACGACAAATTTCTTACCCGACCTCAGCAAGCTGATATTATTCATAATTCTTAGTGCACCATCTTTAATTTACTTATTTTTTATCACCCGCGTACCTCCCTGGTCATCTCTGGTAATTTTCCACCAGACCCATCCTATGCTCATTCCTTTTTGGGAATATCTTTTGGGAACCGGTCCTGTCTTTTTTCTGGCTCTTTTTGGTATTTTCATCTCACTTGTCAAAAGAGACAGCAAATTTCATCCTCTCACTTTTTGGATTTTGATGACTTTTCTTTTTGCCATACTTTTTACCTATATCAAAGAGCAAAGCCCGCTCCGCTTCACCCAAACCGGGCTTTTCATTCCTTTAGGACTTCTGGCTGTTTACTTTTTCCAACAAGTTTGGGAATTTATCGTGAGTTTCAAATATAAAGATTTGTCGGTAAAGCATTTTTTCTGTTTCTGTTATCTGTTATTTGTTATTTGTTATCTTGCATTAAATTTCTTTATGATGAAAGTTAGTATATCCTGGCAGACCAATTTCATTACCCAAAGAGTACGGGCCAATATTCCGGCTGTCCCCTATCCTCCCCAAACCATGTATCCTCTGAGAACCTGGATGGATGGCATACGCTGGCTGAAAAATAACACAATTCGCAGTGATGTGGTTTTGGCTGAAATCACCGCCGGCAATTTTATTCCCGCCTACTCCGGCAATACCGTCTTCTTTGGCCAATCAAATACCGTCAATTATGAGGAAAAACAGCGTCTGGTTGATAGATTTTATACAGGCAAAATGCCGGTACGGGAAGCGGAAATCTTCCTGAAAAATAACCGTGTCAAATATATCTTCGTCAGCGTCCAGGAAAAAGAAAAATCCAAAGGAAAGAGCTTAGAGATGGTCTATCCCTTTTTAAAACCTGTCTACAATAATCCTCAGGCAGTTATTTATCGTTTTTAAGGCAGTTAACGATCGACTTTAATTGTTTTATATTAAGTTTGGGATGTATGGGAAGTGATAAAACCTCTTTGGCCACTTGTTCTGACCGGGATAAATTTTTTCCGGTGAATAACCCTGTAAATAATGATAATTTATGAATTGGCTGAGGATAATAGATTCTCGCTTGAATTCCAGCTTGTTCTAATTTCTTTAACAGCATCTCTCGGGAGAGAGAATAATTATCATTGATTTTCACCGTATACTGATGAAAAACATGTTTTTTGCCTTCCGGCACCTTCGGGCAGATCAAACCTTTCACCGTACTTAATTTTTGCTTATAAAAATTGGCATTTTTAATTCTTATCCTGTTTAGTCTGTCTAATCTTTTTAATTGCACCCGTCCTAACGCTGCCTGGATATCGGTCATCCTGAAATGTATATCTAATAAATCAATATTTAATTTCCCCTCATGTTTTATGATACGAAGTATATTTTGAAATAATTCATCATTATTGGTGGTAATCATTCCCCCCTCACCTGTCGTCATATTTTTGGTAGCGTAAAACGAAAAACACCCCGCGTCGCCTATACTGCCTACTTTTTGCAAAACTTCAGCAGCCGCGGGGAGGTATGCTTTTTGAGCACGCCCACGGCCTCGACCCCGATATAGCATCGGGGGAGTTTGGGAGGTGCGCAAAAAAGTCATACCGACCTCAGAGGCTGCGATAGACGCTCCATGCGCCTGTGCACAGTCTTCTATGACTTTCAGATTGTGCTTTTTGGCAATTCTCATGATGGAATTCATATCACAAGGGAGTCCGTAGAGGTGGACTGGGAGAATGGCACGGGTTCTCTTGGTAATTGCCTGTTCAATGAGATCAGGATTAATGTTATAGGTAGAAGGATCAATATCAACAAGTTTGGGGAGGGCACCGCAAAAAATAATGGTTTCAATCGTAGCCCGGAAAGTAAAAGCAGTAGTAATCACCTCATCACCCGGGCCAATTCCGAGGGCGAGTAATGAAATAAGTAATGCTGAAGTACCGCTTGATACTGCAACAACATGTTTGACGCCGATATACTCTTTAAATTCTCTTTCAAACTCGGAAACCACGTTTCCGCTGGCTAAATTTCCGCTTTTTAACACTTTGATAACGGCGTTTATTTCCTCTTTGCCGATAAAGGGATTAGAAATTTTTATTTCCATAATTATTACTTGCTTTTCATATCTTCAGGCGTATCTTTGACAATTCTGGCAGGAATTCCGAAGACCATTTTGTTGTCAGGAATGTCATGGGTCACGACAGCTCCTGCGCCAACTACCGCCTGCCTTCCTACAGTCACCCCCGGCAGGAAAACTACGCCAGCTCCTATTGAGGCGCCTTTTTTTATATGTACGCCTTTCATTTTAAATTTTGACCTGCCCATTTTATTATCATTGGTGGAAGTGACATGCACGCTGATAAAGACATTATCTTCAATTAAAGTATCGGAAGTTATGTGCGATGAATTCATGATTCTCACCTTGTTTTTGATTACCGCTCCTAAATTTATGGTCACTCCGGTTCCGATTGTACATTGATTTCCAATCCGGCAGTTTTCGCGGATGGCTGCCAAATCCGAGATAATGGTATTTTTCCCGATCTGGCAACCGGCATAAAGCACGACATTTGCACCTATAATACTACCGTCAGAAATGACAGTTTTTGCCCCGGCCGTAGATTTTCTGGTTAAAATTTTAGAAGAAAAAGGCTTTTGTCCTATCACTGCGTTGTCGTGAATTTGTACGTTTTTTCCGATGGTTACATGGTCATGGATAACCACGTTGTGGCCCATTTTTATGCCTCTCCCTATTTTGACGAATTTACCGATAAAACAATCATTCATTTTAAAACATTCCTCCATTAATATTGATGCATTCTCCATTAATGTAACCGCTCTCCTCGGAGGAAAGAAACAGGATTAATTTGGCGACTTCTCTCGGATCACACAGCCTTCCGGCAGGAATTTTAGGCAGGATTTTTTTCTCTAATATATCTTTGGGAATTGAAGCTGTCATCTCTGTTTTAGTAAAACCGGGACAAACTGCGTTGACTGTAATATTATATCTGGCCGTTTCCTTGGAAAGTGACTTCGTCAATCCCAAAAGTCCTGCTTTGGAAGCAGCATAATTTGTTTGCCCGAAGTTACCTGTCAAAGCCACCACAGATGAAATATTTATTATTCGCCCGTAGTGTCTTTTGATCATTGCCGGCAAAAAGTTTTTGATAAGATTATAAGGACCATAAAGGTTCGTCTTAATAACTTTATCCCAATCTTCGTTACTCATTTTAATGAACGAACTGTCTTTGATTATACCTGCATTATTCACCAGAACATCGAGAGAGCCGTGTTTTTTAACTATCTTTTGGCAGTTTTGTTTGACTTTATTCTTATCTGACACATCAAAATAGTAAATTTCGCAGTCAGGGGAAATTTTTTTAATATCCGCAAGTATCTGCTCTGATTTTTGATTTTTACGTCGTCCATTAAGAATCACACAATAGCCGTTCCTTGCAAATTCTAGCGCGGTTTCCCGCCCAATTCCGCGGGTAGATCCGCTGATAAAAACTTTTTTCATATTTTAACAGGTTTATTTTGCTCGATGCTTTTAAGAACTGCCTGGGAAAGCATTACTGCCCGGACTCCTTCCTCCGGAGTAACCAGAGTGGATCTGTTTAATCTGGCGGCCTGTATAAAATCTTCAAGCTCGAGACGTAAGGGTTCTTCCCCTTTAAGTCTGATTTGCTCTTTTTGCGGAGCGCCGAATTTGGAAAGAAATTCCTGAAAGCCTGCAGGCAGTCCGGTGTTGTTATTTGATTTATAAATATCCAACTTTTGAGCTACATAATCGATTTCTGCAAATCCTTTTTTTCCGGTAATAGACAGAGTTCTTATTTTAATTGGTGTAATCCAATTGACCTGAATAAAACAGCTGGAGCGGTCGAAGTCGAGGAAAATTTCGGCGTGGTCTATCCTCTGATTGTTTAAACTTCTTCCTCCCCTGGCATAAACCCGCGTGGGCGTTTGGCCAAGAAGTGAACAGATAATGTCCAAATCATGCACAGCCAAATCAGTCACCACATTGACGTCCCTGACCCTGGGCGGATAAAGTCCGACTCTTTTTACTACAATGGATAAAATATCGCCAAATTTCCCTGAGTTAATCAATTTCTGCAGTTTTACAATAACCGGATTATACCGCTCAATATGTCCTGCCAGTATGACAACTTTTCTTTTTTTGGCTTCTCTGACTAGCTTTTCCGCTTCCTCAACTGTTGAGGTGAGGGGTTTTTCCACCAGAACTGAAATTCCGTGGTTGATGCAGTCCATGGCAACTTTAAAATGCAACGACGTCGGCACAACTATGCTAACGGCCTGGGGTTTTTCATTACTGATTAAATCTAAATAACTCGCATAAAACTTGGTGTGATACGTCTTGGCAATTTTTCGACCCAGGCTTTCGTTCACATCCGCAACTCCGACTAAAGAGGCGCCTTTTATAGAGGAATAACTTCGGGCGTGATTTCTACCCATGGCTCCGACCCCTATGACTGCGACTTTCAAAACTTTAGAATTATTCATATAATATAATTCAAAATAATCAAGTACATAATACATGAAAAGAGTAAAAAATCCAGTCTTTCTTTTGGCCCTGCTAGCTGCTTCTTTTGTTTTACTTTCCATCATTCCCGACCTTACCCGGTTGAAACATACCCCTGCCGGAACCGTATTTCCTTTGGTGCATAACCATCCTGATGATTATTTTTATTACCTTTCCCTGATGCGCCAGGGGTTTGACGGACACTGGCTTTTGACAACCTACATGACCCCTGAAAGCTTTACCCCTGCCTTTGTCCATACTTTCTACGCGTTCACAGGACACCTGGCGAAATGGTTTCATCTGTCCCTTGTCAACGTTTACTTTTTCTCAAGAATTATTCTCGGGTTCGTCCTGATTTTGTCTTCTTTTTTTCTGGCCCATAAAATCTTTGGCAGTAAAAAGGGCGTACTCCAAAATAACGTTGACATTTTGGATACGCCACATAGGGCCGTAATCCTAAATAATCGTAAGGATTATTCAGGAACGAGCCCTAAGTATTTCGTCTGGACTTGTTTATTTCTTCTAATCAATAATAGCTTCTGGTTTTTAAAGTTTAATAACGGACAATATGAGTTTCAACAGTTTCTCTCTTTCTGGACCAGACTTGATCCCATCATGAGAATTACCTATATTCCCCATCATCTTTTGAGTACGATTCTGGCTGTTTGGTCTGTTTATTTTCTTGTTATTGCTCTCGAAAAAAATTTACTCCGTTATTGTCTCTTGGCAGGTTTGTTGGGGTTTTTGGCGGGTTTTGTGTATTTTGCCACCATGCTTAGCCTCTTAGGCGGACTGGGTACGGCAGTTTTGATAGTTCTAATTAATCAGATAATAAATTTTATCAGAGCGGGTGACGCAAGAAGAAGGGATCCCGACAGCACGCAACCGACAATCGGAGGCGAGTACTGGCGGGAGAGAAACTTGCGGCAGGACCCGCGAATATTGAGACAGGACCCGCTATTCTTAAATAAGTTAATGCTCATCGCAGTCTACGTCGCGCTAGCCGGATTGTCTCTTGTATATATTTTTTACATTTCCCGCTCCGGCTTTCCCTGGTCGGGATACAATAAAGTAGCCGTAAAATTCACTTTTTCTTTCAAATTATGGGAGTATCTTTTATCACTTGGTCCATTTTTTATACTTATGGTAATCGGACTGAAAGTGATGTTCAAGAAATTAACTTTTCTTTCCTTAATACTCTTGGGATGGGCTATTTTTCCCATTCTGGGAATTCCCTTATTCAGATTTTTTCTGCCCCAGTTGGGTGATGTTTATTTTCTGGAAACTGCCACCTATATTCCCATCGGTATTTTAGCAGGATTTGGAGCCATGTATCTGGAAACAATTTTTACCAAACATCAGAAAATAATTTCCACTTTAATTTTAGTCGCCATACTCCTGTATTCTCTTGTTCCCTTTTATTTTTCCCTGACCAATGAACCTTTGCAGTTTACCAAAAACTTTTATAATATTTACGTTCCCAACGACATCATGAAGGCTTTCAAGTGGCTCGACAAAAACTCCCCTGATAAGTCAGTTGTTCTTGCCGGAGGCTTTATAGGCAATCTGATTCCGGCTTTTACCCATGACAAAGTTGTCTATGGTCATCCCGCAAATACCTATGCTTCTACCAAAAAAAAGGAGGATGCCTATCTGGTTTTCTCACCCAAAAATGATACCGATGCACCGGCAATTTTTAAAAAATACAACGTGTCCTATGTTTTGTACAGTCGTGATACAAATATGCCAAAACCTGAACTGATAACTAAATGGAAATTAAAGCAAGTTTACAGCTCGCCCACCACTTTCATTTATGAGAAAAATTGATTTGTCTCTTGTCATACCTGTAAAAAATGAAGAGTCACTGCTGGAAAAAGCCATTCTGCAATTTCTCGATTATTTGTCTCGTGAAAATAATATCAGGAGTTTTGAAATTATCCTTTGCGAAAATGGAAGTTCTGATAATACTCTTTTACTTTGCCAAAAGTTGTGCAGAAAATTCTCCCAAATTACTTATCTAAATTCCACCAATATCGGTACAGCTTTAAAAAAAGGGATTCAAAAAGCCAAATTTCCGTATGTTTATCTCAACGGGCTTGATAATCCCTTCCGCTTTGAAGATTTGAAACAAATGCTCGCACTTTCCTCTGAATTTGATCTTATCTACGGCTCAAAAACACACTCAAAATCCCATTATCAAATCGGTTTATTCCGTAAAACTGCAACTTACCTTCACTCATACCTTACAAAAATATTTTTTGGGCTCACTATTTCAGACACCCAGGGAACAATCTTTATGAAGCGGGCTAAAATTTTACCATTACTCGCCTCGTGTAACGCCCAAAGTATTTTTTTCCAGACACAGCTGGCAATATGGAGCATGAATAGACATCTGAAAATTACCTCTGTCCCCGTCCGGTATACCGGTACAACCCGCAGGTCGAAATTCAATATCCTGATTGAAGGAATTAAATATATTTTAGAGGCCTTGGCGGAAAAATATATATTTTAAAATCAATTCACCCTTTTGAGACGCTGTAATTTTGTGCTTACCTGATGATAAATATACATTTTCGGAATTTACTTCCTTTTCATCCAATCTCACCACTGTATCCGTTCCATTAACTTTCAGAGCGCCATTCCAAAAAATTGTATAGTTTCCGCCGGCGATTATCTCAAAGTTGTGGCTGATGTTTCCCTGTTCAAAATCCAGTTTTTTTCCGGCTATCATCATCCCCAATTTATCCTTCACATAATAGGTCTCAACAATTTTTTGCTGATAAATAGGTATTACGCCCAGCCTGTTTTCTTCCCCAACGTGTACAAAATGCACTTGATTGTCCCTTAAGGATTTTTCCAAACTTGGCAGCTGAAAAGGAATTCCTTCATCATACTGTCCGTAAGGCAGACAACAGAAGTAATAACCATCCGGAAAAAATACGCTCTCGCCGGTTAGATCGAAAATCTTTTCATTTTTGGGAATTGCAGTCAGGACATTCTCTACTTCATCTAAAGTCGCCTGATTCGTCCATCTCGATTTAGGTATAAACATGTCTTTGGCAATCAGACAAAAATAGATTAAGACTGCCATAATTATCCAAGACTTATATCTGATCAAATATCTATGCTGTATAAGTTTGGTAAAAAACATTGCGAAAAAGATGGAGATAAAAGGAGTAAGCGGAATAAGATATTGGGCATGTTTTAAAGGAAAGATATAGACAAACGCATAAAGGCTAAGAAAAAAAGTTGCCCCTGTCATAAACTCTCTCACGCATTTCTCATGGGTTTTGTGGCTCAAAGATGACAGTGTAAAAAAAACGGCAAAGATGCTGGCTGAAAAATATAAGAGAAGATTAAGGAGATAACCGGAACTATATCCGTTTAATCCATAATAGGTGTCATTCGGATATAAAAAAATATCCGGTCTCATATAAAATTTAACCCCAAGTAAGGTAGTAATTGCAGCTGAAATACTCGTGATGCTCTGAATGGCTAAGATGGGTTTCTGATAATAAATAAAAAGCAAAATAACCGCAATTGCCGGTATGATTATCCCTGTAAAAAATGGCAGAAAATAGTGCTTCAAATCGTTAAAATTATGGTTTCCTGATAGTGTTAAAAAATCATAAATCAAAATTACCACCGGAGGAATGAGAAAGAATATTGTCTTTGGAACAAAACCAAGACTTACACTGAAAAATAAGCCGGACAGAAAAAACATGATCCGGGACTTTTTTTCATGAGCCAGAATAAAGACATAAAATGCTGAGAGAGAAAGAAACAAAGCAATATTATCCGGCCGGATTTCCAGCATTTTATCCCCGGGAATCGGAAGTATGCTTAAAATAATGACAGAAATGAGGGCTGTCAAAGTATTGCTTAATTTACGGGCTATGAAAAACGTCATCAAAGCGATTGCGCAAAAAGCCATAAAAATCACCACTCTGGCCATAATAAGTGAAGCCACGCTTCGGCCGAAAAATTGTATAATCGCGGCTATGGTATATAAAAAAAACGGGGGGAATATATAGAAAAAATCTCTGAATGGATACTTTCCCGACCAAAGATTGTAACCCCAGTGCAAATGAGCAAATTCATCAACGTCAAAATATCTTGTCAGTGCCAGCCTAAAATGCCAATTCAGAAGGTAGGCTAAAATTATCAGAAGAACTGTGTATAAAGTAAGAGTTAATTTATGGGTGCTTATTTTTTTAATCATTAATCCTTCGACTCTCTACGATCGCTCAGGATGAGCGTGTTAATTATTTAATCCTCGCTCATTTACCTTACACATATAATAACTCATGATTTGCCCCTGAAAAGAAAAATTTTTTGTTAAACGGCATCCCATTTTTTCATAAAATTTGCCTGCAGATAATTTGGCATACATGCTGACCTGAAAATATTTGATACCCCTTTTCTGAAATTTATTTTTGATTGCCTGAAATAATTTTTTACCGATTCCTCTATTTTGAAAATTCTTTTGGACCGCTATAGTTAATAACTCTGGGACGTCTTGACTAAAGCCCGGGTAAGTCAGAGTTTTTACGGATCCTAAAAGTAAAATTGGGTGAGTAAATAAAATGTTCATAAATATGCGAACGAAACCTAATACATCCTTAAATAATATTCTGATTGTCAAACCCTTCAGCTTCACCGCTCCGGTAGTAAACCCATGTATTTGTTCATCCTGTTTTTCGACTAGAGTAAACATCTCCGGGGTATCTAAACTTACCTGATAATACCTGGTTAAAAGCTCTTTACCAAGCAGGGATAAAAAACCCGGCAGTTGACTTAGATGTATTTGTACCACTTGTTTTATGTCTTCAGCTTGCAACTCTCTGATCATACGAAGAAAGAATTTATTCCTGAAACTACCGCCATAAGTTCCGACTCGGTTAATTCAGGAAACATGGGTATGGACAAAATCTCATCGGCCAACTTTTCTGCCACAGGAAAATCTCCTTTTTTGTATCCTAAAAACCGGAAAGACTCCTGCAGATGAACTGGGGTTGGGTAATGAACCGCGGTTTGTATTCCTTTTTCCTCCAGATGCTTTTTTAATTGGTCTCGTTTCTTTGTCCGGATAACAAATAAGTGATAAACGTGAAAGAAAGAGTCTACGGCAGTAGACTCGGCGGGGCCGGCTATATGAGATAAATACAACTCAGCTATTTCCCTTCTCCTTTTATTCCATTTATCCAAATATTTAAGTTTAACCAACAAGATTGCCGCCTGCAATTCGTCCAGTCTGCTGTTTCGCCCGAGTATTACGCTTTTATATCGTGTCTTTTCCCCATACATCCTGAGCAGCTTTACTTTATCGTAAATTTCTTTATTATTCGTCACCACCATTCCCCCGTCACCAAAACATCCCAAGTTTTTTGTCGGATAAAACGAAAAACACCCCGCGTCGCCAATGCTGCCCACTTTTTTCCAATTTAAATCAGTACCAGTTGAAAGTGAACGAATCTCTGCCCCCGCGCTCAGCGCGGGTATAGCCACGCTCAGCGTGGCCCCATGTGCCTGTGCACAGTCTTCTATGACTTTCAGATTGTGCTTTTTGGCAATCCTCATGATGGAATTCATATCACAAGGGAGTCCGTAGAGGTGGACTGGGAGAATGGCACGAGTTCTCTTGGTGATTGCCTGTTCAATGAGATCAGGATTAATGTTAAAGGTAGCTGGATCAATATCGATAAGGACGGGGAGGGCACCAATCGCGGTAACTGCAAAAGCCGTGGGGTAAGCATTTACCGGCATAATCACTTCATCTCCCGGTTTAATTCCAATTGCAATAAGAGCTAAAGACAGGGCATCAGTCCCACTCCCTACCCCGACTGCATATTTTACCCCGAGATATGAGGCAAAATTGTCTTCAAATTCTTCCACCTTCTCTCCTAAAATAAAGATACCCCGGTCTAATACTTCTTGAATAGACCTGTTTAATTCACGGTTTAATGTTTTATTTTGTCTTTTAATATCAAAACTTGGAATCATATTAAATCATTGTTAGAATGAGTGTATCTTACAATATTTCAAAAAATGCCAAAAGGAGTGAAATTCACCCATCATCTTTTGATTATTATTTTAGCATCTCTTGTAATCCGTTTACCATTATTCTTCGCGCATTCAGCTGTGACAACTGCCGATACTGACGGATATTACAAACTGGAAAGAAAACTTACTGACGGCAAAATATTGAACATGGTCTTCAATGACGAGAGGACACCGCTTTATCTTATATATTTACATTTTGGTATGAGCTTGTCTGGAAATTTTAATCCTATATATAAATCAGCGGAATTTTACAACGGTGCTTATCTTGTTACCTCTCTCCAAACTATTTTTGGCATTTTAAGCATTCTATTAATCTATTTTACGCTGATAAAGATAAAAGTTAATCCTCAAAAAGCTTTGCTTTGTTCTCTTTTCTTATCCGGCAATATTATGATTTTTTCCTGGGAAAAAATTCTACTCACGGAATCCTTGACGATATTCTTGCTGATTTTAATTTTTTATATTTCTGTCAATCTGTTAACCTATAAAACTTTTCCGTATAAATTATTGCTTATTCTCTGTTCGGCGCTGCTTATTCTCTTAAAACCAATCTATTTAGGTTTACCTTTTCTAATTCTATTAATATATTGTCTCCATAAATATCAACGGGCTAAAATTCGTTTCGCTATTATTTTCCTGATAATATATCTTGTTTTACCATTGGCTTATGTCAGATATAACTTCGTGCAGCGAAAATATCTGGGAATAAATCATATTACTGATATAAATTTACTCGGGAAAATAATGCAATTTAATTTACCCATCACAAATGCCAAAAAATTCCGGTATTTTTACGAAACTCTTTCCGATTATCGGCAAAAAAAATTTCCTCCGATGCCTTATACATTTTTAGAGTATTATGATCCGCTGATTTATAGTCACACCGAAAAATTAAATAGTCTTTCAGGATTTAACGCAAAGGTCATTTCCTCTAATTTGACCGGCTTTTTCACCCGCTCTATCAGTCAAATTCCGTCTGCCATGCTGGAAAAGAGTGAATTTATCAAAACTGTTATTCCCCCGGTCGGACTGGCTAATTTTGTTTACCGCTATCTTTATGAAATTTACAAAACAGTTCAATATCTGACGCTTATTTTCATTCCTATCTTCATTGTGAGTATATTTTTATTTTTTAAGAAGAGAAATAATCTCAAGTTTGCGGTCTTTTTTCTTGCCGGAATGATCTCTTTTTATCAAATAGTCTTATCAGTGTTCTTTTCTTATGAAGAGTTTGGAAGACTTATTGTAGTAGTTCAACCTCTATTGTATTTATTTATTTTCTATTCATGCGGGCAAATTTGGACATACTTACGAGTTTCGCGTATTCCTTAATCATTAACGGGTGACGCGAGTGAAGGCTCCCAAGATGAGTTTCTATTAGCTTTAATTCTATTTCTCAAGCGTTCAGAAACGAATCTTGGGATACGCGAACGGCAGGACCCGAAATTGAATAACGCGAAACTTCTAATAGATTCCCATTTGTTCAAAAGTAAATTTCTTTGTATTTTTTATAATAATCCAAAGTCCTTTTGATGCCTTCTTCCAGAGATATCATAGGGCGCCAGCCGAAAACTCTCTTTATCTTTTCAGTTGAGGCAATATAATCTCCCACCTCAATCTGTTTTCTGTCAGCTGGAAATTGCTTCATAACAATCCGCATACGAGGTTGCACCTCGTTTTGGAGCGATTTAACAATCTCGATAGTTTTCTTCACGAAATCCAAGAGAGAAACAGGTGTTCCGCCCAAGTTATATGCCTCTCCCCACCCCTTGCTGCTTTGGCCGGCCTTTAATAATGCTGAAACTACATCGTCCACATAATTGACATCTCTTATCTGTTTACCTTTGCCATATAGCACCACCTCTTCTCCTTCTATAATTTTTCGGATAAACCAATTCAAGACTCCCTGCCGGCTGTGTTTCATCTGATGACGCGGGCCGAATGTGTTAGTCATGCGCAGTGACATCGTCTTAATGCCATATACCTTGGTATACATCAGGTGGTATTTCTCAGCAGCAATGCAGTTTATTCCATTTATGTCAGTTGGCTCCTGCGGATGACCTTCATCAACAGGAAGATATTTAGCTTTTCCATACTGATTACGGGTACCGGCAAAAATAATTTTCGTATTTGGATTATATTTGCGGACAGACTCAAGAAGTGACAATTGTGCCCGGCAATTGATATCAAGATCAGTCAAAGGATCTTTCATACTGTCAACATGAGACAGAGTACCGGCCAGATTAAATATAATATCCTGATGACAAACTAATTTATCCATTCTTTTGGTCTCTCTGATATCAACAATTTCTACCTTAATGTTCTTTTTCACCGGTTCTATGTTAAATAAATTTCCGCCATAACCATTTATCAAGGCGTCAATAATCAGAACGTTGGCTTTTTTTGCTGCGAGTGCAATCGCCAGATTGCTGCCGATAAATCCTAAGCCTCCTGTAATCAGAATATTTTTATTTTGGTAAAATGATGTCATTTTTTATTAAAAAGGTCCGGTAAAGCTTTTATCGGGAACATCAGAAAATACTTCTTCTTTTGATTTTAAACTACTAATTATTTTATTAGTATGCCCATCGCTTTTGCCAAACATCTTCATAATTTTCGAAACGATGGTTTTATAAGTCGGATAATAATTCTCCGCCAGCCGAAAACTGGTTGGAGTCGGCAAATCAGGCAAAGATAAGCGAATTGGACCCGCCTTTAATATATTTCTATCATACTCCAGAATCTCTGCCAATATTTCGGCTCCAATCCCGAGATACTTTACCCCTGTATCGGCAATAACAACTCTGCCTGTTTTTTTAAGGGATTTAATAATGGTTTTCATATCAATTGGCTTAAGTGATCGTAAATCTATGATTTCCGCATTGATATTTTCTTTTTTTAAAATCCGGGCTGCTTTCAATCCCTCAATCGTCATGTAAGAGACGCAAATTATTGTCACATCACTGCCTCGTTTTATAACCGCGGCTTGATTTAAGTCTGCCTCATAATACCCTTCCGGCACATCGCCCGTCAGCGGGTGGAGCCATCTGTGTTCGATAAAAATCACCGGATTATTATCTTTGACTGCACTAATCAGCATACCCTTAGCGTCTACGGGAAATGTGGGCATGACGACTTTAAGTCCCGGTATATGGGCATATAATGATTGCAGGCTTTGTGAGTGTTGTGCTCCCTGTCCCCAACCGCGTCCGATAATCATCCGGATCACCAGAGGCACAGACCTCTTCCCCCCGAACATATAAAACCATTTAGCTGCGCAATTGACTATCTGGTCAAAAGATAGAAGCGAAAAATCAATTCTCTGATGGGTCATTATCGGCCTTAATCCCGATATGGCTGCGCCAATACAGATTCCGGTCAGTCCATTTTCTGAGACAGGCATATCCATCACCCGTTCTCTGCCGTATTTATCTTGAAGATTAAGTGTGGTGCCAAAAATACCACTCGGATCCGGCACCCCTTCACCTACAAGAAAAACTTCCGGATATTTATCAAGGCATTGTCGAAGCGCCTCGTTAATCGCCTGCGCATAGGGAATAATCCTTTTTTTCGAATGATTAACCATAAGCTTGTTTCTCCTCTAAATTCCCCTCCGGATATGGACTTTCTTTGGCGAAGCGAAAGGCATCTTTTATTTCGTCATTTATTTCGGTGAAGATTTTAGCTTTTAAATCGAGATTGAGTATTTTTTGTTCCAACAAGTATTTTTCAAATTGTTTTACCGGACATTTTTTTCGCCAATAGTTCTTTTCTTTTTCAGGACGGGATCCGGTAGGATCAGGATTCGGACCGACGTGCTCCAAAAATCTGTAGGTTGAAAATTCGATAAAAACCGGCTTTTGAGTCTTTCGCATGTAACTCAGCGCTTTTTTAGTTAACTCCAAAACCTTTAAAATATCCATGCCGTCTCCAGAATAAGCTTTTATCCCTGCGGCCTCTGCAATTATATAAATATTACGTTTGGGTTGGCGCTCCCGGATATGAGTCGAGATTGAATATAGATTATTTTCGCAAATAAATAACACAGGTAAATTTTTTAAGGAGGCGTAATTCAAACTTTCATAGGTCGCTCCTTCTTCTGTAGCTGCGTCTCCAAAGTAGACTGTGACGATATTTCCTGTCTTTTGGTAAATTTGCGCTAAGCCGGTTCCTACTGCGACAGGTATAGTTTCGGCCACAATCGGATTTGCCCCGTAAAAGTTTGCCTGAAGATCAATCAAATGCTGTGAGCCGCCGCGACCCAGTGAACAACCCGTTTGTTTGCCATAAATTTCTGCGATCATCCTGCGAAGACTGCCTCCCTTAGCCAGATAATGGCCGTGAGACCGGTGTCCGGAAAAAACAATATCCTCTTTATGAAGTAAAAAACTGACTCCTGCAGCTACTGCCTCCTGACCGATACACAAATGCACGGGACAGCGCATTTCCTGCTCTTTGTATTTTCGGGCAATTTCCTCTTCAACTAAGCGGATCCTCAGAAGATTATGATAAAGTACTAATAAATTATGTTTCGTCATTCTATTCTATTTATCTGTTTTCTTTATTGTCTTTCACAAGCGACATCCAGGATATTATGATGTGGTTTAGAATAAGCTGGATATCTTCACAGATTCCGTATTTATTACTTTTGATGATGATTGCTAGATCTACCAGTTTGGCAGCTTTTCCTCCATTCGTAAAACCCAGTATTCCAATAGTTTTTACCTGTTGACTCCGTGCGTATTGCAGGGCTTTTATAATATTCCGGCTGTTTCCGCTGCCCGATAAAGCAATAACCACATCACCCTTCTCCACCAAATTCTGCAGTTGCTGGACAAAAATATCATCATAGTTCAGATCATTTGCAAAGGCTGTTATTTGAGCTACATTATCAGTCAGTGAATACACTTTAAAACGTTTTTCGTTCCTGTCATAAACCCTCTTCAGCGTACCTTTTCCTATATCACAGGCAAAATGAGATGCATTACTGGCGCTTCCTCCATTCCCCATTATGAATACTTTTCTTCCACGCTGATATGCATCAAGTAATATTTCTAATATTTTATTTATTTGCACGATATCCAATAGTTGCAGTGCCCGGCTTAACTCTCTTTGATAATCTTCTACAAATTGTTTTAAATCCTCTGTATTATTTTTTTGTTTTTTCATAGGAATATTTAGGAGTAAACGATTTCATGGTCTTTATGTTGTAATATTTTTCGTCAGTCAATGGATCTAGAATTTTTCCGGCTAAAAATGCTTCTTTTAAATCTAAGATGGCATCTTTTATGCTCTTTTTTGGTATAAAACCAAGCGCCTCTCTAATTTTTTTACTGGAAATATGATAGCTTCTTAAGTCGTCAGTTTTGGACACTTCAATTTTTATACTCCTGTCATTGAGGGTGCTTTTCACTAATTCTGCTATTTTTAAAACAGACATATTGTCATAGCCTACATTGAAAATTTCTCCATTTATTTTTTCGGAGGCAAACTCCAAAGACTGCACATATAAATCGGTAATGTCTTCAATATGGATATTTGGCCGTTTCTGCTCTCCCCCATAAACCGTAATCTTTTTATTCACTAGTCCTTGTAAGGTCAGCATGTTCACGGTCAAATCAAGCCTTAATCGCGGAGAATAGCCGCAAATTGTTGCCGGACGAACCACACAAACGACAAAACTGTCAGATCTTTCCGACAAGGCATACTTCTCCCCTTCAAGTTTATACCGTGAATAGTCGGTCAAGGGAGCGCAAATTAAATCTTCTGTTACGTTTGGCTCACGTCTGATGCCATAGACGCTGGAACTCGATACATAGATAAATCTTTTAATCTTTGCTCTTTTGGATAATTTCACCAGATTTTTATTGGCGTCATTGTTGATCTCTTTGGATAACTTCCTGTCCAGTTCAAAACTTGGGTCATTGGAAATACATGCAAGATGTATGACGAAGTCACATCCTACTAATAAGCGTTTAATCAATTTTTCATCTCTGATGTCGCCTTTAACTTGCTGTAAAGCATTGTGTTTTTTAAATATTTTCTCGCGGTATAAAAACCAATCGAGTACGATTACCCCGTATCCTGCTTTAAGTAGCTTCGGCACAAGGACACCTCCCACATATCCGGCTCCTCCTGTTACTAATACTTTCTTCATACTTCTTTTACTGCAATTTGGAATCAGTATAAACCCTTCTAGACTATCCCTCGTTATAGCTCGGGATCGAGCAAGAAGGGTATATATTTATTTCAATAAGCTGGTAATAAATTTGATCATCTCGGTGAAATCGATTTGCTTTCTGTTGCCGATCGTCTGGACTTTTAATCCCCCGGCAACATTCCCCATGAATGAGACTAAATCCTTGTCCATACCTGAATAAGCGCAGGGCGCAGATATGGCAAAAAACGCATCTCCCGCTCCCACCCGATCCACGATTTTTTGGTTCAAGGCCGGAGTTTCAATAATTTTTTTATCGCTCGATAGACTGATTGATCCCTGCGATCCTTTGGTAACTATCATATCCTGACACTTCATTTTCTTATAAATCTTGTTGATAAGTTTAATCAGGTCAGAATATCTGTCCTGGGCGGCAAGTCTTAATTCCTGATCGTCAATACAGATAAAATCAGCCCTCGGGTATTTAGTGATGACGTTGAATCCATAATTTGCGCTATTGGCCTGAACATTCAGCGCCAGATATTTTGCATTGTGACAGATTGTTTGGATTATCCTTTTGGTCAACATTCCGTGTCCATAATCATTGACGATAACCATATCGTATTTTTTGATTTCAGAGCGAAGATATTGGCTTATTTTTTGAGATAAGTCATCACTGATAATCTCATCCTTCATGAAACTCACCTGAAATAGTTTTTGATAAAGAACTCCATCGATAAATCTGGACTTAATAATTGTGCTTGAGTCTGACCGGAAAAAAAATTTTTCCGAGATATTATTTTTCAGATGCTTCCTGATAAATTTTTCATATGATTTTTTCTTTCCCAAAAGAGTGACGAGACCCACCTCATTACAGACAGAAGAGGTATGATTAGCTGTTGCCAAAACTCCTCCCAAATACGACTCGGAAGAGATGAATTTATGCACGATTACCGGCTCTTTAGAAGATTTACCTATGGGAGCGCAGAAATTATACTGATCGATGATTGCATCACCTATTATCAACACCTTGATGTTTCTTATAAGATCTAATTTCTCCAAGAGATAATCCTGCGTATATTTCAATTTTAAGCTGTCCAGATATTTCTTTGTAGTAGCCGGATAAACTTCCAGATACTCATTGATCAGTTTGGAAGAGCTGAACACCACCTGATCCTCGGTTATAATTAATTTGCCTCCTGACTCGACAACTGCTTTTTCTTCCGCCACCAGTTTTTGGGAGATGTAAGGACTGATTTTTCTTTTTTTATAATCCGGGCCTTTAATATAAAAGTCCGGTTTTATCTTTAAAATACTGTCTTTACTGGAGTCAGAGGAGACAATGACAATATAATCGATATATTCTATTGCAGCCAGAGATTCTGCTCTCAAATTCTCATTAAAAACCGGTCTTCCGGGGCCTTTTTTCACAAATTTATCAGCGGTTATAGTCACTATAAGAATATCACCGTATTTTTTAGCGCTGGCAAAATGCCTGATGTGACCCGGATGAAGTAAATCAAAGACTCCGTGGCACTGAACAATCTTTTTACCTTCTGATCTGGCTATATTTATTATCTTTATGAGCTCTGAAAGTTTGACTTGTTTTTGCATGTAAAAGATAGTTTTACTTTTGTAAAGGGAATATTTAACTTATGTATCTTAATAAATGCAGGAAAATAAATCAATTGAGCCGGTTACTTCACCTCAAAAACAGCTGCATCTCCGCGGCTGTACAGATTTTTGAGAAAGCTGTATTTTGCAATTGCTGACCTGTAAGGCAATAAGACATATTGAATTCCGTTTTGTAGCAAAATCGCGCGGGCTTTTTCTTCATCGAGCGTCCCGCTAAAAAACTGTGCAGAAAGAGCATATTTCTTATCTGCGTCAATAGTCATCTGAGAAAGCGGATGGCCGGTAAAGGATTTTTGGCCGGTGAAAGCAGGAAATGAATTATCAAAGGGCCAGGGAATAAGAAAAACGCTCGGTCTTTTTATTGTCTTTGAGGAAAATTCATAAATTTCGTAAATGCTAAGAGGGAGGTAATTAGTATTACTTATGACGACATCCGACCTTTCTTTAATCCCGGCGAAAATGGATGGTACGGTTGTCACAAAATATAATAAAATAAAAACAAAAAGTACTAAACGCTTTGCTCTTTTTGCCATTCCTGCAAGAAAAAATACCCCATGGGAGGCTAAAACCGCGAGAAAAACATATATTCCTTCAGGCCAGTACCTGACATTTGAGGTTCCCAGTTTCCATGGCAGATCAGTGAAAAAAAAGATCAGGCTGATCGCGATAAAAAATAAAGTGACCAGTTTTTCAGGTGTAAAAAATTTATGCCGAAAATATGAATAGCATCCTCCTGCCGCAAAAAGCAGTACCAATCCGCTTCCGTAAAAAAGATTCGGAAAATCCATAAATACCTGATTTATAGCCTCCCATGAATTACCGATGTTGTAAGGAAACGTTTTATAGACTGAGAGGATATATAGTATCGCAGGAAGTCCTCCGGCCAGCGAAAATAAAATAGGTTGAAGATATTTGAGTATATACAAAACAGGCTTTTTATCTATGATGAGTTCCCGCATGGATAAAATCACCATCAGTCCTGTCAAACTACCCAAATATAGAATCCAATGCATCGGTGACAAACTGGCTAAAGTAAGTCCGATAAAAGTAAAAGCAATATTATTGATGAAGCGTGATATTTTCCTTTTGGAATCAATATTCCGGCACCAGCGTAAAATCAGAATAAAACCTGAAATTAGAAGTATACTTCCCAAAAGATGGTTTGGAGTCGGACTAAAACGGGTAAAGAAATCTCCCGTATTATACCAGTAAGAGTGGTATGAAAAACTTAGTTTACCTTCAATAACCGTTATTATTGGCCAGGCAGTCGAGCTGACAAAAAATACGAACGCCAGCAATTTCTCTTCGTATTTTGCCAGTAAGAGTGAAATTAATAAATATGCGCTGATCATGAAACCAATGGTAAAAATTATCACGCCTATTTGATACATTTGACCCGTATTTAATGGAAAAAAGGATAATATTTTACCCCACAGGACAAACTGCCATCTGACTAAAACTAGGGGTGTTTTTTCGGAATTATAAAGCGCAGTCGAGGAAAGAAGATGATCTTTTCCCTGAACAATATATGACAGGTATGAAAAATAGTCAGGAGGATAATGCACGGTACCCAGATAGATTGAATCCGGCGGAGTGTGGAAAGACAAATTAAAATACTGAAATTCCAGCACTGAAAGACTGATAAGGCCGATAAAAAGTATCAATAATCTTTTTTTTATCATTTCACAAGTCTCGCGTTAACAGAAATCGAGTGGGTGACGCGAGTCAGGTGCCATGCTGTTGTCGGCGTTTAACCCGACGCAACAGCAGGGTGACGAGCGGCAGGACCCTCTGGGAATAACTATATAATAACGCGAAACTCTAGTCATATTAGACACTCATATATTTAAACCATTCCTTGGTTGATTTCTCAATTGATCGCGGTGTCCAGACGGGTGCTTTTTTCCAGTAATCAATGTGTTGAAGAAGTATTTCAACCCCTTTCTCAAAACTGACTTTTGGGCGCCATTCAAGCTTTTTTTTAATTTTAGAAATATCAGCCCAGGTGCAATCAGGCTCTCCGGGACGCTTCGGAATATAAATTACAGATCCGCCAATTAATCCCACCAGTCTGTTAACGCTTTGTGGTTTTCCCGATCCCACATTGAAAATCTCACCAGCTAATTGTGACTGCGCCGCTGTAACCAATGCGTCTACCGTGTCAGATACATAAGTAAAATCCCGGCTCTGTCTTCCGTCACCCACCACCGTAAACGGCTTGCCTGCCAGCTTTTGAGCCAAAAATACGCCAAAAACTGCGCCATATGTGCCGCTAGTTCGGCTACGCGGACCAAAGACATTGAATAAACGAAGGCTGACAACCGGCAGTTTATAAATCTTCCCCCAATGCAGCACATATTGTTCAGCCAGGAATTTTGTCAATGCATAAGGGTATCGGGGATCAATTTTAGCTGATTCATTCGTTGGATAGCTCTCTGGAATTCCATAACATGAAGATGAAGCGGTATATATGAATTTTTTTACGCCTGCATGCCGCGCGGCTTCCAGAACTTTCACGGTACCGTTCACATTCACATTGTGATACTCAAAAGGCTTTTCGATCGAAGGCACCACGTCCGCTCGGGCGGCCAGATGAAATACAAAATCAACCCCCTTAAAATAGTTGTCTAAATCAATCTTCGGATCAGTTATATTTATTTTCCGGATTTTTAATAAAGAATTGTTTTTAACCGAAGTTAAGTTATCAAGCCTTCCGGTTGAAAGATCATCTAAAACCACCACTTCATGACAGGCCGCAAGCAATCTTTCCACCAAATGACTGCCGATGAAGCCCGCTCCCCCTGTCACAAGAGTTCTCATTATTTAATATCTTTCCACATTATTAAAGTTACAATCAATGCATTTGCTATGGATCGGAATGTTAAAGCTTTAGATTTTCCGTACAACCGGCCTATGTGCACAAAGGGGATCTCTTTATAAGAAAATCCTTTTTTTATGAGTCTTATTTTCAATTCTGCACAAACGGTAAAGCCGGTTGAGATTAAACGGAGATTTTTTAATAGTTTGCTCCTGCAGATAAACGGCCCGTTATAGTACTCAAGTTTCAGTTTAAAAAGCGTACTAAGAAGCGCGATATAGGTGAGGGATGCTATGCGTCTCCAAAGCCTCCTCGTATCGCTTTTACCGAGATATGAAATGACTAAATCCTCGCTCCCCATGGCTTTGAGAAGGTCAGAGAGAGAATTTAAATCCATATCATTATCTCCCGGAAAAACTGTCAAATATTCCATTTTGGCTTCTTCTATACCTTTTTTAATGGCCACTCCATAACCTTCGTGACGAACTAAATTTATCACTCTGACCGATTTATTTGATTTGGTTTCAAGTTCTGCTTTTTGGCATGTTCTATCATGACTGCCATCATTAATGACTAAAATCTCATATTTCGAACATATGCCTCTCACCGCCTTGTCTGCGCTTTTAATTGCCGACTGGATATTCTTCTCTTCATCATAAGCCGGGATAATGATGCTGACGCCTTTATTGTTCATAGTTTTTCTCCTGTATTTATACTGATTCAAACTTTAGTTTGAGAAGTATATAACTTCCAAATCATCCTGATTGCAAAATCCGGTAATGTATAAGCCGTAAACTTTTTTTCCAGCTGATATTTTCCCTCACAAAAGCTTATTTCTCCTGCAGACAAAAATCTTTGCAGTCTTTTGTGTAATATAACATCTTTATTATATTTTTTTAATATTTGCTTCAGATCAATTCCGTGGTCTTTGGCATCGTAAATCTCTTTTAATAGTCTTATTCTTATTGACGACTCCATAACCCCAAGTATAGCCAACACATAAATTAAAACCAATAAAGTATAAAACATCCATGAGATTAGTGACCCGAAAATGAATCCTCCCCACCACCCGATAAGAAAAGGAAAAAATCCCGCCAGAAGATAGACATAGACCAGCCATTTAAAAATATCATTCTGATTAATTTTCCGCAGAATAATTATATGTAAGATAAAGTAGGCCGTTATAGAGATTAAAGTATTTATAATGATAAAATTATCCATTATCCGCCTGTCCTCCAGCCGAATATCTTTCTATAAATATCAATCACTTTTATTATCCTGTTGCCCTTTGGGGTTACCCTGAATTTATCCTTTTTCAAAAAGATCAGTCCGTCCCGAAGAAGATCTTTCAATCGAAAGACGATCAGTGACTCATCAGAAAAATATCCCTTTAATTTCCGGAATGACATCTTCCCATTTTTTTTCAGCAGTCTTAAGATCATGGTTGACGGGCTGATGCTTGAAAAAGATGGCGTAGTATAAAATATGATAAGTATACCGACCATCAGAATATAAAAAATCACCCCTGAATAAGGAATCGACACATTCCACCAGATTTCTGATCGGGGTAAAACACCTGAAATATATATACTAATAA
Source organism: uncultured Gammaproteobacteria bacterium (assembly GCA_964362665.1). GTDB lineage: Bacteria > Patescibacteriota > Microgenomatia > 2-02-FULL-39-11 > 2-02-FULL-39-11 > 2-02-FULL-40-13. Next base: position 25,935 of record CAYIFB010000005.1, on the reverse strand, counting down.
ATAATCCGGGTAAAAATATTAAAGCAGTTTTGAGAGTCAAAATCCCTCTTTTGGCGAAAAAGCGGTGAATTATAATATGTAAAATACCACAAATAATGAAAATAAATAGATTTAGTGCTAAATAGGCCATTTCTTTAGGGTCTATGTTTATAATCTGAGGGCATCTTTTTAATCACCTTCCAATTTTTATCAATCCAGGATATTGCATCTTTAAGACCCTGATCTAAAGATACCTGCTCGCTCCAACCGAGGCGGCGTATTTTAGAGGAATCAATGACGTAGGCTCTGTCCTGCCCTAGCCTTTCGCCAACTGAAATCGTGGCTTTGGCAAAATCCACTTTCATTTTATCGCAGATTAATTTAACTGCATTTTTAACGCTGATTCCCCTCTCGGGTGATAAATGGTAAATCTCGCCGATTTTTCCTTTTTGTAAAGCCAGAAGTTCTCCCCGGGAAATATCCCGAATATGAATGTAAGACTTTACGGCTTTGCCTCCCCCGTGAAGATGAATTTTTATTCCCTTACGGATATTAATGATCGACCGGGGAATAATTTTAAAAAGTTGTTGGTGAGCTCCGTAAACGTTTGTTGAGCGGATCGTAATAAGAGGAAAATTAAAATTTTTGACGAATGTCAGAAGTAGCAGATCGGCAGCAGCTTTGGAAGCTGCGTAGGGCGTACTTGGATTGAGCGGCGCTTTCTCTGTCACAGTTCCCTCACAACTGCCGTAAACTTCAGGACTGGAAATATGCAAGTATCTTTTCAAATAATCGGCTGACCTTAAATAGTTGATAAGACCGGCCAAAGCCACGGTATTTGTCTGAAACCAATGCTCGGGATGTTCCCAGGAAGGAGCAACTTCACTTTGGGCTGCAAAATTAACTACATATTGGGGTTTGAAATCATCCAGTAATCTGCATATTTTTTTGAGATCTTGATTAAGATCCATTTGAAAAAACTTAAACCGGGAAACCCCGTGTCTTTTATAAGGAAGAAAGATTTCACTCTTTTCCGGCGAACGGCTTATGCCGATAACATTAAAAAGTTTTTTTTCGAGGATTAGATCAATAAAATCACTTCCTGAGAAAGAATTACTTCCGATAACTACTGTTTTAGTTAACATAAGTCATACAGCAAGCGGGTGACGCGAGTCAGGTACCCTGTTGATGTGACGTTTAACCCGGCACAGCAATAGGGTGACGAGCGGCAGGCCCTGCGTGAGAAAGACTTGATTAATTATATGAACTCCATGTTTATTTAAAATCAATCACAACCCTTCCCAATAATTGATTTTTCTCCATTATGTCTAATTCTTCATTAACTTTTTGGAGTTTAATTCTTTTAGAGAATAATCCATCAATCTTCATTTTACCCTCAAGATAAGCTTCTGCGTAGAACGGGATATCGCGGTCAATGTCTGTCTCCCCTCCCCAGGTGCCCATAATCTTTTTACCCTTTATAAGTTCAAATGGATCAAGGCTGATTTTTTCACCCCTTTTTAAATTTCCTGCAATTACCACCTGTCCATGATCGCAAACTGCTTCAATGGCTTTTTCCATTGCCTTTTTATTACCGCTTGCCTCAATACTATAATCTACAGATAGAGGCTTCAGGTTATCAAATAATGAAACATCCGTAGCTCCAAGCAATCTGGCAAATTGTAATTTTTCCTCTGATATATCGACAGCTAAAATGACTTTACAGCCTCTCATTTTTGCCGCCAAAATTGCACTTGCTCCTACTCCACCTATTCCAAAAATCGCAATTGATGAACCTTTCTTAACATTTAAAGTGTGGAAAATAATCCCGGCTCCGGTTGGCACCGCACAACCAAGAAGAGCAGCGATGTGCGGCGGGACTTGAGAAGGCACTTTTACCAGACGGTTTTCCGAGATGACGCTTCTACTTCCGAAAGTGGTTATTGAACCGGAATTAACGGTAATTTTACCTAATTTATATTGAGCTCCCCCTCCATCAAGTCCTTTCCCCTTTATCCATGACGTGACAACATAATCCCCCTGTTTAACTTTGCTGACGCCGGTACCAGTTTCCTCCACGACTCCTGCTCCTTCGTGGCCTAATAAATGAGGAAGATATTTATCTTCGCCTTTCCATCCCCGAACTTCATTTAACTGCGCCCTGCATATCCCGCTCACTAGCATTCGAACTAACACTTGGCCCGGCCTTAACTTGGGGATTTCGATCTCTTCGATACGAAGTGGTTCCCCGGTTTTAAATAAAATTGCAGCTTTTGTTTTCATATCAGTAACTAGATTCTCAGAAAATCATTTTTATGTCTTCTCAACTTATACATAGCCTTATCTTTAATAAGTTCCGCCGCCAATAAATTACGATTTTTTCCGCTGAACGGATCGCCTTTCAGCGAAAAATTTCGGCCGCCAACCACTTCTTTAGGCTGCTGGCATAACCACTTTAAACTTTCATAAAGGTATGCCATTTTTACCTCTTTTTTTGTCTTGATAAAATTATCCGTTTCAATAACTTTTTTTCTCGAGACGTTTTTATCCAGATATACGACACTGTGAATTTTGGTTTTAAGAAAACCGGGTCCGATTGAAAAAAAACTTATGTCTTTATTTTCAGCATCCAAAAACTCACACATCTTAATCAACATTATTTTTGCTGCGGTATAAGCAGAAGCATCAACCACTGCGTTATTTACTCCTCCCCCGGCAAAAAATATCACTTTTGCGCCTTTTGTATTTCTATATGGGTAAAGTCCATGTATAACACGCAGTTGGTCGATGGAATTAACCTGCATCGAGGATTGCCAACCTTCGAAATTGCATTCAAAAAAACTATTCAGAGGCAGGAGATCACCGACACAGGACAGGATAATATCCCATTTTAATTTGAGTTTTTTAAATTGCTGTAAAAAATTATTTATACTCTTTTTTTGTGAGATATCGCATTTGAGTAAACGGCATTTGGTGTTTTTATCAAGATCATCCATTTCACCGTATTTTCTATAAGTACCAATGAGGTTAACGCCATCCCGGAGGAATCTTCTGCCTAAATCTTTACCAATATCACTACTTATTGAGAGTATAATGACTGTTTTTCTTTTTGAGTCGAAACCTTCACGTACCTTCCTTGTCATATGATCAGTTTAAAACACCCATTAGTGATGAGAGTTCTTCTTCTGGAAGTTTTGGATCCATGTTTTCAAGTCCGGCGCCAAATTTCAGCATAGGTACAATTCTCGCGTCAGGATCAATCTCCACGTTCACAAGCACTGGACCTCTCATGGATAAAATCCGTAACAGTTTTTTACTAAGATCTTGATGACGGTCAAGAGTCAGAGTAGATATCCCGAAGGCCTTTGCGACTTTCTGAAAATCCGGGAAAGATAAACCGCTGGGAACGTCTACTGCCGAAAATCGCCCTTTGAGCCAGGTTTCAAGCGTCTGTTTCTGAATACTATGTCCGTGATTATTGAAAATAAATATTTTAATCGGGATATGGTAGCGAATCACTGTGGCCAATTCCTGAAGACACATCATAAGCCCGCCGTCTCCAATAAGACAAAGAATGTTTTTATGTGTTGTAAAAGCAGCCCCAATCGAGGCCGGAAGAGCATAACCCATTGGAGTGTGACTCCAGGCTGATATGATTCTCTGATCCTTTTTTGTCTCCCAAGCTTGAAGCAACCAGCATAAATTAGCTCCGGTATCGCCTACTATCACGTCGCCCTGTTTAGCCAGTTTGGCAAGTTCTTTAATGAATACGTGAGGCTGTATCTGCTTTTTACTGGCAAAATAGGAGGCTGGGCAAATCGGATATTTATCTTCCCAAATCTTAATTTTATTCAACCATTTATCAAATAATTTATTCTTTATTTTTTTATTAAACTGTTTTTCCCAAACTGCAAAAAAATTCTTTGCATCGGTCCGGATTGCCAGATCCAGTATAAACTCCTGCTTGGTAAATTTAATAAACTCCTCAGGGTCAATATCAATCATTACCTTTTTAGCGTGCGGCGCAAATAGATTCGGCTTACCGCCTGTCACCATCGGAGAAAGTCGGGTACCGATTGCAATAATTAAATCTGATGTCTGCAGGGCAAAATTTCCGGATCTTGGACCACAGACTCCGATCGTACCTATATTTAATTTATGAGAAGACGGCATAATATCCGCTCCCCCAAAGGTATGGGCACAAGGCAAATGGTAAAACTCTGCGAATCTTATAGCCTCCCGGCGGGAATCAGCAATTCCAACACCGGCTCCTACAATCAAAACAGGACGAGAAGAAGCCTGAATTAACCTGTCTAAATCTTTTATTTGGGTAATTAAATTACTCTTTATTATTTTTTTAGTTTTTGGAGGGTGGAAGTGTTTTATCTTTTTAGGGTCAATTTCGCTTCTGGATAAATCATCCGGAATGTCCAAAACCACAGGTCCCGGCCTTCCCTCACGGGCAAAGTATGTGGCTTTTTCCAGTTCATATCCTATATCTGAAGAATCCAATAATTGTGAGGCATACTTGGTGATAGGTTTAAACATCCCGACAATATCTGTCTCCTGAAATCCTTTTTGGCGAAGTCCCGGGTTTTTCTTTAACCTGAAGGTTGATACCTGACCGCATAAAAAAATTATGGGGATTGAGTCATAATATGCATTAGCAATACTCGTTGCCAGATTAGTTCCACCCGGGCCGCTGGTGACTATCACCGCACCCAAATTATTGCTTATGCGGCTATATCCATCCGCTTCGGCCCCTGAGTGCTGTTCGTGCTGGGAACAAATATAGTCAATTTTTGGGTTTCGGGCGACGGAATCAATCATGTGTATTGCCGCTCCGCCCGAGACAACAAAAACGTGTTTTATGCCCTGAGAAACTAAATATTCGGCTACATAATCTGCAAGTTTCATTTTACCCCGACGCCCATACCGAATAAATAATGCGCCATATTTCCATACCCTGTATGTATTACTTCATCACTCATCGAAAACATGAAGACATTATTAAAGTAACGGGAGAGGTGGTCATGTAAAGACTTATGGCTGAAAAGATTAATATGCTGTACTCTGCTTCTTTCAGAGGCATATTGGTTTGCTTTAATATTTGGTGTACCTATAATACAAATTCCGTGCTTTTGCAGGCTTTTAACGGAATTTTCCATAAAAGGGATATTTAGCTTTGTGTCTAGATGTTCGATGACGTCGATCGAATATACTGCATCAAATCTCTCATAGGGTGCATCCTTACAGATATCATGCACCCTGAACTCTATATTTTTGACATCCCGCAGCCGCTTTCTGTCAGAGTCAATTAGCCTTTTTTCAACATCAACTGCAATAACTTTACCGGTAAATTCTGCCACAATTGGCGTCCCGGGAGCGTCTCCGCACCCAACTTCCAAAACCATCTTTTTACCGCTAAGCATTCTGGCACAAAATTTATAGCGGGCCAGGACAAATGACATATGGATAGGATCATTCAGAAGACTGTATGAAGTCCATGGTCCCATCGGGATGGGGTTGATAAATTGGTACTCTGTTCCTAAACGGTAAGCATCTGTTTGTTTTAATTTTTTCTTCATATATACCCTTCTTACTAGATCCCGAGTGATAACGAGGGACGGTCTAGAAGAGTAAATACTGATTCCAAATTATAATTAAAGAAGTATATCATGAATATTTATGGAATAAACCACCAATAGTCGCCGGTATATCCGACTTCATGAAATAGCTTGACCCATTCTGGTACAGACATATAAGTTAAGGCTGTCAAATTCCATGCTTCCAGTCTTTTTTTCTCTTCACTGTTTCGGTATGCATCAACCGTGATAAAGCTGTGCTTTTTTTTCACCCTTTGTATCTCACGAAGCGCTTGTTTGCATTCATCAAGCGCAAGATTATGAATTGTATTTATGGAGATGACCAAATCAAATGATTTATCCTGGTAGGGTAATTTTTTAGCGTTCCCCACTCTTATACGGGATTTCATATCTTCAAGCGCATGACGCACGGCATACTCTGAAATATCGATGCCTGTAATCTGAATTCCCGGAAACAAACCCGCAAAATCATGCATCATGAAGCCTTTAGCGCAACCCACATCCAAAATACTGCTTTTTGCAGTTAAGTGATAATATTCTTGAAAATCCTGCGCCACTCCCTGCCAGAAACGCGGGTGATAATTAAATCCGCCATAGCCATATTTCCTCTCCCCGTCAAAATATTCTTTACCGAATTTTCGGGCAACTGCCCGGATACTCTCAGTTTTATTTATTGCTCTCTGGGAAATATTTCTTTTGACGCTCGGATAGTTTTTAAGAAGGTTTACTTCTGCCATAAAATTTTTAATTATACTCTTCTTACTCGATCCCGAGCGATAGCGAGGGACAGTTTAGAAGAGTATATGCTGATTCCAAATTATAATAAAAGAAGTATATTATATCTACCCAACCACCGATTTTGCAATGTATATAATCCAAAACCCGCAAACATAAAAACAAAAGTGTAAGCCGGCAGTGAAAACCTTTCTTCACCGGTGCTAAACATATGGGCAAATGTAATATACATCAAGATAAAAATAACTATATATATCGACTGCTTTTCCGCCCAAGATTTTTCATTTTTTCTTTTCCTGAAAAACATAATGAGTCCAAATAGAGTCAAAACTAAAAAGCAGACGTTAATCCAATACACGAGAAAATTAATAATGGGATTTGTAGATTCCATTTTATATGGAAAGAGATAATGCTTCTCCCAGACATATTGCATTTTTTTGGCCCTTGAAACGATAAATTTTATGGGGTCTTTCTTTATGATTGCCATTCCAAGTTGAAAATACTTATCTGCCATATTTTGCCTTTCGATTACAGTTTTTGGCGTCGAAAACACACCCCAAACATACAATGCTTCTCCCGACCAAAAATAATAAGGATCGCTGGATGTGCGTGGTACCCTGTCAACTATTAAGCTGACATAGACATCCCGAAAGAAAAACTTGTCAACAGACAACATTGCAAATTGATGAAAAGTTTTATAATTTGCCGCAATATTGTATGAAAAAGGTATTAAATAAATTATGGGTAAAATAATACAAAGTAAAGCCTTATGTTTATTCGGTTTTATAATTTTAAAAATCAGAAATATAAGCCATATTAGAAAAAAAATCGTAAAATACAAAAAACTTGGCCTCACCTGGACGAAATATCCAAGTATGAAACCGAGGAGCAAAAGCAGAGATATTTTTCTGGTTTCTAAAAAACGTAAATAAATAAAAAACACCAGTACCATGAAAAATATTGCAGCTATCTCTGTCAGCATCACTCCTACGTAGGCAGAAGTAAAAGGATTAAACAGATAAAGTATAAATCCCCAAAAAGCTGCTCTTTCCGTCTTAAAAATCTTCTTACCGATATAATAAACCAAAAAAGCGCTAAGGGTGTCAAGAATTGCCTGAAACAACTGCCAGGGAAATGGATTTGATAAACCAAAGATTTTGATGAAAGGCGCAATTAAGAGTCCATAACCATACAGCCTTGAATAATCCGCATACAACCCGTATTGCAGGATGCCCCAGGCAACTGATAAATATTGGTTCTGATCATAGACAAACGGCTGAGGAACGAGATGAATTAACCATAAACGGTACAAAATCCCGGCAGCAAAGAAAATTATTAAATTCATATATTTTTTCTTGACCTGGAATAAAGTAAAATAAATCTCATGGGCAAGTTTTTCTACTACTATCTTAGATTTTTTTACAGCTTTCTCATCGCAGTGGTATTTACCATACTAATTTTTAGTCAATTGCATATAAATCCTGCTCCCGTTTCCGGACTTGAAGATATTGTGCCTGCTTATAGAACAAACTTCATCCCTCAAAGCTATAAACTGGTTTACTATTCTATCGTTGCAGTTGGAATTCCTTTCATCACAATCTTACTGTTTATTTCCTCCCGCAGGTTGATTCAGAAAATCATCAGATTAAAGCGTTTTTTTTTAATTCCGCTTTCTCTCTTGAGTATAGAAATCCTTTCGATGAGCTATTATCTTATTTTATATTATGGCCGTGCCATAATAAATGAGTATTATTACATTTTTAAACTTGATCCCATCATCTTTCATCCGCTTCAAATCACCGCATTTTTAATCGGGACTTTTTTCTTTATATCTTTATATTTCAATCGCCGGTTACATCCCATTTTATCGTCGGCACTTCGAACTATCTATAATTATCTTCCGCTCGTTTCAATCATCCTGATCGTCATTACTCTTTTTGACAGAATTATAGATGAAAAATATTATTTTACCGGATATCCCGGGGCTTATTTGCATACAGCACCGTTCATAGGATCAATCAATGATATTCTCATGGGAAAAGTTATATTAGTAGACGCTTATTCACAATACGGCCTACTTCTTCCTTATTTCTTTGCCTGGATATTCAAGTTAATTCCCCTTTCCATCCCGAATTTCTTTTATCTGATGGTGGTTGTCGGAATTATATACTACGTTTTTGCCTATTTGGAACTTAAGATTTTTACCAAAAGCAACGTCTGGGCGTTAATAGGTCTTATAGTTATGTTTACGCTTCATTTTTACTCAACATTTGACCGCTATACCCGTCCACAGGTTTTTCCCCTCAGATACCTCATGGATCTTCCCTTCTTTTTTCTGCTTCTTCTTTATGATAATACCCCAAAAAAATGGCTGGGGTATTTCCTTCCTTTTTTGGCGGCAGTAGCTTTTTTCTATAATTTGGAAGCCGGAACTTCTATCATCATCAGTTATCTGGTTTATAAATCACTTCACGATTTTTGGCTAGGTAAAGATAATAGCTTAATTGTTAAAGGATTTAATATATTCAAATCAGTTTTGACGATAATTATTTATATTATTATTCTAGGTTTTCTCTATAGTCTTTATGCAAAATTTGTGTCCGGTAAATATCCGGACTGGTCTTCCCTCATGTTTTATATTCGTATTTTCAGTAAAGGCTTTGCCGGAGGTGATCCGCCACCTGTAATCGGATTACACCTCATAACTTTGGCCATCTACTTAATCGTTTTGATAAAATCATGTCTTTCGTATATTTATAAATGGAATGAGAACAATGCATTGTGGAAAATAAGTTTTGCCGTCTACGGCCTGATGATATACATGTATTACGTCAAAAGTCCTTATATTCTTAATTTAGCCATTGTCTCTATTCCTGCAATCATATTAATGGTGAATCTTTTTCAGGAACTGTTTCATTTCTCATTAAAAAACAGGGATTCGCATGCATTTTCCCTATCGAGACTCACAATTTTTGCTCCCTACTTAATTTTATGCAGTATTGTAACCTTCAGTATCACCGTTTACTTTTTCCGGATTATCGTAAATCACGAACATCAATACTGGCCAAGTATTGAAGCTGACCGGTATGCTTCGGAAAAAATATTTAACGGCATCAATGATGCTTCCGCATATATTAAGAAAAGAGAAACGTCAAACAATAAAGTGACTGTCTTGTCTTATTATGATGCGATAATTCTGATAAAATCCGGTAAAACCAACGCCTTGCCCCTTAGTAATTCCCAGCTTGTACTCACTATCTCTCAGGATGTCAATCTTCTTCAGAATTTAAAAAAACTCAACCCTCAAACCGTTTATACAGATACTGACGCGCTCGCTTATATCTCTTATGAAGCAAATAGTGCAGCAAAAGATAAATTTTTCCCCTTAATCTTTGATTACTTACAGAAAAACTACAGAAGATCAGGTACTTATGGCTTTTTAGATGTCTGGGAGAAAAGCAGGATTTGATATTATTTGCAGTGTGCCGTTTATTGTTTATCAGGATCCAATAATTTATAAGATTGCAGGTAATTGGCAATTTCCCGCGCAGCAATTTCATGTCCCTGAATATTGAGATGTGCATCATGGATGAAAAAAGGGTTAATTTTATCTTTTTCTTTATCGAAGACATCATATAAATCAAGATACTTAATTCCCAAACTGTTCAGTCTTTTCTTCATTCTGTTTTGGATAAAATCTCTCTCCTTCGGATCAGGAAACCAGGTTGATACGTATTTGCCGGCCCGATCCGGATAATATTGCAGGTCGACCGGAAAAATAACCAATAAGAATTTACTCCCGATCCACGAAGCATATTTATCGATGGCTTCAAGCAATTTGTAGGTCTTTTCTTCTTCGTCATGAAAATTATCGATACAGCTTGGGTTGAGAACGCACCCTTGCAGTAAATCTCTTTTAGGAACTGAACCTTGTTTTTCCTGAAATAAATTAAATTTTTTTGGTAACTCTTCAATTACCGTCAAATAAAGATGCGATTGCCGCAGAATCGGTAATTGATATTTGAAGTTGATATTGTTGCGCTGCAGATAGCCGTCGACTATCCGGCGACAGCAGGAAATCACTTTTTCCGGAAGGCCTAGCGGATCGGTTTTTTCCCAAACTGTTTCTGATATATCGCTTATATCATTCCAGACGAAAAAACCAAGAATAATGATATCCGGTTTAAGTTTTTCTCCCATATTCTTCAGGTAAACGTAATAACTGTCAGGTGAAAACCCATCGGTGTATCCTGCGTTAATGACTTCCACTTTTTTCTCACTTTTGAGCTTTTCTTCAAGAAGATACGGATACGTTTTATCATCGGGGACGCCAATTCCGAAAGTGATAGAATCGCCTAATACTAGAATTCTTTTGCTTCCCGCAACCTTTTTTTCCAAAAAATCTTTCCCCCGGTATCCCAGGCTGTTTATATTTGCGGTTGTAGAAAAATCGCCGTCCTGATTCACCATGCTGCAATTTTTGAATCCCGGTATTAAAGAAAAAGGGAGCAGGTCGTCTTTTGTTAAACAATTCATGGCAAATTTGAAAGCGTCGGTATAAGTAATTTGAGGCTTGAAAAATCTCACCAGTAATTCTGAGAAAAGAAGTATTAGTATGACTATGAAGGAAAAATATTTAAGTTTTTTCTTTGAAAATATACTCATGAATAATACTCTTTTTTTATTATTAGTTTCCACCAGAGCTTCAAAAGATTTACACCTGTTTTGTAGAGTCGTGCAACATTAAAAAACTGGCTTTTGCCGGATGTCCGCCAGAAATGGTGTACCGGCACTTCTTTAATTTTATAGCCAAAATGATCTATTTTTTTGACGAGTTCTACACAGATCGTACCTGAATTTTCATAGAGCCGCACGCCGGTGCGTCCTGAGCTGGCCGAAGGATTAAAAACACTTTTGCGGATGAGTCTGAAATCGCAATCTGTATCACGAATCGGCAATTGAAAGGCAAACTTGACTAGATAATGATAAACCCTTCCGGCTATAATTCTAAACCACGGATCGTTTCTTTTAATCTTATATCCGTTGACCATTCCCGTGCTATTATCTAGTTTTTGCAGAAGTCGGGATAATTCCCTTGGGTCGTATTGAGCGTCACAGTCGGTATAAAAAATAAGTTCCTTTTTAGCTTCCTTAAATCCGCTGATTAAAGCCCCGCCATATCCTCTGTTTTCTTTGTGATCAATTATTCTTATTCTTTCCCGAGAGGTTGCACCTCGTACGAGGTGCAACCTCGTAAAGGAATTAATAATCATCTCTAACGCTTCCCTGTCTTCTTTTCTGCTTCCGTCATTTATAATTAACACTTCCCAGTTATCTGTATACTTTTGAACTGTATCAATTGTTAAACCTATCAGACTGCCTACCGTCCCCCAATCGTTGAGAAAGGGGAAAAAAATAGAGATCGAGGGTTTTTTTAAGGTCATATTTCGATCGTGATCATAGCAAATTTTAAAAATTATTGTAAGATAGTAATTATTAAATTAATATCTAATTTCTAATTCTTAATTTCTATTTAATTATTGAAAATTCGATGAAAATTGAAAATTTAAAATTAAAAATTAAAGACATATTATTTTTTACTGTCACGACAGTTGTTATTTTAGGACTGAATCTCACTCCTTTAATTTTACAGATTAAACATGCGCCTGCCGGTCGTACCTTTGGCCTTATCCATAACAACGTCCAGGATTTCTATTTCTACCAGTCGCTGATGAATGAAGGAGCTCAGGGCGCTTGGCTAACAAGTAATCCCTACACCTCGGAATTTCATCCTCCAACCGTCATCTTTGCTTATTTCGTCTGGCTGGGAAAATTGAGCAGTCTGTTGCATCTTTCTTTCGCTGTCACTTATCAAGTATTAAGAATCTTATTAAGCATAATATTTTTATCTTTAATTTTTTATTTTTTATATTTTATTAAAGCCCCATATCCTAAACTTACTTATTTCTTTTTTCTTTTTGCTGCGCCTTTAATGCACAAAATACCGGACGGGGCTAAATTCATCACAACGCCATACATGTACTGGTGGACGGCGGTTGATCCCATAAGAAGAGCAGCTTACCTTCCCCACCATATGTTGGCCGGGATACTTTTAATCATGATAATTCTGCTTCTTCTGAATTTTATAAAAAACCAGAAACCGTATCTGGTATTTTTAGCTATGCTTCTCTCTATACCACTGACGCTGGTACATCCGCCCAGCATGCTGATATTACTTATTACCCTGCCAGCGTCCGGAATAGTTTTTTTTCTGCAAAACTATAAAAAGATCAAGGGCGACTTCTTTAAAAATAATTATCAAATGTTTTTATATCTCATGCTTTTTTGGGTGATAAATATCATCTTGGTTTATGTCATCGCCTCACAGGGCAACAGTTCCGTAATTTGGAGCAAACCCTTTAACTGGGAAAAGGGACAGCAATTTCCGCTCATACAAGAACTCCCCTTTGCCTTCGGTATGCTGCTGCCTCTAGCTCTGTTGGGAATTGTGAAGCTCCTTCGTAATAATAAGTTTAGAGACACGTTTCTTGTTTCCTGGTTTATTTTTCCCCTGCTTTTGATTCCCTTTGCCCGTCAAATGGGCATCTCCAATGTCCGGTTGATTCAGGGTATTCCATATCTAACTTTAGCCATATTGGGAAGTTATGGCATAATTTTTCTTGAGAATTTAATCTCTTCATCTAAGATCATACCCACCATTATTAAATCAGCCGGCAGTAAAAAAATTAATTTTAACTTTCCTATAGTCAGGATTTGTGTGTGTGTTATTTTTATTATTTTTACCTATCCAACTCTTGCTTGGAGTATAAAATCCCAAATTCAGGAATACTGGCCAATATTCGGCAATGTTTATCTGGATAACAGACTGAATAATGTCTTTGACTTTATCAATAATAACTTTCCGTCAAAAACTATTACTCTATCTACCTTTTATACCGGCAACTACCTGCCCGCCTTCACCCACACTACCAGTTTTATAGGCCATGACGGCTATACATATAATATGGAAGATAAAAGAAAACTTACCGAAAAATTCTTTACTGGAAAAATGCCGATGGAAGAGGTTAAAAATCTTATTAAGAACAATAAAGTTACTCTTATTTTCCAAGGCCCGGAAGAAAAGCCTATATACAATTCTTATCTATATCCGAATCTTCTTCAACCAATCTATGATCAGAACGATGTCACTCTCTATATTTTAAAGCCCTAAATTAAGCCTGTAGATAATCACCTGAGGATTTTTATAGACTGCTATAAGGAACGGATATTTTATATTTAATCCGTTAAGGTTGCCCATATCTTTCTCCTGCGGACCATAATAAACAAAGGCGATATTTTCTCGCCTCAAAAACTGCAGGGAATCTTTTAATTCCATTTTTCCCGCATAAAATTGTTCGACCTTTTGCGCTTTTTCTGCTTCATGAGGTGTATTGGCATGGCCGACATATACAAAATTTCCTGAGTAGGCTGGGATATAATTTCCTGCAGTCTCACCTGCCAATACTACATCACGAATCTCTGAATTTGATTTCAGATAGAAAATCGCGTCCATAAAATCTTTGAGGGGATAAATAAGCTGGGCGCCTGTCGGCACTCTGAATGTTCCCGATCTTTTAGAATCTGCTTGGTCTTTCAGCCATAAACTCATCGAAGTCATTACCCCAAGTTCCATTAATATCGACAATCCGACAACGCTTATAATTACAGCACGGGTAATCACTCTCCTATTGCCAATAAGTTTTCCGGAATACTTCCAAACTTCCATGACGAAATATCCGGCCAGAATACCAATCGGTATATGAATTGCCCCTTCGGTGAAGCGAAGAGCGGACTGCTGAGGAATAAACTCAAAGACGGCAAAAAGGATGATTAAGGCCATAATCCAGGCAACAACCCCAAACAGCTTTCTCTCGACTTTTCTGATTGCCTGAATCAGTCCGAACAGGGCAAATATCAGGAATGGGCCGTAGGCTAAAATATATTCTAAATAGGGCATGATAAATCTGTGGTTGATGTCAAATTCTGCCAGCGCTTTCCAGGGATATTCTCTTAATTGCCAGCTCATCACCGCTAAAGATAAGCTAGACAGAAAAAGAATAATGAGCTTAGGCAATATTTCCACTTTTAGCCATTTTTTGGCAGGAGACGAACTGAAATTGGATGAAAAAAATTCCAATAGGTTGTACACCACAAAAAAAGTAAACAAAATAAGGAGCGCCGGAGGAAAAACTATACCGGCTGAAAATCCAATCAGCCCCCAAAGTAATAAATTAAGAATATTTCGTCCACCTTCAATCCGGGTAATTCTCATAATTAAACAAAGAAGAATCAGCTGACCGTATAAAATATGCGGGATGAAGGTAATCCTCTGCAGACTATCAATTACCGACCACCAACCCATGTATGTCGCAAACCGCCAGAAATTGCCTGCCCGGACAAGAACAGGCCAGCTTCCGGCAGAAACCGTAAAGATAAAACTTAAAATAGACCATTTTGACGGGAATAATCTATAACAATAAAAGGCAGTAAGGAGTAAAAAAGCCAAACCGAAGATAATTCTGGCGGCGTGATAAACCGTAGAAGGATCAACTTTCAAGAGATTGCCAAATCTGCCCAGATACAGATATAAGACCTGGATTAAAGATCCGTTATGCGGTTGATTATAGTACTTCTCCGTTACGAGCCATCTGTTTTCATACCCTTCTCTGATTCTCGACAGATAAAAGTTATAATCAAACATGTAATTGTGCACCAGCTCAAAAGATCTTTCGGGAGGTAGCAAAGATTTTTGTTCGATTTCGTAGAGGCTGGGTGAAAAGGAAAAGAAGACAAATAGAATGCTTAAAAAAATCAAGATTAACTTTGTTTTTTTAGGATTATTTTTCATGCAGGCTGTTTTATGATCAACTGATTGGTGATACAATTCTATCACAGAATAAACATATGTTAGTTAAAAAGGTAAACCAGCAGAAGTTAATTTTTTTCATCTTTACCATATGTCTTACTATCGGAGCGCTTTACATCACTTACCGGTATTCCCTTCTCCAGTCGAGTAGCATTATTTTGCCCGGCGGAGTCACCTATCTTGGTCCGTCTTCGACCGTAAAACCAATTTTACCAACACTCACTCTCAAACCCCGAAAATTATTTACTGCATCCGAGAATGACAAATGGATTAAATTTCGAGGGATAATTTATCCGTATTCTTTTAACTATCCCGAATCTCTCAAACTGGTGGTTTTTCCCAAGGATAAATTAGACAGCGTCGCTTTCAGTTTCGAAAATGTCGATCCCAAAGTAAATATAATCCTCAATATTGAAAAAATATCCGACCGTGATCCCCTGCTTACCGGAAAACCGGTTATTGATTATGTGAAAAACTGGTACAAGTACTTTTCCGGCTTGAAAGGAGTTGATAAGATTGACGCCTTTCAAAATATAAATAACCTCAAAGGTTATCGGGCAGTTTATATCAATAATGTCGACCAAACCCCCAATGTCGATGTTTTTTTCGAGATTCCTGGCAATAACAATCTCATCATCCATTTGGCCAATGGAAATCTGGATCCCTCTATTTTTGACAGAATTGTTGACAGTGTCGATTGGACTCCCAATAAATAACATCGTAGAAGACCTTGCTAATTTAAGGGTTACGTGATACTATTCTTTTAGACAGATTTGAATAAATTAATCTGTTTAAATCAGATTTAGACACCCATCTTTTCCGCTTTTTAAGTCAACTTCTCATTTAAGCAGGTTAATTTGTTTAATAAAATTGCTTTTTATTAGAATATAAGCATCTCAAGGAGTTAATAATGGTAAAAAATCTATTTGTCGGAAGCCTTCCTTTCACCGTTGGAGATGATGCTCTTGGACAGCTTTTTGCAGGGGTCGGACAAGTCCAATCTGTAAATATTATCAAGGATAAATTTTCAGGCTCCAGCCGAGGGTTTGCCTTTGTTGAAATGGCTACCGAAGAAGATGCCAAAAACGCTATTGAAAAGTTAAACGGCCATGAACTCGAAGGCCGAAAAATCATCGTCAAAGAAGCCCTTCCAAAACCCACCTATACTGATGGCCGGGGCAGTGGAGCAGGACGAAGAGGCGGATTCGGTGGTGGATCAAGTCGCGGTGGCGCTAGACGATATTAAACTTAACATTTAGGGAGGATAAATAGACTATGTCACAGTCAAATCCCTGTATCCGTTGCGGTAAGGAGCGAATTGTTGCCAAAAGCTGGAAAGAACTAGTTGGCAAGTCTCTCCTGACCTATACAACTAATATTTGTCCTGATCCTGCTTGTCAAAAGCTAATAGATAAAGAAATGAAAGTTAGAAATGACCATCTTGACGCAATTCATGCCAGCTCACTTCTCCGCAAAGAGGAAAACAAGAGAAACCGGAGAAAAGTAGTCAGTAAAATATAAGCATCCAATAAGCGCCATATTGTCCTCATTAATTAAAAAGGTATATTACAAATAGTAAACTTTTTTGTTAAAATGACCCCAGACTTATGTCTGCCTTTCCCATTCTGATCGTAGTTGGACTTGTTATTAGACTTCTTCTTATCGGCAACACAGGTTTTCTGGCTGATGTTTCGTTCTGGAAATCCTGGGGACTGGCGGCCATCGACCATGGAATCGTTTGGACTTCCCATAATACAAACATCAATTATCCGCCGGGATTTATTTATGTATTGTGGATTATGGGTAAACTATATTCATTTTTTGGAAATCCGCATGACTTCAACTCTTTCTGGCGTGAAAATAATTTTGCTTTTTTATTCGTCTCCAAATCCATCGCAATTGCCGCCGATGTTTTTATTGCCTGGTTAATTTATTTTTTTTTCTCGCAAAAAGAACGCCTGAAAAAACTTGGGGTTACTCTTCCCTTATCTCCTAATTTACCCTTGATTCTCTCGGCCGTTTTTTACCTTAACCCGGTTGTGATCATCGACTCGGCGTTATGGGGACAGGTAGAATCTTTCGGGATTATGTTTTCACTTCTTGCCATCATTCTTCTTTTTTATAGAAAACCATACCTGGCAACCTTCATTTTTATTACGGGCACACTCATGAAACTCCAGAATATTATTTATCTGCCGATCTACTTTATCTTCATTTATCGCAGTTTTGGCTCAAAAACTCTAATAAAATCTATGTTTGTTTCAGCAATAACTTTTGTCGTGATCTGTCTTCCTTTTGTTTTAGCAGGCGATTTGAATCAGGTCCTATTTTTGATGACCTTAAACAGCGATTATTTTCCCTGGCTCTCTCTTAATGCCCATAATCTCTGGTGGATTGTCTCCAATGCGAAGGGACTTAATGTCATCGATAAAATTACGGTTTTAGGAATGACTAATGCTAAAACAGTTGGCCTAATCATCTTTTCCTCTTTTTACTTCTTGAGCTGTCTTTTGTTGTATTTAAAAACTAACGCCCGGAATTTTTTCCTGTCTCTCATTATCGGCATCTTGGCTTTTTTCCTTTTTACCACTGAAAGCCACGAAAGATACAGTTATCCTGTGGTCGTCCTGATGTTGTTTTTATATCCTTTTTTGAATCTGGAATACGGTAAATTCATGATACGGTTCATTAATTTAAAAAGCTATCTGAAAAATTTATTCAGAAGCGCCAACTATTTCTGGATTTTATATATTTTGGCCAGCATTCTAATCTTTTTTAATATTCATTTTGGTTTGATTTATAATTATCCTCAAAATGGCTGGGGACTTCTCTCAAAAATCACTACACCGCAACTTACAATAGCCAGTGCTTATCTTCATATCCTGCTTTTTTTTGCTTTATTGCCTTTTGTCTTCTCACAGATTTCCCCATTTATTCTGACAGTCCCTTTTATACTTACTGCCATTGGCCTAACTCTCACTAATTCATCCCTCCTGCTCCGTCAAAAAGTTTCTTTAACATCCTTTAAGCCTATTATAGCCTCTCAGGATTTTAGTATTCTTCAGGTAAATAAAAGCGTTAATTCCTTCTCCGGCTGGAAATCCTGGAATAGACTCTCTAATAATTACTTTTATTATCGAAAGGGTTTTGGGGCCCATGCCAAATCAAATCTGGTCTTTGATATTAATAAAAAGTTCAAAAGATTTTCTACAGATATGGGCATTGATAACGAGGCAGGCACTCAGGCTACAGTGGTTTTTCAAATTTTGGGTGACGGCAAAAAGCTTTTTGATAGTGGTAAAATGGGCAGATTTGATTTTCCCAAACACGCTGAAGTTGATGTCAGCGGAGTTAAAAATTTGGCGCTCATTGTGGATGACGGAGGTGACGGAAACAATAACGACCATGCCGACTGGCTCAGTCCTATACTTTATCCGTGAATATGAAAAAAATTACGTCTGTATTGGGTTATCTGATACTGATATTTACCATCGGGTTTAACTTTTGGCTGTATTTTCCGGAGACGAAAATTCTGGCAGACCCCAACGATAATATCTTCCAGTATTCTCTGGTCTATCGTACTAACTGGGTTTGGGAAAATTACGGATGCCCGCTGTCTTTAAACTGCCTTCCCAACTTGATGGATCATCTGGTTACTGCCTGGGCAGAAGGGTATTCTCTGCCCTTTTACTACACACATCTGCCGCAAATTGTTCTTGTGTCTTCATACCATCTTATAATCCAACCTGTTACAAGCCTTTTTCAAAGCAATTTCACGCTTTACCAGTATTACAATCTGACCAAATTCCTACTCCTGATCCTCTTTCCACTGCCGATTTTTCTCTCCCTGCGGATACTTGGTTTCTCCCCTTTCACCTGCGCCCTCACGGCATTCACGGCCGCTAACTTCTCAACTGACGGATATTACGGCATTGATCCTCCCAGTTTCCTCTGGCGGGGTTATGGCCTAACTTCCCAGCTTTATGCCATATTTTTCATGCCTCTTGGCTTATCTTTCCTATATTTATCTTTAAAAAATTACAGCAAACCGCTACCTATTTTCCTGGCGATTCTTTTTCTGGTTTTAACAATCAGCGGACACCTTGGGATTGGCATGATTTCTCTGATTTCCGGTGGGATCTTTATCTTTTTGGATCTGAATCCGAAACTTATTCTTTTAAGGCTGAAAAGACTTGTTTTAATTTACCTTGTCATTGTCTTCATCCTGTCATACTGGATTGTTCCAGTTCTCTTATATACCAATTACCACATGATATCTTTTTGGGATCCGATCTGGAAATTTGATTCATACGGCTGGTATGAAGTGGTGCGGCAATTTTTTCAGGGTGAAATTTTTGACTGGAAAAGACCTGCAGTAACAACCTACCTTGTCGGTATTGGTTTTTTCACCATTCTTCTTGACCAAAAACTGTTTATCTTTGCCTTGATGTTTTTACTGTGGGTTATTATGTACTTCGGCAGAACGACTTGGGGAGGACTTATAAATCTTATTCCGGGATTGTCTGAATTTCACCTGCATAGATTTATTGTAGGTATTCAGATCACCTCTCTGTTTCTCCTGCCTGTAGCCTACTCCTCTATTTTTGGCTCTTTCAGAAAAATGATTGAATGGGCATTTGAGCGGATAATTAATTTATTAAAATTTTTATTACAAAAATATATAAGAGGTCAGGGAGAAGAAATTACCAGAGTATTGTCTCTTGATGATAAAACTAAATCTCTATATCAAAATATTATATATTATATCCTTGTATTAACTTTCGTTTCAGTGATCTGCGTAACCCTTGTCAAACAAACAATAGATTATGCCAGCTTTAACAACCGCTGGATCGGTGAAGCGAATATTGCTTATCAATATGATTATCATAATTTTCTGGATCTAATTAATTACCTGAAATCCCAACCTAACGCCCGAATTTATGCAGGTCGCCCCGGCAATTGGGGAAAACAAATGAGGCTGGGCTCCACGGAAATGTATATGCTTCTTGGGGTTAACGGCTTTGATATGAGCCAATTTCTGCCGGAAACCTGGTCGCCTTTATCTGAAACCGAACAGAATTTCGACGAAAGGGTTGAGGCTGACTATGATCTTTTTAACATTCACTTTATCGTTGCCACCAAAGACGAAGGATTTACCCCGCAGGCAAAACTCACCAAGACTTTCGGCCCTTTCAAAGTTTATGAAGTACCAACAAGCGGCTGGTTTGACGTGGTTACGAGTGATATGTTTGTTAAATCTGACAAAACAAACTTTCTCAATATCGTCCATCTCTGGCAAAAATCCTATCCCCGGGTTTGGAAGTCATACCCGTTTATTAGTCTTGAAAAAAATCCCCAAGTTCCGGATGGCATGAAAAGAACCCTCTCCATGCAGGACGAAGTAACTTACACGGAAAACGGTAAAAAAAACAATATCTTTGCCGATTTTCCTTTTACTTTTCCGGAGGCAACAGTCTCCGGAAAAATCCTCAAAGAAAGCGTCGTGAAACAGTCTTATAAAGCGACTGTAGAAGTTCCTCAAAATTGCAAACAGTGTACTATCCTTTTAAAAATGAATTATCATCCCAACTGGAAAGCGACGCTTGACGGACAAAAAGTGCCGACCTTTGCCGTATTTCCTTTCTATCTGGCCCTGCAGGCTGGTCCTGGAGTTCATGAAGTAGAGTTCACTTATCAGCCGAATACACTCAAAGTAATTCTTTTATGGTTAGAGATAGCCGGACTGGTACTTCTAGTAGTCTTCAGAAAGAAAATTAAATCTATAAAGTTTTTAAAGTGGTTAAAATAAAAGAAGTCCCGCCAACTGCGGGACTTCTTAGGGCTCGTTCCTAAATAATCCTTACGATTATTTAGGATTACGGCCCTATGTGGCGTATCCAAAATGTCAACGTTATTTTGGAGTACGCCCTTAAAGTTTATAAAATTAATTACAAATCTTAAACTCGGTTCTGTCTCTGTTCAGCAAAACAAGCTCGACAAAGTACTCCTGTTCCCTTGCGGGGTACAAAAGGCACTTCATCTTCCTTGCCACATTTGCTACAAACTATTTTTGACATGGTTCTTTGAGACATCCTCTCGGCTTTTCTTTTTGTTCTACAATCCGGACAACGGGTGGGAGAATTATCAAAGCCTTTTTGCTTATAGAATTCTTGTTCACCTGCGGTCCATGTAAATTGATTTCCGCAATCACGACATACTAATGTCTGATCGCTAAAATTTGATGCTTGCATCCTAGTTTCACCTCCTCTCATGTTCATTGGTCCAATTGATTCCAGGATGCCTAAGGAGTTTATAGCCTTGAGGATACCGTGGAACTTACTTGTTACCTGTGGAGAATAGTATCACACCAACTTATAAAACACAAGTTTTGAGGCTTGAAAATGTCTTAGGAAGCGCTTTTAACAACTTCTGCTCCATTGAGCTTCATGGAATATAAAAAGATATCATGCAGCAATGTACTGTCATGCGGCATGGCGCCAATTTTCCTGGAGGTTTCAAGAGACGTCTCAAAAGTAGCTACACAATTCTCCGGAACTATTATACTGCGCGTTATATTTCGACTATTAGCCTCTGTTTTTAATTCTAAGACAGCCTGATAAATGCAAATATCAGTGCAGTTGCCGACCATTATAAAGGTATTAATTTGTTTGTTTTTGGCCAGCCAATCTGAAAAATGGGTATTTTGGAAAGCGCTGATTGAATTTTTTTCAAACACCTCAAACTTGTCAGCAAAAGGAAGATTGAGAAACTCAGGGATGGTTTGGGATTCCAGACTACCTTTAACACAATGAGGCGGATAAGCTTGAAATTCCTCTGCTTTGGCATCATGGGTATCCTGAAACAGAAGAAATTTAGTTACGCCGGAGTCGTTTAGCTTTTTCATAAGAGTTACCGCTTCCGGAATGATGGATTTTACCTTTTCACTTGCCAGACTTCCCTGATGGCAAAAACCGTTGACCATGTCTATCGATACCAGCGCTGTCCGATCAGGATTAATCAGAAGTTTGGACAAGACAATACTCGGCAAGCTATTCTTCCACTCCGCCAGCCAATCAAGAAATTGTAAGTTATACTTTAGAGGCATATTTTAATTTAAGATAAATAATTGTCACAATGATGATTGTCGGAATTGTGGCAGTTACTGATTGGCGGATGTTAATAAAGACGTAAGCAAATAACCAGTAAATGATGGTCCCTGCAATCAGTGAAATTACCGCCGGCAAGTTCCAGCCGTTTTGGTACCAATATCTGCCTTTATTCTTTTCAAACATATCATCGGTGTAATTTCTTTTATGAATGAGGAAATAATCAACCAGTGTTATAGTCCAGAGAGGCACGACAATTGCCCCTATAAAATCCAGAAAAAAGATATAAAAACCTACAAAACTCGCGGAAAGAAGTGGTATTAACGATAAAGGCACCACCAGCCAGGCTGAAAACTTGAGAAGAGAGTTAAAAGAAATTTTTTTCTCAATCAGAATATTGGAAAAGCCCAGTGCCGACGCGTAGATGTTGGCAGCATTGGTAGTAACGGTTGCCAGAAGTACTATGATCGCCGCCAGCCACCCTAAACCCAAAGAAACAGTGGTGGAGCTAGGATCAGCCAGTAAGGGAGAATACTGGCCTGTCGTCACCGACAGATAAACCACAGCCAAAGCCCCTACTAAAAACCACCAGTACTGGGCGATGTTTGCTCCCCAAAAAGGCCCCCAGGTACCGGCTTTCTTGTCTTTGGCAAAGCGCGAAAAATCACCTATAAATTCCCACGTCCAGTTGTAGGCAATCAGTAAATCAACCAGTAGTGCGAAAGTAATTTTGTAATTAAATGGTCCAACTGCTGCAGTTAATATTTTGTCTGGCCTCCAGGATAAAAGCGAATTTACTCCCCAATGGCTGAAAACTATATAAGTCTGGTACAAACCAAGCAGGATAAAAAAAATGGTGGCGATCCATTGCAGTTTTTTGAGTATCTGGTGCCCGGAGACGGCAAAATACCCCTGGAGTAAACAAACTATGAAAATATAACCCACCATGTAAAATAAATTATTTGCATCAAGATAAGACGGCCATCCCAGCCAAAGTTTGAAGATGAAAGACAAGGCTATCGCTCCCAGGAAAACATTGACAACAGCCCAACCTATACCCATCACCAGATAAAATATGGAGGGAACGATCGACCCCTTTATGCCAAAGGCAGGGCGAACTATCGCCATCGATGAAGCTCCGGATTTGGACGCAATTTCACCAAGGTATGCCCAAGGCAAAAGAGATAATGTATTGACGATAAAAATAAGAATTAAGGCTCCACCGATCCCCTGCCATCCGGCCATCAAAGCCCCGTAATACCATGCCGCTGGAAGGCTGGCGGCCCCAAACCAAAAAGCAAACTGATCCGAGTAAGAAAAATTACGGTCTTTAACTGGCACTTTCTCAAAGGCTGAATATTCCATATTTTAAAAAATCCCTCCTTTAAAAATTAACTAATTTTAATCTGCTATTTTGTCTGGATTCTCTTCCTGCCTTAGCAATTTGCTTCTCCCCCACTTTCACTATATCCGCGGTAAAATCGTTCTCTCCATGCACCAGAGCCGATCCAACGCCGTAAACATCAACCGGTGTTTTTTCACTTTCAAACAGCTTCACTTTATCTTTATTAAATCCTCCGGAAACAACTATCTTCACCTCGGAAAATCCTTCCTGATCCAAAGCTTTCCTGACCAGTTTAACCAACGTCGGATTCACTCCGTAATATTTTCCTTTCATTGTTACATTGTTAAATTGTTGCATTGTTAAATTCTTATCGATCAGATTCTCTGCCGTATCAATTCTCACTCCCCATAATTTATCTTTTAGAGCTTTTGACACCTCCAAAGCAGTGTTTACGCAATCGTTGTCGAAATCAACCAATACGATAAGTTTGACATCGGGATAATGCATAGCGAAAACTTTTGCCGCCTCAACGGTACTTCCGTCACAGATGGCGATTAAAGAATGAGGTATAGTCCCGACCGGCTCCTGACCAAATCCGTCAGACATGGCCGGAGTACAGATTGCGCTGGCGCCGCCGACCTTCGCCGCATATCCGTCACCCGTTTGATTCAGAAAATAATCAAAGCGGTCGGCAAAAAAGATCACGCTCTTTTCTCCTGCCGCATCCACAACCTCCCTAGTATGAGTTGCAACCGAAGTTCTACGGGCCAGAATACCAAGATAAACTGACTCCAGATGGGCAAAATAAGCGTAGGGTCCGATTATACGCATCACCGGTTCATAAGAGGCCAACTGATCCCCATCCTGCAATGAATTTATTTGCAGTTCTGAAGCTTTATCAATCCAGGATTTACCTTCAATATAACCTGTGGCGTGTTTTAATAAATCTACAACCTCTTCTACTCCGCAAAGTGTACTTCCTTCATGTTTTTGAAATACCTGCATTGTTGCAGATTTGAAATTTTTTTCTCTAATAAGAATTTCCTGTGTTCGTTTAAAATAAACCGCGCTAAAATACCCTTTTCTTATCTTATCAATAATCTCGGTATTCAAATACTTCATGTAGTTTTATGGTAACTTAGGGCGCACTCCAAATTAAAGTTGACGTTTTGGATGCGCCACAAAGGGCCGTAATCCTAAATATTCGTCAGGATTATTTAGGAACGAGCCCTTAGTGTATTTTTTACACTAAATAATATCTTTTAATATTACTTGAGCCGGGAAAATTTATCAAGGAGAGAAATTAGATGATCTTGACATACTTCAATTCCCTATCCTTAAAGCGGTAGAGGTATGCTGGCCTTGCTTTGCCTGATTGTTTCTTTATTCCTGTCGATTTAAGTAAATTCAGACTCATGATTTTTTTACGGAAGTTTCTTTTATCAAGTGATCTCCCAAGTATTGCTTCATAGGTGTTTTGCAGTTTGAAAAAAGAAAATTCTTCGGGTAACAGACTATATACCACGTTGGTGTAATCAACTTTCCAGCGGAGTCTCTGTAAACTGTAGTTGACGATATTTTGATTATATTTTGAAATGGGAAGTTTTCCGTCTACTGGATACCAATTTTGCTTCAAATACTTCTTTACCATATAAATTGGTATCAATATAAAATATACTATATCAATTATTCTCTGGTCTTTTGCTTTATCAAAAAAAGTATAAAGCTGTTCCTGATAATACAAACCATTATCAATGCCTGTCATATTTTTCAAAAGCAGCTTCGCACCCGAGTCGAGTCCTTTGCTTTTTTCTAAACCAATTTCCGGCATATTCCCGTTTGACAAAAAGATTTTCAATCCTTCCTCATCGAGACTGAAAACCGCCAGTTTAATGAAAATATTTGTCTGCATAAAATTGGAATTAGTATAACATGAGAGAGAAAATTACAGTTGTAGTTTTTGTATGTCTTTATATGCATGAAATCTAATTTTTATGTTAAAATGACTTGGATTTATTTGGATGGGCCGTTAGCACAGTGGTAATGCACCGCATTCGCATTGCGGAAACGGGAGTTCGATTCTCCCACGGTCCACCAAGCTATATTAAAAAAAGTGTAGTAAAAAGTTTTTTGTTAAATAAAATGGAAAGATTTGCCGGGGACAAAAAAGACGCTCGAAACGTACGCTTAGGAGTAAATCTGATTTGGCTTGTAGATCAATTGAAGATGACCCCAGAT
>CAYIFB010000004.1:0-84552 GCA_964362665.1 uncultured Gammaproteobacteria bacterium | reverse complement strand
AAAATATTTCCTACTCTTTTGGCAAGCAAAAAGTATTAAAAGATATCAGTTTCAATGTGCATCGGGGAGATTATTTGGGAATCATCGGTCCAAACGGCGGGGGTAAAACAACTCTGGTGAAAATTATTTTAGGACTTCTCAAGGCCTCCGAAGGAACCGTTGAAATGTTCGGGGAAGACATCCGGAATTTTAAAGATTGGCAAAAAATCGGCTACATACCGCAAAAAGCAATAAATTTTGATGCTAACTTTCCTGTTACGGTAAGTGAAGTTGTTTCCATGGGTTTGTTTGCCAAAAAAGGTCTGTTGCGTTTTTTAGGCGACGAAGATCATAAAAAAGTAATTCATGCTTTAAGGTTGGTAGAAATGGAAGAATATGGAAATCATCTGATTGGTGATCTTTCAGGAGGACAGCAGCAGAGAATATTTATCGCGAAAGCTCTGGTGACAGAACCGAGTTTATTGATTCTTGATGAACCAACAGCCGGAATTGATATCAAGGCGCAGGAAAAATTTTACACGCTCCTACAGGATTTGAATAAAAAACTGCATATCACGTTGATCATGATTTCACATGAGATAGATGTCATAGCGCATGAAGCCACAGAATTCGCCTGCATCAACGAAACGCTTTTCTATCACGGTCCTCCGAAAGATTTTATCAAAAAAGATTTTTTAACAAAACTATACGGTAAAGGCGTCAGATTCCTTTTACACGACCATTAAAGAATATAAAAAAAATGTTTGAAATATTTCAATACGGTTTTATTATTCGGGGACTGGAAGCGGGAGTAATCATCGCCATTATAGCGCCGTTAATCGGAATTTATCTGGTTTTGAAAAGATATTCATTGATTGCAGATACACTCTCACATATTTCTCTTGCCGGAATAGCTCTGGGTATGCTTTTAAAACTGAATCTTCTTTTTTCGGCTCTCGCCGCAACCCTGTTATCTTCCATAATTATTGAGAAAATGCGTATTTCCAAAAAAATTTACAGTGAATCGGCTCTGGCAATTTTTCTATCAGGAAGCCTGGCACTAGCTATAATACTTTTAAATTTTGCACACGGTTTAAATTCCGACCTCTTTAACTATTTATTCGGAAGCATTGTGACAGTCAAACAATCCGACGTCTACGTCATATCCATACTTGGGGCCTTGGTGATTTTTTTTGTCATCGGATTTTCCAAAGAACTGAAGTATGTGGCATTTGATGAGGAGGCGGCAAAGGTTAGCGGAATTCCAACAGGAGCCATAAATTTTATTCTTATTTCTTTATCAGCAGTGACGGTTTCTCTGGCAATTCCAATCGTCGGAGTTTTGCTTATTTCAGCTCTACTTGTAATACCGGTCATTACTGCTATGCAGTTCAGAAAAAGTTTTAATACCACAATTATGATTGCCGAAGCACTATCCGTTTTTTCAGTCCTGGCGGGAATTATTTCTTCTTTTTACTTGAATTTATCAGCAGGAGGGGTGATCGTGTTGATTATGATTTTACTTCTTCTACTTACTTTTATTGTTAAACCTCTATATAATAGAAGTTAATTATGCAGTTTACTGACAATAATTGGTATTGGTTCGTTCTGATTGCAATCTGGGACATTGTTTGGAAAGGGATAGGTCTTTGGAAAGCTGCGAGAAACAGTCAGAAATATTGGTTTGTCGCAATATTATTCATCAACAGTGTTGGTCTTCTGCCGATTCTTTATATCAAATTTTTCCAGAAAAAACAGTTTGTCTGGATTTCGGATATTCTGGATAAAATAAAAAAATCAATTCCGGCGCTGGGAAAAAAGAAGTCGTAAATAAATTTAAATACTCTCAACCAATAATCTCAAATTCCTGGAGTTTGCTTTTCTTCTTCTCAGTACTTGGCATTTTCAAAAGACTTTGCTGAAGTTTGACAAGCTCTGCATACAATCCGTTTTTAGATAGAAGTTCAGTTGAAGTTCCATATTCAGCAATAACTCCGCTGTGTAAAACCAAAATATGATCTGCTCCGGCGATAGTGGAAAGTCTGTGGGCGATAATTATTGATGTTCTGTTTTTTAATAGTCTAGTCAAACCCTTTTGGACGAGGATTTCTGATTTACTGTCAAGAGATGAGGTTGCTTCATCAAGAACAATTATCGGCGCATCTTTCAGAAAGGCCCTGGCGATTGCCAGTCTTTGTTTTTGTCCACCGGATAAGAGGAGACCTCGTTCTCCAATAAGTGTCTCATATTTATCAGGTAAATTATCAATAAATTCATGGGCGTTGGCAGCAAGAGACGCCGCAATTATTTCTTCATTTGTTGCCCCTGGTCTGCCGTAGCGGATATTTTCCCTGACAGTTCCGGAAAAAAGCAGTGATTCCTGAAAAACGACGGCGATTTTACTATGCAGGGACTCCTGCGTGACCGACGAGATATTTTCTCCGTTAATTAAAATAGTTCCCGCTTGAGGTTCGTAATACCGAAGCAGTAAATTGACCATAGTCGATTTTCCCTGCCCGCTTTCTCCAACCAATGCCAGCTTTTCATTCATGGCTACCTTGAAAGAGATGTTCTGGATTACTTTATTCCTATTTTCATAATTAAAAGAAACGTTCTTAAATTCTATTAAAGGTTGTGCCTTGTTTAAGACATCAGGTATTTTTAATATTTTGGCTGTGGGGGAATCCTGAATGTTATTTTGGACAGAGAGAATATTAAAATAATCTGCCGATCCTGCGCTTGCCTGTTGAATTTGACCGAGGATAAAAGACATAGCAAAAAGAGGGAAACGCGCCTGATTTACAAGCTGAAGAAGCAGAGTCATCTCGCCGATCGTGAATTTACCGTAAAAAGTTTGGATCACGATGTAAGTAAAGATAGCAAAAAGGATTAAATTCAAACAAAACCTGCGCACAAAATCATAAAAATGCCATTCTTTGGTTTGCTTAACCGTCAGTTCTTCAATTTTTTTCCGTTTGGAAAGAAAACTTACTAATTCATTCACTTGAGCCGCGAATGCCTTCACTACTCTGATTCCAACCAGACTTTCAAAAACCCGTCCCTGGGAAATGTCGTTGTAGTAATTTTTTTGAGCTTCATATTTTTCCCAGGCTAAAGATGATTTATGAGAGATGAGAATATAAGCCGGGAAAAGAATGGTTAGAAGGAGACTTATTACCGGAGAATAATACGCAATTAATATAATAGTTACAAAAGCAGTCAGAAAAAAAGGTAAAAAGTTCTCTAACATGCTTTTGACAAACTCGGTGATGCTGGTTATCCCCCGGTACATTTTATTTACAAGGTTTCCCGTGACTTCTTTATCAAAATAACCGATATGAAGGTCCAAAATATGCTGGTAAAACTTCTGTGAGAGAAAAGTGTGAAGTCGCACTGTCAGGACGTCACCGACCCATTGGCTAAAAGAAGTGAAGAAACTGATAAAGACATCGGTCGAGATTATTAAAATTAACAGCCAAAATAATTCACTGACGGCCGCCTTTTCTCCCGTAATTTGTCTGACAATGATATCAATAATATGTTTTGTCAAAATAGGAGCAACCAGAGAAAGGAGTGAAGTGCCCAAGATAAATAAACCCATAAAAAGATACCACTTCCACAAGTGTTTGGTGAAGGAAATAATTTTGAAAATGGATTTCATGGTTATAAAACTTTTGCAGTAAACTTCAAAAGTATTACTTATTTTACACTACAGGCGGATAGGAGCAATATCGTCATTAATGAATTCTTTTTGTTGGACAAACCGGAAATTGTCGCCACCTATGTTCCTTTAGGTTTTCTGGCAGAAGAAACCTAACAACCCGACGGGTTGAAAAGCTTTAAACATCTTCTTTGATGATGGTTTTTCCGATGGTAACCAATAAAAATTTATCATAATATTATACTTCATAAACAGCTTCAGAGGTTGCTAATTTATAGAAATCAAGATAGTTGTTTAAAACAATCTTGGTAATATATTACTTCGTAGATGATTAATTAAAATTAAATCTTCCTTAATTAAATGGAATGGGGGGTTTTATGGTATAGTCAAATCCGAAAAAATTCTTTATCACCACATGTATAAGAAAAAGTACAATACAAAATAAAATAAAAACCGCATACCTAACCAATATTTTATAATTCTTATCACTTGAACTTCTCGTAATCCATAAAAATAAAAAGTAAATAATAACTCCGGAAATTAAATCAAAAAAAATCATGAATAACGTTAAAGAACCTATTCTTGACTTAAGCAACGAATTCGGGGAAATATAATCAAGAAACAAAACAAAAAAAATAATCAATATCGGACGGGTAATTTTACTAATTAAAACAAAATATTTATTCCCACTTTCAACTTTTTTATCTAAATTCATTAGATATAATTATAATCTATATAATAAAATTCTGATAGGATTTTAATACCATCCATGCTCCTTTGAGTATTTTAGCGAGGAGGGATTTTATCCGCTGAAGGAAAAAATTATTATCGTCTTAAATAACACCAAAAACTTTTTTAGCAGAGAAGAAATTTGATGATCCGGCCACGAAATAGTGTCATATTTAAAGAAATACTTACTACGTGTTCGATGGAAGGAGTAATTTTATTTGTTGCTCCCTCGATTGGAACTGTAAAAGGAGGCACCACCTCATCAAATAACGGCCTCAGAGTTAAAATTTTCTTCCTTTCCGTCAGAGACAATTTTGATATTAACTTTTCTGATCTAAGAACGGATTCTTTAAATGAAGGACTGGATGCCGTCGCCTGATGAAAGGTGAACCAAGGCCAATCTCCGGTTCTTACCCGCCCGCAATTGACGACGACGCGATGAATTTTATCTTTCCTTTCGCCGAAGCAATTCAGAACAAATGAACTTCCGGCGCTATTTCCGATTAGAGAGACTGATTCCCCACAAGAGGTAAGGTTATCAATTAAATCAATTGCTCTTTCGAGTTTGGGTTGCAGTTCAGGCTCTTCTATTTTCCATTTCGGGTTGAAAACATGAGGAATTAATCCGTATGATTTCCAACTATTTGTGGCCCAAATATGTTTGTTAATTTCATTACCTAATCCGGGGACGATAATTACGTGATGTTTAGATGTCATACTGACCTATTATATTCTATGTTTGAGTTTATAAACTAATTCATTCCGGTAAATAATTTCTCCCATTCCTCCTGTGATATAATTTACGCATGATAATTACAAAAAATGAACCATTCACCAGAGATGAAATTGAAAAATTAAAAGAATGTTTTGTTGTATATATAAAAACCGTTATTGATGTAGAGAAAAAAATTTGTTCAGCCGGTTGCGATAGACATTATGATTCGGAAAGAATATTATTGGATGTTGGTTCAATGCAGGAAAATCTATGGGGCGGTGGTATTGATTTGGAAACTAAAACAATTGATTGTAATTCATTTATAAATATCAGACCGGACCAAAAGAACACCAGTAATGAAATACAAAATGAGACTACCAGAGATGAATTTACCCGCCTTATGAAATATTTCTTCAGGGAGATTTATGGACAATAAAATTATTTTAAGTTCTTTGGCAATGGATTTAAAAAGAGCCGCATTAGGATTTAATAAAGGATCGTTTAACATGGCAGAAAGATTCCTCGAGGAAGCATTAAAGCGAAAAAAAGAATATAAAAACGAAAATAGCAAACCATATATATTGCAGATTCTGGAGAAGATTGAAAGGTTAAAAACTCAACCCTCATATGAATTGGCTGAAAATGCATTAATGTACAGCACTCTCATCCAGAATTTTGTACTTTATCATGAATAAATAATTTGCTTAATGTTCTGTACCCTCAAAATGTGCTCCAGAGATTGCTCATTGCCGGGTAAAAGAATGCTTGAGTTGTATGCTTATTACCAAAATGCTGGTAAATCGATAAATGTCTTAAGTGAATTGAATCGCCATATTATATATGAAAATTAATAAATTATATTTTTTTGTACTGTTGTTAAGCGCAGCCGGTTTGCTTCGTTTTGTTTTAACTCCACTCTTAAATAAAGATAATATAGTTATTCAGATTGGAAGCCTTATTGTTATTTTCCTCATCGGTGCATTTTTTTTACTGCGGGTATCAGCCAAAATTATTGAAGAAACAACAGAAGTATTGAGTGAACGCACAAAATTAGCAGGAGGTCTATTACAATCACTTGGCACTGCATTTCCCGATCTGATTTTGGGAATTGTTGCAGCCATCGTGAGTGTAAATCTCAGATCAACCGATTATTTCCGGGCAATTAGTTACGCGATAATAGCCGCCTCAACCACCTTTGGTTCAAATATTTATAATATTGCACATGCCGCCTGGTGTATGTATCGGCAGAATAAGGCTAATAGAGACAATACTTCTATTTCCATGTTTCCAGGCATTCCTGCCGGAGGTAGAGTTATACCCTTTAATAATCATTTAATTAAACCGCAACTATCTGAATTTGATACAGCAATTCAAATTTTAATGGCATTAACCTTACTCACCTCCGCGGTAGCTATCAGTATGGTACTTTTTGGAAAAGTCCCAATAGAAGGACTTCAATATAAAGAAGATCTATATCAGCTGATTCGTCCAATCGGTATTGTTATTTTCCTTCTATCTGGTTATATTCTTTATCTCTTCAGAAAGACACATAGGAAAGAAAGCGCGATCAAAGATATTGCGCAAGCAGAACAATATTATAGGAAAAAATCTACAGGTATTATTCTCATCCATTTATTATTATCCGGAGTTATTATTTTACTTACAGCAGAGAGCATGATTCATGCAATAGAAACACTTAGCCACATCACCCACATCCCACCTGTTATTACAGGAGCATTTGCAGGACTTATAGGCTGTTTAGGAGAAATACTCGTTATCCATAACTATACTGTTCACCCAAAAGGAAGAATTGGCGATGCTTTAATTGGAGTTGGAATGGATAATATTGTAACAACAGCAGGAGCGGCTATCGTGGCGATGATGGGAGGTATTTTTCTGGGAGGAAGCTCGCTTATTGTAATTTTTGTCCTTATTCTTGGAATGAATACTATTCTGATTGGACAAATTAGTCAGATGAAAAATTACTTTCTTCAAAAAAATAATTTGGAATCCATTTAATCCCTAAAGGAAGATATAGCTATTATCCTTTCAATATTCACTTCTCCAAAAAAAATCCTATAATATATTGCTATCTCCGGGGATACCTGTTATGCTGATAAGAAGGAAATATAATGATAAAATCTTTTTCTATTACTTCTTCTCTTTCTATAACAAAATGGGCATACCAAAAATCAAAACAGAAGTCCATACCGGAGTGGGATGAACTGATAACTATTATAGATAATGCCGATCTTTTGCTCACCCTTGCCTCAGATCAAAATTGTCCGCAGAGAGCCTCTATTTTGAAGTGTCTTTACTCTCTGGTAGGAACCAGCGCCTCAAAACATTTTGAAAGGGATATCGCGATAATAAATGCGTTACTGGATAAAGCGCAGTCATCTGCCGACCAGATTATTCTCAATTGGGTGGACAGGTCAAGGATAATATTACATGATCTGAAAAAGTTTGATTATACAGAGTGGTGCCGAGGAGGCTTTTCGGAAAAAGATTTACCCACAGTTCATTAGAAAATTGAACACAGCGTCCATTGTGAATTTCAGCGTCTTCTAGGAGGAACAAATCATTGCATAGATTGGGTTATAGGGGATTTTTTTTGGATAAGAGGCGAGTTTTGGCAGATTTTTACCAAAGACAAATTTTACCGTTTTAGTTTTCTTCTTTTCTTCATTTTGAAATTTTTGCCATCTTTCGTAATTATCTTTTGAGAGGTGCATCGTGCCGGTGCAAAAATTACTGCTGCATCTGCAGGTATGCATGCAGGGTTTACAGGTTTCGTCTTTTGGACTAAGCAGGTAGGAGATTGTTAGTTCTTCGTAAGGCTCAATTTTTCTTAGCGCAAAAAACAGAGTGTGGCCACGGTAGGTATAAATCCAGCAGTTTGGTGTGCAAGAATGGTTCAGAAGGTGGATGCCGGGTTTTTTTAAATTTGGGTAAATTGAAGCAGTGTCTGTAAAGTACATTAAATAAAGCCCTTTTTTATCGTTATCCAGATCATACTCGGCGATATTTATTACTTTTCCAAGGTAGTCACCGATTACGGTGCCGGCTTTTATCTCTTTTTTGGCGAAAACTCCATATCCTTTTCCTTCTGTTTTTTTTATTTGCCAGCAATCATCTTTTAATAAAAACATATAGGTTAATTTATCACAATTCTATTGTCATATTTATGATCTTTCTTAACTTTGATAAAGTTTATCATAATTTATGGGGATGCTATATTCATTGACTAATCTTCCGGCTTCATACTACACTTTCCTTAATGCTGGCAAAAGTGATGTCTGGAGCTACTATTGGATTAAATTGTTTACCTGTGACCGTAGAGGTGGATATTTCCTCCCAGTCACTGCCTTCTTTTACTATAGTCGGGCTTCCTTCAAAATCAATTGAGGAATCAAAGGAAAGAGTGCGATCCGCCATCAAAAATTCTGGAGCAGAGTTTCCTCCGCACAGGATTACGGTCAATCTTGCCCCGGCTGATCTTCCCAAAGAAGGGCCATCCTACGATTTGCCGATTGCTTTGGGGATTCTGATGGCGTCAGAACAATTAGTCTGCGACGTGAATGACTCTCTATTTTTCGGCGAGCTGTCTCTGGATGGAACGCTTCGCCACACCAAGGGAATACTTCCTCTTACTCTTCTTGCTAAAGAAAAAAAATTTGACTCGGTTTTCCTGCCGTTTGTGAACGCCCGCGAAGCGGCGATTGTCAAAGGCATTAAAATTTATCCGGTCACCTCGATCCTCGAACTTTTCCGTCATTTGAATAAAACTTTGCCGATAAAATTTCATCCCAACATCCCCTTTCATACTCTGGAAGAAAAAATATATCCGGAGTTTGATCTGTCAGAAATTTCAGGTCAGGAGCTCGGGAAAAGGGCGCTCGAGATTAGCGCCGCCGGCGGGCATAATCTTTTTATGAAAGGCGTGCCGGGGGCAGGAAAAACCATGCTTGCCCGGGCCCTTCCCGGTATTTTGCCGACATTAACAGAACAAGAGGCTCTAGAGGTTACCAA
The DNA here is from genome assembly GCA_964362665.1 of uncultured Gammaproteobacteria bacterium. Classification (GTDB taxonomy): domain Bacteria; phylum Patescibacteriota; class Microgenomatia; order 2-02-FULL-39-11; family 2-02-FULL-39-11; genus 2-02-FULL-40-13. Next base: position 75,436 of record CAYIFB010000004.1, on the reverse strand, counting down.
AATTTATTCAATCACAGGGAGTATTCCCGAAGGAGCATCAGTTATTACCGTCCGGCCCTTCCGGGCTCCCCACCATACAACGTCCCGGATTGGACTGATTGGAGGAGGGACTAAACCAACACCCGGTGAAATATCTATGGCGCACCGCGGGGTGTTGTTTCTGGATGAATTTCCGGAATTTCCGCGCCACGTTCTGGAGTCTCTTCGCCAGCCGATTGAAGACGGGATTGTGACTATTTCCCGGGCGGTAGGTACAGTCACTTATCCAGCCAAATTTGTGCTTATTGCAGCCAGCAACCCCTGCCCCTGCGGATACTTCGGAGACAAAGTAAAAAACTGCCGCTGTCTGCCTGGACAAATTTCCCAATACAAAAAAAGAATATCCGGCCCGATTTTGGACAGAATTGACCTGCATATTGATCTTCCTCCTGTAACTGCGGAAAAATTAACAGGTAATTTTAAAAGCGAGTCGTCAAAAGATGTCAGAAAAAGGGTCCAGAAAGCGAGGAATCTCCAAAGCAAGCGGTTTGCCAAAACCGATTTTGTCTGTAACTCTGACATGACCGCACGCTTTATCAAAGAAAAAATTATTTTATCGGAAAGTTGTTTGAATCTTCTGAAACAGGCCGTTACCGCCATGCGTTTTTCCGCCCGCACTTACTACAGGATAATTAAAGTCGGCAGGACCATTGCTGATTTATCCGGAGAAACAGAGGTTTTGACATCCCATATTGCCGAAGCTTTACAGTACCGCGTAAGGGATGAAACATAAATGATGTATTTCTTTGTATTTCTTGTGCTTTTAATTAGCACGATTAAACCTGTATATGCCAGTGAGGCAAATTTTTTAATTATTAACCAAATTAGGGGAAACGAAAATTGCTGTGATAAAGGGAGCGAGGAGCTTATTGATGAAGTTTTAGAATCTGAAAAACTTCAAACACTACCGATGGGTTGGACTATCCGTTACGACGTCTTTGATGATCCTGTAATCTTTGACAAAATAAAAAAAATCAAAGATCCGGGGTTACTTTTGGAAATTACACCACGATTAGCAATTGAGGCAAAGGTGAAATACAGTGGATCTTTAAATTCTCAAAGTACAGATTGGTTCTTCGCGAAAAATTCCATGCTACTGGGTTATTCACAAGAAGATCGCAAGAAGCTGATCGATACGGCTTTTGGCAAATTTAAAGCAAAGTTTGGCTATTTTCCCTCATATACTTCTGCCTGGATGATCGACAGCTGGTCTTTAAAATATATTCATGACCAATACGGGGTCATTTTGCATGAATTGACCAAAGAGCAGTATGAAACCGATTCTTATTCTCTGGAGGGAGGAATATTCAATGCTCCCTATTACCCGGCTTTAAATCACCCCTTAATCCCGGGCAATTTCGGCGATAAATTAGGAATTGTCATGATTCGCCAGACGGTAAGCGATCTCCTGCACAATTACGGATCTCCCAAATCATACTTCACTTCCCAGCCCAACGACTATTTGGAAAATCCTCAAAAAAAGGACATCACTTATTTTAAGTCATTAGTGGATGACGCGGTCAGTCAACCGTCAGAATTCCGCTTTGGAGTTTTGGGTTTTGAAAACTCATACCCTTGGGATAAATACGGACAGGAATACTTGAGGCAGTTGGAATATCTCTCGGATTTAGTTAAAAGTGGAAAGTTAAAAGTAATTTCGCCTTCTGATTATGCTGAAACTTTTCAAAATAAATACGCGGGAAATCCGCCGTTTTTTCTGAAGAAAGATTTCAATGATAAAAGTAAAATTGGAGTACTCTGGTATTTCGGGAAAAATTACCGCGCCCGGATATTATTAAAAAACAAAAAATTAATTTTGGATGATTTGAGAGTATTTACCCCGATAGAGGATCCGTATTATAAGGAGCCTGCGAGTGCAGATTATTCATATTGGACGGTTCCTTATTTAATTGACGGCTCGAAAACGTTTGCTACTTCAGTAAAAACAAATTTTAAAAATACAAAAAACTTTATCAGTGAAAATAAGTCGGATATAGAGACAAGTTCTTTTGGAATTGAAATTGGTCAGGGAGATTTCGATTTAGATGATAAAACGAGTGAGGTAGTAATAACTTTTAGAGACAAACAAAATAATTCTATTATCTTGCAACCGGCGAAAATAATTTTGAGTAAAAATCTTCAGGCGAAATTCACGAATTCAAAAGATATGGTTCTGAATAATTTGTTTTCATCAGATATGCCACAAGTTATAAGTTTTCCCAATCAATTTGATTTATTCTTTAAACCCGAAAAGAATATGCTGTTAGCAGGTTGGAGAGTTGAAGAAGAATTCACACCATTTTTTACTTTTTCCCAAGATGAGAATTCAATATATTTAACGCCAATTGAAAATATTACGAAACTCCAAAAACTTAATCCTGTGTTTCAGCCGGATAAATCCGGTCTGAAAGTGGATTCCGACCACTCCATATTTTACTGGAATAATAAAACTGCCGTTGCCGGTAGAAATCCCTTGAGGCTTTTTATTCTACCGTTAAATAAGTTAGGCCGACCTACATCAGTACAAAATATCCAAGTTACAGGTGATCACCTTTCAGATTTGAAGGTGCAAATGCCGTCGGATTATTCATACAGGATTAAACCTTGGTTTGTTGATATTACCTCAAATATTCCGTTATCAACCACTATTTCCATCACGGCAGATGGAGTTGATATTGCAAAAAATATTCCTATCAAATTCATTACAGACTGCAAGAAGGAAATAAAAAAATGTCTTCTCAATCCAATGCAACTTCTCGATTATTTATATCTTAATGCCGGTGAACAATGGACTAAAGTTAAGAGTTTCATGTTGACTTTAAAAGTTTAGTTTGGTATATTAGACCATTGTGTTGATTCAAACAGGTGCATCTATCATTATTCTCTCGATTATTATCCTTGTCAAAGGACAGGGATTTGCTTGGGAGGAATTAATTAGAAATTAAAAATTAGAAATTAAAAATTAGAAAAAGCCTCTCAAAATGAGAGGTTTTTTTAGTTTTAAGGAGTATTTATATGAAAACTAGATTGAAAGAAGGACAAAAAGTCCAAGGCGCGGAAATTATTTGTGAATGTTTACTGCGACAGGGGATAAACGTAATTTTTGGCTATCCGGGAGGAGCTAATATACCCATTTACGACGCTTTGTATAAATATCCGGAAATTCATCATGTATTGGTCCGGCACGAACAGGGCGCTGCACATGCTGCAGAGGGTTTCGCTTGGGCAACAGGTAAACCGGGTGTGTGTTTTGCGACAAGCGGTCCGGGAGCTACTAATCTCGTGACAGGTTTGGCTGATGCCATGATGGATTCAATTCCGATGGTTTGCATTACCGGTCAGGTTCCTTCTCCTCTTATCGGAACGGATGCTTTTCAGGAGGCGGATGTTTTAGGAATTACTTTACCTATTACCAAGCATAACTATTTAATTACCAAAACTGAAGATATAGCAGAGTGTCTTACAGAGGCATTTTACTTATCAACTAATGGAAGACCAGGTCCGGTACTGGTCGACATTGCCAAAGACGCTCAAGCATCATATGCGGAGTTTAATTACCCAAAATCCATAAATTTAAAGAAAAAAATTAAACTGAAAGCCACGAATATAGAAATAATGCAAATTGCGGATCTCTTAAATAATGCAGAAAGACCATTAATCGTTGCGGGACATGGGATGCTTTTATCCGGGGACGGACAAACTTTATTAAAAATCGCCGAAAGGCAGGATATTCCTATTACCCTTACCCAACTTGCCCTGTCTACGATCCCTTCATCACACCCTCTTTTTATGGGGATGCCCGGGATGCACGGAAATGTTGCAGCAAATAAAGCCCCGAATCAAGCAGATATTTTGCTTGCGGTTGGAATGCGTTTTCATGACAGGGTGACCAGTAATGTAGCAGGATACGCGCCGCAGGCAAAAATAATCCATATTGATATTGACCCTTCGGAAATTGGTAAAAATGTGAAGCCATTTCTCGGTGTGGTGGGGGATGCGAAAACAGTTTTGACCCAAATTTTTCCAAAGCTAATCAATAAGAAAAATCCAAGTTGGCTGTCCCGATTTCAGAAATGGAAAAAAATTGAAAAGGAAAAAGTGTACGATATCGAATTAAATTCACCAAAACTCAAATCCGCACAGGTTGTGAATGAAATAGCTAAGCAGTCCAAAGGATTGGCGACTATAGTAGCGGATGTTGGTCAAAACCAAATGTACGCAGCAAGATATTCTAATTTTCTTACCTATAACAGTCATTTTACCTCTGGAGGTCTCGGTACAATGGGTTTTGCTCTTCCTGCGGGGATGGGAGCCAAATACGCTAATCCCAAACGCGAAGTTTGGATAGTGATAGGTGACGGAGGAATCCAAATGACCTTGCAGGAACTGGCAACTATTGTTCAGGAGAAAATTGCCGTCAAAATAGCGCTCCTAAATAATAATTTTTTGGGTATGGTGAGACAATGGCAGGAATTGTTTTATAAAGGCAATTATTCAGAAGTATCATTGAAAAACCCCAATTTCCAAAAACTTTGTGAGGGTTTTGGTATTCCCTCTTTGAAAGCAACCACGTTATCAGAGTCCAAATATGCAATTGCCAAAGCTAGAAAAGCCCGCGGTCCCTTTTTAGTGGAGTTTGTAGTTGAAGCAGAAGAAAATGTCTTTCCGATGATTCCGGCCGGAGCAGGGATCGACGATATGGTTATCTGTAAAGAGGAGTTGAAAATTTAATATGACAAAAGACTTATCAAATATCATCATTTGGACGGAAAATAAGCCCGGCGTTTTTTATAGAATTTTATGGCTTTTCCGGCGTAAAATGTGCAATATCGAGTCGGCCACGGTCGGACATACAGAAATACAGGGAGTTACCAGGTTTACGATAACCGTCAGCGGAGACAAAGAGCAGGTTTTAAATATCTGCAGACAAGTAAATAAACTTGTTAATGTGATCAGAGTTGAAGATGTGTTAGGCGAATTATTAGTTTCCAGAGAATTAGCTTTAATTAAAATCGGAATAAAAGGCCGGGAAGAAAAAAGCGAAATACTGCGTCTTATAGAACATTTTCGGGGCAGAGTGATAAATATGTCAAAAGATTCTCTGATGATTGAAGTTACGGGAGATGAAGACAAAATTGATGCTTTTTACGACAACATGAAAATTTATAAAATATTGGAGTTTGTCCGGACAGGACGAACGGCGTTATATAAATGATGAATCACACCAGTAATTGTTTTTATTATTTGCACTGCTTTGTTTGCAAAAAAAGAACAGATGAACGGCAAAACTGTACGGTCTGCGAATTCTGCGGCGGACCGCTCGATGTCGTGTATGACTATGAAATGCTAAAAAATCAAATGAATTCATACCTTATGCAAACTGCACCTCCATCAGTCTTAAAATATCTGGATTTTTATCCGCTTTTAAATCGGCAAAATTTAAAAACTTTAGGCGAAGGAAATACCCCGCTTCATCATGCGCAAAATTTAGGAAAAAAATTAAATCTGAACAGACTTTATATAAAAAATGAAGGCATGAATCCAACAGGGGCATTTAAAGATCGCGGAAGTTTTGTAGAGCTTCATAAAGCAAAAGAACTGGGATATAAAACTGTTTGTGTAGCCTCAACAGGTAACATGGCCGCTTCAGTTGCCGCGTATGCGGGACAGATTGGTATGATTTGTTACGTCTTGGTTCCGGAAAATACTCCGAAAGGAAAGCTTGCTCAAGCTCTTTCATATGGTGCCCATGTTATACAAGTACGGGGTACATATACTGACGCTTTCGGATTGTGTGTGAAGGTTTCTGAAAAATACGGATTTTATTTAGCCGGTGATTATGCATTTCGTGGAGAAGGTCAAAAGTCACTCGCCTTCGAAGTTTGTGAACAATTGCGGTTTGAAACAATCGATTGGGTTTTAGTGCCGGTTGGTATGGGAACTAACCTTTCCTACATTTGGAAAGGGTTTAAAGAATATTATGAACTCGGACTCATCAAAAAATTACCTAGAATTATAGCTGTACAGGCGGAGGGTGCTTCACCTATTGTTACCGCGTATGAAACTCAAAGCACGGTTAAGCCGCTTGATAAAGCACAAACTATTTGTTCGGCTATTGCCTGCAGCGGTATTTCAATTGATGCTCCGAAAGTTATGGCAGCATTAAAAGACTCAAAAGGTGCGGCAGTTAGTGTAACGGATGATGAAACGCTTCATTCTCAACAAACCTTGGCAAGAATGGAAGGATTGTACGTGGAGCCGTCATCAGCAACCGTCATTGCAGCTTTATCAAAATTAATAAAACGAAAAATCCTTAAAAAGGATGAAGTGATAATTTGCGTAGCAACAGGTGCCGGACTCAAAGATCCATCAACGACCCTGAAAGTGTTGGCAGAGCCTCCAACAATTGAACCAATCATTACTGAAGTGGATCGGGTGTTAAAAACTGGAATACTTACTTTGCGTGCGGCAGGCGCAGCGGAGAAAGAGAAAAATATTTTTACCACAGTGCCAAATTTTAACCAGGCAAAAGAATCAATTAAAAAAGAGTTTAAGATGGATTTGGATGAAGCAACAGTAAATATTGTTCGAAATGTTGTCGAGAAATTTATCAAGGTGAAAGGAAAATCGATTGCCAAAGCCGATCTGCAGTCTATCATCGAAACAGTTATTCAGGATGAAAGGCGGAAAAAAACTCTGGAGGTGGAAGATTTTCATATCGAAACATTCAAGAAAAAAAAGCCAGTCGCACAAGTAAAAGTATTATTGAACGGCCATCACTACAACATAAGTCAGGAAGGAGTCGGGCCGGTGGATGCGGCCATAAATTCAATAACTTCAGCCATTAAAAAGGAAGACAAAACACAATTCAGACTTACTGATTTTCAGGTGGAAATTCCAACTACTGGTTCGGATGCTACAGTCGAAGCGACGATGGTATTAAAAGATGAGTATGGTACGCAAGTTGTTGAAAAAGGGACGTCTCCTGATATAATCGTTGCAGCTGTTGAGGCTTTTGAAAAAGGTTATAATGAATTAGTTTATCAAAGATTGAAAAAAGGGGGAAAAAATAAGGAATGAAAAAAGCAATTGAAACCAAAAAGGCTCCGGGAGCTATAGGCCCTTATTCTCAAGCTGTAGTAATCAATAATTTTATTTTTTGTTCAGGGCAAGTTGGGAAAGATCCAAAAACAAATCAATTTGTTGAAGGCGGAGTTGCAGCGCAAACAAAGCAGGTTTTGGAAAACCTGAAAGCCGTTCTTTCATCTGCCGGAGCTGATTTTTCTGATGTTGTCAAAACCACGGTTTATCTTAAAAATGTTTCTGATTTTTCTCAAATGAACGAGGTGTATGCAACTTATTTTCAAAAGCCGTATCCGGCCCGGGCGACTATAGAAGCGGCTCGTTTACCCCAAGATGCGCTGGTGGAAATTGAATGTCTTGCTGTTTTAGGAAACGAAGAAAATTGTGGCGGGAAATGTTCCTGCTGTTAAGTCAGAATAATTATTAATCCAATAAAATAATATGGCCGGAGATAAATCTTATACATACGCATTTTTTGAAAAAGAAATAGTACCAATCGAAAAAGCAAAAGTCAGCATCATGACGAATGCCCTGCAGTACGGAACCGGAGTTTTCGGAGGGATAAGGGGTTATTTGTCTTATGATAAAAAGCAAATAAATATCTTTCGGCTCAAAGACCATTTCCAGAGGTTTTTAAATTCTATAAAAGTCTTGAATAAGTCAATAAAGTTGACGCATCAGGAGCTTGTAGACTTAACTCTTAATCTAGCAAGAAAAAACGATCCGCATTCTGATTGTTATATCAGACCTTTTGCTTATGCCTCTTCGTATGAGATTTCGCCGGATCTTCACCCGGTCAAGTTTGATCTGGCCATATATATGATTCCGCTTGGGGAATATTTATCCATAAGTAAAGGATTAAAACTTGCAGTTTCCAACTGGATCAGGATTAATGACAATATGATTCCGTCACGAATAAAAGCTACAGGAGGCTACATAAATTCATCACTTGCCAAAGGAGATGCGGTCAGGCTTGGATTTGATGATGCTTTGATGTTGACCCAGGACGGGCACGTGGCTGAAGGAAGCGGGGCTAATTTTTTTATAATCAGAGACGGGATTCTTATCACATCAGCCAGATCAGAAGATGTTTTGGAAGGAATTACAAGAAGAACCATTCTTCAATTGGCAAAAGATTTAAAGATACCGGTTGAAGAAAGAAGAATAGACAGAACCGAAGTATATATTGCCGATGAAGCATTTTTGACAGGAACAGGGGCACAGGTTGCCTGGATTGCAGAAGTTGACGGTAGAGTGATCGGCTCTAAAATAGGCCCATTGACCTCCAAAATCCAAAAATTATTTTTTGATATCGTACGGGGAAAAGAGAAAAAATATAATTCTTGGTTGACTAAAGTTTAACTTTCATCGATACTTTTTACCACCAAATCAGTAAATTCTTTTGTTCCTAAGATTTTTTTTTGAGGAGTATTTACATCAATTAGGTCGGAAGTTCTATATCCTTCAGAAAATGTTTTTTTTATCGCTTTTTCAATTAATTGCGCTTCTTCAGTAAGGTTAAAGGAAAATTCCAACATCATGGCGATGGATAATATCGACCCGATCGGATTGGCTATATTTTTACCCTTTGCCTTGTTAAACGCTCCATGAATCGGTTCATATAAGGCATTTTTTTCACCGATTGATGCTGAAGGGAGTAGTCCAATTGATCCGGCTAAAACCGAAGCTTCATCCGATAAAATATCACCGAACATATTTTCGGTCAGAATAACATCAAATTGAGACGGATTTTTAATAAGTTGCATTGAAGCGTTATCAACAAACATATGATTTAATTCGACAGATGGATAATTCTTCGAAATTTCCGTGACAGTTTCCCGCCAGAGTCGGGAAGTCTCCAAGACATTGGCTTTATCAACAGAGGTAACTTTACCTCTTCTTATTAATGCCATTTCAAACGCAATCTTGGCAACTCTGGTAATTTCATCTACGGAATATATTGAAGTGTCCACAGCTGTTTTCCCATTATTTTTTCGAAGTCTTGGCTCTCCAAAATAAATTCCGCCGGTTAATTCTCTGACAATCATTAAATCAACATTTTTTAATTTCTCTTTCTTGAGTGGAGAAATATTTATTAAATCCTGATAAAGTTTGACAGGTCGAAGATTCGTAAAAAGTTTTAATGATTGACGCAGTTTCAGGAGTCCCTGTTCCGGTCTGACTTTAGCTTTTGGATCTAAGTCAAATTTCGGATCTCCTATGGCGCCAAAGAGTACCGCATCAGATTCTCTACACAAACTTAAAGTATTATCAGGTAGAGGAACACCGGTTTTTTCAATCGCTTCAGCGCCGATTAAACCGAATTTAAAAATAAACTGATGATGGAATTTAGAAGCTATCGCTTTTAAGACTTTTACACCCTGTTCGACCACTTCCGGGCCAATTCCGTCACCTGGTAATATAGCGATAGTTTTATTCATATTAAATATAATTTATGTTTTTTCTCAAACTCTGCTATTTTTTTCTCCTGTGAGAGGATGAATTCTAGCTCATCAGCACCATTTAATAAATTATTTTTTTTAAACTCGTCGATTTGGAATGAGATTAAAATACTTTTTGAGGGAATGACGATTGTTTGTTTTTCCAAATCTATAATTATTTTTGTTTTGGGATTTTCAACAGCCGTAAAAAGTTTTTCTACTTCATTTTTTTTGATTATAATCAACAACAGACCGTTTTTGAAAGAGTTGGTGTAAAAAATATCTCCAAAAGATGAAGAGATGATAACTTTAAATCCAAAGTCGGTAAGAGCCCAGACAGCATGTTCACGGCTTGATCCGCAACCAAAATTATTTCCTGCAATTAATATTTTATTGATATGGTGATTCGAATAGTCGAACCGATTATTTTTCTTTGTTTTACCAAACTTATCAAAACGCCAATTATAAAAAAGATATTTACCTAGGCCATCTTTTTTTGTGGTTTTTAAAAATTGAGCAGGGATGATCTGGTCGGTATCAATATTCTCTTCCGGAATAGTTATACAATTTGACATAATATTTATGAAATGTTTCATAAAAATTTTCTTACGTCAGTAATTTTTCCTTCTATAGCTGCCGCAGCTGCCATGATAGGACTTGTCAAGAATGTGCGTGCACCTGGGCCTTGTCTGCCTTCATAATTACGGTTACTGGTAGAAACACAATATTTTCCAGATGGAATTTTATCTTCATTCATGGCGATACAGGCAGAACATCCTGAGAAACGCCACTGAAAGCCTGCGTCTCTAAAAATTTTATCCAAACCTTCTTTTTCTGCCTGAAGCTTTACCTGTTTTGATCCGGGGACGACTAGAGCAACTACACTTCCCGATACTTTTTTTCCTTTCACAATTATTGCAGCCTGTCTCAGATCTGAAATTCTGGCGTTAGTACAACTTCCAATAAAGACATAATCAATAGAAAAACCTTCAAGAGACATGCCGGGTTTCAAATTCATATAAGATAGCGCTTTTTTCTGTGACATTTTTTCCTCAGGAGATTGCGCTGTTTCGGGAGACGGAATTTTTTGTGTTATTTTAATTCCTGTTGACGGATCAGTACCCCAGGTGACCAATGGTTCTATTTTATTTGCATCAATATTAATTGATTTATCGAAGTGTGCATTTCTGTCGGTTTTTAAAGTCTGCCAATAATTTAGAGCTTCATTCCATTTTTTTCCTGTTGGCACAAATAATCTGCCCTTTAAATAGGCAAAAGTTTTCCGGTCAGGAGCTATAATTCCACATCTGGCTCCCGCTTCAATACTCATATTGCAGATTGTCATTCTTTCTTCCATATTCAGTTTATTGATTAAAGATCCGCAGTATTCTATGGCAAACCCGGAACCGCCCTTAGTCCCGATTTTTGTCAGTATTGTCAGAATTACATCCTTTGCCGTGACGCCTTTATTTAAATTTCCTGTAATTTTAATTTGCATCGTTTTCATCGGGTTTTGTACCAAACAGCTTGTCGTTAAAACGTGTTCGATTTCAGTTGTGCCAATCCCGAACGCCAGAGCGCCAAAGGCACCGTGTGTTGAGGTATGAGAGTCGCCACAGACTATGGTCTGACCGGGTTGGGTAATTCCAAGCTCCGGCCCGATGACATGAACGATCCCCTGATTGGGATTATTCAAACCGTAAAGTTTTATTCCAAAATCACGGCAATTTTTTTTTAAAGTCTTGATTTGAATATTCGACAATTTATCCTTAATTTCAAATTGATTAGTTGTAGAAACATTATGGTCGCAAGTAGCAAAAGTTCTTTCAGGGCGGCGAACTTTTAATTTTTTCTTCCTCAAATTATAAAAAGCTTGAGGAGATGTCACTTCATGAAGATAATGGATATCAATATAAATTAATGACGGAGAATTCAGATTGAGAGATACTCTATGAGAACCCAAAATTTTTTCAAATAGCGTCTTGGGTTTCATATAGAGGAATATTTATTTTTTAAGGTTTGATCATTGCTGATTTTAATTAAAACTTTCAAATCATCATCATGAATTTCTTTTTTCAGATCGGCGAAATTTAAAAATTCTTTATAAAAGATATCCAATTTATCCTTTGTTAAATCAATCCCTAAATTTTTTAACTTATGCCTAAGCGCAGCTCGTCCGCTTCTGGCTGTCAAAACAATTTTAGATGAATCCAACCCGATAATTTTCGGATCTATTATTTCGTAATTTTCCCGTCTTTTGATTATCCCATCCTGATGAATTCCTGACGAATGGGCAAAGGCATTTACTCCAACGATTGCTTTATTTGGTTGTACCGGAATTCCCATGATTTCCGAGACCATCCGGCTGGTTTTATAAAGCTCATGAGTATTAATCTTTGTATAAAATGGTAAAGAATTTCTATAGGTATGGATTGCCATGACAACTTCCTCCAACGAAGTGTTACCGGCCCGTTCACCAATTCCATTAATGGTAACCTCCGCTTGTCTGGCTCCGTTTATCACCCCGGAGATTGTATTTGCAGTTGCCATACCAAGATCATCATGACAATGTACGGAGACACGAGCTTTGTGGATATTGGCGACATTTTCATATAAATATTTTATTTTTACTCCCCAGTCTTCCGGTAAACAGTAACCCGTAGTATCTGGAATATTGACCACAGTTGCACCTGCTTTAATTGCTTCAGTAATCATTAAGACCAGAAATTTATTATCAGCTCGTCCTGCGTCTTCGGCATAAAACTCAACATCGTCAACATATTTTTTGGCGTATTTCACAGCTTCTATAGCCTGTTTTAAGATTTTTTCCCGGGTGGAATTAAATTTATATTTTATATGAATGTCCGATGCCCCGATACCTGTGTGAATTCTAGGGTATTTAGCGTGTTTTATAGCATCATAAGCACAATCGATATCCCGTTTTAGAGCGCGTGTAAGACCACAAACAGTGCAGTTTTTTATTGTTTTTGCCACTTTTTCTACAGATTTGAAATCACCGGGTGATGAAATAGGAAAACCGGCTTCAATCACATCCACACCCAGTTTTTCAAGCTGTTTGGCTAGATCAACTTTTTGGTCAGTATTAAGTTTTGCTCCGGGTGATTGTTCGCCATCCCGAAGTGTTGTATCAAAGATGTGTATTTTTTGTTGCATAAAAAAAATCTCTCGTTTGAGAGAGATTTAGATTTATTAAAAAATGAGAACTTACCCTCTCAAACCACGCTTACACCTCTCCAAGGAGGAGAAGAGCGAGATTTAAGAGAGAGTTGCTTCTCATGATTCTGGAATTATTTTATCTTTAATTGAATTTATTGTCAATCGTGTGTTACAATATCTTGTAGCCGCTTTATATGCGACTCTCTAAAATAAAATTATTCGATTTCTTCTACAAAGCTTACCACGCGTGGCCTCTAATTTATTCCAATTTGACTCAGCTTTTATCTTTCGGTCAATGGGAGCAGTGGCAACAGCGGGTATTTGAAGACATTTCAGGAAATAAAATTCTGGAAATAGGAGTGGGGCCCGGTAAACTGTTGCTAAAGCTGGTTCAGAAGGGATGTGATATTACAGGTATCGAGCTTCGCCGCGGTATGGCTTATGAAGCCAAACGAAGATTAAAAAAAGCGGGATTTACTCCTCCAATCCTACAGCAGAGCGTGGAAAAACTACCTTTTGACAATGAAGTGTTTGATTGCATAGTACTGACATTCGTCCTGGCGGAAATAACTCACCTCGAAAAAGCAATTTTAGAGATGAAAAGGGTTTTGAAGAAAAACGGAAAAGTTATAATTATTGCAGGCGGCATTCCTCAGAATAATAATCTTATTGCAAGAATTTTATTTCGCTTAGTTTCTCCGCACACTACATTACATCTGCAAAGAAATAATATGCAGTATTTTCAATCTGCCGGTTTTGAGGTGAGAAGAACTGATTTCGGCCCCTTCAACATTGTCAATAAAATTGTGGCTACTAAAAGATGAAATTTTTTTTAGTTATCCCAAGAAAAACCCCGCCAAAGGCGGGGTTTATTCGTTAAAAAATTCTTCAACGAAAATTATCCTCCGATTTTATACATTCCCGTACCACAAGTTGGACATTTACCCTTCAAAGCTGGTTTACCATTTTTCATGGTCACTTTCTGTGCATTTGGATCATCTCTTTTTGCGCGACATTTAACACAATACATTTCTGCCATTTTTTTGTCACCTCCCTTCAAGAAAATTATTTTTTAGCTTCCTTTAAGAACGAAATATATCACAACCTGCAGGCTGATTGCAAGAAAAGTAAATAAACTTATTCTTTTCAAATCTTTATTGACATAACTATACTCATTACTTTTGAATACCGGTTTTACCGCTGGAACGCTCTGTTTATTAAATGTATATTTAACCTCCGGGTGGATATCTTGATTATTCCGGGGTAAATTAATTTGGTTCTTGACAGGTTGAGAATTTAGAAGTTTTTGTCGGTGTTGTTCCGCCAGTAATTTTTGCCTTTTAGTTTTTTTTGGCATATCAATTCGAGCGTGATCGAGCTTAACATATTGACAGTGTCTTGTAAAGTGAGTACAATCTCGAATACATAGTTTACTCATTATTAGCTTGTAAGTATTGATTTGAAAAATGAATAATTTTTATATTATTCTAAGTGTTTTCTTATTCATTTGGACAATCGGATTGACAGTATATCTGATAAAAATAAGCTCTCATTACCAAGGGTTGATGAAGGGACATAACAAGGGAAATTTAACTCAAGTTCTTAATCAGATCACAACCGAAATCACGTTGGATCGTAAAAATATAGAAAAGTTAAAGGAAAATGTTGCAAAACTTACTGAAGATGTTGTAAGTCACATTCAAAAAATAGGAATTCTCAGATTTAATCCTTTTGCGGATACAGGGGGAGATCAGAGTTTTATTTTGGCGATTCTTGATGGAACTGATAGTGGAATTGTTTTGACGTCTCTACATAGCCGAGGAACCACACGGTGGTACGCTAAAAATGTCAGTTTAGGCAAAGGAGTAGATCACGAATTATCAGAGGATGAGCTGAAAGCCATTAAAAAAGCAGTCGGTATTAAAAGAAAAACTGAAATACAAAATATATTATAATTAATTCATGAAAAATAAACTTATTCCAATTTTAGCCGGACTGGGTTTATATCTTATTTCGACAGGTATGTCCTATGCAGTTTTTAATAATATATCCCTGAAATCATCCACAAAAGAAATAACCTCACCTCTGGGGAAAATTTCACCGGCTCAAAAAATAAAAAATAAAGTTGATCCAGCTATCCCCCGCGATGAAACATGTCCTTTAAATGGTGTCATGTATACCAAGAAAGAAAAAGAAATTTGGGATAAAGTCAGACCTTTGGCTGTTATGATAGAAAATAGCGATGAAGCAAGACCGCAATCAGGATTATCTCGAGCAGATATCATCTATGAAGCTCTAGCTGAAGGTTGGATTACCAGACTTATGGGTGTTTTTTACTGTAATACTCCACTTGAAAATATAACTTTTGCACCGGTCAGATCTGCCCGGACATATTATGTTGACTGGGTATCAGAATATGATGCTTTATACAACCATGTAGGTGGAGCAGGTAATTGTTCGGATGACACAGTTGATGATCGTGCAAAGGCGCTATGTCAAATTGATCGGTTTGGTATAAAAGATTTAGATCAGTTTGGTATAGGTTTCCCGGATTGTTATAGAAATCCTGACAGATTGGATCACCCTGTGGCAACTGAACATACAATGGTTTGTTTTTCGGAAAACCTGTATAAAATAGCCGCAAAACGAGGTTGGACTAATCCAGATGAGAACGGAATATCCTGGGATAAGAATTTTAAAAAATGGTCATTTAAAGATGACGCTGATACCTCCGATAGGGGTAATGCACAAACCATAAAAATTATTTTTGCAGAGGGATATGATAAATATGATGTTGAATGGGATTACGATCAGTCTTTAAATTTATATAAACGAAAAAACGGAGGCGTAGTTCAGCTTGATCTGGAAACAAAAGAGCAATTAACTGCTAAAAACGTAGTAGTTCAACTCACTAAACTTACCGGTCCAGTGGATGAACATGGTCATTTTTTATATGCCACCATCGGTTCAGGAAAGGCTGTAATCTTCCAGGATGGAAAGGCAATCGTCGGGACTTGGAGTAAAAAAAGCAGAATCGGTAGGACAGTGTTTTTTGATACAACAGGTAAGGAAATAAAATTTATCAGAGGTCCAATCTGGATAGAATTAATACCTAGCGAACAGCAATTGACTTATTAAAAATTATGAAATAACCTGCCCCTATCCGTAATAATGGATATGGGGACAAATGTAATAAAGTCATTACCTTGTCCCGGATCGCAATAATTGAAAGGAGGGAAAAATATGTTGCACGATTTGATAATTTCCCGCGTCCGGGTAAAAATATTGGAACTTTTTTTTCTAACACCCGCCAAAATTTATCATGTTAGGGCTATAGTCCGTTTGGTGGAAGAGGAGATTAATGCTGTTCGTCGCGAGCTAGCCCACTTGGAAAAAGCAGGCCTCTTATCCAAGGAAAGACGGGCAAATAGACTCTTCTACGGTCTTCGCAAAGATTACCCTCTATATTATGATCTGATGGGTTTAATAGTAAAAACTTCAGCTTTGGGTGGTGATATTATAAAAAATAAAGTAAAACTGGGAAAAATAAAGTTTGTGATGATATCAGGTAAATATGCCAGAAATAAAAATAGGGCAACTAATGACGTAGATTTATTGATGGTGGGCAAAGTAGTCATACCAGAACTCAGTCAACTTATTCGGGCGGAGGAGGTTAGACGGGAAAGAGAAATAAATTATACGGTGATGAGCGAGGAAGAATTCGAATTCCGTAAAAAAAGGAAAGACCCATTCGTCATGGATATTCTTAAAGGATCAAGGATTATGATAATTGGAGATGAAGAAGAACTGATCGGTTAAAAGATTTATTCTAAGATGAAAAAGATAATCCGGGCAGGTAAACACAGTCTTGCGGTGATCATACCAGCCGATTTTGCTCATTCTTTGGGAATAAATCCCGGGGATAATGTTAAAGTAATAACATCGTTGGATAAAGGACTGATGTCTGTCTTTTTCTCCGGTGCTGTACAATTAAAACTTCCAACTTCATCTGCGAAATAAAAAACTTATGTTTAGCAAAAGAAAAATTATTTGGTTTATTGTTATCTTGACGATTGTAGTCGGGATAATAGATTTGCCAAAAAATTACAGGTTAAAATTTCAATTAGGCAAGATTAATGTTGATCGCATCATCAGTTCACCACAAATTAACTTTACCCTTGGAAATATCACTATAAATAAAAATATAGATATTCATTATGGTCTTGATTTAGCCGGGGGCACTCATCTGGTTCTGGAAGCGGATATGAGTAAGGTTGATAAAGCAGACCGGGCGAAAGCTTATGATTCTGCTAAAAACATCGTCGAACGAAGAATTAATTTATATGGGTTAAGCGAGTCAATAATACAACAGTCAAAAGTCGGGGATTCATATAGACTTTTAGTCGAAATTCCGGGAATATCAAATATTGATCAGGCAATAGAGTTGATTGGAAAAACAGCCCAATTATCATTTTTTGAGGAAGCAACAGCATCAGCTAAAATAGCAACTCCTTCCTCATTCGCGGACATTTGGCCAATCAATACTTCTTTAAATGGCAAAAATTTGAAGAAGGCTGAAGTGACTTTTCAACCCAATACGGGGGAGCCGCAGGTTTCTTTGGAATTTGATAGTGATGGAGCAAAATTGTTTGAAGATATTACCACTCGAAATGTGAACAAAACAGTGGCTATCTTTTTAGATAATCAACTTTTATCGGCTCCAAAAGTTAATGAGCCGATTACCGGTGGAAAAGCGTCAATAACGGGAAAATTTTCACTGGATGAAGCAAAAAGATTAGCTATTTCCCTGAATGCCGGCGCCTTGCCCGTTCCTTTACAGGTTATAGAACAGCGAAACGTCGGGGCGACTCTTGGTCAGCAGTCAGTTCATAGAAGCATTTTAGCAGGCATGATAGGTTTATTTATTATTGCAGTTTTTATGATCGTCAATTACCGGTTACTCGGTCTTATTGCAGATACAGCTCTAATCATTTATGCCTTGATAGTTTTTGCTCTCTTTAAGCTTATTCCTGTAACTTTGACTCTGCCTGGAATTGCCGGATTTATACTCTCGATTGGTATGGCAGTTGATGCTAATATATTGATTTTTGAAAGAATGAAGGAAGAAATCAGATGGGGTAAAGATTATCTAGTGGCGTTGAAACTTGGTTTTGACAGGGCTTTTCCGTCAATCAGGGATTCTAATATATCATCACTTATCACCTGCGGAATATTATATTGGTTTGGTACAGGTATAGTGCGGGGTTTTGCCGTAACTCTAGCAATTGGAATTGTGATATCGCTTTTCAGTGCTATTACGATAACCCGCAATTTACTCAACCTGATTTATAAGGAATAAAAATGATCGATATTATCGGAAAAAAATGGTGGTATCTAATATTTTCAGCTGTTGTCATTATACCGGGCTTGATATCATTAATTATCTGGGGAATCAGACCTGCTATAGATTTTACAGGAGGAACTCTTCTTGAGTATCAATTCCTTAAAAAAGAATCCAAGATAGAAAATGACGATCTTCGGAAAATATTGGAAAAAGATAAATTAGAAGTCGGAAGTATTCAAAAATCCGGTGAAAATACCTTTTTAATCAGACTAAAATCTTTGGATAAAGACAAAAGCCAGAAATTATTTTCCGACCTTACTGAAACATATGGCGAAGTTAAACAAATTCGCAGTGAAACAGTAGGTCCCCTCATCGGTAAAGAAACCTCTCAAAATGCGCTGAAGGCTGTAGTGGTGGCATCCATCGCCATCATAATCTATGTGGCATTAGCCTTTCGTCACATTCCTAAGCCTTACTCATCGTGGAGATTTGGATTTTGTGCAGTTCTTGCCTTAATCCATGATATTTTGGTGGTACTAGGAATATTTTCCATTCTTGGACATTTTTATAAGGTTGAAGTTGATAGCTTAATTATTACCGCCCTTTTGACAGTCATGGGATTTTCCGTGCATGATTCAATAGTTGTTTTTGACAGGATTAGAGAAAATCTGATTCATCTAACAGGCAAAGATTTTTCTCAGATTGTTAATGAATCAGTGGTACAAACACTTGCCCGATCTTTATCAACATCGATGACAGTAATTCTGACTTTGGTTGCCTTGTTGTTATTTGGCGGAGAGTCAACAAGATGGTTTATTGCTGCGCTTCTGATTGGTATTACATCAGGTACCTATTCTTCGATATTTAACGCCGCTCCGCTTCTCGTTATTTGGGAAGATTGGTCATTGAAGAAAAAAAAGCTTTAATTTCGGTAAGAAGAGATTCCCTATCATTTTTTATTTTTCCGTCAATAACTTTTGCGAAGAGTAAAGCGAGAATTTCTCCAACTCTTGGTCCCGGGGAGAGATTAAGTATTTTCATCACGTCAAACCCGTCAATTTTTAAATCTGAGATGGTAAATGGCTGTTTTTGTACCTCAATCAATCTTTTTTTAAATAGATCCAGCCGCCAAGATGTTTCGGTGGCGCCTCCCCCCAGACGGTCACCGATACGAAGGTCCAAAATATCTTTCAGGTTTTCCAGACCTACATTTTTGATGAAACGCCTTACCGCTTTGTCTGTTTGTCTTTCATCAACGGTAAATTGATGATACTTGACGAGACGACATATTTTTTCACTTTCTTTTTTAGAAAGATGGAGCCGGTTTACAATTTTTTTCACCATCGAGTTACCGATAATTTCATGATTATAAAAAGTGATAACACCCTCGTCAGTCTTATTAAATACACGAGGCTTTCCAATATCATGAAGAAGCGTTGCTAATCGAACATAAGGATTCAGAGATGGACAATGACGAAGTGATTCTACAAGATGTGTCCCGACATCATATTTATGATGACGTTTCGGACTTTTTTGTTCAACCCCAAAACATGCCTCCAATTCCGGCAGGATTACGGTAAGGATTCCGCAATTTCTTAGAAGTAAAATACCGTCTGCAGGATATTCTGACGATAGAATTTTTATCAACTCATCTCTTATCCTTTCCTGGGAAATTTTATTTAAAAGTTTGATGTTTTTTTGGATGGCCGCAAAAGTATGGGATTCGATCATAAACTTCAGCTGTGTGGCAATGCGGACAGCCCTGAGCATCCTTAAGGCATCCTCCTGAAATCTTTCCGAAGCGTCTCCAACTGCTTTAATCAAATGATTATCTAAATCAGCTATTCCTCCGAGTAAATCCTTGACATTATCTCCGTCAAAAACCAGAGTATTAATGGTAAAATCCCGTCTTTTTAAATCTTCTTCGAGGGTTTTGCCCCAAATTATTTTGTCGGGATGCCGATGATTGGTGAAGCCCAACTCACTGCGATAGGTAGTAATTTCAAAAACTGATGACAGACTTTTTACCGGAATTCCGACAGTACCGAATTTATTATCATAAAAACTGTCTTTAAAAAGTTTGACAATCTCTTCAGGTTGGGCATTTGTGGTGAAATCCCAATCCTTAGTCATTCTGTTAAGAATTAGATTTCTGACAGCGCCTCCTACAGCAAAGATCTCATATCCTTTTTTATGGAATTTATTAAAGACAATCAAAACTTCTTTGGGAATTTGATATTTCATGATAGTATTAATTTTCTGACTAATATTATAACCTAAAGATATACTTCTTTTTATTAGAATTTGGAATCAGTATAAACCTTTCTAGACCGATCCGCCAGCCAGCGGATAGAATAAGAAAGGTAAATAAGATCATGAATAAGTGGAAAATTTTAGATGAGAGCCGGGGTAAATCGAATATATCCAAAGAGGATGAAATAATATCAATAATACTTAAAAACCGCGGTATAAAAACCAAAAAACAAATAAAAGAATTTCTCCATCCTGATTTATCCCAAATAAACCGTAAAATATTAGGAATAAAAACCACCGGTTTATTAAAAGCTCTGAAACGAATCGATTCGGCGTTAAAAAATTCTGAATCAATAGTAGTCTATACCGATTATGATGTGGATGGGTTAAGCAGCGGTGCTCTGCTTTGGGAATGTCTTTATGGATTAGGTGCTAAGGTGATGCCCTATGTACCAAACAGGATTGATGAGGGTTACGGACTATCGGAAAAAGGTATTTTAGAGGTCAAGAAAAAATATAACGCTTCTCTGATCATTACGGTTGATCATGGTATTTCAGCCGGCAGCAAAATTGCTTTTGCCAAAAGCAGGGGAATCGATATTATTGTAATCGATCACCACGTAAAACCGGATAAATCTCCCCAAATTAATATTCTTGTACATACAACCATGATTTGTGCAACTGCTTTAGTTTGGTATTTTTGCGAGGAGTTGACAAGTTATCTGAAAAAATCCGAAGATTTGCAACATGGTAAATTCTCCCAAAAAGAAAATCTGGATTTAGTGGCATTGGCCACAGTTTGTGATTTAATCCCGCTTACCGGAGTGAATCGAATTTTTGTGAAAGCAGGACTGGAGCAACTTAGAAAGACCAAAAGAGTTGGTTTAAATACACTAATAAAACATGCCGGAATCATTAAAGAAGATATTGACGTCTATGATTTGGGTCATATCATCGGACCAAGAATTAATGCCATCGGACGCCTGACTCACGCCATTGATGCGCTTCGCCTTCTTTGCACTAATGACAAGATTAGGGCGATGTCGTTATCAGAAAAACTTTATGATTTGAATAAAAAAAGACAGATCATGACAGAGGAGGCGGTAATATTGGCGAAGGGTATGGTTATTAATAAAACTGGTTTAATCTTTATCAGTCACGAAAGTTTTCAAACAGGGATAATCGGTCTTATTGCCGGAAGACTGACCCAAGATGCCAATCTTCCATCGATTGTGATTGCTAAAGGCGAAAAAATTTCCAAAGCTTCAGCCCGATCTATTAAAGGCATCGATATCGTCGCGATTATCAGAAAGTTTGAAGATATCTTAATTGATGTTGGCGGTCATCCTCAGGCGGCAGGTTTTACTGTTGAAACATCTAAAATTGGGCTACTTGAATCAAGACTTACCGATTTTTTTCAAAAAAATAATTTAAAAAAGAAACAGGATAAAAATATCTATATAGATATGGTTTTAAACCTGACTGAGATAACTGGGGATTTATATGCGAAATTATTACTTTTAGAGCCATTTGGAGTAGGAAATACTGAGCCTGTTTTTTTAAGTAAAAATATCATGATCGCAGGTTTTTCATTGGTGGGTCGTGAAAGAAACCATTTGAAAATGAAATTGAAAATAAGCGAAAATATTACGGCAAATAATAATTTCTCTCATGATTTAGAACATGATTTTATCGAAGCCATCGGATTTAAAATGGGAGAAATTTCAAGTCAGTTTAACCCTGATAGAAAGATTGACATATTATACAGTTTGGATGAGAACACATGGAATTCTAAAACACGCTTGCAATTGCGTCTTAAAGATGTTAGGATTTCTACTTAATAAGTAGATTGCAATGATGGTGACGACACACCGGAGCATCGGAAAGAAAATAGTAGAATCCGACGGGTAAGCCCGAGACAGCAGTAAAAAGAAAGTTTAAGGTGGTACCGTGAGAAATTATAATAATCTCACCCTTTTTAAAGGAGTGAGATTTTTTTATGAGAAAAATTCCTACAACCATGGCAACTCAGCATCCAGATAATGCGGGAAAACCCTTTTGGCAGGGCAGTGCCTTCATATCAACACTTGCGGAATTGAAAGAGTGTTATCTCTGTTTTTCAGATCTTGAGATGGATGAATATAACTGGGATTGGGAGGGAAAATTTGTTGATGAAGCAGTGGTTGACAGACTTCTCAGCAAATATTACAACTATTTCAAAAAAAATCCTTTGGGAATAGAAAAATTTCTGACTTTTCGCATACCTAATCCCCGCGTGGAAAAACAATTCAGATTGGCTAGAGCGTTTATGGTCATGATTACCAGTAGTCAATTGGCACAAAGTTTGGGTTTCACACATCCTCCAATTTTTGAAACAATTCTTCCCTTGACCGAAACTGCTGAAGAAATCATTGATATTCAGGAAGCTTTCCGGGAAATTGTCGGCATAGAACATAGGTTATTGAAGATGAATGATTCCATTAAATCCATCGAAATTATTCCCCTTTTCGAGCAGGTGGACGTGATTACCAGATCTTCAAAGATTTTAAGGGAGTATTTTAAACTTCATAAAGCCAAATTCGGAAAATTTCCGGACTATCTGCGACCTTATTGCGCCCGAAGCGATCCGGCGCTTAATTCGTCACTTGTACCCACTATGTTAGCTTTAAAAATAGCGTTGTCGCAATTCAGGGATTTAGAGAACGAAACAGGTGTTAGACTTTTTCCTATGGTTGGTACAGGGACACTTCCTTTCAGAGGATCGGTGTCTCCGCTTAACATTCCAGACGTACTGAATGAATATCGGGGAATTAAGACAATGATTATACAAAGTGCATTCAGATATGATTTTCCCAAAAAGAAGGTACAGGCAGCTATAAAAGTATTGAAACAAAAATTACCAAAAGGAGTTGCAGATCAAATTGATACACGAACTAAAAAGAAACTTCTCGAAATAATTCCATTTTTTGAGATTCCATATAGAGAAACAGTTGAGAAATTAGCTCCTCTTATTAATTCAATGAGTTTATTTGTCGCAAAAAGAAGGGAAAGAGTCCAACATATCGGTCTTTTTGGTTACTCCCGAGGAGTGGGAAAAGTACATTTACCCCGGGCGATTACCTTCACAGCCTCTCTTTATTCTTTAGGAATTCCTCCGGAAATTATTGCCACAGGCAGAGGTTTAAAAAAAGCAAAAGAAATCGGACTGACAGAAGAAATATTCCGATATTATGTTAACCTAAAAAAAGACATCATTAAAGCAGGTAATTTTTTAAATAAAAATAATCTGGCGCGACTTGCTTCTGATATACCTGCCTTTAAGCATATTTTTGAGGATGTGATGGAGATAGAAAAGATATTAGGGATTACACTTGGCCCTCAAGACGATATTCAAAAAGAACATTGCAAATTATCTGAGACTATTTATAATAGATTAAAAAGTAGAGCTAATCCTACTAATCTTATTTCTTTAGCAGGAAGTCTAAGAAAGAGTTTAGGTTAATTAATTAGAATTTTATCAAGGAGGCAATTATGAAAATTGATATTTCAGTTAGAGCCTTAAACAGCCCAGCTTCAGCTATTAGGAAACTGGTTCCACTGGCAGATAAAGCAAAGAAAAAAGGTATAAAAGTCTACCATTTAAATATAGGACAGCCGGATTTGGAAACCCCCAAACCGATCATTAACGCGATAAGAAAATTTGCACTCGATACTCTGGAATATGCTCCATCTGAAGGAATGCATGAGACAATAGCCGCCTGGCAAAAATTTTACCACGATAAATCAGTAAAATTTGATGACAATGAAATTATTGTAACGAGTGGTGGATCAGAAGGACTTATAATGGCATTCTTGACGGTAGCTGATCCGGGAGAAGAATTATTAGTTTTTGAACCTTTTTATACCAGTTATGCCATTATGGCTGCTATGGGCAATGTTATTCTGAAAGCACTGCCTACGGAAGTTGAAAACGGTTATCATCTTCCGTCAAAAACAGTAATTGAAAAAGCAATAAGCAAAAAAACCCGCGGGATAGTACTTTGCAACCCTAATAATCCAACCGGCACCATGTATACACCTGACGAGGTAAAAATGATTGCTGATATTGCACTGAAACACAATCTTTTCATTATCTCTGATGAAACCTATCAGGAAATCGTTTTTGACGATAAGAAAGTTCTTCCTTTTATGTCTATACCTAAACTTCATAATCAACTGATTATTACCGACAGCGTTTCCAAAAGATTTAATTCCTGCGGAGCCAGAATTGGCTGTGTAGCCAGTAAGAATAAAGAGGTGATGAGTGCTATCATGCGTTTTGCTCAAGCCAGGCTGTCAGTAGCGACAGTTGACCAGTTAGCTCTTATTCCGGTATTATCTAACTCCCGTAAGTATACGGAACAAGTCAAAAAAAATTATAAAAAAAGGAGAGATATGGTAGTCGGGGAGCTTCGTAAGATTAAGGGAGTTTCTTTCGTCATTCCCGAAGGGGCTTTTTATATTATGCCACGAATCCCAGTTAAGGATAGCGATAAATTTGCTGAATTTTTACTTAGTGATTTTTCCGATCACGGTGAAACTGTGATGATCGCGCCGGCAACCGGTTTTTATAAAGATCCGCAAAAAGGTAAAGATAAAATCCGCATTGCTTATGTTTTGAGCGAAGACAAGCTGCAAAGAGCTATAAGACTGTTAGGTATGGCATTAGAAAAATATAATCATTAGAACGGATATGAAAAGAACACTTATCATCGAAACTATCAAAAAAATCGGAGAAAAAGTACTACTTCTTGGTTGGATTAATAAAAGACGAGATCACGGAAAAATTGCTTTTATTGATTTGAGAGATCGAAGTGGCACTATCCAGCTGGTAATAACCGGAGAAATTCCGCAATTAAGTGTAGAGGATGTGATCGAAGTTGAAGGATTAGTTAAGGAGAGACCTCCTAAACTGGTTAACCCCAAAATAGCCACCGGAAATGTAGAAATAGAAACTTTAAAACTTACAATAATTTCTAAATCCAAAGAATTGCCTTTTCCCATTGATAATGACGGTTATGATATTGAAGAAGAAGTTCGTATGAAATACCGCTATTTAGATATCAGACGCAGTAGAATGTTTAAAAATCTTCAACTCCGTTCACAGACAACTACTTTCATGCGGAACTTTCTCACGAAGAAAGATTTTTTAGAGATTGAAACTCCCATGCTTACCAAAACTACTCCCGAAGGTGCACGAGACTTTATTGTTCCATCACGACTACAAAAAGGAAAATTTTATGCCTTACCTCAGTCTCCCCAACAGTATAAACAACTATTAATGGTAGCGGGAGTAGAAAGATATTTTCAAATTGTCAGATGTTTTCGTGATGAGGATCCCAGAGCTGATAGAGCATATGGAGAGTTCACGCAGCTTGATATGGAAATGTCATTTGTATCACAGGAAGATATTTTGATCCTAATTGAAGAATTATTCACCACTCTTATAGCTGAAGTTTTTCCCAATAAACATTTTACAAAGTTGCCTTGGCCCAGACTGGCTCATAAAGATGCCATACAAAAATATGGTTCAGACAAGCCGGATCTTCGAAGTGATAAAAAAGATCCTGATGAACTGGCGTTTGCCTGGACATTGGATTTTCCGTTATTTGCCAAACAGTCAAAAGAAGATTTTTTTCACGGTTCAGGCAATGCAAAGTTTGCACCGTCCCATCATATGTTTACCGCGCCTCACCCCGATGATATTAAATATTTAGACAGCGATCCTTTAAAGGTAAGAGGTTTACAGCATGATTTAGTCTTGAATGGTTATGAAGTGGGAGGTGGCAGTATCAGGATTCACCAAAGCGATATTCAGGAGAAAGTCTTTGATCTAATTGGGTTTACAACTGAGCAAAAAAAACAATTTTCTCATATGCTAACAGCATTTACCTATGGAGTTCCGCCACACGGAGGTATTGCTCCGGGGATTGACAGATTTTTGATGGCAGTTCTTGGTGAACCGAGCGTCCGGGAAGTTATGGCCTTTCCAACATCAGCATCAGGCGCCACCTCTGTGATGGAGGCTCCGAGCATGGCCGGTTCTCAACAGCTTGATGAATTAGGAATAAGAGTCATAAATGCCAAAAAATAAATTTATTCCCACTATTTTTAAGTATCAATGGAAAATTATATGGTTTATATTGATAATAATTTTTTTGCTGTTAAGCCCCTCATCAAATATCTATTCCCATCCCATAGATCTCGCTCAAGGAATAACATTACCCGTAGATGATCGTTTACCGCAACCGCCACCAATTCCAGTAAAAATTACCAGTAACGAGTTGCCACTAATAAGTGCAGAGGCTGTACTGATTAAAGATATTCCATCAGGAATTACTTTATATTCTAAAAATGAAAGGGAGATATATTCACCTGCATCAACTACCAAAATTGTTACAGCCCTTGTTGCTCTGGATTATTACAATCTTGATGATGTTCTGATCGTGCAGTCAGATAATATTCAAGGAAGAATTATGGGTCTGGTCAAAAAAGAAAAAATTACTTTTGAAGCACTTCTTGAAGGGTTGCTGATTCATTCTGCAAATGATGCTGCGCTCGCCTTAGCAGAGAACTATCCGGGAGGAGTAGCAAAGTTTGTCGAAAAAATGAACAATAAGATATTGGATTTAGGCCTTACCAATACTCATTTTACTAATCCGGCTGGTTTTGATGATAAGAATCACTTTTCCACCGCACAGGACTTGGTAAAGGTCTCGTTATATGCATTAAACAATAAACTATTTTCTAAAATCGTCAGCACCAAAAGAATTGTAGTGTCTGATGTGACATATACATATTTTCATGATCTGATTAATGTGAATGAATTGCTTGGTAAAATTGCAGGAGTGGCCGGGGTAAAAACAGGACAGACTGAAAATGCCGGCGAAATTCTAATTTCTGAGGTGAAGAAGAATGATTCTTTAGTAATTTTTGCCGTACTCAAAAGCAAAGATAGATTCGGTGATACTGAAAAATTGATTAACTATATCTATACTAATTATAATTGGGTTCCTTTAGATAAACTTATTCCAACCATTGAGGCGAAATAGCGGGAAGGTATGCCGCAAAATCATTATCCCCTTCAAAAATGAATATCGGTTGGAGAAAGGCTTGTGGCTCTTCACTATCATAGTAGGCTAGATAAATTTTACGAATGATGATATTATCTTCCTTTTTATTATTTCCCATTTTAGAAACCAGAGCGTAACCGTCGATTAAGTCTTTCCAGGCTTGTTGACCTGAGCGCAGCGGATAGGTTGCATATTTATTATAGTCAATAGGCCAAAACGCATAAGATAATTCAATTATTGGAGGTTTTATTTGTGAGGAAAAGGTGTAAAGAGCATAATTATAACTTTCACCAAAAATCGGAGAGACAATCTGCATTTTATCTAAGTCGTTTCTGTTAAAATTTACCCGTACTGCTTGTGTAGTTGACAAACTGGTAGATGAAACAAGTTTATTTTGAATAGGATCTAATTTATAGAAATTTGTGGTGATAATTCCATTTAGGATTGCATCATCAAATAGATTATTGTATCTGATGAAGTTTTTAACCTCGGAAATCGTTCTTTCTTTACTTAAAATAGATCCCTGATCAAAAACCTTTGACTGATTTTTTGAATAATCGTATTTCAACTTGAAATTCATATTAGCTATATCAAAAATAAGCGTCCGATTACTGTCTATCGGATCAGTATAATGATAATAAGTTGAACTTATATCATCAGGGCTAAGGGTGAATCCTAGTTTCATCGCAAATTTCTGGGCTTTCTCATCCGACAGAAAGCTTGGAACGGTTTTAGGTATTGAGTAAACTTTTGCAGCAGAGGTTGTTTCCGGCGGTTTTCCTTCAATATTTTCTAAGGTAAAATGCATTCCGGACGTTGAAAGTTTAAAAGGGAATTGGGGAGAGGGAAGTTTATCAAATTTGACATCGGGTCCCGGAATTGGTGTCGGATGAGATGCTTTCCAATTTTTAATTAATATTGAAGTAATTCCCCGAAGCAAGATTATAAAAAGTAAAAATCCGATTATAAAAGCAAATATTTTTTTGGAATAGATAGAAATTTCGGTCAGGCTGGACATAATCGTTATAAGAATGGTCAACCACTCTTTAATTTAGTATAAAATAAAGCATATGATAGAATCAATATATGTTTACATTGAGCGATAGACAGGAGCGAATGTGAATAATGTCAGAGTACGAATTGCTCCTTCTCCTACAGGGGAAGATTTACACATTGGAAACGTATATACAGCTCTGCTTAATTTCGTATTTGCACGCAAAAACAAGGGAAAATTCATTGTCAGAATTGAGGATACAGATAAGACGAGATTGATTCCAGGATCTCAGGAGAGGATATTAAAGACTCTCAATTGGTTTGGCTTAAATTACGATGAAGGGCCCGATATCGGTGGTCCCTACGGACCTTATATCCAGTCAGAACGCCTTGACCTATACAAGCAATACGCAGAAGAATTAGTGAAGAAAGGCTATGCCTATTATTGTTACTGTACGCCAAGCGATTTGGAAAAGATGCGGCATGAACAAATCGCGGCAAAAAAACCTACTCTTTACGACGGTAGATGCAAATATAACAAAAATCAAAGCTCAAAGGTAAAAGATCAAAAATATGTGATCAGATTAAACGTTCCGGATACAGGAACGACAGAGTTTAATGATCTCATTCGGGGAAAGGTAAGTTTTCAAAATAGTTTGATTGATGATCAAATACTTTTGAAATCTGACGGCTTTCCCACCTATCATCTGGCTGTAGTGGTGGATGATTTTATCATGAAAATATCACACGTCATTAGAGCTGAAGAATGGTTATCTTCCACTCCCAAACATATTCTGATATATAAATATTTAGGTTTTGAATTGCCTGTCTTTGCTCACACCCCAATCTTGAGAAATCCTGACCGCAGCAAATTATCTAAAAGAAAAAACCCAGTTTGGGCTTCCTGGTATAAAAGTCAGGGATATTTACCCGAAGCTATCCTGAACTATCTTGCTTTAATGGGTTGGTCAATCCCGGATAAGAGACAGGGTAAAACTGATGATGTAGAAGTGTTTACATTAGATGAGATGATTCAATATTTTGAATTAAAGGATGTAAAAACTGTTGGTCCTAGTTTTGATCTTAAAAAACTGGATTGGATGAACGGAGAATATATTCGCAAAAGTCAAAACTCAAATCTTAAATCTCAAATCTGGGAATTTTACGATAAAAAATATCCGATAGATATAATTGAAAAAACGATCCCGCTAATTCGTGAAAGAATAAAGAAGTTTTCTGATTATTTACCTCTCTGCGAATTTTTTTTCCATCCTCCGGATATATACGAAATTGATTTAGATGATAAACGTGTCTTGATGAGTAAAATTTCCGAAATACTTCAGGAATTAAAAAGTTGGCAGGCGGTAAAAATAGGAGAATCAATGCAAAATCTGGCGGAGGAATTAAAGATAAAAAACAGCGAATTTTTTATGATTTTAAGAGTCGCTATTACCGGTAAAAAAATTTCACCTCCCCTTAATGATTCAATGGAAGTATTGGGTAAAGATGAAGTAATAAGGCGGTTAAAAATCCTTTAGTTATGCAAAAACTGTTGATTGCAAGTTTAAATAAGGGTAAAACCAAAGAGATCATAGCGGTTTTAAAAGATATTCCATTTCAAATCCTCAGTCTCAATGATTTTCCAGCACATAATCCTGTTGAAGAAACCGGAGAAAGTTTCATGGATAATGCAATTCTCAAAGCTAAATGTTATGCCGAAGAACATAATTTACTTACATTAGCAGAAGACTCAGGTCTTGAGGTGGATGCTTTGGATGGCCGACCCGGAATAAAATCTGCACGATATGCAGAAGGAGAAGATACAGACAGGGTTAAAAAGTTATTGGAAGAGATGAGAGGGGTAATTTGGGATAAAAGAACAGCCCAATTAGTGGCGGTCGCGGTTATTTATCATCCGCATAATGGATTATTATTTTCCGCTACAGGAATTTGTAAAGGGTTTATTAATACAATACCAAGGGGTAATAATGGTTTCGGTTATGATCCTGTCTTTTATCTTCCTGAATTTAAAAAAACCAGCGCACAACTTACTTTGTCAGAAAAAAATAAAATAAGTCACAGAGCAAAAGCGCTTTTTAAATGCCGGGATTTCTTGATGAATTATTCTTCCTTATAAACTTTCGTGCCAGTGAGGATTTGATTCTACGAGTAACTCCAGAAAGATACTTTTGTTAGTGGCTGTCTGTAATTCTTTTCTGGCGGCCATGCCAATTTCTTTAATCATCCTGCCTTTCTCGCCGATAATCATTCTTTTATATTTCTGGTCGTTAGTGATAATCCGTGCTTTGATGTATAGTGTTTTTTCATTTTTAGATGTAATTTCATCAACGATACACATTAGCGTATATGGAACTTCTTTACGTAAAAATAAAAACGCTTTTTCCCTGATAATTTCTGAAATAAACATCTTACTGTCCATATTTAGAAGTGGAGTAGCAGGATTAGCATCAGTAATGATTTTTTCTCCTTCAGGCAATAGAATAAAAATCTTTTCCAATAGTTGATTTAAATTAGTTTTATTCAACCCGGATATTTGTACGACATCATCAAACTCATCTTCCATAAATTTATAATGAGGGAAAAAGGTGGGTTTTTTGACGTCAATCTTATTAACAGCCATAATTTTACGGGTTTCCACTCTTCTGACTAAGCCTAAAATTTTATTCTCCTCAAAATTCCGGTCTCTGGTATGATCAACAAGATAAACAATAACGCTTGGTTTCGATTTTAAAGTATGTTCTGTCTGGGGATTAATACGGGCTGCCACCGGATCTTTAACTTTTCCAAAAACACCCGGGGTATCGATAAAAATTATCTGTCCCCGTTCGTCTTCATAGAGAGCCTGAATTGAAAATCGGGTTGTCTGCGGTTTAGGAGAGGTGATCGACACTTTATTTCCCAGAATATTATTTAAAAGGGTTGACTTCCCGCTGTTAGGTCTGCCTATAATTGCTACATATCCTGCTTTCATATATCTTGACAATTATACATTACTATCATAGGATATGAATAATATGAAAAAATGGTGGCTTAAATTTTACAGCAATAATAAAGCTATGGTTTGGGCGTTTGTAGTCTCAGTAATTTTGGCGATAGGAATATTATTCAAAGTAAAAGATGAAGTGACACGATTCACATTGATTATGCCGATATTTGCCGGTTTTATATTATTTTCTATCCTGATCACTCCAGATGAAGAATTGGATGGTGAATTTACCAAAAACGAAGATATAAAAAAGTCTCCTCTCAAAAAGAAAAGCCGCTAGTATTAATAATTAAATCTAAAATATGCCCCTGAATTTACCCAGTTTAATTTTATTGTCATCAAGTTTTTTGTTGGGACTTCGTCACGGAATTGATTGGGATCATATCGCGGCAATATCAGATATATCAGGATCTTGTGAAAGTAGAAGACAAGGAATTATTTTTGGATCAGTTTACGCTTTGGGACACGCGACGGTAATTATTGTTTTAGGTTTGTTATCGGTACTTATCGGTATAAATTTACCAGGCTGGGTGGATAGAGTGATGAAACCGATAGTCGGACTAACTTTAATCTTACTCAGTTTATGGCTTCTGGTAAGCATTTATCTGCACGGCAGGAATTTTAAAATGAAAAGCCGTTGGATGATGTTGTTTTCACTGCTTCAGCGATTTTATATATTTTTTCATAATAAAGTCAGCCATCATCATAAAAAGGAAATAGTTTATTATGATTATCCCTATGGATTGAGATTGGCTTATTTGATAGGAATGATACACGGAATCGGAGTAGAAACTCCGTCACAGGTTTTACTTTTTGTGACGGCTGCCGGTATTGGAGGTGGATTTACGGGCGCCATCTTTGTAGCTGTATTTGTTTTAGGATTATTGATTTCTAATTCAGTAATCACTATTATTATCAGTTACGGTTATTTGAGTACAAAAACAAATTCTAATTTACGGCTAATAATAGGTACCTTAACAGCAATATTTAGTCTTTATATCGGAATTCTATTTCTCTTCGGAAAAGTTTATTTTTTATCTGCTTTGTTGGGGGGATAGATTAGGAATGCAACTTAAAAAATTTACCAGAAGTAGAGAGGTAAGAAATAAATCCGGACCAAATACTCTTAATGTGATAAAAATTATATAAATCGCTAGGTAAATCAGAGGCGAACCATATTTCCAGAAGTTGAATATCTTCGTTGTCATGGGTTCAGTCAGCATTATTAAGGCGAAAAAAAGGAGAGACCCGTCGGATATCAAAGTAAGCGTTGATGGAAAGCCTGTTGTAAGAATTAGATAAATAAACATCCCTCCCAGAAAGATAAGCGGAATATGAAGTCTTCGCAGTCTATGTAATATAGGCAAGAGAAATAAAAGAGGTAAAAGAAAAATTTTTACAGTTACAACTGACCACCAGGAGATGGACGAGTGAGTAATTAGAGATGATACAAACACACCAAAAGCCGCGGGATTGAAAATGTGATTCTGTTTTATCTTAATAAAATGTTTTGAGATAAACGCCGCCAAAACAGCGATTAATAGTGGAAATAAACCTTGAGTATAATCAAGAATGAGCCCCATTATTAGTCCGGAGACAATTGCCGAAAAAGGAAGATAAAATCTTTTTGATTTGAAATAGGTGTAGATCAGATCGAAAAGTGAAAAAAGAAGAACTCCAAGTAAAGGATAAATTAAAACGTTAATATTCGCAGCGAAGAATAGATTTAAAAACCAAATCAGAAGCAGCACGATACTTACCTGAAATCTGGGATCTCTGAAAATTAATTTTCTTGAAATCATGATATTATTTTAACAGAATGAGAAGTAAAATCACATGAAAACCATCAGGTTAAAAGCAGTTAAAGCTGATAAATTTTCGGAAAAGTGTGTTGGATTAATTGGAAAAGATGACAAGACTTTTCTTTATCTAGAAACCAGATTTGGTATACATACTTTCGGCATGAGACATAAGATAGACGTCCTGATTTTGGATGAAAAAAATACTGTCCGTAAAATAAAAAAAGGTCTATCTCCGAACAGATTTTTTTTCTGGAATCCGGTTTATAGAAAAGTTATGGAAATGCCTTCAGGTTCGGTTATGATGAAAAGTATTCAGCCCGGAGATAAAATAAATCTAAGTTTCTTCATTAATAAATATTAAATAAATGTTAAATCTATTGATATAATATAATCTATGTTTATCCTGCCGATACTTCAGTTTCTGGGCATCATCTTATTTTCCATTATTCTAATTAAGGCAACAGACATTATTGTTGTTCATCTTAAGTTAATTGCCCGCAAAACAAAATTGGGCAGTTTTTATCTGACAGCAATAATTATCGGAATGGCTACATCACTGCCGGAACTATTTGTGGGAATATCTTCAGCATTGGAAAATCAGCCGATTCTTTCTTTAGGGAATGTGATAGGGTCAAACATCGCTGATATATCGCTGATAGTCGGTTTAGCGGCAGTTATTGGCGGATCTTTAAAAGTAAAAAACCATGATATTGAGGCAAAAGATCTATTGCATGCGTTCATTGCCGGAATAATACCTTTTCTTCTTCTTCTTGATAAAACCTTGTCCAGAGTTGACGGACTAATACTTATCTCAATGTATGGATTTTATAATTATCTGATATTAAACCGGAGACGGAAATATTTTGAAAATGAAGACGGGATTATTGTCGGACTTCTACGGAGAATTCATCACAACCACGTAGCCAAAGATTTTATGTATACCTTTTTGGGAATTTCAGCCATACTATTTAGCTCTGATATGATTGTCAGACTTAGCAGTTCGTTTGCGAAGGGGATGGGTATACCTATAATTTTAGTCGGATTATTTATTGTTGCAGTGGGAACTTCTCTTCCTGAACTGGCTTTTGAAATTGAAGCGATAAAGAAAAAAGAATCGGAAATGTTTTTGGGGAATTTGCTCGGTTCACTTGTAGCAAACGGGACGTTTATCATCGGTTTAACCGCGCTTATAAGTCCTATTACCGTACAGATTATATCTGAATATTACATAGCGATATTTACTTTTATCGTGACTTTTGTGATGTTTTTTATATTCATTCGCACCAAACACAGTCTTGAAAGATGGGAAGGAATTCTGCTTATCGTAGCCTATCTGATGTTTTTAATTATTGAATTTATTTAGGTAAAAAAATGCTCCCGGATGAGGGGAGCATTTTAAAAAATATAAAGAATTATTTACTCTACAATCAGGGTGCCTTTCATTCCCATTGCCCGATGCTGTCCGATGGCACAATAAAACTCGTATGAACCTTTTTCCCCGGCGGTAAATTCTACTGTAGTAGCTTCACCGCTTTTAGCATCAGAACTTTTGACATTAAATTCGTCAATATATAAGTTATGAATTTTATCCACAGATTTGAGTAAGATTTTAATACGGTCACCAACTTTGACTGTGATTTTATCCGGTTTGAAATAGAAAGATCCTCCCTCTATCTCTATCGTTTTTATATTTTCAGTTACCTTGGAAGCTGATCCGCTTGTAACTGGAGAATTGGAATCTTTTTGGATTGAAGGCGCTGTATTGACTTCCTTTGTCGCGGGTTCAGATGTCTTTTTATTTGCGCTCATAAAATAATAACCGCCTCCAACAACCACCAAGACAATAACTACTACCCAAATTAAAGGATTAACACCTTTGTTTTCGGGACTCGCCTGTGTATCTGCCATATTTATTAACCTCCTAAAATTTTATTAACCCTAAAAATTATAGACAATTACTGTCTAAATGGCAAATATTTTCTACACTCCGCATCCGCCACCGCCCTCAACTTTAGGAAGAAGACCTTCAGTCTGTAACTCTTTATTGATTACTCTATATCCCTGTCCGCTTGAGTAGTCAATTCCTAACACAAGTTTGGCATCTACTTTATCCCATGAAATATTTTTCTTTTGTTTGAAATATATTCCCAACTCGGCATATGTTTGTGGGAACCAATAAGAATTTAATGCTAAGGCTTTTTTATAAATATCTTCCTTTGACATTTCTTGTTTGACGGCTATTTCTATAAATCCCAGCATAGCTGCTCCATGATTACAGTCCGGGAAATAAGTGCTATTACCACAGCATGGCCGATAGATATTCTGAGCAATTTCAGTCACGATTTTTTCCTCATCGGAGGATAATGGCAGAATAGGGTATTTATTAAAAAGACTTCCTCCTGGTTCTTTGCCAAGTGTCCATCCTCCGGTGGAAGCAAAATTACCAACTTCTTTTTTATATTGTGTTCCCATCGGGCCCTCGGCCAGCACGTTTGTTTGATTAGCAATACCAAGCGGCCACAAAAGATTTAATATCAGGTTGGCATTTTGCTGGTTCACAATTATAGGTTCGTCAGAGGAACTTTCAAATAACTTTTTCTCATCCTCAGTCAATCCTCCCCGTCCCTCATATAACTTGAAAAACTTTTCTTTATCAATCGCGCCGTATTGAACCATTTTTACGATAACATCCCCATACGAGACCTGCAGATTTACTTTATCCGGAAATACGGATTTAGTGATTTCTTCCTGTTGTTTCACCGGGTCAGGAGTAAGTGTTGGCTGTTTTTTCAAAAACGGTAGTGTGTAAGATATGGT
Organism: uncultured Gammaproteobacteria bacterium; assembly: GCA_964362665.1. Taxonomy (GTDB): domain Bacteria; phylum Patescibacteriota; class Microgenomatia; order 2-02-FULL-39-11; family 2-02-FULL-39-11; genus 2-02-FULL-40-13. The sequence continues at coordinate 39,368 of CAYIFB010000004.1, read as the reverse complement.
TTGTGATTTAACTAATAAAAGTGGAACAAGTTTCAGAACTAGAATAGTAATAAGTAAACCTGTTGCCAGACCTAAAAAATAGCCTTTCCTGGATTTGATATTATTTAGAAACTTTTTTGTTTTCATTATGTGCCTCCTTTAAGATAATTTTAAATAAAAGAATAATTCCGACAAGTACCAAAATATCCAAAATAGGATTCTGTAATTTTCCTGAAATATCAAAAATAAAATTCCTCAGACCCCGGCCGTATTCCATATTCGAATCCATTTTAATTCTATCAGTTAAAGCCATATAAGCAATAATGATTGATGAAATCATGAAAGTGAAAGAGGCAAGTATTTTTAGCGGTTTTTCTACTCGCTGTTTGAAGTTATAAAGATATTGATTTGTAATTTTTTCATAAAACAAAGAGAGAAAGAACAATGGAAATACTATACCAAGAACGTATACCAGAGAAACGATAAGTGAAGTAATGATAGTGGGAGATAGTGACGAAAGAGTAATCGCACCAAAAAGTACCGGCGCACAACAGGAAGAAGTAATGCCTGAAAATAGTCCCAGAAGATAGGTTGAACCAACTGTTGTTTTATTTGGCATGGTGAAATGGGGGAGAGGCAGCATCAATTTGGCGTCAAAAAGAGTCATCAGGCCGAGAATAAACATAAGAAGTGATCCGAAAAGATAGGTGGTAGTATGAAATTGGTCAAAGAAAGATACTATTATTTTCATTCCCAATGCAACAGGAACGAGAATTGATCCCAAACCAAGGGCAAAGATAAGTGTAAGAAAAACTATCCTTTTTCGTTCTTTAAAAATTGTTCCGAGATATGACGGAAAAAGAAAAGTTATACAACAGGGGGCAAAAAGGGCAACCATACCTCCCAAAAAAGAAGCTGTCAAGGATACACCGAAAAAAAGATTTGAATTCATACTTTATTCAACAAACGCTTTTACAGTAAAAGTAAGTTGAGGTTTTTGCGGGTCATTTGTCTGCATATAAACATCACGGGTTATAATACCTTTAACCGGCATTATATATGGTTTATAGGTAACATTTAGCATGGCTTTTTTACCTGGAGCAAGGCTTCCTGTCCAGCTATTTTGAGAATGCATACCAAATTCGGGGCTTTTGTTGCCATTGATAGTTATTTGTCCAAAGGTGCAATCGCAAGATGATTTGACTTTAAACAGAGAAAGAGTTTTAGTGCCTTTATTTTCAATAGTAAACTCAGCAGATTTCTCATCTTTGACTTTCATCTTGCCAAGGTCTGAAAATACGGAGGAGACACTAGCCTCCGGCTTGTCTTTATCTTTTACGGAAAATGTGGTAATATCCGCGGCGGTCTGACTTTGCTTTCCTTCATTGATGGAAAAAATGACAATTAAAATAAGGATTATTACCGTAAATCCACCAATCAAGGCAAAAATCAGTTTATCGGTACCCATATTACTAAAACGAGACAACTTCATATTGTTTTACCTCCTAATAAGGGGATTATACCTAGAGGATTATTAAGATATTATGAAGAAAGCGAACTATTTTCCTGCAGCCATAGAACTGCTTATTCTGCCAAATTCTATAAAGAAAAAAGTGAAGAAAAGCATCATTGCAATTGGCGCAATCATAGAAATATAATTCCTTTTTCCGGGACGGAAATATCTCAGTAGAAGGGAATTCGACACAACAGATATGGAAGAGAATGCCATTGCCAGTCCTGCCAGCTCCGGTTTAAGCACTAAACCTATCGACATAAAAACTCTGGCAGCAATCGGGATTCCAATCACATTATAAAAAAGCGCGAAAAACATATTTTGTTTGATCTTGCCCATTGTTTCCTTCGATAAATCAAAAGCAGTTACAACATCTCTTAGGTCATTTTTCATGATTACGATTCCACCCGCTTCCATAGCTACGTCAGTTCCACTACCCATGGCAATACCTATATCAGCTTGCGCTAAGGCTGGTGCATCATTAATTCCGTCGCCAACCATGGCAACCTTTTTTCCATTTTCCTGAATCTTTTTTACTTCACTGGCTTTATCCTCCGGCAATACCTCAGCAAGTACATGATCAATTCCAACCTCACGGGCGATCGCTTCTGCAGTCCTTCTGTTATCGCCTGTAATCATATAAATTTCAATACCGCGTTTCTTAAGACTCGCCACCGCTTCTTTTGAAGTTTCTTTTACAGTATCAGCCACCGCAATCAAACCTAATATTTCTTTATTATTTGAAAGGATCATAGCTGTTTTACCCTGATCTTCAAGTCGCTCTAGTTTTAGATCAATATTATCAATAGATAATCTCGCCTCATCAGTAATAAGTTTTCTGTTACCGAAATAATACTTTACTGTGTCTATTTCTCCGGTTACACCATGTCCGGCAATAGCCTGGAAATTGTTTGCATCTTTAACTGTGATTCGTTCCTCCTTTGCATAATTTATTATTGCTTCAGCCAAAGGGTGTTCTGATGATTTTTCCAGACTTGCAGACAAAGAGAGAATATAATCATTATTCAAATTTCCGATACCCATAACGTCTGTTACTATTGGTTTTCCGTTTGTTAAAGTTCCCGTCTTATCAAAAATAACTGTATTTATTTTGCAGGCAGACTCCAAAGGCTCTCCACCCTTAATTAGTACACCGTATTCCGCCCCTTTGCCAGTACCAACCATAAGAGCAGTAGGAGTGGCCAATCCTAACGCGCATGGACAGGCGATAACAATTACCGACGTGAATGCCATTAAAGAAAAAGCAAGAGATGCTCCCAAAAAGAAATACCATGATACGAATGTCAGGATGGCAATAGTAATTACCAGAGGCACGAACCAAGCTGAAATTTTATCCGCAAATGCCTGAATAGGAGCTTTAGACCCTTGAGCTTCTTCAATCAGTCTTATAATTTGGGCCAGAGTTGTTTCTGATCCAACCCGTGTGGCCGTAAACTCAAAACTGCCCATCTTATTCATGGTTGCACCGGTAACTATGTCTCCGATATGTTTTTCAACAGGAATGCTTTCTCCAGTGAGCATGGATTCATCGACGCTGGAGGAGCCTTTTGTGATTTTTCCGTCTATTGGAATTTTCTCTCCCGGACGAACCAAAATAATATCACCGACTTTTACTTCATCAATTGATATATCTTCTGTATTTCCATTTCTTACGACTCTGGCAGTTTTAGCGGCTAGGCCCATCAATTTTTTTATGGCATCAGATGTTCGTCCCTTTGCCCGCAGTTCCAGCCATTTGCCCAAGATGACAAAAGTGATTAGAAATGCCGCAGTTTCAAAATATAATTCCGGAATCTTTGTGCCCGTAAGACCGATAAGCGATCCCGTCCTTATATAATAATATGCGAAATTGAGAAGTGAGTAGAAATAGGCTGTGGATGTACCTATTGCAATCAGACTGTCCATGTTGAAGGTTTTCATTCTAAGAGCCGACCACATGCCCTTATAAAACCTTAAACCGATAATAAACTGAACCGGTGTCGATAATAAAAGGGAAAATATTCCGATAAAGGGAGTGAGTAATACTTTTCCGGGTATCCAAGCTATAAAATCAAATAACATGAAATATATCATAGGTAAAGAAAGCAGAAGACTATTCATGAATGCCTCAAAAAGATTTTTTATTTCTTTTTCTCTTTTATTCCTCTCAAACTCGGTATCATTTTCTTTCACAACAGTTGCAAGGTAACCTGCTTTTTTAACGGCAGAGATAAGATTGTCAACCTTAGTGCTATTTTCATCATAAAAAACGAGAGCTTTTTCTGCAGCGAAATTAACATTAGCTTTTGATACACCTGCCAGCTTTTTGAGAGACCTTTCAATAATGGCGGCACAGGAAGAACAATGCATGCCTGATAAAGATAAATTTATTCTTTGCTGGCTGTTTGTTTTTAATGTATCTTTCTTTTCTTCGGAAACGGCGACCTTATTGGCAACCCCGGAAGTTGTAATTTGAGTTATCCCGTTATTATCACTAGGATTTGAGGGAAATTCTACTCGGCCAAACAGTTTTACTGTATCTATTGAGGATAAAATTTCTTGCAGGAAATTATTGACACCCACCTGTCCTTCTGGGACGGATACTTTAGTATTCTTTTTGTTTTTTACAGTACCGTCAAAATATGGTTCACCTTTAGAGTCTTTGGAAATCTTTCCTTCTGCGATAACTTCAGATTCAACCGTAATTTTAAATGGTTTATTTGATTTCGTAATATTATGTTGAAATAAAACTTCGTTTTCATGAGCAGATTTTCCATTCCCGGTTTTTCCGACCTGCACATCTTGCTCCAAATCAATTTTGGCCTGATAACCTGCCCGTTTAATCGCTTCTATCAATTCATTAAGCTGGATATTTTCTTTCTCAAGAAATAGTAATGCTTTTCCGCTTTTATGATCAATACTTTCGACTTTCACTCCTGAGATTTCTGACAGTTCATCTTTTATCAGAGTTTCACATGATCCACAATGCATTCCCGAAATAGTCAGATTTATATTCTTTGACATATTTATGCTTCTTGCACTATGTAAGGCAGACCTTTTAAAGCTATTTCGATATCAGAAATTTTTAATTGATTTTCGCTTACAATCAAAGTCTCTCCATTATTGTCCTTAATAACTACATCTTCAACACCGATAATTTTCCCAACTTTTTTCTTTATCAGTTTAATGCAAGCTTCACAAGTTATACCGGATATTTTTAGATTTAAGATATAATTATTCATAGATTTTACTGTGCTAATGCCTGGTTTCTTGCGCCACAGCCGCAGCCTCCGCCCATACCGCACGATCCTCCTGTTTTGACTGCTTGTGCTTGTACAATATTATTCTGTGGCAGAGTTGATACTTTAGAACCTTTCTCAACAACATTAATTACACCAGTAAACATGCCCATGCTACAGGAGAACGGTATTCTTCCTGTATTTGTTGGAGTAAACTCAATCACATTTTCTCCTGATACCAGATTTTTTCGGATATTTAATTTCTGGGAAATAATACTGCTGGCGCAGGAATTGGAATTCACTGAAGTAATTATCCATTTTACCGGGGTTCCTCTTACAACAGTAAATTCGTTTGGGCTGTAACCGTTGCCGGATTGGGTCATTTTTATTATTTGAACTCCATCTACAATATTTGGAACGTTAGAAGCAGCTAAGGCATTATTGCCTGAAGATAAAGAAAATATAGGAGAAAGTCCCATAAGATTGAATCCATTTTGCATGTTATATAAAGCCAAGACTGTTACTACGACACCGGCAAACCTGAAGAATTTCTGTGCAAAAAATCCTTTTAGAATGGAAGTAATACTGCCTATTCCCAGAAGTCCCGGAGCAGTACCAAGGGCAAAGACACCCATAATGGTTGCGCCTTTCCAAAAACTGCCGCTCGAAATCGCCAGAAGCTGCATTGCTTGGGTAAACCCGCAGGGCAGGAAAAACGTCAAAGCACCGAGTACAAAAGAATTTCTGTGGCTGTAAGTATTTTTCTGATAATCATTTATTCCGATTAACCTGCTGATACCTGTAGGGATGGTAAAGCCGGCACTGCTTATTTTGGGAAAAAGTCCCGTCAGTTGGATTCCCAAGGTGAGCATGACGAGAGCTACGCCCAAAGTCATCAACCCCAAGCTAAAGCTGGACAGTTGAAAAAGTGAACCGATGATTCCAATTATACCGCCCAAAAAAACATAAGAGACGATTCTTCCCGTATTGAAATATATATGAGGCTTAAATTTCGTGAGGGTATTCGCATCGGGATGCTTTTCAGAAAAACGGGCTGAAACTCCAAGTATTAATCCTCCAACCAGAGCCATGCAGGTAGAAAAACCGGCAGTCAGTCCAATGAGAAATATGGGAATTAAACCGGATGGGCTGACGGTTGAAACATTGAAATACTGGTTTAGGCCAAATATATTAAGAGCGATATACATGAAGAAAAGAGCAACCCCTGCGACGGCTACTTCCACATAGTCCTCTAAATTTTTCGAAAATAAAGGCTTTTTTTCTTCAATACCTATTTTATAACCTGCTTTCACTATGACTTGTCGGATATCATCATTGTTAACTTCTTTTTCATAGTAAACATCCGCACAGGCCTTTTTCCAACTTACTTCTACCCTTTTTACTCCGGAAACTGTTTTTAACTCATCTTCAATCAAAAGTTCGCAGGAACGGCAATGCATGCCTTTTATCGGTATTGTTGTTTTGTTCATAATAAATTGTATAGTAACAATTCACTTATGAAGATTTGATGAGTAACTTTATTTTGACCTGTCAACTATTGTTTTGACTGCAGCTTCAACTTCCTGTAGCAATTCCTGGATATCTAAAGATGGAAAAATCTGTTTTATGATAAGCGGTCTCATCCCGGAAATAATTATCTTACCGTTTTTCTCATAGACATTGATTTTACAAGGAAGAAAAAGAGAGAGACGGATATCTGTTTTAAGAGCATAAAAAGCATTCTTAGCATTACAAATTTCTATGATTTTCAATGGTTCAATTTCAAATCCTTTCTTACCGACTGTTTCCTTCACATCATGGATATAAAGAACGCGAAATCCTGCTTTTGCTGTTTCGGCCGCCACGCTTTCAACTGCTTCATCAAATGATTTTTTTGTTCGAACTGTATAATCAATATTCATAATTTACTTCCTCCTGTTAATTTCTTTCCAAAAATACATAATGCCCAGAACAAGAAATGTAATAATTAGTATCCAAGTGATTAACCCGAATACTCCCCATCCAGCCATCATATTTCCATAGTAATTTCCCATCATAATTCATCCACCTCCTTGATTAAAATGTTAACACCTTGTCACTTACAACTATCAGAGAATATAAATCTTCAATCCCACCGGCAGGGCATTCTTGGGTGCTTTTTTGTTTACGAATTGCCATGCAGGTGCCACAGGCGATAATCTTCCCGTCTGATTCCATAAATTTTTGTACTTGTTGAGTGATGTCAAATTGAGCAGAAGTATTCTTTCCATACTCTACCCCCTCGCCAACCAGAAATACGGAAACAGCATCACCTTTACTAAGCGCCAGATTAGCAAGTCTAAACGCATTCCAGTTGGTTTCTGCATTTTTAGTAGAAAGGATAACTGCAAATTTCATATTAGTGTATTAATTTGATACATCTTTTTATAACCCTCCAGAAACCTGTGAATGAGTTTATCAGTACGAATGAGAGAGGAGGCAGCAGACTTTAAGAAGCTTTTTCCATCGGCAGTAATTGTATATGTTCTTCTGTCTGGACCGGCTTCGTTCTTTTCCCAATCAGACTTCACCCAAATATCTTTTTCCATCCGCCTGAGTGTCCGGTATAAATCCCCGATATCTACCTTTTCGCCGCAATGCTTTTCCAAATCTTCCATGAGTCCATAACCGTGTGATGGGCTTTTAGACAAGAGAAGGAGAATACATGGTTCGATAAACCGTTCAATGTTTCCGATTTCTCTTGAACGAGATGAACACCCACAAGTCTTACACATATATGTAAATATCATATACTATAGATTGCGTATCTGTCAATGTATTTCTAAGGAGTGCATCTGTATTTATAATTTAATCAAAGCAAATCTTCGGTAAGTGTAAAGCCATGTATTACCAAAAAAGTGTTTAAAACCGATAGTATGAAATAAATTTTCAAAATCCTGTTTTGTATGTGCGAACAATTTCACTCCTAACCAGAGATTTGCAGTATTAATTCTGAAAAAATCGGCAACTTGCGTCAATTTTCCTTCTGATACACAATCGCGAGTGGTAATAAATCCATCTTTTTTCAAGAGCAGATGCCAAATTTGAAGCAGTTTTTTCAAAGACTGGTGATCAAAATATTCCATAAATCCGTCAGTTTCTATCCAATCCAATGATTTGGGATTGATGATTCTAGCCAAATCAAGAGCGTTTAACTTATGTACTTCAATACTAAAATCATTATATTTTAAAGCTACCAGCTTTTGTATGGCTTGTATTTGTTCATCGCCCAGATCAATAATGTAAATCTTTGCATTTTTGTTTCTTTGGATCATAAACTGTATAAATGTATCGGCAGTTTGTTCATTGCCACATCCGGAAAGTAAACAGGAAAAACCCATTTTATTAAAGTTTGGCTGAATACCCAATGACTCTACATCCCTCAAACCCTGTTCATATGCCCATCGTAAATAAACTGAAAAAAGGGGATTTCTCAGTACTACTCCAAATCTTTTGTAATAATTTTTTCCCATAAATTAATTAATCGGGGTAAACTTAAGATTTTATTCGGATTGTTTTGGTGGACACTTGGTATCGGCATATGAACAGAATACACAGCAATCTCCTTTTTTGGGCTTGAGTAATTTGTTGCAGTGAATACATTTGTAGAAATGTTGGCAGGCATTAGTTGGCATTTCTACGGTTTGTTTTTTGTTACAGGATGGGCAAGTTAGTATACTATTTGTTATTAGATTCATAATTTAGCTTTTCTCAATAAAAGAGCATTAAATACAACGATAACTGATGAAGCGCTCATTAGAAGCGCAGCCCATTCAGGACGAAGTAAAATACCAAATGAGGGATAAAATAAACCTGCTGCGGTCGGGATAGCAAAGATGTTATATCCGGTGGCCCAGATGAGATTCTGTACCATTTTGGTGTTTGTCTTGCGGCTGAGTGTAATCGCTTTGACCACATCAAGCGGGTTGTTTTTCATAAGAACTATATCTGCTGATTCCACCGCTACATCAGTACCTGCACCGATGGCAATTCCGACATGGGATTGGGTGAGAGACGGGGCATCATTAACCCCATCTCCAACCATTGCCACAATATGACCCTCTTTTTGCAACTGCTTCACTTTATCTACTTTTTCATCCGGCAAGACCTGAGCAAAAATTGTATCAACCTGAAGTTGTTTTCCTACAGCATCTGCCACATCTTGAGCATCACCCGTAAGCATGGCAGTTTTTATTCCCATCTCATGGAGTTTTGCTATGGCTTCTTTTGATTCTTCACGAATAATATCGGCAAGATATATGGTTCCCTGGAAAATATCATTAACAACAATATATACCGGGGTTTTTCCCTGTCCTAAAACACCAATTTCTTCCATTTCAATTTTTAATTCTTCAAGGAGTTTTTTATTGCCGACTATAACGCTTTTACCGTCTACTTTTCCTTGCGCCCCGCGTCCCGGAAATGATTTAAAATTTAAAACTTCCGGAATACTGCCGATCTTTTTATTAGCTTCATTGACGATTCCCTGAGCAATGGAATGTTGGGATTTAGTTTCAACTGAAGAGGCGAGCATCAGCAATTCATCTTCTGAAAAAGAAGATTTTTTCGTTTTTATTATTTTGTCTACACCAAATTCACCGCGGGTAAGTGTACCTGTTTTATCAAAAACGACGTAATCAATTTTCCGGGCGATTTCCAATCCTTTCATGTCTTTAATGAGAATTCCGTTTTTTGCCCCCAGAGTTGAGGTTATGGTCGTTACAGTTGGTATCGCCAACCCCAAAGCATGAGGACAGGCGACGACAATCGCGGAAACCGCAAGTGTTGCTGCAAAAACAGCTCCGGAAGGCGCAATAAAAAACCAATAAATGAACGCTCCGGATCCGGCAAAAAGAGCCACAAACGTGAGGACATTAGCCGCACGATCAGCCAGGTGCTGGACGTTTGGTTTGGAATTTTGTGCCTCGCGGATTAATTTCATAATTTGAGAAACAGCGGTTTCTGAACCTGTTTTAGTGACTTCAATTGTCAAGGCGCCATCCTGATTTATCGTTCCGCCAATGACTTTATTCCCTTTGGTTTTTCCGATAGGACGTGATTCTCCGGTGACCATTGATTCATTTACTGAACTTTCTCCATCAACAACAATTCCATCAATTGGGATTTTTTCTCCAGGTTTGACTAATACCTTATCTCCTTTGACGACTTCACTTGTTTTTACTTCGACAGTTGTCCCGTTTTTCAAAAGATGAGCCGATGGGGGAATAAGTTTTGCCAGTTCAGCCAGTGCTCCGGTGGTTCCGCGTACAGCCCGCATTTCCAGCCAGTGGCCGAGTAAAAATACTGATATTAAGGTTGAGATTTCCCAATAAAGTGATTCGCTAGGGAATAGAAAGGTTGCCGCGACGGAGAAAGTGAAACCAACTGTTATGGCCAGAGCCACTAAAGTCATCATGCCGGGGTTTTTATGAGAAAGCTCTCCTTTGGCTGCCCGAAAAAATGGAATACCTCCGAAAAAGAATATAAAAGTACCGATAATAAATAGAATAATCTCACTTTGTTCAAATATAAGACTAAAACCCAGCCATTTCTGAATATTGGGAGAGAGCAGCATAGTAAAAAAAACAAAGGGGAGTGTAATAAAGAACCGTTTCCGGAATTCCTTTTCCATTGAGGTGTGATCTTCATGTCCTTCATGTTCAACTGCAGTTAGCGGAACAAGTTTCATTCCACATTTAGGACAGTTTCCGGGTTGTTCCGTGATGATATCTGGATCCATAGGACAAGTGTATGTGGTCATAGTTATTTCATTGTACAGTATTTTCCATGAAGATTTTATGAAGATTTTTTGGTTTTCACAGGGTAGCCTTTTGACTGCCAGTCGTGCATACCCAAAATTTGGTTGTAGACATTCGTATATCCCAATTCTGTAAGTTTTTGTGAAGCTTCTGCGCTCATTCTGCCGCTTCGGCAGTAAAGAACAATTTTAGCATTTTTATCTTTAGGCATTTTATCAAGATTTTTATCAATTTCGTTATAGGGAATAAAGGCATCTGTTTTTTCTATTTCTCCTTCGTATGGCGTGTGGACATTTATAAAATAAAAATCTTTATTTTTTAACATTTCAAAAAGTTGATCACTGGTAATGTCAGTATATTTTTGTGTTTGTGAAGCAGTTTTTTTGGCAGGAGCATTAAATTTATTCTGGTGGATTTTAAACACATACGCCCAACCCGTAAAAAAAAGAATAATTAGGGTAATGTAAAAATACTTTCTCATCTATTACTTTCTCCTTTGTAAGTAGTTATATACGTATCCGAAAATATAACCGATTACCCAGACAGTAATTGTTGATGATGCTATTCCCAAGACAAATGAACTCATGGTTAAGTTCCAAGAATCTAATTTATTTAGCGCAATACCATGAAACCAGGATTGAGCTATAGTGAAAAAAGTATCAGGAAACAGTCCTACCAATAATCGGCACAGTACATAAACAATTAGCGTTGTTACAGCTAAAGTATTTGGTAAAACATACGATTGATTTTTCATAAAATTTCACCTCCTTAGAGTCGCCGTAGCTTCGCGCAGGCGCTCATTACTTAATATTTATAAATTGAAATTTCCTTTTCAGAACACGGTTGAATATTTTAAGAACAGAGAAATGTGATAGAAACAATTGTACCTTGTCCAATTGAACTTTTAATATCTATGTTTCCGTGATGGGAGGAAATAATCGCATGCGCAATTGCCAGTCCAAGCCCGGAACCCGAAATCTTATCATTATTAGTACCCCTATAAAACCTTTCAAAAATATGCGGAAGATTTTTTTTTGCAATTCCGATTCCGTCATCTTTTATCTGTAAATTAATCTTGTTTGAAGTTTTATGAAGTGAAATAGTTACTGTTCCTTGATCATTTGTATATTTGACTGCATTATCCACAATATTTAGTACAGCATGGAACAATTTATCTCTTTTCCCGTGTATTTTAATATCTGGAGCGGTTTCTCCAATAATTTTAATATTTTTTGATGTAGCCATTTTAGTTGCTAAATCGCGAATCTCTTCAACTAGTTCTGACAGATTAAATATCTCAAAGTGAGTAGTTACTTCCGCTTCCGACCAGGCCAGGTCCAAAATATTATCAAGAGTGACTGACATTCTATTGTTATCTACTAAATTTTCATTTAGTGCTCTTACATATTCATTTTTATTTCTGTCTTTTGCCAGAATTACTTCAATATTACTGCGCTGTGTTGCTAGAGGCGTTTTGAGTTCATGAGCAACATCTCCTATGAATTGTCTTTCTCTTTTAAATGCCTGGCTTAAACGGTCAAGCAGGCTATTAAATGTTACGGCTAGTTCTTTAATTTCATCATTGGTATTTGGAGTTGCGACACGTTCATCGAGATTTTCACTGCTGATTTTTTTCAGTTTTTCCGATATCAGAGCGATTGGCTGAATCGCACTTTTAGCTAAAAGATACCCGCCAAAAATCGTCGGAATTAAAAATACTATAAATACGGCTATCAGCATAAGAATCAAATCGTTAAGAGATTTCTCAATTACATCTATCGGATGTCCCACAAAAACCACTCCCAGCAGTTGGTCATTTTTATAAATTGGATCAATCCAAAAACGCATTTTGAGGTCAGAAATAAAATGATCAGTAATATGGGGAGAATTGGTTTTTGAAACCTGTTCAAAAAGCTGGGAGAGTTTTTTGTCAGATCTGTCGACCGTGACAGAACTGCCTACAATATTTCCTGTGTTATCCATTAAAATTACTACCATTCCTGGTATATCACTGAATTCACGAAGAAAAGCGTCTCGTGCCATCATCTGACATGACTGGCAGGATTTGCTTTCTTCACGAGTTACTACTTCTACAATTTTACGTCCGTGGGAATCAAGCGTGGCGTCTGTTTGTGAGTACAGAGCTTGTTTAGTGATAAAATAGAAACTGGCAAAAATGACAATACTGGCTATAAAAAAGGCCAGGGAATACCAGATCGTAAGACGGAATCTGACGCTTTTCGTATTCATAGTTCGATTGGAGGCTTCGACTGAGCTCAGCCGAAGTCCTCACTATGATCCAGAGCTATGTCGAAGGATCATATTTATTCGCTAATTTTATATCCGATACCGTGCAGGGTATGAATTAAGTGTACTTTGAAACCTTTATCAACTTTTCGCCGAAGGGATGCGATAAAGACATCTACCACGTTACTCATGCTGTCAAAATTATAATCCCAGACGTGTTCGGTAATCATTGTTCTTGAGACTACTCCATCTTTATGGCGAAGAAGCAATTCCAATACCGAAAATTCCTTCGGGGTTAGATTGATCTTTTTTTTACCTCTTTGCACGGTGTGCTTGATCGGATCAAGTTCTAAATCAGCAATTTTTAAAATAGGTGAAGATTCTTTTTTGCTTCGTCTAATAAGAGCGTGTATTCGAGACCGGAGTTCCAAAAAGGCAAACGGTTTGGTCAGATAATCATCAGCCCCGCTGTCCAATCCTATGACTTTTTCTTCGAGTAATGTTCTGGCTGTTAACATCATAATGGGAGTTTTGATGTTCTTTTTACGAAGTTCTCTACAAATGGTCAAGCCGTCTATTTTAGGAAGTGTTATATCCAGTATTATAAGGTCATATGCTTCAGACTCCGCAAGATATTTTCCATCTTCTCCGTCATATGCCAAGTCTACGGCAAACCCTTCTTCAGCAAGTCCTTTTTTGACAATATTTGCCAGACGTCTTTCGTCTTCAACAAAAAGTATTCTCATGTAAGGGGATTATACACTAAAAAGATGAATATCTGATGAAGAATTTATGATTGATAATTACAAAATTAAACAGGTTAAACCGTTCAATATTTATCCACACGTGATATAGTTTAGCAGAAAAATAAATATTTATGAGCCTAATAATATTTTGGAAGCAACCCCTGCAAGAATCCCGTAAAACGGATTAGTAAATAAAGTAATCGCCATCGTCAAACTGACGATTCCCGCATTTCCGGCCTTAAAGGCATCATAAGCATTATAGGGCAAGATAATTAACACTCCTATTACAAAAAGGTAGCCTCCCATTGCAGCAATCGGTACAAAACGTGCTATTTTATGTACTAAGCCGGTAGCTAAAATAATTGCAGCCACTGACATGAACAGAATACCGGCTAATATAGGATGAGGTGCCGAAGCTGTTGGAGTTACGATAAGTTCCATATTCGCTCCACCAAAAAGAGACGACGCAAAATCAGCCAGGCTAGAAATAACCGTTGATTGATTATAAGTGGCTAAAGTATGAGATATCTGCGTATTTGCTGCGGTATAAGCGATATTTCCGCCGATAGTCAGAGTACTTAATGCCAGTGTTCCAACTAAAACCCTGCGGTTTATTACGGGAATAATCAATTTCATTTCTGACTTCACCATATGCATCCAGGATTTATAAACAGGAATTTTTATATGGTATACAGTTCTTTCTTTCTCGCCATATTTTTTGTTATAAATTAAAAAAAGTATAATACCGAAGGGAATGCTGAGTGAAACCGTGAGAATTAAATCGTTTTTTAAAAGCTGTGTGGCGACGGCAATTATCAGGCAGGGAATCCCTATTTTTTTATTTTGATAAGCAATTTCTAAACCAACTTTTCCCAAATACAGACCGACTCCTGCCAGCATTCCCAAAAAAATTTCCTGACCGATGGAATTGACAATAAATTGAGGTAGACCGAACAAACCCAAAACACCTGTCAGCAATGCTGCCCAGAGAATCATAGATATTCTGTATTTAAAATTTGAGGATTGTCCGAAAGATAAAACCATACTTTCATACATGAAGCTGACCGGAGTTACGGATCCTACAATCAAACTTCCTATAGCGCCGACAGCATAACCGATGGCTGAAGGAAGCATCAAAAAACCATAACTTAATGCAATTATGGCACCTGATACCACATCAAATAATGAAAAAAATACGATGATTAAATCCTTAAAATTCATTTATTTTAAGTATTAATATGTCAGCAGGTTTAAATAGATTATATCAAACTTATTCAAGAAAAATTAGTTTGATGTAAAATGAAGTGAATTATGTCTGGACATCTCATATAAAAGATCTATTTACCGAGTTAAAAAATCATGAGTCGTAATAATAAATTATTTACTTATATATTCCTTATTTTAATATCTGCATTTTTCCGTATTTTGTGGATAGGCAGTATTCCATATGGCTTAAATTGGGACGAAACTGCTTATGGCTATAACGCGTATTCTCTTATGCTCACAGGCAAAGACGAATGGGGAGTGAAAAACCCGATGTATCTTAAATCATTTGGTGAGTATAAACCTGCGGCGCTTTCATATATGTATATTCCCGTAATTAGATTATTTGGAGAATCAAATTTTTCGATACGTATCGTTCCGGCCATTTTAGGTATTGTCAGCATTCTTTTTTTATATGCTTTTATGCTTAGAGTAACAAATAATAATATTCTTAGTTTCCTGACAGCATTAATTGTTGCAATATCCCCATGGCATATCCATTTTAGCCGCGCTGCATTAGATCCGATTATTTCATTTGCTTATATGTCCGCAGGATTTTATTTTTTTGTTACTGAGAGAAAATTTTTCCAGATACTTGCTGGTTTATCTTTCGGTTTATCCATGTACACATATAATTCTTCCCGCTTTTTTGTGCCAGTAATTTTGTTAATTTATTTTTTAGTGTTTTTCAGAAAAAATTTAAAGAAAGAAATAATAAAAAAATGGCTGGCTATTACATTAATAATTTTAACCGGCGGTGTAATCTTATGGCAAACCGTATACGGAGTGGC
This sequence comes from uncultured Gammaproteobacteria bacterium, assembly GCA_964362665.1. Classification (GTDB taxonomy): domain Bacteria; phylum Patescibacteriota; class Microgenomatia; order 2-02-FULL-39-11; family 2-02-FULL-39-11; genus 2-02-FULL-40-13. Next base: position 23,792 of record CAYIFB010000004.1, on the reverse strand, counting down.
CGGTATTCATGCTAAATTTTTACTAATTACCAATGAACCATATATCGCAGTCAAAACTAATAATCTTTACGACGGCTGTCAAAAAGCGCATTTGCCATTATGCAGAATAATTAGCAATAGAAGACTTGTACTTGCAGGAGAGATACTCAAACATTACCTAATACATTTTCAGACCGACTTTTTGTTTTTTGACAGAAATTCACCAACAACTTCTTTTCCGAATTATGGTAATTTACTTGTTATTTGTCTTCCTTTTTTAATTATCGGCTTATTTAATATGAAGGGTTTTAATAATAAAATCAATATTTTTTTTGTATCCTGGTTGTTTTTAGCCCCAATTCCGGCTTCACTAACAAATGACATACCACATGCGGGAAGAACATTAATAGCATTACCGGCTTTTGCTTACTTTATAACACTCGGTTTGGTTTTTACATTGGCTTTTGCCAAAAAATATAAATTCTATAAAGTTGCAATAATAATTATAATAGCGTCTTTTTTAATCAATATTTCTTTTTATATCAAGGATTACGCTTTGCTTTATAAGCAAGATTCTGAATATTTCTGGCAGGGATATTTTCAGGATGTTATTCCGTTTGTTTGGCAACAGAGAGAAAATTATCGATCGATCTATTTTAACGATGAATATGCAAATCCTTTTATATTTTTTGCCTGGTATAATAAAATCGATCCAAGTTTAATTCAGAAAGAAAATAACAGACTTTCAATATCCAATATTCAATTTGTATCCCAAGAGAAAATTATGGAGAAAGTCCTAACAGAAGAAAACTCTTTATTTATCTCAACGTCAAAATTGGACAAATTAAGACTGATAAAACAATTTTATTCTCTAAGCATATATCAGCCTGCTAAAACCTGGTTTTATATTTACTCAAAGAATTAATGAGGCATAATATCAGATCAGTTTTTCCCGGTCTTCTATTACTGTTGTGGTCTATTATTCCTTTTTACCGTATATTTTTTGTACGCTTTGTTGACGGTCATGATTTTCTATTGCACATAGAAAGAATATTTATACTTGTTGAGTCTATAAAGCACGCAGTAATTTTACCCCGCTGGTTGCCAAACGTCTTATATGGATATGGATCTCCTCTTTTTTCCGTATATTGGGGAGTACCATATTATACCGGGGCAATTATCAAAATCTTAGGTGCATCGTATGAGGGGGTATTTAAAATTCTTCTTATTTTGCCCAATATAGTTTCGTTCTTCGGTATGTATTTATGGGTGAAGAAAAGTTGGCATGATAAATTTATAGCATTTGTTGCTGCGACTATCTTTTTATGGACTCCCTACAGGTTTTTAGATACGTTTATCCGAGGGGCACTCGGCGAAATTTTTGCTTTTGCTTTTATACCTTTTGTATTTTATTCTTTTGAATCACCACTGGATCCATGGATATTCATCATGGGATCTGTCTCTTTGTCTCTTTTAATATACTCTCACCAAGGTTTGGCGTTTTTTACATTTATAATAATTTGTTTTTTCATTGGATTAAAATTTATAAAAGATAAAAAACTCCGTATTTTTAAGGCCAGATGTAAAATTATAATAACCGGACTTTTACTTTCCGCCTTTTTTTGGCTTCCAGCGCTTAACTTTGAGCGTTTACTCGCAAATTACCAAAAAAGTATATCGACTCTATTTTTCCCGCCTGCAATTGCATTGATACGCTCTGCATGGGAAGGAGGATATATTAGCGGTATTAAGCTGATTATGTCTTATGAAATAGGTCTTATGAATATATTTTTATTTATCTTAGGAAACTTACTCTTGATATATTATCTACGTAAAAAACGAATATTTTATCAGTTATTATTCTGGCTGTCAGTTTTTTGGATTTCAGTTTTTTTAATGCTTCCTGTCTCAAAATGGTTTTGGCTGAACATTCCTTTTATAGCTAATCTCCAATTTCCTTTCCGGTTACTTTATATACCAATGATCGTAAGTGGGATAATCGCGGCAATAATATTAAGCAATATGAAAAATTCATCCCGACGAATAATTTTGGGTATTTTTATGGTAATAGGAGTAATAGTGGCAAATAGGAATCATCTGGGTGTTTTGAATAAAGATATAAACCTTGCCTTTCTGCCAAATTATCAAGGAAGTCTTGATGTTGATGGTGAAAGGACACCACATTATATGAATATAAATTTGCTTGAAGCAGAGAACAGAAAAGGTGACAAGAACGAATTTATATTGATAAAGGGGAATGGGAATATATTAAAACAGGAAAGACAGGATTTGGTAAGTTATGCTCTTATTACGGTGAATACGGCAAGTATCGTAAAAATTCATCGTGCATATTTTCCCGGATGGAATATTACGATTGATGACAGAAGAATACAACCCGTGGATATCATAAATGGAACGCATATAACGCTTGAGCAGGGCAGACATGAAATTATAATGTATTATAAGGATCCGCTTATTGTGACAATATCAAATTTGATATCAATATTTACGGTTATTTTTATTCTCTTCAAAATCATGACAGTTAAAAAAACTCTAAGAGCCCGTTCATCAATAACCTGAAGGGTCATTGATGATTACGGCTCTTTGTGCAACACCGATACAATCAAGTTATTATCGGATGCGGCCTAAAACAATTTTGATGTAATATGAAGATAAATGAGTTATACAAGAATAAATTTTATTATTTATTAATCTCTATAATCATTTTTGTTCTTTTTATTTTTCATTTTCGAGCAAAGTTAAGATATTATTTCTTTGCTCCAAGACAGAAAATCATTCAGGATGAGGTAAATTTAAAAACCACCCCGTCAAACGCCGAAGATATTAAGATTGTTGCCCAAAATCTGGACATTCCCTGGGAAATTGCATTTTTACCTACTGGCGATATGCTGGTGACCGAAAGGTCCGGAAAACTTCTGATAATTGGATCTGAAACTCAAGTAGTAAAAGAAATTGAAGGAGTAAAACATATAGGTGAAGGGGGTCTTCTGGGTCTTGTCCTTCATCCGAATTTTTCTCTAAATAATTATATTTATCTTTACTCTACATCTCAAGATGCGAGTGGAATATTTAACAGGGTTGAGAGATATAAATTTTTAAATGACACCTTAAGTGAAAGAAAAGCTATTTTACAAGGGATTAAAGGCTCATCAAATCACGATGGTGGAAGAATAGCCTTCGGAGCTGACGGATATCTGTACATTACGACGGGAGACGCAGAAAATTCTCATCTTGCGCAGGATAAAAACTCTCTTAATGGAAAAATATTAAGGATTAAAGACGATGGAAATATTCCATCGGATAATCCTTTCGGAAATGCAGTTTATTCTTGGGGGCATAGAAATCCTCAAGGACTTGCCTGGGACAAAGACGGAACTCTTTGGGAAACAGAACATGGGCCATCGGGAATCCAAACAGGGTATGATGAAATTAATATAATTACCAAAGGAGCAAACTACGGCTGGCCGGAAGTTCGCGGTAATCAAACAAAAGAAGGTTTTGTTTCTCCAGTTATTCAATCAGGATCAGAAGACACCTGGGCACCTTCAGGGATGATATATTGGAATGGCAGCTTATTTTTTTCAGGTCTTCGGGGAGAAGCTCTTTATGAAGCAAAAATTACCAAAGAAAATAAGCTTAATTTAATCACTCACTTTAAGCAAAGATTCGGCAGGATACGCGCTGTCGTTTTGGGAACTGACGGATTCATATACCTTTCTACCAGCAACAGAGACGGACGGGGACAGGTGAAAGAAGGGGATGATAAGATAATAAAAATAAACCCGCGAATTTTCAGATAAAATTCCCATCGGTTGAGAACTTATACTCTATTAGATTTTCCTCAATAATATTCACAATTTTCTAATTCATAAAGTATAATTTGAATTAAAAGGAACATTCGATTAAGATATAAATATATGAATAATCTTACTTTATCTTCTGAAATAATTTTATCAGACATGGATAGAACCCGAAATATTCTCATTACAGGAAGTCCCGGTGTCGGAATATCGAAATATTTACTCGATCTGATAAATCAGGATGTTATAGCTTCAAGACCGATTATCTTATTTGATCAATATGGAGATCTAATTGAAGAGATACTCTCAACTTCTACACAAGAAGAACAACAAAAAATAGCTTATATTGATCTTGGAAACAAAGATTATCCTGTCGGTTTGAATTTATTTGAAGAAAAAGAAGAAGGAAAAAGAGAAGATATAAGCAGTTTCTTAATAAATTTAATGTATGATTTGTATGATCCGAATAGAACAGGGGTGATTGGACCAAGATTTGAACATGCGGTCAGAAATGCCGTTTCCACGATCATGTACGATGAGCAGTCTTCTTTTATTGAACTTCTTCGCTGTCTGACTGATACAGAATATGTAAAAAAAATACTTCCGAAGGTTCAAGATCCGGTTATACAAAATTACTGGAATAAACAGGTCGCCCAGACATCTGACTTTCATAAATCAGAAATACTGGATTACATTGTTTCGAAACTCAGTATTTTTGTAACTGATAAAATGATGCGGTCAATTTTATGTCAATCAAAGTCTTCAATAAATTTCCCTTCACTTATTTCTGAAAACAGAATAATACTTTTCAACTTCGGAAACTTAAGAAAATATAATGATGCAAATAAAGTAGTTACCTCCATACTTTTGTATAAATTAATAAACGAATTAAAAAGTCATAGTGTAAATACTCCGATAAATCTCTATATTGATGAAGCAGTTTCCTGGCCAGCAACATTTATTACCGAAATGCTGACAGAAAATAGAAGATATGGAGTGAATTTGGTATTAACTTCTAATAAAATATCTGAGGCGAACATTCAGCTTAAGAGATCATTACTCAGAATCGGTTCGGTAATTTCTTTCAGATTGGCTACTTCAGACGCGGAAATTATAGCTCCGGAATATCATAATCAGAAGATATCAGTTGATAAATTATGTTTACTTAATAAATATAATGCATATATTAAATCATTAAAGGACGGAGATGTGGTAGTCAAAGAGAAACCGGTAGATTTTAAAAAAGAATATCCAGCTTTAGATTCTAAAATATCAAATAATGACGAGATAAAAAGACAATCGCAACAAAAATATGGAGTAAATCTGAAAGACGTTGAAGAGGATATCCAAAAGCGGATGAAATAAGTTACAATTTTTCAAATCAATCAAAACCTTATCTCCATTCTGTTTGAATCATCCCTAATCGCCCTTCAATATTTTTGTTGATATTTTATAATCGATAAATTAAAATCAGACCAGAAATATATGTATTACGGTTATATTGAGTCAGAGTCACTTCGAAATCCTCTTGTCCTTAATAACTATAAAGCCATTAAGGTTGATATCGAATTTGTACCTACTTCTCAAAATCACCCGTATGTACACGCATATTATTTGAAATTCCAAGATAACGAAGTTTTGCAGGAGGCAAAAAAATTCACCTGTGAAACTCTACCGGAATGGTATCTGCTATTTTGGAACGATAAAAAAGTTTACGCTATTTTCAAAGATAAAATATTTGAATTACCAAATGAAGGAATATGGAATTCTGAAAAATATAAAGAAATACAGCAATACGGAGTAAGTCATGGAATTGGAATGGAGTATATGGACTGGAATAAGAACTTTAAAAGATTTCAGGAAGTACTGGCTAGGAAATAATTTTATCAATCCTAAGGCTATTTGAGAGCCGTCCCCTTAAATAAACAATCAAAAATGAGGTTATTTGAAAATCATCCACATACTTTAATAATAATCTGGAAAATACTTCTAATAGTATTTATATTCTCTATTCCTCTAGTCTTTTTTTTGATTTATCAAAAACCGCCGGTAATGCTGAACCCGATCAGGATTGAAGATGAAAAATTTCAAGAGGATGATGTTCAAGCAGAATCTGTATTTCAGCCTAAAACACCTTCCATAAATCAGATCTTTAACAGTGACCATAAATGGGTAGCCACACTTTCTGCCGGAAGAATAAGAACCGTGATTACCACAGGAGATATTATTCCGGCAAGAACGGTAAATTTTGAAATTCTACGACATAAAGATTTCAATTGGCCGTATCTTAAGACGTATCAATTAACCAACGCTTCTGATATCACATTTGCTAACCTTGAGTCTCCCGAAATAAAAAACTGTCCTATGACAAATGAGGGGATGATTTTTTGCGGTGATTATAGGAATATTGAAGGATTAATGTTTGCAGGTATTGATGTAGTTTCTTTAGCCAATAATCATGCAGGTAATTATGGCGAAGAAGGAGTAAAAGAGACTATTGACCACTTAAAATATGCCGGAATTGAAACAACAGGCACAGCTTTATCCAATTTGGTTATTAAAGACATAAGAGGAATAAGATTTGCTTTCCTTGGATTTAACGATATTTCTAAAAACCAACCGGGCATTTCGGATGTTGATGAAGGAAAGATAAAAAATGACATTAGAGAGGCGGAGATGCAGGCAAAAATAGTAATAGTAACCTTTCATTGGGGAGCTGAATATAAAGATCAGCCTGATGAGAGGCAGAAATATCTGGGACATTTGGCTGTTAATGCCGGAGCTGATTTAGTTATCGGCAATCATCCTCATTGGATACAGCCGGTGGAGATCTATAAAGATAAGCTTATTACATACTCCCACGGCAATTTTGTCTTTGACCAGGAATGGAGTATAAAGACTAAGCAGGGGGTAATCGGTAAATATACATTCTATGATGATAAATTAATAGATGCAGAATTTTTTCCTCTGCAAATCGAAAATTACGGTCAACCATATTTTTTAACAGGGGATAAGAAACAAAAAATATTATACGAGATAGGTAAGGCAAGTATGATGATGTCTACAATTTTAGAAGTTAATAAATGAAAATAAAATCAGCGGCTTTCGTCAAAGGAATACTAGGCACTGATGAAATCTTAAACAACGGAATTTTTCAGGTGGCATTTCTGGGCAGGTCAAATGTCGGTAAATCAACTCTCATAAATTCACTGACAAAGAGGAAAAATCTTGCCCGCTCAAGCTCCAACCCCGGTAGAACAATCCGCTTGGATTTTTTCCTTATCAATAACTCCTTTTATTTTGTCGATTTTCCCGGGTACGGATATGCAAAACATTCATCTGAAAAAAGGGAGAAACTTGCGAAAATGATATTGTGGTATCTGATGTATTCAGAGATAACAAATAGGCTTGTAATACTTATTATCGATGCAAAAGTGGGTCTTACCCGCTACGACGCTGATATGCTAAAAACTTTATTTGAACACCATATAAATCATATTATTGTGGCAAATAAAGTGGACAATCTAGAGATGGGTCAAAAAGAAAAACAACTTTTGAAAATAAGAGAGGTATGCCAAAATTCAGAAGTCATACCATATTCTTCAAAACAAAAAAATCAGAGAGACGAACTGACGAAAAGAATTTCATCGTATATTGGTATGAATTAAATCTATAAAATAGTGGATGGTTCTCGTTTAGGTACAAAATTGATAATTTACTACAGTCTTCTACAAGCTCAGAATTCGCTCAGCACCTTCGACTTCGTTCGAAATCTACGACCTACTTCAATTCTGCCCTTCGACTCAGTTTTCATTTCTTCTCCTTAACAATCTCCCCCTCTACAATTTTACTTTTGTCAAAATCTGATAGAGAGAATTTTTTTTTAGAATCTTTCTTCACTCCTTTTTTCAGAAGATAAAAAAGGACCAAAGGCACGAGCGGTAATAGCACTCTCCTGATTATACCTAGTAGTAACATCTTCATCCTTTCGGAAGCAATGCTTCAACAACATCAATAACCGAAAACCACCACTCATTGTGATGGATCGCTCTGCGAATTTGTTTACACCGAAAGATATCCAAACGAATACCAATCATAGCTCTTGTAGTATATCAGTTTGTTTTCGCTTTACACTGAACCTTTTCCACATGAAATGTGTTAGACTAAAACTCTAGAAAAAATCTTCAAGATATTTGAAAATTAATACTATAAAAAAAATTATGAGAATAAAGTTACCAAATTTCAGAAGCAAGAGGGAAATCCTTCGCTTGTCAGCAGGAGCAGCAGCGCTGACTATCATGATCATTCCCTTGTTCGTATACCGTAGTCTGGAATCAGTTAAGGGTATAGGATACTTAGGTTATTTTGTGGCCAACTATTTCGGTTACGGACTTTATATCTTACCCTTTATAGTGACCAAACTTAACCCCGTTGTCCTCATCTTGATCGGGGCATTTGGTTCCACAATTGATGAGTTTTTCGCCTGGTACTTCGGTCGTCAAACAGAAAGATTTGAAAATAAATCAAAAACACACGAGATAGTCGAAAAATACATCACAAGATATGGTCTCCGCGCGATATTTACAATGGCCGTGCTGCCATTTCCTGGATTCTTATATACGATCGCAGGCTATGTAGGAGGACACTATGGAATTCCTTACCGATACTATTTCCTAGCCGGTTTCGGAGGGAGACTTCTAAGAAATGTTGTCTATACAATTGGTGTGCTTTATACTCTGAATCAAACAGGCTGGCTTAAGTAGCAATAAGAGGATGGCCAAATTCGGCTAACTTAGCTGTCACCATCAATAGTGATTAAAAAGCGACGACAAGAAACTATTGACGCAGCTTATTTAATATTTCTCCCAAACGTTTTATCTCCTCCCCATATCTTCCCCAGTCTCCCTCTCTTTGGGCGCGGGTGGCGGCGTCATAAGTTTCACTTGCCTGTTTGATAATTTCTTGAACATTTTGGGTAGGAACGGCAGTTGCCTGTTTTGCGGCGCTTGTACCAAAAATCCGGGCGAGTCCAGCCTCAAGAGTTTCTTCCATAGCAATTTTATTCTCATAGGCCACAATTACCCGTTTGAGTTCGGGGATTTTGCCTGCATCCGCCTTGAGGTAGAGCGGGCGAACATAGAGGAGCGATTCCTCAATGGGGATAGCCAGAAGGGATCCTTGAATGACTTGTGATCCCCGCTGATCCCACAGCGTAATTTCCCGACTAACCTCCGCGTCCTGATTGATCCTACCGATAACCTGTTTAGGACCAAAGATAAGTTTTTGTTTAGGGAATCGGTAAACCAGAAGTTTTCCGTAAAATTCTTTATCATTCCTTGCTACCATCCAGGCAGAGAGGTTGTCTTTGGCACGCGGGGTAAAAGGAAGCATAAGGATATACTCTTCTTTCTTTTCTCCCGGAAGTTTCATGATCATGTGCCTTGGAGTCATTACCGGGGTTTTACTGGTAGTGTCTTTTTCTCCTTCGGAAGCAACCGCCGGTATTTCCCATTGGTCTTCTTTGTTGTAAAAGATCTGCGGGTCATCCATATGGTAGGTAGTATAGATGGCTGTCTGCAGGGTAAAAATATCTTCGGGATAGCGTAAGTGAGAAACTAGACTATCGGGTAAATCTTTAAGTGGACGAAAAGTTTTTGGAAAAATCTTGGCATAGGTTTCGATAATCGGATCATCTTTATCCGCCTGGTAAAAAGTAACTGTTCCGTCATAGGCGTCAACCACTACTTTTACCGAGTTTCTGATGTAGTTCACCCTATCGCCGTTTAGCGGTAAAGGCTGTGAATAAGGATAAAGACTACTTCCCGTATAGGCATCGATAATCCAGTAAATCTTTCCGTCAGCAACGACTGAATAAGGATCCTGATCAAGAGTTAAAAATGGGGCAATTTTAGCAACTCTTTCTTTGATGTTGCGATAGTAGAGTATCTTGCTGTCACTGGTAATATCGTTTGATAAAAGCAGCTTGAGCGAGCCAAGACGTATTGCATAAAAAAGGCGTCTGATGGGTGAATTAATCTCTACACCTCCTTTACCTTCATATGTAGTGAATACATTTTCTTCTCCTTTGGGATAATCAAATTCCTTGGATTTAGTTTTGACATATACGTAATCATTTGACAGTTCTCCGAAATAAATTTCCGGACGGGTGACAGTGAGTTCTTTAACGTCGGATTTTGGCGGTAGGTCTTTAACGAAAAGAACCGGTAAACCTTCTGCAGTCACCTGATTGACCGGTCCTGCTGCAAGACCATATCCATGAGTAAATGTCAGTTTTTCGTTAATCCAGCTTCTATTGGGAAGACTTTCTGATGCCAGTTCTCGCAGCGAAAGCATGATTTGGCGGATTTCTCCATCAATGGTATAGCGGTCGTTATCAACAGAGGTAAACTCGTAATACGTTCTTATTTCCTGTATTTGGGAGAATGTGGAAAGAAGTGGGGCCCTGTCCCAAAGGCGGACGTTTTTGATCGTAAGGTTATTGTTGGTAATATCAGCTGCAGTTAATGGTTTATCCCCTGAAATTTCCCGCTCTTCAATCTTATCCAAACCAAAAGCGTGTCGGGTGGCGGCAATATTGTTTTTTATAAATGGCGTTTCCTTGGTAAGCTCATTGGGAGCAACGATCAACTTCTGGAAAACAGAAGGAACTATTCCTTGCAACAATCCAACCAGAAAATAAATGGTAACTGCTCCCAAAAGAAGTGAAGTCTTCCCGCTTATTCCCCAATACAGACAGGTAAAAGAGGCAAAAGCTATTGCCAGGATAGATACCCGAAGAAGCGGAATCATGACGTTTACATCGGTAAAGACCGCACCAAAAACCGGTCCGCTCTGGTTGGTGAGAAGCTTAAATAAGGAAAGATAAGTGCCTGCTGCTATTGTTGCTAAAAAAAGAGCAAGCAGGACTGCGAGATGGATTCTGGCACTAGGCGAAGTTTCTTTTTTTACTGCCTCTTTTATAATCGGCAGACCAAGTTTATGAAGTTGGGTACCGCCAAGTTTACCTAGTAAACCTGATATATTCAGGCTGCCCCGCAACATATACACAGCGCCGCAGCTTATAAAGGAGAAAAGGATAAGAGTCCGGATAAGCCCTAATCCCAAAGTTAGAACTGGCAGTGAGAAGATATAAAAAGCTATGTCTTTGCCAAAAACAGGATCAACTGTTCCAAATGGCGTACTACTTAAGAATTTAAGTACATCCTGCCAACTGCTTGCGGCGACAAGCCCAAAAAAGACAGCAATAATAAGGCTAGCTATGATACCCAGCTTTTTTACCACGCTATTATTTAAACTTATGGGTTGACCAACCAGGCTTTCCGGAATGGTTGCCAGCCAGGGGATTTTAGAGGAGACTGCCACAAGAAAATTGATCAGGAGAAATATTGAAGCAATAATTGAAACCGCCAAACCCAGTACCACTTTTGCCCCTAAAGACTTGATAAAAATTTCAGTGTATCCTACCTCAGAAAACCACCACCAGTCGGTAATAAAAGAAACAAGACTTGAGAAGAAGATAAAGAAGAGAAAAATCAACCCGATAGCAATCCAAGTAAAGAATTTTGAGATGTTCATATACAAAAACCGGCCCCTTCTATCGAGTCAGACTCGATTCTATCTTGGCCGGTTGTAATTGATGATGGTTCAAAGCTCAAAGACGTCCGTCAGCTGGCGGAACCATTTTTTTATTCTCTTTGCTCCCCATCATCCAAGGCGATGTTAGATGTTATTATTTTACTAAAAAGACAACGTTACTTTCAAGGAGTAAAATACACTGAAGATTTATATGGATGTATTATATACTCTGGAATCCGCTTTCGTAAGTTTTGGTTACTTATTTGTATTATTTGCGGCATTTTTTGAAAGCGTAATTCTTTTAGGTTTTTTTCTGCCTGGCGGTTTAATTGTCCAGGCCCAAGTGGGGTTTAATTCTTCCACATAGGTATCTAAGTCTAGTAATATTAGTTTCAAATAATTTTTACTTTACTATTTTGTGCTAAACTGGGCCGGTCTAGGACCCTTTCATCCTTATAACTTTATATTGCTTCTTTCAATAATTCCGGAAATTCTTCAGTCCCCATGTCTTCAAAACAAAAGTGACCTCTACCTTTTAGTTCAATTATTTTCCCTCCCAAATCTTTATGAAAAATATCTAAGCTTTTCTTTCCATCTTTTCTTTCGTTATCCGCTGTAAACATTATTACTTCTTCTACGCGTTCTTTAATTGTTTTATCGACAGGATATCCATAAAATAGTTTTCTAAACTTAACTTCTCCGTCCGAAATTTTCCAGGGTGCAACAAGGATTAACTTTTTAATTCTTCGCTTCGTTTCTCCGAGCCAGCGGACCAAGAAAGCACACCCACAACTGTGCCCGATAAGAATTGTATTTTTTGTAACTTTATATTTTTCGAATTTCTTTTTGAATTTTTGGTAATCAGGATACCAAGCATAAGGCATTAAGGGAGAGTCTGTTTTTATTCCCTTTTTGGTTAGCTCCCGTTTAACCCAGGGTATCCAGTGGTGGTAATATCTCGCTTTGAGCTGCAGGTTTCTCTCTGGGTTTTGTGGGCATCCATGAACAATGACGCAATTGATTTTATCAGTTTTCATAATTTTGCTGGGAGACTTGGATTCGAACCAAGATAAACGGATTCAGAGTCCGTTGTACTACCGTTATACGATCTCCCAATTGACGACCTATATTGTACCAAATTTAGGGAAAAAAATAATTATTTTCTGGCGATAATGCCGATGTTGCCGGCAGAAAGAGTGATGGGAAAGTTATCAAGCCTGATAAATTTAAGAATTTCGATCAGCTTTAGCTTGATATTAAGCGGAAGCGGAAACATGCGGATCCAGTAGCGCAGGGGAAAGGTATTTTTGACATCAAATACTTCGACAGTTTTAAATCCGTTTATGGAAAAGATTGTTTTGAGGTTGTCTTTATTAAAAAGAAAAATATGCTCGATATCAAAAATAGGAGACTTTTCCTTCAGAAGTTTTACAGAAAGTCCATCAGTATTATGATGGATACACAAGACAAGCCCGTTTTTACGGAGAGCTTTATAACATGCCTGCAAAAAAGAGTTGGGATCGATGATATGGTCAAGAGTTTGAAAAACACAAATGATGTCAAATAATGAATTTTTTATTTTTCGTGAGGGAAAAAAATCCACGATCATGTTTTTTTTGATATCATTTCTGGCCTGATTTACTGCATCCTGACTTGGTTCGACACCATAAACTTTAGAGAGACCCATCTCTTTGGCTTTTTCCAGAAAAAATCCGCTTCCTCCGCCAATTTCGAGTAACGCGGGATTTTTTACAGAACTGTGAAGAGCTTTCTCAAGATAGTGACCATAAGTTTCTTTCAAACTTTCAATTTCCTGTTCATAGGTAAGTCTGCTCTCACGATAAAGTTTTCTGATAGATTTTTCAGATAAAATTGGTGAAGAGAAGATTAAACCGCATTTATTGCAACGAAGAAGCCGGTAATGCACACGGTCCGGAATTCTACGGGCTGAAAAAATAGCCTTATCTATTTTGGCGAAGTTAGTCGTTTCCGGAAATAAAACTTCCGTATATTTATTGGTTTTGCAGATAGCACATTGTATAATTCGCATAAGTAGAAGTATAACATTTTAACCTGCCTAAATAATTTGCCTTCTCAAAATGAAACAAAAATATTTGGTAACCGGTGCTACGGGCTTTATCGGAGCCAACCTTGTCAGAAGGCTCCTGTCCCAAAATCAGGAAGTACATATACTAATAAGGAAAGAATCTGATTTATGGCGGCTTAAGGGAATCTTATCAAAATTGAACTTGCATCCACAGGACCCTGAGAACCAAATATCAATAAAAAAAACCATAAAAAAAATAAATCCTGATTATATTTATCATCTGGCAGCCTACGGTAGTTATCCTTTCCAAAAAGATATCAACAAAATGATCAAGACTAACATCATATTTTCTTCAGTACTTTTGGAAACAGCCAAAGAAATTAATTTAAAAGCTTTTATACTTACAGGAAGTTCTTCGGAGTATGGTTATAAAAATAAGCCGATGAAAGAGATAGACACTCTGGTACCGGCAAGTTTTTACGCCGCCACAAAAGCCGCTACTACTAATCTGGCTTTGGTTTACGCCAGAAGTTATAATCTGCCCGTTATTGTAGTTCGCCCTTTCTCGGTTTACGGACCATATGAGGAATCTACCAGATTAGTACCAACAGTCATTATGAAATGTCTTAAAAATGAGGACGTGGAATTGACAAAAGGAACGGAGAAACGTGATTTTATTTATATAGAAGATTTCCTGGATTGTTTTATGAAATTAGCAGAAAATCCCGGTAAAATAACAGGACATATTCTTAACATTGGTTCCGGGAAACAATTTTCAACCCGTCAGATTGTTAAATTAATACAGAGTTTGACGCAAAGTCACAGCCGGCTTCTCTGGGGAAAATATCCAAATCGAAAATGGGACGCCAAATTTTGGCAGGCTGATATAAATTTAGCAAAACGATTAATAGGTTGGCAGCCGAAGAGAGATTTGCCAATAGGTATTTTAGAAACCATCACATGGTTTAAAAACAATCTTAACTTATATGAAAGATAATCAAAAATATATAAAACTTGCTAAAAACATTCGCCGAGAAATAGTAAAAATATCCCATCAAGCGAAAGTGGGACATGTAGGTTCTGCTTTTTCGATTGTAGAAATATTGTTAGCCTTATATTTTGGTATTATGAAAATTGATAAAAAAATTATCAAAAATGATAACCGTGACAGATTTGTTCTTAGTAAAGGCCATGCGGCACCCGCTCTTTATGCTGTTTTGCATGAAAAAAGATTATTGACTGATAAAAATCTGGCCGATTATTGCCGTGATAACAGTATTTTCGAAGAACATCCCAAGCATCACATTGAAGCTATCGAGGTTTCGACCGGATCCTTGGGGCACGGATTGTCTATCGGAGTCGGCTTGGCCATGGGCAGTAAATTAAAAAAACAAAAATCTAATATATTTGTTCTCATGTCGGATGCTGAATGTGATGAAGGAGAAGTTTGGGAAGCGGCTCTTTTTGCCGGTCACCACAAATCCAACAATCTCTTTCTGTTTCTGGATTACAATAAAGTGCAGGCATTGGGGACAACGAAAGATGTCTTAGACCTGGAACCTTTAGTTCAAAAATGGCAGGCTTTCGGTTGGAAAACTGTCGAAGTTGACGGACATAACACATCTGCCATTATTTCAGCCTGGTTGAATAACACTACCAACTCCGGTCCAACTATTTTCATCTGCCACACTATCCGGGGGAAAGGCGTATCTTTCATGGAGCATGTGATCGACTGGCATTATAAAAATCCTGATGAAAAGGATTTGAAAAAGTCTTTGGAAGAACTGATATGAGAGACGCTTTCAGTAAAACGTTGACAAGACTCGCCATACAAAATAAAAATCTTATTCTTCTGACCGGCGATTTGGGATATACGGTTTTCGAAGATTTCATTAAGACACATCCCACCAGATTTATTAATATGGGAGTGGCGGAAGCCAATATGATGGGTGTGGCTTGCGGTTTGTCTTTGCAGGGATTTATTCCTGTGGTTTACAGCATCGCGACTTTTGCCACCATGAGAGGATTTGAACAAATCCGTACTGATATTTGTGTTCACAATGCGAATGTAAAGATTGTCGGAACAGGTGGAGGCCTTTCCTACGGACATGCCGGATCCACCCATCACTCACTCGAAGATATTGCTATTATGAGAAGTCTTCCCAACATGACGATTATCTGCCCTTCTGATCCAATACAGGCTGAAATGGCGACAGAACAGATGATTATTCAAAAGGGTCCGGTGTATCTGCGTCTTGGAAAAAGAGGAGAGCCTATAATTTACAAGAAGCCCATAAAATTTAAAATAGGAAAAGGAATAGTATTAAAAGAAGGAAAAAAAGCAGCAATTATTGCTACCGGAAATCTTGTTTACAATGCAATACTCGCCTCAAAAATACTTGCGAATAGAGGAATAAATATTACTGTTATTGATATGCATACAGTCAAACCATTGGACAAAAAACTGGTTTTACAACTGATGAAAAGACATGAATTAATCTGCACTCTTGAAGAACATTCTATAATCGGGGGTTTGGGAAGCGCGGTGGCGGAAGTGATCGCGGAAAACCCGATAAAGAAAAATTTGCATTTCTACCGTTTTGGCATTCCGGATATATTTATCGAACGGGCCGGCAGTCAGGAATTTTTAAGGAAAAAATATCAACTGACTTCTGAAAAAATAAGCGGGAAAATTATGAAGTTAATAAATAATTAAATATAAAACCATATGCCTGATCTGTCGCTTATCCTTCCAGTTTTAAATGAAGAAAATATCATCACTCCGGTGGTTGAAGATATTATTAAAGTACTTGAATCGATAAATATTTCTTTTGAGATAATTCTTGTGGAAAATGAATCAACCGATCAGACCTGTCAAGTGATAAGCAAACTAGCAGAAAAAGATGAAAGAATCAGGGTGACAAAAACAAAACAGGGATACGGTAGCGCAATTATTGCCGGAATTAAAATAGTCAGTGGTAACTTCATAAGTTACATGCCTTCGGATGGACAAATCGATTCTAAAATTTTAACTCTTCTCTGGCAGGAGATAAAAAATAGTAAAATCGATGTTGTAAAAATCAGGCGCAAAAATAGGGAAAGCACAGTACGATTGATCCGCTCCAAAGTTTTTAATTTATTAACCCGCATTTTATATCCGATTGATATATCAGACATCAACGGCAGTCCCAGAATCGTAAATACAGAAAAACTGAAACAATTGGAATTGTCCTTCACTGATTCGTTTATTGATACCGAATTTGCGGTGAAAGCCCACATGCTCGGATGGAAATTTAAAGAGATAGAAATGCAAAACCTTTCCAGAGCGGGAGGAAAATCCACTGTCGGGATACATACGGTTATTGAATTTTTAAGGAATCTCTGGAATTTACGCTTTGACCAAAATTTTATCAATTGGCAGAAAAAAATACCTAAATGAAATCCTTGATTAAAAGAAATTATTTTTTACTGATTTTCATCGTAATTTTTCTTTTTCTCAGGTTTTATCATCTGGAAGCTTCTCTTAATTTTTCCGGTGATCAGGGAATGCATTTTCTTGATATCTGGAATATTTATCATACTAAAAATATTACATTGATCGGTCCTGCGTCATCTTTTACTGTCTTTGGACGAAGTTTTTATACTGGACCCGCGCCATATTATCTACTTCTTCCCTTATTAGTTTTAACAAATTGGAATCCGGTTAGCATTTCGTATCTTCTGATTATTTTCCAGTTGGTTGTCATCATTGATCTCTACTTCTCTATTGCCGAAAATTTTAAGAACAAAAAAACAGCCGAATATTTTCTGGTCTTATGCACCTTCTCTACCATACTTATTGATTACTCAAGATTTTTATGGCATCCGAATTTTTTGATACCCGTTGGCGGATTAGTTTTAGGAATTTTACTGTACTTATTTAAAAAAGCTGATAAAAAAAAGGTAATCCTTGGGGCTGATGTTTTCAGATATCTTACGTTGGGAATTGTCTTAGGACTGGGGTTACAGTTTCATTATTCATTCCTCTTGGCGATACTTTTGGCAGTCATTTGGTTAATTTATATTAAACAGTTGAAAATATTAAGGATACTGTTATTGATAATCGGATTTATTATCGGATTTGTCCCGATAATCCTTTTTGAAATAAGGCATAATTTTTATAATCTGCGTACACTTCTACTATTTCTTACTGTAAAATCAGGAACAACAACCCCGCCATTTTATAACCCTCCAGTCTACTATTTTTTTCCGGTAATTCTGGCTGTTTTTTTGTTAATTTCAATTTTTTTAGCAAAATTACACAAGAAAAATAAAATATTACCTCTCTTAATTATGATCATTTTTATGATATATTCCCTGGTTCAAGAATTACCGGTTCCGCAGGAAGGGTTCAAAATGGTAAAAGGATGGAATTATCAGGGGCTTAAAAAAGTTGAACGGATAATACTTGATGAAAACAAATCTGATTATAATGTTGCCGATATACTTACAGGAGACAGCCGCGCATTAGCCATCCGTTTTTTACTTACCCGCGATGGCAAACCTCCGATGGGAGTCGTTGATTATCCTCAGGCAAAATCACTTTTTGTGTATTCAAAGGTATCTCCCGCTATAATTCTTAAAGGAGAACTTTGGGAGGTAGGTTCGGCCATGCCGCTAACTCTTACAAAGGAGTGGAATCTACAAAACGGGATAAAGCTTTATTTATTGGAGAAGCATAAATAAATACGTTTTAATATGAATAAAAATATAGTTGTTTTTGCCGGAAACGGATGTGATAAAGACAGAGAAAAATATTATTATTCTCTGTCTTATGAAACCGGAAAATTATTAGCTCAATCTGGATTTACGGTAGTTACGGGAGGAGGACCTGGCCTCATGAATCAGGTTTTAAAAGGGGCATATGAAAAAAAAGGTAAAACAATCGGTGTGAGGCTGTACCAGGAAGGAAAAGTACAATCTCCCTTTGTGACTAAATCCTTTTTTTATCGCCAACTCAAACCCCGTCAGGCAAAACTTATTTCACTTGCTGATGGCTTTTTAGCGCTGCCTGGAGGAATAGGTACGTTTTATGAAATATTTGAAGTTCTGTCATTAAAAAGAAAAGGTGAAATAAAAATGAACACTCCTTTAATTCTTATCGGAGAATATTACGAAGAATTTTTGAAATTAATAAGTCTGATGGAAAAAGAAGGCTTGGTACAAAAAAGCATCCATAATTTATTTAACTATTGTACTGATTTGAAGGAAATGAAGAAAATTTTACTGGAAGTTTTATGAAATATAAAGCCGTGATTGCCGATGTAGACGGTACTTTAATCGAGCCCGGAACTGCTCCGACATTAAAAGTAAGTCCGAGACTGCAAAAAGCCGTAAGTCGTCTTCATAAAAAAGGAATTCACTTCGGTCTGGCAACAGGAAGGTCTTTGGACTGGGTGGAGGGACTTATAAAACCGCTTGGTATAAAGTCTCTTTTAATTTTGGATAACGGGGCAAAAATTTACGATTGTCTGAATGAGAAATATCTTCGTGAGTTTTATTTAGCTGAAAAACAGGTAATGAAAGTGATGACAACTCTTCAAGTTTTTAATGATATGATTTATTTTGTAAATGATTCCCAACGATCGGTTTTTGAAATGAATAAAAAACACAATTTTGATAAAGTATCCAAAATTATGGTATTACACTTGGCACCGATGAAGGCGGAAAAAATATATCAAATCCTCATAAAAAATCCGCAGATTAGTGTGACTAAAAGCGTGTCCAAACATAATCCAATCGCCGAATCTATACATATTACACATCTCAAAGCCAAAAAAGAAATCGCTCTGGATTTCGTAGCTTCATTTTTGCATCTTAAATTAGAGGAAATTATCGGAATTGGTGACAGTTATAACGATCTGGAATTCTTATCCATGTGCGGTTTAAAAATTGCCATGGGCAACGCAGTGCCGGAGGTAAAAAAAATTGCTGATTATGTCGTAGCGCCATACCACGAAGATGGGGTAGCGGAGGCAATGGAAAGATTTATTTTATGAAAAAACATTCATTGCATAATCTATCCGGTGAACAGAAACATCAGATCCTTATTACTTGTGATAAAAAAGGAAATCCTGTCGGAACTGAAACCCGTGATATTTGTCATAAGGGCGATGGAAAAACCCATCTGGCTTTTATGGCTTTTATTTTGGATCAAGATAAAAATATTATATTAGCTAAAAGAAGTGGCAGTAAATCATTATGGTCAGGTTTTTGGGACGCTTCAGTTGTCAGTCATGTATTAGAGGGGGAAACTCCGCAATCTGCAGCCAAAAGACGAGGAAAAGAAGAGATGGGAATAGACGTGGAGTTTGAAGATAAAGGCGCCTTTTATTACTTTGCCAAACATGGAGAAAGTGCCGAAAACGAATTTTGTCATGTTCTTATAGGCAAAAGTATTCAACTAGTTGATTTTAATTCCGTCGAAATTGAAAGTATTAGAAAAGTTACGATCAATGATCTAAAAAAAGAAATTCTGGATTATCCTCGAATTTTTACCCCATGGTTGAAAATTGCCCTGGAAAAAGTTGAAATTAAAATATGAATAATTCTACCAAAGCGACATTTGCACTTTTGGGAACAATCATATTATGGTCGTATATGGTTGTCCTTTCAAGACAAATAGTTGCTGAGATTGATCCTATAACCATTTTGTTTTTTAGGTTACTTATAGCCTCAATTTTTTTCTTACCCTTTTTTATATATTATCGTACCTGGCAAAAGCCTCATTTTTGGAAGTTGCTTTTGATTTCACTCGGTTCAACTATTAATCTGACTTTTTTTATTTTGGGAATAAAATATACTACAGCCTCAACTAGTCAAATAATTTATGCATCTATGCCAATACTGATTCTGATGTACGGAAGAATTGTTTACAAAGATAAGCAGACGTTAATTAAAATATTAGGAATATTAATAGGTTTTTTTGGTTTACTGTTAATTGGCTATCTTTCAGCAATTGAAAAGAGTGAAACAATATTCGGTACGCTTCACGGAAACTTATTGATAACAATCGCAATGCTAGGATGGACGTTTTATTTACTTGCCTCCAAGAAAATATCCAAATATTTTAGCCCAATGGAATTAGGTAGCACTACTATTCTTATATCTTTTATTATATCAACCGCATTATTTTTCATTAATGATTCTTTATCAAACAGAAATATTAATTTTACGAAAGGGCAATTCTTTACAATTTTTTATATCGGTTTTGCCGGAACATTTTTAACGTATTTATTATATCAATACGCCGTAAAACACAGTTCTTCACTGAAAGTTAGCATGACTTCCTATATCCAACCAATTACGACATCATTATTAGCAATTTTAATGCTGGGTGAAAAATTAACCATTAATTTTATTATTGGTTGTGCTTTTGTATTGTTAGGAGTCTTTTTAACATCATACGAAAAAATTAAACTCTTGAAAATATGAATCACCCAGTTGTCTTTGATGTTGAAACACAATTTGCCTTTTCCGAGGTGGGTCATGATCCTAAAAAGCTGAAAATATCAGTCGTTGGTGTTTTTGATTACACCACAGGTGAATATCAGGCATTTAAAGAGAAAGAACTTTCAAAACTTTTCAAAATCTTTGAGCATGCATCATTTTTGATCGGATACAACATCAATAAATTTGACCTGCCTGTATTATCTTCTTATTATGTTGGAGATATCTTCCAATTTCATACACTTGACCTGATGGATGAAGTGCAGAGTGTTTTAGGTTACCGTGTGGCTCTTGATGATCTGGCCCGTTCGACGCTTAATACTAAAAAATCTGGCCACGGTTTATTGGCGATAGAATACTTCAGAAATAATGAGTGGGATAAATTGATAAATTATTGTCTTGATGATGTGAGGATCACCAAAGGTCTCTATGAATATGGTAAAAAGAATAAAAGATTCTATATCCAAACCAGCAAGGGTGAGCGCGAAATTCCGGTTTCTCTAGAGAAGACTTTTACCAGTAAAAGCCATGTATCTTTGTCTTTGCCGATATAAAATTACGGCGGGAGAATTGCTTCTTCAAGATCTCCTTTTTTGTGGCGTTTGTGTTTGATGTATTCAATAATTCCGGGAAGGATTGAGATAAAGATGATGACAAATATGGATACTTCAAAATTATTTTTAATGATCGGGATATTGCCGAAGAAATATCCGCCAAACAGAAACAGCCCGACCCATAAAATTCCTCCGGATATATTATAGGTAATAAACCATTTATAGTTCATTTTCCCGATTCCGGCGACAAACGGGGCAAAAGTCCGGATAATCGGCATAAAGCGGGCAAGAATGATAGTTTTTCCTCCATATTTTTCGTAAAATTTTTCGGTTTTTACCAGATAATCTTTCTTAAAGAAACGGCTTTTTTCATGAAATACTTTTTTACCAACCATGCTGCCAATCCAATAGTTGACGGAATCACCCATAATTGCAGCTAACGCCAATATTATAAAGAGAAAACCGATGTTTATTATACCCTGACTGGCCAGTGCTCCAGCAACAAATAACAAGGAATCTCCCGGCAAAAAAGGTGTAACCACAAATCCAGTTTCCATGAAAATTATAATGAATAACAGAATATACGTAGCTGTGCCGTAGGTGAGAATAATCTGCTGGAGGTTTTTATCCAAATGCAGAAAAAAATCCAAAAAAACTTTGAGATAATGCATAATAGTTTAGATTCTCATTATATAAATGTATATCCATAAATTCAAGACGTGCTTTCTTGACACAAATTATCATTCTGATACACTACGGTTTAACAATTATTCGTGCTTAAAAAGCTTTATGTCCTTAATCATCCAAAATTTGTCAGCCAATTTAGGTTCAAAAACTATCTTAAACTCCATAAACTTAGAAATAATAAAAGGCAAAATTCATGCGCTGATGGGTCCTAACGGCAGCGGTAAATCAACTTTGGCGGGGGTTTTGATGGGAAATCCCGCATATAGAATTCAAAATAAATCCGTCAATCGGCGGACCAAAATCAAAATAAATGGAAAAGATATATTAGATTTAAAAACAGATGAAAGAGCAAGAACCGGTCTTTTTTTGGCTTTCCAAAATCCGATCAGCATACCGGGAGTTAATGTGGCAGGTCTCTTAAAAACCGCATATAGCGTCGCTAATCAAAAAAAAATTAGCCCGATAAAAAAAACTTTAAATCCAGTAATTAATGTTTGGAAATTCAATGAAATTTTGGTAAAAAAGGCAGGTTTTCTGGGAATTCCTCAGGAATTTTTACGAAGAGGTTTGAATGAAGAATTTTCCGGAGGAGAGAAAAAAAAGCTGGAAATGTTGCAGGCTCTGATTTTATCACCCAAATATGCAATATTTGATGAGATTGATACGGGACTAGATGTTGATGCTCTCAAGATTGTCGCTTCAGGGATCACTAAATTAAAAAAAGAAAAAACGGGAATTCTTATTATTACCCATTATCTTCGAATACTGAAATACGTCAAACCTGATTTTGTCCATATTCTGGTAGGCGGCAAAATTGTCAAATCAGGCGGATATAAATTGGCAGAAGACGTTGAAAAAAACGGATATAAAAAGTGGATTAATTAATATAAGATAAGTTTTTGCTAACACATAAGTTTTTCTTGCTCGCTTTTATAATCAGAAAATATGATACAAACAAATATTTCCCCAACATCAGGTTATCAGTACGGTTTCCACAAGCCGGAAAAATATTTCTTTAAATCCCAAAAAGGCCTAAATAAAAAAATTGTTGAGGAAATTTCCTGGCACAAACAGGAACCCGATTGGATGAGAGAACTCCGGCTAAAAGCATTGGAAATTTATTATTCCAAACCAACACCGCTTTGGGGAGGGGATTTGTCAGGCATAAAATTTGATGATCTTTACTATTACATTAAGCCGCTCCAAAAAAAAGCCAAGACCTGGGAGGATTTACCTGCAGAAATTAAAAATACCTATGATAGAATCGGCATTCCGGAGGCTGAAAAAAAATTTCTGGGAGGGGTAAGCGCCCAGTATGAATCGGAGGTAGTTTATAAAAGCATCCAGAAAACTCTGCAAAAAAAAGGTGTGATATTTTTGGATATGGATTCGGGACTTGCTCAATATCCGGATTTGGTACGTGAATATTTCGGAAAAAATATTCCCCCTCATGATAATAAATTTGCCGCTTTAAACACGGCTGTCTGGTCCGGAGGATCTTTTATTTATGTGCCGAAAGGGGTGAAGGTGGAGTTGCCGCTCCAGGCGTATTTCCGTATCAACGCCGCCAATATGGGGCAGTTTGAAAGAACATTGATTATTGCCGATGAAGGCAGTTTT
>CAYIFB010000003.1:27835-88384 GCA_964362665.1 uncultured Gammaproteobacteria bacterium | reverse complement strand
CTTCTTATAGCAGGTTTTTTTGCCTACACAAAAATATCCGGAAGTAAGAATGTCAATTCTCCATCAGTGACTAATGCTCCAGAACCCAGTCCAACGGTTGTTGTTTCTCCAACTTTGGCGGCGGCAGTGACGACTGTTAACCCGACCCTTTCTACCTCCGATGAAATAGAATCTTTACAAAAAGACGTCAATGGAACCGATCTGACATCTATGGATCAAGACGCGCAACAGATCGATCAAAATTTGCAAGGGTTATAAATTTTCTCCCCATCTTCCCACTTGACAAGTTTTTTTCTTTTATTTAAAATAGCAGTCACTTAAAATAAGTGCCAATTTTTTTGAAAGGAGGTTGCTATGTCAATGCAATCAAAATCTATAAAACCATTATTTGATTACGTTTTAATCAAACCTCTTGAGGGAGAAACTAAAACTCCATCAGGAATTCTTCTACCCGAAACAGCCAAGGAAAAACCTCAAATAGGTAAAGTTATGGCGATTGGAACGGGTGGCATTTCAGAAGACGGTAAAAAAATCCCTATGGTTGTCAAGATTGGTCAAAAAGTAATGTACAAAAAATGGGGCGGAAATGAAATTAAAGTTGAATCAGAAGAATGGCTTCTGGTTGAACAAAAAGACATTTTAGCGGTTATTGAATAGCCCGCCTAAGCTTGCTTTGCGACTTTTCAGTACTATTCGTACACGTCGCAAAGAGCGCTTGATCGGCGGGTTCAAGAATCTCTAATCCCGATTTAGAATCGGGAAAGAGCTTCTAGAAAGGCTTAAAATATGGCTAAACAACTTAGATTTGCCGAAGATGCCAGGCAAAAATTACTGACAGGCGTCAATATTTTAGCAAAAGCTGTTGTCACCACACTTGGTCCTAAAGGAAGAAACGTCGCCTTGGATCGCAAATGGGGTGCTCCCAATGTTGTTCATGATGGAGTAACGGTTGCTAAAGATGTAGAACTTGAAGATCCGTTTGAAAACATGGGTGCACAGCTTATAAAAGAAGCAGCCAGCAAAACCAACGATGATACTGGTGATGGCACGACTACCGCCACCCTTCTGGCACAGTCCATAATCAATGAAGGATTGAAAAACATCACAGCCGGTGCTAATCCCATGATATTGAAAATGGGTTTGGAAAAGGGTGTTGCCGAAATCGTCGCCGAAGTAAAGAAAATGGCCAAGAAAGTCAAAGGCAAGGATGAAATAAGCCAGGTTGCTACTATTTCCGCCGCAGATCCGGCAATTGGTAATCTTATTGCCGAAGCTTTGGAAAAAGTCGGCAAGGATGGAGTAGTGACGGTTGAAGAAGGAAAAGGTTTGGCGATGGAGATTGATTACAAAGAAGGGATGGAGTTTGACAAAGGATTTGCCTCTCCTTACTTTGTGACCAATCCGGACCGTATGGAAGCTGAAATAGATGATGTTTATATTTTAATAACAGATAAAAAAATCTCTTCGGTGCAGGATCTTTTGCCGTTTTTGGAAAATTTTGTGAAAGTCTCCAAAAATTTAGTCATTATTGCTGATGAGATTGATGGTGAAGCTTTAGCGACACTGGTTGTCAATAAGCTTCGCGGAACTTTCAATGCCATGGCAGTAAAAGCACCAGGATTTGGAGACCGCAGAAAATCAATGTTGGAAGACATTGCAATTCTGACAGGAGGCACTGTCATTTCCGAAGACATGGGACGAAAACTTGACAGTGTTACAATCGAAGATTGTGGCCGGGCGGATAAAATCTGGGCCGATAAGGAAAACTGCAGAATTATAGGCGGCAAGGGAGATAAAAAAGCTATTACCGCCAGAATTGCTCAGATCAGACGGGAAGTGGAAGAAACAACTTCCGAATTTGACCGTGAGAAATTGCAGGAGAGGCTTGCCAAACTTTCGGGAGGAGTGGCAGTTATTAATGTCGGAGCCGCAACTGAAGTGGAAATGAAAGAGAAGAAAGAAAGAGTTAATGATGCGGTTTCGGCAACAAAAGCAGCCATTGAGGAAGGTATTGTACCTGGAGGTGGAGTGGCCTTACTTCGTGCCAGAGCTGTTCTTTTAAAACTTAAAAAAGAGGTTGATGTGGCCGATGAAAAGACAGGTATAGAAATTCTTTATAGGGCGTTGTCACAACCTCTTAGGTTGATTGCCCAAAACGCAGGAGCGGATTCCGGATGGGTTCTGAATAAAGTTGAAGAGGCGACAGATGCCGATTACGGCTTTAATGCCCTGACGATGGAGTTTGGTTCCATGCTGAAAGCTGGTATTGTGGATCCGGCCAAAGTGACAAGATTGGCCTTGCAGAATGCAGTTTCTATCGGATCCATGGTTCTGACGACAGAGGCTTTAATAACCGATATTCCTGAGAAGAAAGAGATGCCCGCGATGCCTTCGGGTGGAGGTATGGGGGGCATGGGTGGAATGGGAGATTATTAAAGAAAAATTAAAGATTAAATATTAAAAATCAAAAGTTTAAAATTAAAAGCCCCGAGCGCGCTCGGGGCTTTTTAGTATTCTATGGTAAAATCAGTTTAATTACTTATGAATCCTAAGGACAAAACATTGCTTTTTAAATTTCTTCAGTCCCAAAATCTGATGACTTTAGCAACAAAAGATCAGCATCTTTGGGTAAGTAATGTTTATTATGTGACTGATGAAAAGTTTAATTTATACTTTTTAAGCGAGCCCAAAAGCCAACATTGTCGAGACATAAAATCAAATCCGGAAGTAGCGTGTGCCGTTGCCGATACCAGACAAAAAGTGGTTGATAAAAAAATCGGAGTTCAGTTGCATGGAACTGCTAGACTTATAAAAAATCTTTCCACAATTATGTGGATGCTCAAAATGTGGAATAAACTCAATCCCGGATTTGAGTCAATCATCAATCTCAAAAATATTCAAACTAACAAGATTAACGGAAGAATTTATAAAATAAAACCAAAACTAGTCAAGTTTTTTAACGAAGAATTATATGGTCCGGAAGGTTTTCAACTTTTTAAATTTGTTAAATAATAAACTTAAGAGTCTCTAGCGCGCTTCTTGAAAAAGCCATGTCTGAGTGTTATATTTAATCCATGAATAAGAAAGCACTTCTTGTGGTTGTGATTTTAGTCGCTGTTTTGTCTTTCGCCGGCTATAAATTTTTCTATTCCAGAATTACCAATATTGGAGGATTGAAAGTTTCCTCAAATCCTAAATCCAGCATTTTTCTCAATGATAAACTGCTTGGTAAGACGCCATATGACGATAAATATCCTGCCGGTGAATATATTTTGAAACTTATTCCCGAAGACACCTCTACTTCAGCCGCCTCATGGCAAAAAAAAATTAATATTTCCCCTTCACTTCTGACCTACGTCAACCGCGAGCTCGGAGCAAGTGAACTGTCTTCAGCGGGAGATATTCTTTTTTTGGAAAAAATTCCGGATAAAGAAGCCCAGGTCGCGATATTTTCTACCCCTGACGCTGCTACTGTTGTTCTGGATGGTCAGGAAAAAGGCGTCTCTCCTTTAGTTTTAAGAGATGTTGTTGCTGGTGAGCATGATGTCGCGGTTTCGTCACCGGGTTTTTCCAGCAGAACAGTTAGAATTCAGGCTGTAACAGGATACAAACTGACAGTAGAATATCAACTGGCAATTCTTGCAGAAAATAACGCCACATCATCCGCAGCCATCAAAACCAAAGACAGTAGCAATCCAGGTAAGCCGTATATAGTGATAAAGGATACGCCTACCGGCTTTTTAAGGGTTAGAAGCGGTCCATCGACAACCGCTACCGAAACAGCTCAAATAAAGCCCGGCGATAAGTACCCTTTACTTGGAGAAGAAAGCGGTTGGTATAAAATTAGCTATGAAACCGGAAAAGACGGTTGGATTTCGTCACGGTATGCTGATAAAACGGAATAGAAGAACATTATTCTTCCTGTGAAGCTTGAGATAAATTTCGTATATAGTCTACTAGAATAATAAACCCCAAAATCACGACTACAATCACCGCTATGGCAAATATTTTTTGTTTAGCATTAAGAGATAAGGCAATTACGCCTGTGATAAGAGAAATTAGCCAATAAAAAATTGCCACTTTTTTTTTGCTCCAACCAAGTGATAATAAATGATGATGAAGATGATCTTTAGAAGCTAGAACCGGTGATTTATTGGATAGAATTCTTTTGAAAAGCATAAAAACCGCATCGGTCATGGGGATAATGAGGACCAAAAGTGCTGTTCCCAATTTGCTGAAAGTAAGAATGGATAAGACAGCCAGCATGAATCCCGCCAAAGTTTTTCCTCCGTAACCCGGCATGATTTTTTGCGGATAAAAATTCCACGGCAAAAAACCCAGAAAGGCTCCGCCCGTAATGAAGGAAAGATAAGTGACTTGAATTTGTTTAGGGTCCTGTGCTGCAAAACGAAGAGATAATAAACCGATTACAAAAGCCGAAATAGCTACAAAACCGGGAAGTTGTCCGTCTACTCCTCCGGACCAACCAATAATGTTGGTAGTCCAAAGAATCCAGACGAAAGCAACAAGGTAAGATAAAAGCGGAATGATATCAAGTCGCCATATTCCACCAAAAGGATTGGTAATATAAGGAATATTTACTCCAACTATAATCATAATTAACGCGGCCAGAGCGTTTGTTAGAAGCCTGATATAAGGTGATCTGTCTTTTTTGTCATCCCATAAGCCGACTGCCACAAGAAGCGATGAAGCCACAATTATTCCACATAGCAACCTGTTGAAGGGGAAAACCAAAAAAGAAGGCAAAATAATTCCCAGAAGTAAACCTAGTCCGCCTGCCCTCGGTAAGATGCCAAGATGGATATGTGCAGGATGAGGTCTGATTTTAGGATTATCGACCAGTCCGAATTTATTGGCAAATTTTATTACTTTTGGGGTTACAAAATAAGTAATCGCTGCGGATAGTAACGTAAGTGCGATAATAGTTAGATACATCAGCTGATTATAAATACAATTTTAATAAAAGTTATCAAAAAAAATATCGTCACCACAAGGCCTGTAATCGTCAGAAGTTTGGCGATAAGAATTTCTTCACTATAAAATAAGGCAGAAAGAATGAGATTAAAAACAAACACCAGAATAGAAAAGCCCGGCAGTAGTAAAAGTAGAATTGGTGTTCCCAGTTGCAAATTACCCCGGGGAAGAGAATAAAATAATGGCAGTTCCGGCGGAAAAGATTTCCATTTCCATATAATTATTATCAGAAAAATAACTAAAATAGAAATAAAAAATTTAGAAATTTTTTGCACCAGTTTGTCTTGAAAAAGATTTTTAATTTTTAGTTTCATAAGAGGATAAAAATAATAAATTAATTATTAATGATAACTTCGTAGCTGGCATCGTCATTGATTAAAAAGACCCGTGATGGAGGCGGCGGAAAAGACGTTTTTGAGGAATTGGGAAAAACTA
The DNA here is from genome assembly GCA_964362665.1 of uncultured Gammaproteobacteria bacterium. Classification (GTDB taxonomy): domain Bacteria; phylum Patescibacteriota; class Microgenomatia; order 2-02-FULL-39-11; family 2-02-FULL-39-11; genus 2-02-FULL-40-13. Next base: position 82,954 of record CAYIFB010000003.1, on the reverse strand, counting down.
GAGCTGCGCCAATGTAATTCGGGATTTTTATATTATTGGGATTAAAAATGAAAGTTTTATCTGGAAATTTATTATAGTATGCAGATTCTAAAAATCCGATCGGAGTTTTGGCAAAAACACTGTCACTGCGGGTAGAAATTCTATTGACTTCAATAAATGTCGATTTGAAATCAGTTTTTTTCAGATACTGAGGAAGGAAGAGATTGATATAGATTATTAACATAAGCCAAAGCGCGGCATATACCGATCGTGTTAATTTACTTTTTATGCTCCAGATACCCAAAGAAATCCCCATGATTTCAAAGATAGTGACAAAAATTAGGTAGCGATTAACATAAAGAGGTTGTTTGATTGAAGAATAACTAAGAATCAAAACCAATGGAATAAATATAGGGATTAAGAAAATTAAAGATTTTTTTTGGAATCTTTTAAGGCCAAGATAAAGAAAATAAAAAATAAAGAGTGACAGAAAAAAAGTGTATTTCCAGAGTCCCCCGGGTGTTCCTTCATAATTGGTGAACAAGTTTCCTAAAACAGATTTGACGAGCTGCAGATCTACAGGAAAAAGCCATGAATTTTTAGAATGAAAAAATTGAATGATAATCACCGGAAGCCAGGGAAGATAAAACAGGACAGGTTTGAATAACAGCCGGAAATTTTTCTTATTGAGTTGTTTGGTGATCCAATAATAAATGATATACGAGGCGATAATAAGCGGAAAAAAAGAATGTGTATAAAGGCCTAAAACCACCGATAATGTATACCATTTCCAATTTTTAAAATAAATAAAATAAAGACTGGCAATTGTTAAAAAAGCATACAGTGAGTACATACGCATTTCGAAAGCATAATAAACAAGCATAGGATTAAATAAAGTGAAGCACAGGACAAAATAGGCAAACCTCCGGGAAAAAACTTTTTCACTAAATTTAAAGGCGGTATAGGCAGTAAGAATATGAAAAAAAAGCGACAGAAGCCTTAAGGCTTCATCGCGGTGACCGGCGATAATCATCCAGAAATGCAGGAGCAAATAATAAAACGGAGGATTGAAATCATTGGCTGTATTGATGATTATTTGAAGAGGATTGGGTTTGGCCATAAAGAAAGAAAAAGCTTCATCGCGCCAAAGGGACTGAATAAGATAAAAAATCGGGGTATGGTAAAATAAAAAGTTAAAAACTATTTGCATAGCTTAAATTTTTTCCGTTACTTTATATTCTAATCTTTTACCCAATAGCAGTCGAGTATGAGCCTCAAGAGCAGGAAGGGAGGAAAAAAAGAACGAGACTACCGGTAGAAGTATCCATTGGAAAAGAAGTAATGGAGTTTTTGCCACAGAATATCCTTCAGGCTTTTTTGGTCTGGATTTGGTATCGATAATTATTAAAACAACCAAGAAAAGTGTGGTGACGGTCAAAATTAATCCTGAAATTCGTGGAAGATTATGTCCCAAAGCGGTTCTACCGAAAACAGGATTGACTAGAGCAGGAATTGATGCGCCTAACGTAAGAATAAAAAAGGAAGTTGGCCATAAGAGATGGGTTTCTACAACATATAAGACTCTGTAAAGCTTGGAAAGAAAGGGAATTCCAGAAACCGTAAACAGTTTATTCAAAGCGTATGGTACATCAGTTATTCCCCAAGCCCATCTTTTTTCCTGCTCATAACGCGATTTAAATGTTCTGAAAAGAGAGGTGCTGTTTACGGCGTCACGGGAGATGATCAGATAGATAGGAAGGGTCTTAACTTTATCACCAAGTGCAAAAAAAGCCTGCAAAAAAACATGCCAGTCTTCAGGAATGATATCCGTATCCCAATAACCAATTTTTTCAATCATCCGCAATGAGAGGGAGTAGGTAGAAATCTGAATCAGATTATCGGGTCGGGAAAGAGAGGCCAGTCTGACGATGCTGGAGATAGTAGCCTGTAGTCTGATAACCAGAGGAATCTCCCAGAAATTACTGTAAAGAAGTACGGGCGCCCAGTAAAAATGGAAATAGCGGTTTTTATCTGTTAAAAAAAGAAAGGTCAGATAGGAAAAGTATTTTATGGGCATGAGAGAGTCGGCGTCACAGGAAGTAAGTGTGACAAAGTCAGGATCTATGCCTTTTTCCCGTATCACCCGGCTGATGATTTTAGCTGTCCAGGTGGAATTGCTTGCTTTGCCTTTTACCTCGCCCGGAAGCGCAGGGTGAACAGTTGATGTTATAAACCCAAATTTATTTTTAAATTCTTTTTCCAATATTTGTGTTCTTTCCTGAGCTTCTAAGCCCTCTCTTTCTTCAACAGCTAAAAAAATGAGAATTCTTTGGAGGGGAAAATCCTGTGTACAGAGTATCTCCAGCGTATGTCTGACTTTACTCACGGATTCTTTATAATTGGTTACGATTATCGCATGATAAACTTTTGGATAATTTTTTAATGTCTTAGCTTTTTTCAACCAATTTATTTGTGAAAGTTTTTTCAACTTAAAGTAAGAAAATGTAGAAAAAAAAGTAGTAGTCAATGATTTATAGAGAAAATAGATGTCGAAAGTCAGGATAAAATATGCTACAACCGCAGGATGAAAAAAAGACAACCAGATAGGCATGGTAATAATAAACCATGTGGTTAAAGGCAAAATTATTTCAAAAGCCCGCTCAATTTTAGCATTGTGCAGAGTAAAAAAATCGTGCATTTGCATTATTATTTTAACACAGCCGAAGTTAAATGCTAAATAATTTTTCCGCGTTTATTTTGGTCTGTTCGGCTATATTATTTAAACTGTTTCCGGTTAAACGGTTGATAAAAGCAGCGATGTGCGTGAGGTATGACGGTTCGTTACGCTGTTTGCGGTGATATACAGGAGCAAGATATGGCGCATCTGTTTCCAAGAGTAGCCGTTCCAACGGCGTCTGTATAACCAATTCCTGCAGTTTCTGATTTTCTTCATAGGTGATATTGCCGTCAAAGCCTATAAAAAATCCCAAATCCAAAACTTTTTTTAGATGAATTTTATTTCCTCCAAAACAGTGGAAAACGCCACAAAGTCTCGTTTCTGATCTTTCCTGGAAATCTGTTAAAAGTTCCAGCATATCATCATGAGCCTCTCGACAATGGAAAATGACCGGTTTATGCCAAACCAAAGCAATCTTCAGCTGAAGAATTAAAAGTTCTTTTTGCTTTTTCTTTCCCTCTGGTGTTATTGGGGGATAGTTTTTATAGGTATAATAATCAAGTCCGATTTCGCCAACGGCAACAGTTTTCTCGCGCTGGACAAGATTAGTGAGTTCTGAAGTTATATCATTCCCCTTTTCCACAAACTCGCTGACATGGTGGGGATGAATTCCGACAGCCGCAAAAAGGCCCGGGTATTTTTCAGACAGGTGAAGAGCTTTAATACTGGAGTCAATTTTCGCTCCGGGAATAACAATTTTTTCAATGCCTGCATTTTTTGCACGATTAATTACTTCATTCAAATCTTTATCAAAAGCATGGAAATTCAAATGAGCATGAGTATCAATATACATAGAAAGTATTAAATACCGATAAGATAAATTATTTTAGTCTAGGAAATAATGGAGATTCTGATTTGACAGACGGGCCGGAAAATTGTTTAAATATCTTTTCAGAAGTTTCTGGTAAAAAAGGCTGGAGTTGGTATGAGACAGTTAATATTTTTTCCCGGGCAAAAACAAGTATTTCGTACAATTCTTCAGGTTTTTTTATCTGCCAGGGTTTTGTTTTATCAAGATACTTATCAAGTGTTTTTATCTCAAGCCAAATGTTTTCTAATGTCAGATCAAAGCGGAAAATTTCCATATTTTTCCTGTATTTTTCAGACAAAACAGGAGTTTTTACAGGTTTGAATTCTAATCCCTGACAAAGCTTAGCTACTCTGGCGATTAAATTTCCCAGACCATTGGCAAGGTCTGCATTATATAACTCCTTGAACCTGCGGTCAGAATAGTCGCCGTCATCATACGGGGGGATTTCCCGGAGGAGATAATAACGCAGAGAATCAAGACCATATTTATCCACCAAATCAGAAGGACTTACGACATTTCCTAAACTTTTACTCATCCGTTGCCCTTCACTGGTTATGAAGCCGTGGATAAATATTTGTTTTGAAGTTGGAAGTTCCGCTGACATCAGCATCGCCTGCCAAATGGCAGATTGTTGCCGTAGATTATCTTTACCTGCAATCTGAACTACAGGCCACCAGGCCTGAAATTTTTTCTCGTTTTCAGGCCACCCGATGGTGGAGATATAATTGACAAGCGCATCAAACCAAACATACATCACCTGTTCCGGATCATTGGGTACATCTACTCCCCAGGGCATTTTTTTCTTGAGCCGTGAAACGCTAAAATCAACAAGCCCTTTCTTAACAAAGGTTTTTATTTCCTTAAGCCGTGATTTTGGTATAACAAAATCCGGGTGTTTATCATAAAGCGCCAGAAGTTTCTGTTGGTATTTACTAAAACGGAAAAAATAATTTTCTTCATTAATTATTTCTAATTCCAGCGTCGGGTGGGTTGGACAACGGTTATGATCAAGTTCAGAATCTGTTTTTTCCAGCTCACAACCAACGCAGTATTTTGAATGGTAGGTTTTTTTATAAATATCTCCATTTTTTAGACATCTAGTCCAAAATTCCCGGGCGGCCTTGATATGATTATTATCAGTGGTACGGATAAAATTTGTTGAACTTAAATTAAGAAGTCCGATAAGTTTTTTGAATTTAACAGCGTACTCATCGCAATATTTCTGGGGTTCTTTGTTTTGTTCGATTGCTTTACGGTAAATTTTTAAACCGTGTTCATCGGTTCCCCAGTTGAAACAAACATCGTAACCGCTAAGTCTTTTGTAACGGGCTATAGCATCAGCCTGCAACAGTTCCAAGGCTAATCCGATATGCGGATCAGCATTAACATAAGGAATAGTCGTCGTGATATAAAATTTATTCATTAGAGACGCTAATTATACCAAGAAGCTAGCTTTTTCGAAAATAAACGGTCAAAGTTACCGTAACTGACAAAAACAGCAATAGATTGAGGATGTTATCTGATTCCAATTGTTTCAGTAATAGATAACAGATGACAGTCAGCGCAAACAGTATGCTTTCCTGAAAAGGTAAAAAAAGACTGAACAGTTTCCATAAAAATAAAAAAAGCAGCAGATAGAAGAAAAAAAAAGACAGCGAGTTGATAGGAGGGAAAATATTGATAAACAAAATTAACGGTAAAAAAAATAAAAAAGCCCCAAAAAATTTCTTGTGTTCTTGTCTTTTCCTCATGGTTCAATTTTATCTTCTTTAATGTTAGAATGAAACCTGCATTAAATTGAATAGACAACATGCAGATTGATTTTATTATCCTTCTTTTTCTTATTACAGCCGGTTTTTTAGCCTTGATCTTTATTGTCAAAAAAGAACTTGAGAAACTACAGGTGAAAAAAGACGATTCGACCCTTATTGAATGGCTTAAAAGCATGCAGGCCTCAATTGAAAATACCAGCAAAACATTAAATTTTGCCATGAGAGGTTCGACAGGAGACGTGGCCAAACTTCTCCAGTCCAATACTAAACAGCTCAACGAAAGGCTTGATACTGCCGCCAGGGTGATAGGGGATCTGAAGAAAAATTTAGGAGAGATGTCAGAGGTTGGTAAGGGTATCAGAAGTTTACAGGAATTTCTGCAATCCCCCAAACTTCGCGGCAATATCGGCGAACAGGTTCTGACTGATATGATCGGACAGACGTTTCCCAAAAACTCCTTCCACCTTCAGTACGCCTTTAAATCCGGCGTCAAAGTTGATGCAGTTCTCAAAACAGACGCGGGTCTTTTATGTATCGATTCCAAATTTCCGATGGAGAATTTCAATATGATGCGCAAAGGCGAAACAGAGGCGGAGAGAAATACGGCCAGTAAAAATTTTGTCAGCGACCTGAAAAAGCACATCAGCGATATCAGTAAAAAATATATCTTACCTGAAGAAGGAACAATGGATTTTGCCCTGATGTATATTCCTTCAGAGTCTGTTTATTACGAAATAGTCAATATGAACTCCCTTATGGAATTTGCCCGGGGCAACCGTGTTTATCCTGTTTCTCCAAACACTCTTTACGCGCATCTCCAGGTGCTTCTTTTAAGTTTTCAGGGAAAAGAAATGGAGCAGAAAACGAAAATGGTTTTCCGGCTTCTTAGGGCGATACAAAAAGATTATACAAAAGTTGAGGAAAACTTGAGCGTTCTGGGGAAACACGTCAATAATGCCTATAACAGCATGTCGAATGTTTCCTCTTCTTTCAACACTCTTGGCCAAAAACTAATTCAAACAGACAGTCTTGAGGAAGAAAAGGAAATAAAACAGCTGGAGATTGATTAAAAATATGTTAAGAATTGATACAGCTAGGAAAGGCTTTATCGGCAAAAATCTTTCTTTGTCCAAAAAAGCGCACAGCAAAGAAGCAATTGAACGCCAACTAATACACGGAGAAAAACATATTTCTTCTTTTAATCTGCCGGAAATAATTTTGGGGGGACAGGATGGATTGGTAAATGTTTTAGGGGTAATTTTGGGAATTGCCGCGGCGACCAATGACGCAAGAATTGTGATAGTCGGCGGGCTGGCGGCCACATTTGCCGAAAGCTGTTCCATGGCAGCGGTCGCCTATACCTCAAGGCTGGCTGAAGCAGATTATTATCAGTCAGAGTACGAGAGGGAAAAATGGGAGATAGATAAATTTCCTCAAGGAGAAAAAGAGGAAATAAGGGCGCTCTATAAAGGCTACGGATTTACCGGAACAATTTTAGAAGAAATTGTTGACATAATTACGGCCAAAAAAGATTTATGGTTGAAAGTAATGATGGAGCAGGAACTGAAACTTGAACCCGTACAAAGAAAAGACGCACTGCCTGCAGCCATAATCGTTGGAGTGTCAGCTCTTATCGGTTCTTTCGTGCCTCTGATGCCCTTCTTTTTCTTGAGTATTAATAGTTCTATCTGGATCTCGCTCATAGTTTCGTCGTTGACTCTTTTTGCAGTCGGCTACTACAAAGCGCAAAAAACTTTAGGGCGTAAATTTATTAAATCCGGTTTAGAAATGATGATCATTGGCATGCTCTCGGCATTTGTGGGATATCTGGTCGGGAGTTTAATGAAAGTTTGATTATAATATAATATTAATTAAATGGATAATTTACCCAATACCCCCGAACAAAATTTAGAACAGCCGGTTATTCCTCCTCCACCCAAAATAAATCCTCTGTATATCATCGGAGGATTATTTATCATGGCACTTATATTGACAGGAGGAATCTTCATCGGAAAAAATCTGAACACTTCCCAAAATATTCCCGCACAAGAAATAACTCCTATTCCAACAGTTACGCCTATGGTGATCCCTTCGGTTATACCAAGCGAAACTCCTGCTCCGACTCCAACTGTAACTCCAATCCCTGATTCCACCGCCAACTGGAAAACTTACACAAGTAAAGAATATGGTTTTAGTTTCAAATATCCACCCACTACGAACTATACATATCCTGGTGGCATAAGAGAATCTCAGATCGATAATCATACACAAGTCGATCTTTATACATTCGACGATGATTTAGTTCTTCCTGTGATTACAGTAAAACAGGATCAATGTCGCAGTGATTCAATACTAGTTGAAGACGGACAACAACTTTTAAAACTGATGATTGGAATTAAAAATTTGATAGTAAAAACAAAAAATGGACACTGTTTAAGCATATTTAGAGATATATATGAACCTCTTGATATGCTTAAAAGATCCAATGATATACTGGATCAAATCCTCTCGACCTTCAAATTTTTAAATTAACTTTTCGCTGTGAGACTTGAGCCAGGAAGAGATTTCTTTGATATCAGGCTTTTGGTTATCCACAAAAACCATAAAATCGGCAGCTTCTGTCCAGAACGACTTTAAATGATACCCGTTATCCCAAAGAAATTTGTGTGTGACTGCCCAGGCAGTACGTTTGTTTCCATCTGTAAACGGGTGATTAAGACAAAGCGATTGCAGCAACCCAGCTGCTTTGGCAAAAATAGTGGGATATAGATCCCGTCCGGAGTAAGTGGCTTTTGGCCGTTCTAACGCCGAATGCAATAAAGCAAAATCTCTTATTCCAGCTTTAGTCCCAGCCCTCTTTATTATTATTTCGTGAATAACAATGACTTCCTCTATATTAACGCTCTGCCAGTTCATCCAGTATCTCCCCGTTCTCGTCAATAAAAACTTTTAACCATCTGTCAAATTCTGTCTTGGAAGCGGTAGCTCTAGTTTTTCTAGAGGTCATCCTTTTGACTAAAACTTCGTTTTCAGAAGCTTTTTCCACGGTAACCCTATCTCCCTTTTTGAAACCTAATTCTTTAGGCAAGGCTACCACATCGCTATTTCCCGCTTTAAATACAGTTTGTACTTGCATTGTAATAACAATGTTATTACACAATCGCGCTTTTGTCAAATCCGGCCGTGGTCTTTATTAAATGGTATAATGTTGAAGCTAAAATGAACAAAGATAGTATTAATAAAAAATTTAACTTAATACAGTTGGAAGCTGTCAGACATCAGATAGAACCGTTATGAATAATAGCCGACTCTGAGATCTGGCTCCAAACTCCCTCATATAGTTATTTTATAGCAGATTTTTCTTGTACTAAATTCTAGATTGTTCTAATATTAATTAAAATGGATAATTTACCCATCCCTCCTGAACAAAATTTAGAACAGCCGGTTGTTCCTCCTCCACCCAAAATAAATCCGATGTTTATAATTGGCGGGTTAATCCTTATCGCTATTATATTAACAGGGGGAATATTCATCGGCAGATATCTGAATACTTCTCAAAATATTCCCGCACAAGAAATAACTCCTATTCCATCAGTTACGCCTAGAGTGATCCCTTCAGTTACGCCATCCGAAACACCTTCTCCGACTCCAACCATTACTACTATTCCTGATCCCACTGCCAACTGGAAAACATACTCAGATCCGAATTATAAATTCTCAATCGATTATCCTTCAGGTTGGAAAATTCAAGGAAATGGAGACTATCAACGGGGCGAATACTTCGTAAAAATCTATCCGAACTACAAAACTGAAGTGGGATATGAAGATACAGCCCTGTATTTGGGCAGTGCGGAAGTGTTTTCGACCTCCGGGGCGATTTGTGCTAATGCAAGCTGCAAGCAACACGATGTACTTCAAGTGACAATTGCAGGCAACATGTATTCGTCGCCAATCCTAGGTGAGTATATGAACGGCACAAACAGAATAATACGGTCTCGTTTCCAATTTGAGATCAATAACATTGCCGCCAACGGACTTACGATAACCGCTAATTATCACACGAAAGAGGATAAGAATGTGTTTGGTCAAATCCTCTCCACTTTTAAATTCACAAACCCATTAGAAAATAAGGACTCCTCTATAAAATGCGTTACAGGCGGATGTAATGGGGAAACCTGCAAAGATGAGAACGCTGAGCAAATATTGACTGCTTGCGTGTGGTTTCCGCAGTATGCGTGCTACAAAACTGCTAAATGTGAAGTTCAAAATGACGGAAAATGCGGATGGACATTAACAGCGGAGTTGAATTCGTGTCTTTCTAAATATCAAACATCAAAGTAATCTATTATTAGTCAGATAAGACGAGAGAAGAAATAAAACGATCAAGAAGTTAGAGATTTCTTATTGAATTACTACAAACCCTAAAAAGAGAAAGACTAGACCTACAATAAAAAGAATTAAGTACATTTTTTTATAATAACCGGAAGAAGCCTGAAAGGATTTTTCATCTACCGAAGCTCCCATTTGTTTTAAATTAAATCTTCTAAGTTTATCAATTAAACCGGGATTAAAAGTCAATAATCCACCCATTATCGTTATAATTGTTCCCACAAAAATAAAAGGCCCATTATTTGAATTAAATATCATTTATCATCAAATTAACACATACTTTATCAAATGTAAAATAACCTGATACAGTATTTATTCAATGGTATAATGTTGAAGCTAAAATGAACAAAAATATTAATGACAAAAAATTAAATAAAGAACAGATGAAGGCGGTCAGGTATACAAAAGGACCTCTTCTGATTATCGCCGGAGCAGGAACAGGAAAAACAACCGTCATTACCGAGCGTATTAATTGGTTCATCAGCAAAAAACTGGCAACTCCAGCTGAAATTCTGGCTCTCACTTTTACCCAAAAAGCAGCTCTGGAGATGGAAGATAGAGTTGATAAGGCTCTCCCGTACGGATATACAGAGTTATGGATCAGCACCTTTCATGCATTTTGCGAGAAAGTTCTGCGTGCGGATGCATTAGAGATCGGTCTTGATCCGGGATTTCGTATGATGAGTGAAGCAGAAGCGGTGATTTTTTTGCGCAAAAATATCTTCCGTTTTGATCTTGATTATTATCGGCCGATGGGAAATCCTTATAAATTTATCGTCAGTTTGCTCACCCATTTCGCCAGACTGCAGGATGAAGACATAGAGTCCGGCGAATATCTTCGTTGGGCTCAAGTTCAAAGTGATAAGCAAGGTGAAAAATTAGACGCAGAGAAATATTTGGAATTAGCACAAGCTTATAAGAAATATGAGGAGATGAAAGAAAAGGAAGGAGTAATGGACTTTGCTGACCTGATCAGTAACACTTTGAAACTTTTCCGGACTCGCAAAAACGTCTTGAAGGAATATCAAAAAAAGTATAAATACCTGCTGATTGATGAATTTCAGGACACCAACATTGCCCAAAATACAATTGCCATACTTCTTACAGGAGAAAAGAAAAACATTACAGTTGTGGGTGACGATGACCAAGCGATCTATAGATGGAGGGGTGCAGCCATTTCCAATATTGTCCAGTTTCGGAAAAAATTTAAAAACGCAAAGATCATAGTATTGAATAAAAATTACAGATCGACTGAAGAAATATTGACAACTTCCTACAAATTAATCCAAAACAATAACCCCGATCGCCTGGAGATCAAAGAAAAAATCAGCAAAAAATTGATCTCGGCGCGGAACGAAACAGGAGAAAAAATAGAATTTTTATATAAGAATAGAGTCGAGGATGAAGCAGAAGAAGTGATAAAAAAAATCAAAACGCTTCATGAAGAGAAAAGGTGGTTATGGAGTGATTTTGCAATACTCGTCCGCGCCAATAATCATGCAGAACCGTTTGTGCATAGCTTGATAAGGCACGGCTTGCCTTACCAGATTCTTGGTCCGTCAATGCTTTTTAAACAAAAGGAAGTAAAAGATCTTATCGCGTATCTTAAGTGTCTGAACAATCTTACTGATTCTGTAGCATTTTTCAGGGTACTTTCAATGTCTATCTTTAATATGGAGATGAGAGAGCTGACTTTTATGATGAATTTTGCAGAGAAGCTAGGTTTGTCTCTTTTTGAGGCTCTTGAAGTCGTTATTGCCTACGAAATAGACGATCAGGATCACTGGAGCAGGAAAAAAAATTATCGGCAATATCTGCCTCATCTTTCTCAAAAAACTTTTGAGCTATTATCAAAAATTTACCGGATGATTGAAAAGCACTTGTCTCTGACTAAAAAAAACTCTGCCGGCCAGATTCTCTATTTTTTTCTGGAAGATACAGGTCTGCTTCAAAAAATTACAGAGTATAAAAGTGCTTATGAGGAAAGAGAAGCGCTGAATATTTCCAAGTTTTTTGACCGGATAAAAAGTTTCGAAACCAGAGAGGAAGATGCTTCTGTCAAAACTGTGGTCGATTATCTGGATATGGCGATGGAACTTGGTGAAAGTCCGCGGTCTTCGGAGATAGATTCTAGAGAGCAGGATGCGGTCAATATCCTGACAGTACATCAAAGCAAGGGTTTGGAATTCAAAGCGGTTTTTCTGGTAAATTTGGTGGCAGGCCGGTTTCCCTCCAGAGAAAGAAAAGAAAAAATACCACTTCCCGAGAGTTTGATTAAAGAAATTTTGCCGGAGGGCGATTTTCACCTTCAGGAAGAAAGAAGGTTATTTTATGTCGCTGCAACCCGTGCCCGTGACCGGTTATTTTTTTCCGCTTCGACGTTTTACGGAGACGGCAAAAGAGAAAGAAAAATTTCCCCGTTCGTTTACGAAACCTTGGGAATTGACTTATTATCATCAACTTCTGAGAGTGTCAAACAATTATCACTTCTCCAATACAAAAAATATCCGCAAGTTGAAGAAAAAAAAGTATTCCCACCGGTAAATTATCTGTCTTATACTAGAATCTCAACTTACCTGACCTGTCCGTTGCAGTACAAATACCGTTATGTTTTGAAAATCCCTGTTCCTATTTCTAGCGCCGCTTCTTTCGGGTCATCGATTCACCTTGCCCTGCAGAAATTTTATGAAATGGTCCGGGCAAGAAAAAAAGTTACCAAAAAAGATTTATTAAATATCTTAGACAAAGTTTGGCTGCCGGTTGGGTATAAAAACCGCGCCTTTGAGGAAAAAATGTACCAAAGAGGAGAGAAAATGTTAACCGATTATTTTGATAAATTTTATCAGGCAAAAGAAATACCTTTGGAACTGGAACAATTATTTACCATCCGGCTTGATGACAAACTGAAAATCGGGGGCAAAATTGACCGCGTGGACGATCTGGGACAGGGAAAAATTGAAATTGTCGATTATAAAACAGGCAAAATGAAAAGTCCTAAAGAAATCAAAGACGATCTGCAAATGACTGTTTATGCTATGGCTGCAACAGATAAAGGAATCTACCATAAACAAATTGAAGAAGTGATTTTATCATTTTATTTTTTGGGCAATCAGGAAAAAATTTCCTCAACCAGAACTAAAGAACAGTTAGACTCTGCAAAAGAACGACTGATTGAAATAGCACGGGAAATAGAAGCGGGAAAGTTTAAAGCAAAGGTTGGAACGTGGTGCACCTTTTGTGATTTTCGTCTTATCTGTGAGGCCTGGCAGTAAAATACAAATAACAATTAGTAAATAAACAAGTTATAATTGTATTCATGGTTTCACTTTCTCAACTACAGGTATATTTAGACGGCTATCTCAATTTTGACAAAAAATTGGATATTGCCAAAATCGATCCCTTTATGACAAACGGATTGATGGTGCGAGGTAAAGAGGAAGTAAAAAAAGTTGGTTTTGGAGTATCGGCATCACTTGCCTTATTTGAAAAGGCCATTAGTTCAGAGTGTGACGCACTGATTGTTCATCACTCATTTAATTTCCCTTCATATAACCGTTATGACCTTATTTTTCAAAATAGAATAGGGTATTTGCTTAAAAATGATATATCACTTTTCGGCTACCATTTTCTTTTGGACGCGCATCCCGAGGTAGGAAACAATATACAGATTTTGAAAACGATCGGAGCAAAACCGGTAAAGCCCTATTTACATCACGGTGACCCATGGGGTTTAGTAGGAGAATGTGAAGAAGAAAAAGAGATTTCTAAAATAGAGAAGATACTTTCTTCATATATAAGTAAAAGAGCGGTGAAATATCAATTTGGACCAAGAATCGTAAAAAGGGTTGTGGCGATTTCCGGTATGGGAGCGCCTAGACCGCCAGTGATGCATGATCTGATTGAAGAAAAGATAGACTTATTTATTACCGGAGAGGTACATGAATGGAATAGGGAACTTTTCCGTGAAGCAAAGATCAACTTTATTGCCGGAGGCCACTACGCGACAGAAGTTTTTGGAGTACGAGCATTGATGGAGAAAGTCAGAGAAAAATATCCAGATCTTGAAGTTGAGTGGCTGGATATAATTAACGATATTTAATTGGTCAAATTCTCACAGTAGGTGATTATTTTTCCTCCGAAGCCTTCCTTAAATCTGGTAAACCCCTTCCAGCTTTCTGCGGCCTTGGGAAAGCGGGGATCATAAATTCCTTCAAAATCAAATCTTTCGCAGCCCGCTTTTTGTGACAGTTTTAAAGCTTCATACACCAGAAGAGTTGGGGCAAAAAGTTTTTTCCCCAGAGGAAGAGCGGAGGCAAACCAATAATAGGAAATTTGATTAAAAAAGAGCAGCAATATTCCGGCTAAGGGTCGGGGGTTCGATTTTTGATAAGCCAATAGAAGCGTTGCATTTTGGGGTGTAAAATTTTGCCAGATGTTTCTGGTTTCTTTGTTTACCAGAAAACCGAAGGGAAAATATTGACTTTGGCGGATTCTGACAAAAGACTCGATATCGCTGCTGATTTTGACCTCAATCTTGTTTTTGAGCGCCCGCCTGACCGCTCTTCTTTTGGCTTGGGAAAAATTATGAAAAAGGACTTCAATCGGTTTTTTTAAGTTTATTTCTATAGTAGTTGTCGGATTAAACGGATTCATATCGATGGTAAAATCGTTAGATAAAAGTTGGTTTTTTTTCTTTTGAAATTTTTTATCATCAGTTTGAATAAAAGGTGAAATTTTTAACTTAAAAATATTATTTTCGCGGATAAATAATTTATAATCGTCTTGAGAATATATTTGCTGGGGCCTCGGAATTTTTGCAAAATTACTCATAAAGGGCATTTTCCGCAGGTAACACAAAGATGAATTTATTTTTAACGCCTGCCAGCCTATACTTGTCATAAATTCTGCAAAGCGAACCGATTGCCGTATATCTTTCGTCATAAGTTATTAGATTACGCGTTATTTCTGTTGTAAGGTATAAATTTCCTCAAGCTTTTTTATATTTTTAATTTTATCTAATATTTTCTGAAGTTTTTCCAACTGTTGAGTTTCCCGATACATTTCAGACAGGGAAAAATAGCTGAAATAAAAATTCGGATCAATCTCTAAGGCTTTCAAATATTCTGTTTCAGCTTCAGTATAAAGCCCTGATTTTCTGTAGATATTGGCCAGATTATGATGGGCGTTGGGAAAATTGTTATTTAATCCTATTATCCGCTGATAGGACAAGATCGCCTCATTTATTTTTCCGTTTTCAGAATAGGTCATGGCCAGATTATGTCTCATATTGATATTCCAGGGAGACTGTTTCAAGCTCAAAGTATAAAAAGACTCAGGATCTCTCCAATCATAATTTCTGACGACTGTCCGGAAAAATAATAATAGAATTCCCAAAATTACCAAAACACCGATCAGTCTTTTTATTTCATTATTCTTCAAGTAAATCCAATTTTTATAAATTAGAAAAGAGATAAGT
This sequence comes from uncultured Gammaproteobacteria bacterium, assembly GCA_964362665.1. Taxonomy (GTDB): domain Bacteria; phylum Patescibacteriota; class Microgenomatia; order 2-02-FULL-39-11; family 2-02-FULL-39-11; genus 2-02-FULL-40-13. The sequence goes on along the minus strand of CAYIFB010000003.1, from coordinate 67,790 downwards.
GAAAAAACAGCAATTGAAGGAAGATATAAATAGTGTTCAGACTCAATATTATTTATGGGTACTATTCCTGATACAGGCAGAATGGTAATAAAAAACCAGGTTAAAGAGAAAAAATAAATTTTATTAGATTTTCTTTTTTGAACGCTTATAAAAATTGCGACTATTAGAAAAACGGCAAAAAATAATACCCAGGGATTAAAAATCGAAGTTATTATATCGGGTTTTCGGGCAACAATGAGATCTTGAGGAAAAAATAGTACCAGAAGGTAATCAAAAAAAACTTTGCTGAAAGTAAATAACCTGATCCCAAGATGACTGCTGTATAAAGTGGGAACATCATAAAAATTAAAGGAATTGAGGAAGTTGAGTTTGGTCAGACGGAGGATAATGTAGATCAAATCAACTGTTAGATAAACACCAACAAGAAGTACCGTTTTAAACCTAGACAAGTTTTTATTTTCCATAACAATTAGCATTAAAACGGTGAGAAGAGGTAAAATTACCGCTGACTCTTTTGATAAAAGAGAAAAAATGAAAAGAATTACAGATCCGATAAAAAGTGCGATGCTAGATTTCTGACTTTTTAAATAAGAAATAGAGAACCATAAACTTCCAAGAAGAAAGAAAGTAAACAAAGGATCAGTGCGTCCTGATGCATAGGCGACAGCTTCAGTCTGAATGGGATGAACGATAAACAAAAGAGATGTAAAAAAGGATATGAATTTATTTTTAAATAATTTTTGCAAAATCAGAAAAACCAGCCAACCATTTAAAAAATGAAGAATGATGCTCGTCAGGTGATATCCCATAGGGTTTAAATTCCAGAGACGGTAATCTAAGGCCAAGGATAAAAGCAGAAGCGGCCGGTACATATTGCTGATTTTTCCTGCTCCGGCAATCATGTTTTGGGTAAAAAACCTAGGCAGATAGGAAAGATTCTGGATGTATTTATTTTTATAGATAAGCTCTTCATCGTCAAAGAAAAGTTTGTTTTGCAGAATATTGAAATAAGCCGCGAGTGTTATCAGAAGTAAAACAACACCAATCAATAAATTAGAATAACGGGAAGATGTTATTTGTTTATACATTAATTAGGTTATGTTTATCCGATTCTTCAGCGGAGGTGACTTTTCAACTTCAGAATTAATTGGCGTATAAAATACATAATATTATAAAGAAGGTAAACGTTTTTATTTATTACCAGGTCAAAACTGCCAGCCAGTTCTACGAGCGCAGGTCCGTAGCCCTGTTTAAATTTATGAAATCCGTACCAGGCATCTTTTGGACCGGCATCAGGTCCGAGAGATCCCCACATATCAAAGATTTCAGCCTTATTATTTTTTCCAAACTTAATGGCTTCCCACATCATCAGATTTGAGGCCATGACGTTTTTAAAAAGTACGCTTGAGGCTCCATACGGATAATACAAACAGCCGTTAAATAAAAAAAGTATCCAGGCCGCCAAAACATGGCGTTTATTTTCATGAGGATAAACAGCCGTAAATAAATGGGCAATTTTTGTACCACGCAGAGTTTCCCACATGAGGGTATGATAGCGAGCGTTATGCGCAAAAAATTTCTGTCTGATAGTTGTTTCCGTCATGAGCTTCAGATAATTATTAAACGCTTCTTCGCAGTTATCTTCCATAACAACCACTCCGTTTTTTTGTGCAATTTTAATGTTATAGCGGGTTTTTGGATGCATGGCTTTGAGTAAATCTTCCTCACTTTTTGTCAGATTCAACTGAAAGGTGTACTTTGTAAAAAGAGGATGAGGAGAGAAAACTAATTTAATACTTTCATCATATTGCCAAGTTTTAAAATCATCCCTGGAGATGTTCGGCTCAAGTTTGATAAAAATACAATCCAATTTTTTACCAAATTCCAACAAAGCTTTTAACATAGTCGGACTTACATTTCCTGACTTAGGTAGATAGCCGATATTGAATTTGGTGAAGGGGATCGGATGGACTGTGAACTGTAAAGCTTCGGTCAGTTTTTTGTTTTGAAATATTCCCAGACGCACGACTTTAATTCCTGTTTTTTGCCTGAATTCTCCCCATTCCCATGACTGTAAGGGATGAGTTGCAAGCAGGTTAAATTGGCTTTTATATTCACTTGTAACTTCTTCAACATTTGTCATATCTGATAACCCAAGATTTATGTTATCATATATCAGGAGAGAACAAAAAGATGAAGGAGAAATTAGCAAAGGAAGATAACTTTCATAAATGGATTCTTGCAGCGACAATAATCATAGTGGTTTTTATTGCAATGGCCGTCACACAAAAGACCAAATATTTAGGCTTAGGATTTTTGAAAAGCCCGACGTCTTCTCTTGAAACCAGCCCGACTGTTACAGTTCTAATTACCAGACCCAAAGCTTTGACTCCGTCTGATTATATTGATAAAGCGCTCGATGATTTAGCTGGGAAATTAAAGATCGATAAAACTCTCATTACTGTAGTAAATTCAGATGAGCATAAATGGAACGATGCCAGTCTGGGATGCCCCCAAAAAGGCAAGTTATATGCCCAGGTTATTATTCCGGGATTTACTATTGATTTATCGTATAACAACACAACCTATTCTTACCATGCCGGATCAAATAGAGTAGTCAGCTGTCAGAACTAAATTCCTCAAATAATCGGGTATTTCCAGAATAAATCGGGAAACGTCATTGGAATTTCTCTGGCCAAAATAGAGCCTTTGAGTGGCATAGGTCAAATACAGTTTCTCTTTGGCCCGGGTTATCGCCACATAACACAAGCGTCGTTCTTCCTCAAGCTCACGCGGATCAAGAAGTGTTCTTGAGTGGGGGAAAAGCCCTTCTTCCATGCCTACTATAAATACTTTTTTAAATTCCAGCCCTTTAGCTGCATGCATAGTCATGAGAGTAACGGCTTTTTTATTTTCACCCCCCAGGGTGGGTGTTTCAGGAAGATATTCCCGCTCGACAAGAGACACATTTTCCAAAAACTGCCAGAGTATGCGAAACTGCGCCGCGACCGACCTTAATTCCTTGATGTTTTCCAACCGATTCAGATCTTCGCTGTCCGTGGCATTAAAGCGTTCCAGGTACGCGGTAACTTTCAGAGTTTCGTCCAGTATTTCCAGAGTGGATTTTTCGGATTGTAAATTACTTGATGTGAATTTTTCTCTAAAGTCTAAAAAAATTTGCAGCCTTTTTTTACCTAATTTTTCTATTCTTTTTTGGGAAATTCTATCTGCGGGATTAGACAAGAGCCGGAGATACGCTAAAAGATCTTTAATTTCTTTTCTTTCATAAAATCTGACACCCCCGACAAGCATATAGGGAACTCCCAAATGTAAAAAGACTTCTTCTATTACCCGGCTTTGCGCGTTGGTACGGTATAAAACAGCATAATCCGAAAAGTTAATATTTTTTTGATCAGTTAATATTTCCTGGATAATGAATTTTGCCTCATCCTGTTCATTTCTGGCTTGGTAAACCGTGATAGATTCACCTTTATTGTTGCTTGTCCAAAGTTTTAAGATTGGATGAGACCGGTTTTGGGAGATGACGGCGAAAGCAGCATCTAATATATTTTGGGTCGACCGGTAATTTTGCTCCAAATTAAATATCCGGCAATTAGGGAAATCCTCTTTGAATTTGACAATATTTTGGTAATCTGCCCCTCTCCAGGCATAAATGCTTTGTGAAGCATCGCCTACAACACAGATATTTTTCCATTTCCGGCTTAAGATCCTACCCAATTCGTATTGGGCACGGTTAGTATCCTGGTATTCGTCGATAAGAATATATTTATAAATCTCCTGGTACTTCAAGCTGATATTTTTATTTTCCCGAAAAAGTTTTATGACGGTGAAGATCAGATCATCAAAATCCAGAGCGTTATTTTCTTTTAAAAGTTTTTCATAAGACAGATAAATGCTTGCGACTTTTTGCTGGAAGTGTCCTTGAGCGATATTCAGATATTCTCTGGCGGAAATCAGTTCGTTTTTGGCCCCGGAAATCATCGATCCGATAACCGCCGGACTGTTGATCTTAAGATCCAGATTGAGACCAGTCAGAATTTCTTTTATGGCATCTTTTTTATCTATTTCATCATAAATCAGGAAATTAGGATTAAATCCGAGAAGGGTGCCTTCCAGGCGCAGTAATTTGGCACAAAAGGAGTGAAATGTGCCTGCAAATGGAAGGTGGGATGTCGAGGAGGAGGTTAAACTGCCATTATCGATCTCCAGTAGATGACTGATTCTTGATTTCATTTCTCCGGCTGCTTTATTGGTGAATGTGACCATCAGAATATTTTGCGCGGGTATTTTCTTCTGTAAAATAAGGTAGGCAACTTTATTAGTTAAAACTCGTGTTTTACCGGATCCAGCTCCGGCTAATATTAAAACAGGGCCTTCTGTTTCTTCAACAGCTATGCGCTGTGCGGGGTTTAATTGTTTAAGAAAGGATAATTCCATGTTACAATATCTTACTATAAACCGGGACTATTATCACAGCCGTTATGGATGAGAAAAAATACATTATTGGCAACTGGAAGTCGAATAAAAATTTATTAGAAGTACAGTCATGGTTTACGGAATTTAACGAACTTTTCAAACAGGGAAGTCAAACATCTTTAGATAATCTGGAAATAGTAATTTGTCCTCCTTTCATCTATTTACCCGAGGCCGCTAAACTTATTAATAACTTTAATCTGCCAGTTAGTCTTGGCGCCCAAGACGTTTCGCCTTTTTCTGCGGGCGCCTATACCGGTGAGGTCGAAGCCAGCCAAATTGCTGATTTTGCTAAGTTTGTTCTCATAGGACACTCAGAAAGAAGAAGTAATTTTGGAGAAAACTCGCAGTTACTCTTTGCCAAAGCTGATCAGGCAAAGCAACATGGGTTACAGACAATTTATTGTGTTCCGGATAGTCAAACAAAGATACCTCAATCGGTCAGCCTGGTTGCTTATGAACCTGTTTGGGCAATAGGTACAGGGAAAACAGAATCCAGAGAAAATGCCGTTAAAGTAGCAGACAGCATCCGAAAAAATTTGAAAGCAGCTAAAATAATATACGGAGGAAGCGTTAACTCAAAAAATATTAAAGATTTTTTGGCGGGGAATGGTCTGGACGGGGTACTGCCGGGCGGAGCCAGTCTGGATGCGGGTTCATTTTGGGAGATGATAAAGAATGCCTCAAGGATTTAAAAGGAAGCTTCTGAAATTCAGATTTTTAGTCAAATATGCCTTAATTTTTGGCATTTGTTTTATACTCTTAATTTTCATCTCTAAGGCAGTTTTACCTCTTTATAGTTTTACCAAAGCCAACAATATTACCTCCCAGTTTCTGTTAAAACTTATTTCTAACAAAGAGTTGCCGATCAAATCATATCAGGACAGATCTAATATTCTGATACTAGGCTTTAGCGGAGGCATTCATGAGGGGTCTGATTTGTCTGATACGATGATGGTTTTGAGCATTGATCCTGTTAAAAAAGATATTCTTATTATCTCTATCCCCAGAGATTTATGGGCGCCTTCCCTAAAAGCTAAAATTAATACTGCTTTCCACTATGGTGAAGAAAAAAAACCAGGAACAGGGGGAATGATATTAGCTAAAGCCACAGTATCTGAAATTATTGGAGAGCCAGTTCAATACGGCTTAGGACTGGATTTTTCAGGGTTCAGGAAACTTATTGATCTTTTAGACGGAGTGGATGTCAATATTGAGGATGCATTTGAAGATGATAAATTTCCTATTGAAGGAAAAGAAAACGATTTTTGCGGAGGGGACCCTGCCTTTAGTTGTCGCTTCGAAAAATTAAGCTTCATAAGAGGGGTGCAACACATGGATGGAATTACAGCCTTAAAGTATGTACGCAGTCGTTACGCCAGCGGTAAAGAAGGGACTGATTTTTCCAGATCTAAAAGACAGCAACAGGTAATTCAAGCGGTTAGAGAAAAACTACTCCATCTTTCGCCGCTTCAAGATCGGCAGAAAATTGTGAATTTTATAAAAACTTTCAATTCAACTGTCAATTCAGACATGAATTGGTCTGAAAAATTAAGTTTTGCCAGAATATTTTCTACCATGTCTAAGCAAAACATCCGCCATATTACACTGGATAGCGGTGATAAGGAGCAAAATACAAAAGGCTATCTCATCAACCCTCCCCTTTGGCAATATAATGGAGAATGGGTTTTAACGCCAAGAAAGGGAAATTTCGATGAAATTCAAAGCTACATAAAATGTGAAATGTATGAGGCTAATTGTCAGATGAAGCCTTAGAAGATTACTATATCAAAAGCTTCAATCCCACCAGAAGAAGAAATCCGCTTGCTCCAATAAGATATAAAGTCATATTGGTATTACCTGTCGGAGGCGGGGTGATGGAAGGAGTTGAGGAAGGATAAGAGGCGGTTGGCGTGGGGGTAGACGTTATAGATACAACTAATGTTGGAGAAGGCGAAATTTTTGATACGGTTGGCGAAATGATCGGAGTAGCTGTTGGAATTTCAGTGGGATTTGGAGTCAGGGTAGCTGACGCGGTAGCCTCTCCCAAGACCTGTTCTCCGCTTTTAAGCACGATAAAACTTCTGATAATATTGATGATATTTCCGTTCTGGTCAAACCCCTGTATGCTCACGTGATGAATTCCGGGAGGAAGTTCTTGAGGTGGCCGCCATGTCCAGCTGCCGCTTGGTCCAACCGTAATTTGTCCTTTTTGCGGGGTAGAATTTATAACGATTAAAAGTTTACTGTTGGGAGGAGCAGTCCCCTTAATTCTTGGTTTGTTGTCAGGCGTTGTATCCTCATCTTTTCTCGGAAAGATGAAATCGATGCTTCCTTTAGGAATATTTTTATCAGGTGTAGTTGTAGGTTGGGTTAACTGATTTTGTGTTCCCAGAATATTTATTTGGCTGGATTTTGACAACAGGTCCTTTTTACTAATTAAATCGATAAAATTATAAGAATTGCCTAAATTCATATCAGGAATTGTCAGATTTTGTCTGATTGATTTTACATCGATCACCGCATCCGTTTTTTCCTCAGGCGTTCTAAAAGCATTAATTTGCACTATGTCATTATCGGCGATCTCGGGCCTTGACAGGAGATCTTGAGAACGAAGGTTATTGAGTGGTATAACAAAACGTCCAAGACTGTCTGTTCGGCCTGACAGAGGTAGACTTTTACCAACAATGAGATAGACAAGAGCTCCTTCAACGATATTACCGTCAACAGTTCTAATCGTACCGTTCGCCGGAGGTAAAACTGCACCCGCGTCCATTTTTACTGATGTTTTTTGTTGGTAAATTGGACAGGAAGCCGTATTTTGACAACCAGAGCCGGAAATAATTTTAATCTGGTAAAGAGTATTCTCGGTAAGATTTGAGAGACTTATATTATGGGTGTTATGAATTCTTGATATATTATCGGTATCCAAGTCATCCAAAAAGGTGTGTTTATCCTGGTTAGGTGAGGAGACTTCTATGATTCCTGTGACAGCTTTTGAAGTCAGCCAGGATATGGTCATGGAGGATTGGCTAATATTGGTAAAATGAACATTTGACGGTATGGACGACTGTTCAGCTCTGGAGAAAAAAGTTTTAGAACTCTGATCAAAATAAACAGCAGAACCAATTCCGGCAAATAGAATAAGCAGTGCCAGAATGGTCGGAATTCTTTTTTGTTTTCGATACATTATTCTTCGCGATTTTTAAGCTGATTGATTATGTCATTATCGAAATTAGGTGTCAACGGAGTTGTAGATTTTAACTGACTTGCAGGTAGTGTTGAAGAAGTTTTGGCGTGATATATGCCAAAAGCTACCCAAGCCACCATGGTCAAAAAGATTACTATTGCTATAATAACGAGCTCCTTACGGTTCATAATATGTTTTGCCTTTTAGCGTCATTCTTATTTCAGCGCTTTCTGTACCTCCTTCCTTTGATAGTTCCATGCTCTCCAAGGTGCTTAGTCTTTTCCAATTAAGAAGATGCTGGATAAAATCTGAAGATGATACATAATTTCCGCTGGTTAAAACGCTGAACTGAATATTTTCTACTTTTCCGGAGGGTGGTAAATGTGAGATTGGGGATCGGTCAATCTGTAGTTGTTTGATAGTTAGGTTTGATTTCTCGGCGAACTTTTCAAGCGCTATAGCGAGTTGATTAAACGCGGCGTCTTTAGGTAACGCTTCTTCTATATCGGGAATATCTCCTCTTATTTGTTCATATTTTGATTGGGCTGTAATGATATTGCCGATTTTATTTTCATATTCTATATCAAGTTTTTTCAGATCGGCTACACTTTTATTCAGAGTTACTGCGGTAATTAATGTTGGTCTGATGGCAAAAAAACCAAAAAAAGATATAGATAAAAGTGACATTATTAGCGATAGGTATGTTGACGTTTTTTTTTTTTTAATCAAAGGAGTTAATTTTCGGTATGCCTTATTAATTCCTAGACGATGAAATACTGACGGCAGCATATTTTTTCAACTAAATTTATTAATATTGACTTTAGCAGAAATTTTAAATTCAATTCTGCCATTTTTTCTTCTCTGGATATCTTCCAAATTTACCTCACTGAATTTATCTTGCGACTGGATGCTTTTTAAAAGAGTACTAAAACTTTTCAAGCTGTTGGTTGAGGCAGTAAATGTGATTTGGTTATTGGTATAATTTATATTCGAATAACTGGTATCGGATGGGGAATTTTCCTGCAGGAATCGTAGTATGTTTACAGGAATTTCCTGGCTTGTTACAATTTTACGGATTTCAGAAAGTTTATTTTGCAGGCCATTAATCTCATTTTCCAAATCTTTGACAGATTCAAGTATCGCCTCTTTTTGTGAGACAGATTCTTTCAAATCCGCGTGTTCCCGGTCAAATTTAAATCTCAAGAAAAAAACAGATAAAACTATGATTTGGGTGATGATAATGATATACCGTCCGTAGGTGAAAGCCCAGGAGAGAAATTGATTGGAAAGACTGTTGTTTTCATCAGGCCGTTCAATGAGGTTAATATTGACTTGTTTTTTTTGGGCAGGCATGTTCAATTTTTTATTGAATAATATTATACAATTTATTTGGAATAATAACTATGGAAATTATTCTGTTGCGGATTTCGAAGAATTATGAGGTTTACTCTTTTTTTTACCGGTTTTTTTAGTCGGAGGAAGAGGTTTTACTGAAGATTTAGTTATTAGCATTTTTGCATATTGAGATTTAAGTCTGGCGGTTTTATTGGCATGATGAATGTTCTTTTTAGCTGCGGTATCCAGAACTTTATAGACATTAGCCAGGAGAGATGCACTAGGTGATTTTTTATATTTACCGGTTATCAACTTAATTTGATTTTTCACAGAAAGATTAACTTTCTTTCTTTTATGGTCTTGTCTAAGTTTTTTTTCAGCAGATCTGGTTACTGGCATAATTGTGGTAGTATACTAAAGTAATTAACTATGGTCAAGCTTTTTAAAAAAACAGTAGAGATATTTACCAGGCAGCAAACGAGCATTATTTCTGCTGCTTCAGTAATTATGGTTACAGTTGCCCTCTCACGCGTTTTAGGGCTTTTTCGCGACAGATTACTGGCAGCCAGATTTTCTCCTCAGGATTTGGGGATTTATTATGCAGCCTTCAGGCTCCCCAATATGATTTTTGAACTTTTAGTAATGGGAGCGTTGTCAACAGCATTTATTCCAGTTTTTACCTCTTATCTTGACAGTAAAGGAAAAGAGGAAGCTTTTAGAATGGCGAGTTCACTCATAAATATAGGTCTTCTTGTCTTTGGACTTCTTTGTCTGCCGATAGTTATATTCACCAAACAGATTTCCATGTTACTTGCTCCGGGGTTTAGCGGGGAACAGTTGGAGCTTATGAGTACATTTACCAGAATAATCGCTGTAGCTCAAGTATTTCCTTTAATTGTCGGAAATTTTTTTACCGGTATTTTACAGTCCTTTAGAAATTTTTTTATTCCCTCACTGGCTCCTGTAATATATAACCTGGGAATTATAATAGGTATTGTTTTTCTGACGCCATCAGTTGGACTTTATGCACCGGTTATAGGTGTGGTGATAGGAGCTTTTTTGTTTATGCTTATTCAAGTTCCGTTGACATATTCGCTGGGTTTTCGGCATAAATGGAATTTCACTTTTTCTCATCCGGGAACCCGTGATGTTGTTAGATTGATGTTACCAAGAACGCTCGGTTTGGCAGTTTCTCAAATTGACACCACGATTGACCTGGTTTTATCGTCACTTTTAGGAGCAAGTTCAGTGACGGTATTTACTTTTGCCCAGAATTTACAACAGGTTCCGATAGGTCTTTTTGGCGCAAGTATTGCTCAAGCGTCACTACCAACGCTTTCTTCTTTCTACGCCAAGAAAAATATCGAGGAGTTTAAAAATATTTTTTTATCTTCTTTCCATCAGATTTTATTTTTAGTTATTCCTTTATCTGCCATCCTGATTGTTTTAAGAATCCCTATGGTAAGACTTGTCTTTGGAGCATCTTCTCTATTTGACTGGGAAAGCACTGTCATAACGGGTAAGACGCTTGCCTATTTTGGTATATCATTATTTGCCCAATCATTAGTCCATCTAATAGCGCGGGGTTATTATGCTCTGCACGATACCAAAACACCTGTCATAATCGGTACAATTTCCATAATCATCAATACTCTCCTGTCAATATACTTCATCATTTTTTTGCATTTACAGGTTTATGCTTTAGGTCTTTCGGCATCTGTTGCCAGTATTATCAACATGATTCTTCTTTTAATTCTTCTCGATAAAAAAGTGAAATATTTCGACCGCTATAAATTGATAGTACCAGCCTTAAAAATCCTCCTCTCCGGGGCATTTGCAGGAGTATTTTTATATATTCCAGTCAAACTATTGGATCAGCTGGTTTTTGATACAACGCGTACGATAAATCTGATGATGCTGACAGGCATTTCGACTTTACTGGGTTTGTCAGTTTATCTGTTTTTAGCCTGGTTTTTGGAAGTACCGCAAATGAAAATGTTATCTAAAATCTTTATAAAGGTAAAACAGTATAGGCAAGGAGTGATGATTGATACAGCGTCAGAGGTGATTAATCCTCCAAGAATTGAGATTTAATCTGTACCGTCTTATTTATCCACATTTCCGTCAAAAAACCTACCGATCAGCTGTTGGTCGGCTACCACAATTTTCAAATTATCAATTGCCGCGTGAAACGGATAAATAGTTAGTGCGGTGCTATTTCTAATATCCACGGGTATGCTATTCCTGATAGGAGGCGAATTATCAACTGATAAAGAAAAATTAGTATTTTCCCAAGAGGCGTCAATATGATGCCAATTGTCATCCCAAGTTTGTATCGGAACAGAGACGAGAGCTTCATTCTCAATCGTTTTAATTCCAAATTCCAGCTGATTCTTATTTTTTTTGAGGTATAGACTACTGGAGTTATCTTCAGTTGGTGAAAAGGCGATCTCGTAAAGTAAAAAATCACTATTATCACTACCCCACATTGGTTTAATATCAAAAGATATTGATCCTACAGGTTTCAGACTGAACTGCGGGTTGGTAAAAATAAGTGGTTTAGTGGAAGAAAGTATTAAAGCTTGATCAGAATCATTGCCTGATTTTCCCGGGACAAATTGTGCAATTGGAGCTTTGGGATTTAATTCCAGATACAGAAAGGAATTTGGTTGTAGAATAAACGATTTACTGATGGTTCCGCTGGACGAAGTAATTTCAAAAAACCCTGATTTTTCCTGTAACGGATATTCATACGTCAGATCATAAGAATATGAATCAAGATTAGTGAAAGTTATCGGAACATTCTCAATATTTTTGCCGGAAGAATCGAAATTTGCAAGTATTACCTTAATTCCTGTTGAGGTTTTTGCCGCCAAACCTCTGACATATGATCCTTGTCCTGTAAGATTTAATTTATCCCCGGAAATTTTACTTAAATATTCAAAGGCTTTATAGCGAGGCTTTACAGTTAAAGGAGGACTGGCTAAATCATGCGTGAAAAGACCCCATCGTCCACCCGCCGGAGGCGGACCATCCTTAATCTCAAAGACAAAAGAATTATTAATAATATTTTCAAAACTGGAGACGGCGGCTATGGTAAATGCCGCAGCGATATCTTTATTATTCAAATCACTGTTAGCAGAATCCATACCCCATTCTGTTAGCATGAGTGGAAGGTCGGCAAAAGCAGGAAAATTTTTTAAATTATTTCTGATTTTCATGCCGTCTTGTTCGAAAATTTCAGGATTCGTATGGTAACGGTGCCAGGAATAAAAATCGAGTCGCAATTTATTTTGGACAACGAAAGTCACAAAATCAGTCACCCAGGATGAATAATAAGATCCGACCGACGGCCCGCCTAAATAAAATTTATTGACGTTTTGAGCCTCTTTTGCTCCTTTTGCCGCAAAATTATAGAGAAGCCGGTAATCTTTATCGCCGCTTAATTTAAAGGCTCCAAACTGGGGAAGTTCTGGTTCATTCCAAACCTCGTAATACACCCCCGTCAAATTCCTGCTGTTTTTTCCGCTGTAATGCTCTATGGTTGCTTTGACTAAATCTTTCCATAAGTCCCAATTTTGAGGTAAATCGATTACTGAACCGCTTGGTGTGAAAACACTGGGCATATAACTCAGACTGAAAAAAGGCAGAGCGCCTGTGGCGATAATATCATCGACAGTCTCATCAAGTTTACTAAAGTCGTAAACTGGTTTTTCATTGACGAGAGTGACAACCGAATAATAATCATAAATATGATCGATCCGAATCAATTTTGGAGCGAGTGGTTTGATTAAGGATATACCTGAATGCAGCATTGGAGGGCTTTCTTCTCCTCCTTGTGACAGTCCTGACCATACCGGGTTGATGGGACGAAGGATATTTTTTATATCAACCACAATATCGGCTTTTTGAGGACTGGCTTTACCGGTTATAATCTGAGAATCTTTAACCGCGAAGAAAATAACCGGAAACATCAAAAGAAGAATGGCGAAATAAAAATATTTTCTATTCATAAATGCAAGCTAATAAAATTATTATACCAATAAATACTGATTAAATTTCAGCACGACATACCTCTTGACCCGCCATAGCTTACTTTTCGCCTTTTCAGTATTATTCATACACGGCTCAAAGAGCTCTTATCGGCGGGTCTGCGCTTCGCTGTGGCGGGGCTTGACAAATATTAGCAGTCATGCTATCTTAGTGCTAATATTGTTTGGTAAATAAACCCTATGAATAATTTAACCCAAAGACAGGCACAAATTTTAAAAGCCATCATAGATGAATATATTGAAACAGCCGAACCTGTCGGTTCAGATACTTTGGATAAAAAATATAATCTGGGTATATCTCCGGCTACCATCAGAAATGAAATGGTGAGTTTAACCAAGACTGGTTATCTTAAACAACCTCATACTTCGGCCGGCCGGACACCGACACCTCAGGCACTAAAGCTGTATGTTTCCGAGATTATGAAACCCAATGATTTATCAGTTGCCGATGAAGTTAAAGTCAAACAAAAAATATGGGATTATCGAAACCAAATGGACAAATCTTTAAGAGAAGCCACTAAAGCTTTAGCCGATCATACTAAGACTATGTCTTTAGCAGTGACCGATGAAGGTAACCTTTTTACTTCAGGCATGGGTTATATTTTGGATATGCCTGAATTTTATGATATAGATATTACCAGACATCTACTTGATACGCTTGATGAATATGATTTTTGGTGGCAGATTTTCGGCCGATTTGAGGCAGGTCAAATACTTCCTGAAGTATTTCTCGGAGAAGATTTGGGCAGAGCCAATCTGAGCGAATGCGGAGGGGTCTTTGTCCAATTTTCTTCACCAACTCACAAAGGTGCGATTGGCGTAGTTGGTCCAACCCGCCTGAATTATCCTCGGATCATTCCGATCGTTCGTTATATAGGTGATTTAATAAGTGAGGTTTCTTCAGGCTGGTAAAGTTATGTCAAAAAAACAAACCGATAAAAACCTTGAAGAGTTGGAGATGCAGACAGAGGTATGGAAAAATAAATACCTGAGAGCGCTTGCAGATTATCAGAATCTGGAAAAAAGAGTCAAAGAAGCAAGAGCGGATGAAGTGAAATATGCTTCAGGAAATATAATATTAAAAATTTTATCTGTACTTGATATTTTAGAAAAGGTGGTAACAACTAATAATGATCAGGGATTGAGTTTAGCTCTGAAACAATTTTATGAGTTATTGTCAGGAGAGAATGTGCAGAAAATTGAAGTTTTAGGTCACGAGTTTGATCCGCGAGTGATGGAATGTGTAGAGGTTGTAGCTGGAGAGAAGGATAACTTAGTAGTTGAGGAATTAAGGTCGGGCTATAAAATGTATGATAAAGTTATTAGAACTGCTCGAGTCAAAGTAGGAAAAAAGATGTTAGAAAAAGTTATACCCGGGTCCGCATAAAGCTGCGACGGGTTCAAGAAAAGGAGATAATATGGGAAAAGTAATAGGAATTGATTTAGGTACAACCAATAGCTGTGTAGCTGTCATGGAAGGAGGCAGTCCCAAAGTTATTCATTCGGCTGAAGGAAGAAATGTTATTCCGTCAGTTGTCGATCCGATTAAAAACATCGTAGGTGACGTAGCCAAACGCCAAATGGTCATCAATCCCAAATCAACCATTTTTTCCGTCAAGCGTTTAATGGGAAGAAAGTATAGCGATACAAGTGTACAAACAGATAGCAAGTGGCTTCCCTATACTATCAAATCCGGTAAAAATGGTATGGCTGTTGTAGAGGTTGAAGGCCGACAGTTTACTCCGCAGGAAATATCTGCAAAAATTTTAGCTAAAATAAAAACAGACGCGGAACATTATCTTGGAGAGCCGGTTAAACAGGCTGTCATTACAGTCCCTGCATATTTTGATGATAGTCAGCGCCAGGCCACCAAGCAAGCCGGGGAAATTGCCGGTCTGGAGGTGTTGCGGATTCTCAATGAACCAACCGCAGCCGCACTTTCTTACGGCTTAGATAAGAAAAATGCACATACCATCGCGGTCTATGACCTCGGGGGCGGAACATTTGATATCTCAGTTTTAGAGCTTGATCTGGATGAAAAATCTGGAGTCTATAAAGTTAAGGCAACCAATGGCGATACCCACCTAGGCGGAGATGATTTCGACAAAGTAATCCTAGATTACCTTGCCGATGAGTTTAAGAAAGAACACAGTGTCGACTTGCGAAAAGATCCGCAGGCACTACAACGGCTTCGTGACGGCGCAGAGAAAGCCAAAATAGAGCTTTCTTCGTCCATGGAGGCGGAGATTAATCTCCCCTTTATAACTCAAGGCAAAGAGGGTCCATTACATCTTGTGATGAAGTTGAATAGAGCTAAACTTGAGGCACTTATTGAGAACCTAGTGAAAAAGAGTATTGAACCCGTTAAAAAATGTCTTGCCGATGCTAAAGTTACAACGAAAAATATTGATGAAGTTGTTTTAGTTGGCGGAATGACCCGCATGCCGAAGGTTATTGAAGTTGTTAAAGCATTTTTTGGCAAGGACCCGAATCGTTCCGTCAACCCTGATGAAGTCGTGGCAGTTGGTGCTGCAGTACAAGCAGGAATACTTTCCGGGGATGTGGGCGGAAAAGATATTTTACTTGTAGATGTGACTCCGTTGACACTTGGTGTTGAAACGCTCGGGTCGGTATCAACACCCTTAATCACCAGAAATACGTCGGTCCCTACGTCCAAAACTGAAGTGTTTTCAACTGCAGCTGATAATCAAACATCAGTTGAGATAAATGTACTTCAGGGAGAGCGTCCGATGGCTTCTGACAATAAATCTCTCGGTCGGTTTATCCTTGACGGTATTCCACCTGCTCCCCGCGGAGTACCACAGATAGAGGTGATGTTTGATATTGACGCCAATGGCATTTTAAACGTTTCAGCAAAAGACAAAGCGACAGGTAAAAGCCAAAGTATCAAAATTACCGGTTCAACAGGACTTTCTGATGATGAAATTAAAAAAATGACTGAAGAAGCAGAAAAGCATCGTCAGGAAGATGAGGAGAAAAAATCGAAGATTGAGGTTAGGAATAAAGCCGATAACATGATTTATGTGGCTGAAAAATCACTTAAAGATGCCGGAGATAAAGTTGAGGAAAGCCTCAAAAAGGAAGTAGAAGAAAAAATTTCCGCGTTAAAGTCTATTTTGGAGAGCGGGAGTAAAGAGGATTTGGAAACTAAAACCAAAGATCTATCTGATACTTTACAAAAAATCGGCCAGGCGATGTATCAAAAAACTGAAGCGCCAAAGCCTGAAGAAAAGAACGAAGAAGCCAAAAATGGCGAAAAGAAAGACCAAAAGACCGCTAAAAAAGAAGAAGCGGAAGAAGGTGAGGTTGTAAGTTAAACTCTTTATCAGCCGATTGGATGATTAACCAAATGGCGCCTTTAATAAGCGCCTTTTTGGTAGAATAAGGTATAATGAAATTTTCAAGATAATTATGGCCAAAGATTTTTACGAAGTATTGGGAGTCAGTAAATCAGCTAGCGACACGGAGATTAAGAAAGCCTATCGCAAGCAGGCTTTAGAGTGGCATCCTGACCGCAATAAAGACCCTAAGGCTACTGACAGGTTTAAAGAGATAAATAAAGCATACGAAGTTCTGTCTGATCCCCAGAAAAAACAAACCTATGATCAGTTCGGCGAAGCAGCTTTTTCGCAAGGCGCAGGACAAGCTGGGGGAAATCCCTTCGGCGGAGGTCAAAATCAAACCGGCGCTTACGGACCTTTTACCTATACCTATTCTTCTGCAGGAGGCTCGCCTTTTGATGGGGTGGATTTCGGAGGATTTTCCGATCCTTTTGAAATATTTGAACAGTTTTTCGGCGGGTCATCTTTTAGACGAAGCTCAAGGCCGCAGCGAAGAATTTACAGATTTACCATCGACTTTATGGAAGCGGTAAAAGGAGTGGAAAAAGATGTGGTAGTTGATGGAAAACAACAGAAAATTAAAATTCCGGCCGGCGTTGACGAAGGTTCAAGAATAAGATTTGATAATTTTGAAGTGGTGCTGTCAGTACAGAATGACTCGCGCTTTAAAAGGGAAGGTTATGATCTTCTTAGCGATGTAGAAGTAAGTTTTGCCCAGGCAATTTTAGGAGATGTGGTGAGCGTACCCACAATAGACGGACCTTTAAAATTGAAAATCAAGCCGGGCACCCAACCCGGAAGTCTGGTTAAACTCAAAGGTCGTGGGGTGCCTTTGGTGCGTGATAACGGACGGGGAGATCATTACCTGCAGATTAAAATTAAAGTACCTGAACATATAAGCAGCAGACAAAAAGAACTTCTGGCAGAATTTGAAAAGGAATCCCAAAAAAAGAAAGGATGGTTTTAAATTATGTTAAAAAATATCAATGCCATTTTGATTTGGTCGGAAAATTACAGGAGACTGGCCGATTGGTATCAGGAAAAACTGCGTCTTGTTCCGGTTGAAGAAATAAAGCACCCACAAGATACAGGTATACGTTTTCAGGTGGGAAACGTATATCTATGGATCGGGCAGCATGATAAAGTAAAAGGGAAAAATAAAGACATCCACAGGCATATGTTTAATTTTGTGGTGGATTCGGTAGCCGCGTCTTATGAAGAATTAAAAAAAAGAGGGGTAAAATTCCTGGCGCGTCCTTTCAAGGCTCCCACCTTCGACAAATATTTTGCCACTTTTTACGATCTGGATGACAACCTGATACAGCTAATTGGGGGGAAATAAAAAATATTATAATGTTGACATTATGTACAGAATTATGTAATATAGAAAACATATGACAATAACTCTTCCAATTACCAAAGCCAGAGCACAGTTGACTAGTCTTGTGGAAAAGGCAGATAAACAGCTTCAGGAATTCGTGATTACCGTAAACGGAGTTCCTGCCGCTGTGATGATTTCTGCAGCCGAATACGAATCATGGAAAGAGACGCTGGATATTTTGGGTGACAAAAAACTTGTAAAAGCAATAAAAAAAGGCGAGGAAGATTTTAAAAAGGGACAATTCATTACCTTTGAACAATTGAAAAAAGATTTGAAACTCCGTGTATAAACTTCTTATTTCCGATAAAGCCAGGAAGGAACTCAAGAAAATATCCCGATTACATCAAGAAGCGATAATTACAGCGCTTGCGGAAATAAAAGGCGATCCCTTTTCAGGAAAACCATTGAAACGTGAGCTAACGGGAAGGATTTCGTATCGAGTTGGAGTATACAGAATTATTTATAAAATAAATAAACAGGATAAAACAATTCAAATTATCTCTGCAGGTCACAGATCTAATGTTTACAATTGAGTTGATTTAAAGATTGAGATGCACAGTAAAATATATCATCATTTTAAAAATACCGACCCGATACTTTATGGCGTTTTGGCAAAGATTGATTCGATAAAACCGCTGACAAAATCGAAAAATTATTTTTCCGATCTTTGCGAGACAATCATCAATCAACAGCTGTCGGGAAAAGCAGGCGAGACAATTTTTCAGCGATTTAAAAAATTATTTTCCAAAGATTTGATTAACCCGGAAGAGTTATGCAAATTATCCGCTGAAAAAATCAGAAATGTCGGGACCTCAAACTCGAAAGTAAAATACCTGAAAGACTTAGCTGAAAAGATACAGAGTAAAGAAATTGATCTAGAAGATCTTGCCGGAAAAGACGATCTCACCATAAAAAAGTCACTAATGGAAATTAAAGGAATTGGTCCGTGGACAGCCGAGATGTTTCTGATGTTTTCACTGGCTCGTCCGGATATTTTTTCTTTGGGCGACCTGGGACTCTGTAAAGCGATTCAAAAGTTGTATGCCTTTAAGAAAAAACCAACTGACAAACAAATCGAAAAATTAAGTAAAAATTGGATTCCCTACAGGACGTATGCGGCTAGAATATTATGGAGGAGTCTGGATGAAAAATAAGTTATTTATTTAAATATTTGGCAATGTTGGCATTATGTTCTTCGATGGTTTTGGCCGGATGGATATTGCCCTGACTGTCGGAAATATAATACAGATAATCGGTTTCAGGGGCATTCACGACAGCCATGATAGACTGAAGTCCGGGATTGGCGATGGGTCCTGGAGGAAGTCCTGAATTATTATAAGTATTGTAGGCGGAATTAAGATTTATATCATCAAGAGTCAAATTTTTCTTCCACCAGGTTTTTTCAGCTGACTGATAGCCTAAAGCAAATTGAATAGTGGCATCAATATCTAGTTTCATGCCTATACCCAGACGATTCAAGATAATACTGGCGATGATCGGCCGGTCACCGTCATGTCTGCCTTCTCTTTCCACTAGAGACGCAATGGTGATTAGCTGATTGATATTGAGCCCTTTTTTCGCTGCCTGTTCAATAATATTTGGGCCAATTTTCTTTTGGAAATTGCCAAGAAACAAATCCACCACAGCTGTAGCTGAAGCTTCTTTGGGTACAAGATATGTATCCGGAAACATATATCCTTCCTTGGCTTTTTTTAGAAATTCGCTTTCGGGGATGGAAAGTTTTTGTGTCAGTTCTAAAGCGATTTCCTCATTTCTCCAACCTTCCGGAATGGTGATCCAAGTGTCTGAAGTGCCATGGGTTAGAGTTTTGGCGATAAGCCACAGATCCATCGCGGGATTTATATTAAACTCGCCTGCCTGCAGATTATCGCCGACTCCTCCAAATCTGGCTATAAGAAAGAAGGCAACCGGAGAGCGGATTAACTTTAAATTACGAAGTCTTTCGGCCACAGTTCTGGCTGTTTCGCCTTTCCTGATGACAAAAGTGATATTGGTTTTATCAGACGGGTTGACACCGGTTATTGCCTGTTTCCACCATAGAAAACAAATTAATCCTATTATGAAAAGAAGAAAACACAGAATAACAAATTTTTTTTTCATGTCGGACGGGAAAGAGGAGCCCGTTGGTATTTTTTAGTTTTGGGATCGTATAAAAAAATACGGCCGCACTTCCGGCAGGTGATTAACACCTCGTTATTTTTTCCCTTGGATTTTTCTCCTTCGCCAAGTGAAGTGCTACAGCCAACACATTTTCCCTGAGACATGAGCCAAGCTTGGACAGGAGCAATGATATTTTTAAACATATTATTCTATACTGAATATCGGCACATTTTTTAATGTCTCTTTTGCTTCTTCCAGATGCCATTTATTCGATGAGTACAGTATACATAGTATATCATTTTTGTCTATATGTTCATCTAATCTTCGTTCCAGATAAATGCCTGCTTTTTTATCTCCCGGACAACCGAGAATTTTAGCTATAATCGTCAGGTCTTTATTATTAAAAGAGGTGATAGATCCTTTTTTGTGGCTTTTATATTCGTATTTAAACTTGCCAATTTCTATATCAGCAATTGAGATGTCCGGGTCTCCTCCCTGGTATTTTATAATCTCCCGCATTTTCTTCAGTGCCTGACCACTTTTCAGAATTTGGCGGGCTAGGTCTTCACCTGATATTTTTTCACTATTTTTGGTATCTGCGAGGCACAAATCCAGCAATTTTCCTGTGAGTCTTAACGCTTTGGCTTCCAAAACCCGCGGGCGGTCAGGTTTTTGCTCCAATACTTTTAAAACGTCAATTGCTTCAAGCGAAGGCCCTACACTATGACCGGCCGGTTCCAAAGTCTGATTAATGTCAACGGCGAGTTTGATGTGGAATTTATCCGCTAAAAGCTGGAATTTTTTGGAAATTAATTCCGCGTCCTTAAAATGGTGAATTTTCAAAGTTAGTCCGACAGGAATATCGAGCACTAAGTGAGTTGCGCCGGATGCTATTTTTTTGGCCATGATTGAAATAATGATTTTATCAAATGATTCAAAAGAAAGCGGGGTTTCCACCTGAATAATGATATCATCAGCAGGAGCAAGTCCTAAATGTCCCCCCCAAACAATGCATCCTCCGGTTTTACCGACAATTCTTTCAATTTGGGAAGGGGAAAAGGTTACCGGAGCAAGAACTTCCATCGTATCAGCAGTTCCTGCAGGGGTCGTGATCGCCCGGGAAGAATTTTTAGGTATCTTATATCCTGCGGCGGCAACGATCGGCACCAGTATCATGGTTGTTCTGGTGCCGGCTAGTCCTCCGGTCGAGTGTTTATCAGCAACAATGCCGTTAAAATGAAGACGTGTTCCGGTATCAACCATGGCTTTGGTCAGATAATACATTTCCAAATTGGAAAAGCCTTCTTTGAATCCGGCGGCAACAAAATAAGTCGTCAGAACAGGACCGAGCTTTTCATGTGCCACCTCATCCATCAGCGAATATATTTCATGATAGGATAATTTTTTACCAAGAAGCTTTTTTTTGATAGCGGATAAAGCCTCAAGAGAATTTGAGGTTGGCGCTGCTTGATCGGTGATATCATTATTTTTTGTCATATATTGTTCAGGCTGTTGATAATTTTGACTTTATAATTAGCCGTTTATAGGACGTACCGGGCGGTACACAGGTAATTAAAGTCAAATAGGCGTTATCATATTCCTGGGTCAGGACCGATAAATCATCCGGAGTAGTAACTTTTAAATCTGTAACTTTATATTTATAGGTAATATTATCAATAGTCACTAAAATATCATCATCGATTTTAAGATCCGGCAATTTGGTAAAAATAGTTTTATAGTCTCTGGGATTGTATATGAAAGGCAATGATGAATGGCCGAAAATGACTATATTTCCGTAATTACCGGGAGGAGGGCCTGTAAATTGAATAAGATTTTTAGTCAGGTCTTCCCCTTCAATCACCACACTGGCATTTTCAATTTTCAGTCTGGGGATAGTCAATCGATAATAATTGCTTTTATTTTGTCCAAAGGAAATATTTTTCACCGCTTTGGGAAACCAGGCGCTTGCTTTGGTAAAGTCTGTTTTCATAGTTCCTAAGACATTAATTAGGTTATCATCCTTTATCAAGATAGACGTAGATTTTTGGTCTTGCGGTACCGGTCGGATAATAGTCTCAAACTTTGAGGCGTAAAAAATATTAAAAGAAATTATCGGATAAGAAACCCAAACCAAAATGAAAAGTCCGGTTGAAATCAATAAAACCGAAAATTTGGAGACAGGTTTAGGTCTTCTGGAAAAAAATAACATAATTTTACGAAAAGCGTGATTAAAAACTAACTACATTCAAGGTAATATTTTCCCCGTTGAAAGGTAACCGGTTACTCAAAAGAGGGAATTTGTTTATCTGGACAATTTTTACCCCCGAAATATTATCGACGGATTTGAGATATTCTGCGGCCTTTTGATAGTTTTTACCTGAAAGATCTTTTTTTATTTTAACCAGATCAAGAGTTGGAATAAAGGAGGAATAAATGATAGCTGTGGCATGCAGTTCATTATTTTTATCTTTGGTGATATTTGTAATCCGGGCTCCGGTTCTTGATTCATCAATAGAAAATCCTGCCGGAACACTAACTGAATTTTCTTTGGATAAACTTATCAAATCAGCCGGGTGATAAGATAAGCCTGTCACTTGCAAACTCAATGCAATTGATACTTCTTTTGCCTCACTGCCGACATCGCCGTTGAATTTCTTGCTGGTTATTTCTTTTGATAATGATTGATCTATAAGAACGGCCCCATTTTTAATTTTCTGACTCAATTCCTGTTTAGCTTTAGCCATAAGTTCACTGGTTAAAATTTCTTCCAGATGATCCCTATCTTCTTTGGAAATACTGGTTACTTCCCGGCTGGTGCCTCCGGTCAGGGCTGTTTCATTTTTAGCTGAAAGAGAATTTTCCGGAAAATCTTTAAAGATAAAATTACTACCCTGCGATAAATTACTTTCCGGTCCGATATTATTGGCTGTTACTTTGGAGGTGGTTTTTCCATAGGCGAGACCCTCACCCGTATCAGACGCAGAAGCGACATTGGTATTGTCGTCAAGGCTAAACGTGAGAGAGCCGTTTTGTAAAATTGCACCTTTGGGCAAAGTTTTGCTGTTTAATGTTTTATTATAGACAGTAATTGTTCCTTTAGCTTTTTCCCCGACTTTGGTTTTTCCGGTAGAAACTGCATTTTTTTCTCCGCTCACTAAAGCTGAAACCTCTTCGGCTACGATATTATTCTTAGGGTTTTGAAGTGAATTTTGTGAGGTGGTGATTGAGATATCCATATTTTTTGAAGTTGTTTGGGGGTAAATAAAGATAGAAACATCAGCCTTGGGAAAGGCATAAATGAACCAGCCTGATAATCCTAATATAATGAATATAAAGATGATAGGTAACAAGAGAGAATTGAAATTAATTTTCCTAAAAATACTGAAAATATCCGGAATTTTTACATCGCTTAAAATTCTTTTTTGAGGTTTATCATTTTTAATTTCTTCCTCAACTGTTTCATCAACCATTAAAGGAATCGGGATATTGGGAACGGTAATATTCTGGTGGAGAGATTTTTTTTCTGCTATATCACTGTCTTTAGTAAAGCCGAACGTTTCTTCTTCTTCTTCTTCTTCTTCCGTAATTTCTGCATCAGGTGGCACCATATGTTTTTTATCATCTTTAGGAGCTACTTCTTGTATCTCGGGTGGCTGTTGATCGGTTTTTTCTTGAACTTGAGTATTAGTAGGGAGAATAACGGGAGTCTCTTCCTCCTTATTTTTTGGGCCAAAGTCAGCTTGTAACAAAACTATGTCGTGAGTTTTCATAAAAAAAGTACCCGCCGCTTCAATTAAAGCCGTCATAATATCGCTGGATGATAAAATTTCAATTTTTGGCGTATGCAGAAATTCAGGATGTTTATTCCAGGGTAGACGAAGTAAATTTTCTCTCACTTCCTCCAAATTTTCGCCTTCATCATAGATTATTATCCTGGACGGAAGGATATCAGCTTTTAGATCAGGAATGATCTTTTCGATATCTGAAATGATTGATGAAGTTCTGGGGATGAGAAATGTGTGTTGTATTTTGCCGACTCTTACTAAAGTCAAAGTCAATGTATCTTTGGATAAATTTAATATCAAGCTTGTAGGCGGTGATCCTTCTTCTTTTTGGAGAAAATAGGTTATGGCATCAGGATATTCGACAAAGCCTTGCGGAGTCAGAACTAAATCTTTGGTAATTTTTTTTAATCTCTCGAGATATTCCGGTTTTACTTTATCGCCTGTTAGATATGCGTAGGGAAGCGCAAAAACTACTTTTTCTACTAAAAAATTTTCAGGGACATTTTTTTCGGCAGAACTTATGGCAATATCTGCCGCTTCGGATTCATTTTCTCCCTGAGAATAATCGCTTTCACCCGTGCCGATCAGCGTCAGCTGGTTTTTATGTATTAAGGTAATTGCTGCACGAATTTTTTGTTCTTCTACAGCTAGGGTCAGAAAATATTCAGATTTTTCTTTTTTCGGAAGAAATTTTGAAAATATGGACATGAGTTAAGTCAGAGTGGCATAAATTCTTCGGCTATTGCTACCGGCAGCCTCCTCTTTTATTATCTTAAACTTTCCCAAGAGTCCTGTAAAGTCGACATGAGGTCCGCCGCAGACTTCTTTGGAAAAGCTGCCGATAGAATATACTTTTACCTTTGTCGGATATACCACTCCCGGGACGGTTAAGGCGTTTTCTTTTAGAGCCAGTTCGAGCGCACTAATTGACATACTGACTGGTAAATTTTCCTTTATTTTAAGATTAACATTTTTTTCAATCTCACGAATTTCCTGATCGGTCAGTTTTTTAGGGTGGGAAAAATCAAATCGGAGTCGTTCTACCGTAATATTACTTCCTTTTTGGCGAACATGATCACCAAGGATGCCCCGCAATGTTTGCTGTAAAAGGTGGGTTGCGGTATGAAGTCGGGTGATTACCTCTGAATGATTCTGCAGTCCACCTTTAAACATTCCCTTACTGGTATTTCTGGATAATTCCTGATGTTTCTGAAATTCTTTCTGGAACTGTCCAAAATTTATCTTTTGACCCCGTTCAAGCGCTAATTCTGCGGTTAATTCCCAGGGGAAGCCGTATGTTTGCAGTAGATCAAAGGCTAATTTTCCATCAACTTTAGACTGCTTTTCCAGTAGTTTTATTCCTTTGTTTAATACCTGTTCAAACCTTTTTATTTCTTCGCTCAAGGTCGAGGTAATATTGGAGAACTCCTTAGCATCAGGATAAAGATAGACATTGTTATAAATCTGACCAATAACCTGACAAATTTGAATTCCTGCCTCAATTGTGGAACATTGCAGATGCAGTTTATGCATCTTGACGACAGAGCGCCTGATTAGACGACGCAAAATATAACCCTGTTGTTTGTTGCCGGGCTGTAGCCCTTCTGCCAGCATGAAGGTGGCTGCCTTCAGGTGATCTGCGATGATGCGCATGGCTGATTGGTTGATCGGATCGGAATACTTTTTACCTGAAAGTCTGGACAGCAGTTCAATAACTGGAAAAAATAAATCTGATTGGAAGATGTCAGGATTATTTTCAGTTGCGGAAATAAGCCGTTCCAGACCTCCCCCGAAGTCCACATTTTTATTCGGGAGTTCTGTGAGCGCACCGTCAGGCTGTTTTTGATACTGCATAAAAACGCTGTTTCCGATTTCCAGAAAATGTCCGCATTCACAATTAGGGTGACACTTTTTTCCAAACTTTGAGTCATGAGGAATTTGAGTAAATTCAAAAAAAACCTCACTATCCGGCCCGCCGGGTTCTCCTGGAGGCATTTTGTCTGGTGTTCCAGACCTGCTCCACCAATTTTTGGAAGCAGGGTAGAGGAAAATCCGTCCTTGTTTCGCCGAAGTTTCACTAACGGATGAAGGCGAGTCGACAACTTTTGCATCAATCCCTACACTTGCATAAATCTCTTTCCAAATCTCAATAGACTCGGTATCTTTTGGGACTGTCTTATCACCCTCATAAACCGTGACATACAGTTTATTGGGATCAAGCTTTAAAACTTTGGTCAAAAACGTAAAGAACCAATTTAGCTGTTCTTTTTTAAAATAATCCCCGAGAGACCAGTTGCCGAGCATTTCAAAAAAAGTGTTATGCCGGTTGTCACCGATTTCATTTATATCTTGCGCACGGAATGACTTTTGACTATCGACAAGTCTTTTTCCTAGCGGGTGTTTTTCTCCGAGCAAAAAAGACACCAAAGGTTGCATACCTGAGCTGGTAAAAAGGGTAGTGGGATCATTTTCAGGAATTATAGGAGCAGAGGGAATTACCTGATGGTTTCGCGGCGATTCCTGAAAAAAATCCAGATATTTTTTACGAAGTTCACGATGAGTCATTTGCGGCTATTATAACTTATCATTGTGTTTACCGTGAAGGGTTGAATTATTTATATATAATCACGAAGATAATTTTTTACCGTTTTTTTTAAAAAAACGACTGCGGACAGCCTCCGTCAGTTCAACCCCTTTTTTTTGCACTTCCTGCAGTTGTCCCAAGGAGTCATCAAGTTTATCAACTATAGTTTGACTTACTGTTTTTGCGTCTGTTATAACTTCCTGTTTAACTTTTTTTTGCAAATTATCTGTTTCTTTCAGATATTCTTCACCTTTAGTTTTTAAGGTTTGAATTTTATCGTCAATTTTATTTTTGAATTTATCCTCTTCGTCCTCCAAGAGTCCATAGATTTTTTTGCCATCTTTGGTTCCTAAGATAAAAATGATAAAAGCACCAATGAGCCCTCCCAGAAAAAACCCCAGCCAGAAATTTCCGCCTTTATGAGAGTTGTCATTCATGAGTATTTTTCTCCCCGCTTTTATCTTTTTTTCTGAATACGTTAAAAATTCCCATTACTGTTTTCATCCCTTGGGTAAAACCGTTGATATTGGTCAGGGATTTGGAGATTGAGGCTGATACGTTGACCGTTGAATCAACTACCTTATTAAATTTTTGCAGCATTTTCCTGATTTCACCAAGTATCATGAAAATCTGATATCCGATTACTACCATTACAATCGTTAAGACAGTAATGACGGCAAAAAGAAGAATTTGAGTTGATGCATTCATAAGAGCAGGTAATCTATTCTAACCTTTGAAGCTCCAACAGTCAATACAAAATTACACCGTTCAGCAGAGTTTTATACTTTTAGTGATGTCAGTCTCCTTGAATCTGGATTGTACGTTTGACGGTATTTTTTCTGTTATATTTACTTACCGATTCGACGATAACAATATTAGTTCCTGGCGCAAATGTTAAGGTGGTAAAAAAGTGACCGCTCTCATCAACAGCTATTTTCTGATTGTTCACTAAAATCACGGCGTCAGTATTGGTAATTCCTGTGACCGAAATCCGATCAGAAGAAAATATCTGGCCTTCTTTGGGAGATGTGATCTCAAGCGGCGGAGGACTGGTGATATTTCTGTATTGGTAAAAGAGATAGCCGAAGAAAAACAAGATAAAGAAAACAATAACAAGAATTGAAATAGTTTTTGGGGTATAACGGAAAAAAGACTGATTTAAAGGCTCAGTGACTCCTTCAGGCAGTAAACCCTGACGCTCCTGTTGGCGGAATTGTCTTCTGAAAATCGCCAGCATTTCATCAGGTTTTAAACCCAAAAACGAGCTGTAGTTTTTTAAGAAACCTTTGATGTAAGGAAGAGAGGGAAGCTTTTCCCACGAATTTTCTTCGAGAGCCACAAGAAATTTTTTCCTGATTCTTAAATGAATCTCGATTTCTTCAAAAGTTAATTTTTTTTCCAGCCTGGCCCTTTTGAGAATTTCTCCAATTGTACGCATAAAAAAGGTAAATTAGTGATCGGCAGGATTTGCTTGACTGGCAAAGTATTCATCCGGGCTTTTCACTCTAACTTCACGCGGTTTACTGCCTTCACCCGCCCCGACAATTCCTTCAGCTTCCAGCTGGTCCAAAATTCTGGCAGCTCTAGCGTAGCCGATCGAAAGTCTGCGTTGTAGAAGTGAGGCTGATGCACGGTCATACTGACAGACAATACTTACTGCTTCATTGAATTTCTCATCTTTTCCATCTGTTCCAATTTGTGCTCCAGTTGACGATCTGCCAACACTAACTGGAATAGACGTTACTTCCTTTTCATACTCAACATGCTGTTTTTGGGCTTTGAAAAAATCTACCAACTGTCGAACTTCATTTTCAGAAACATACGTCCCTTGAATTCTGGTAGGTTTTGCTTGGTCAGTCTGAATATATAACATATCTCCTTTTCCGAGAAGTTTTTCAGCTCCTGGCGTATCGAGAATTACTCTTGAATCAATCATTGTTGAGACGTTAAAAGCAAGTCTTGACGGTAGATTAGCTTTAATAAGACCTGTAATAACATCGACCGAGGGGTGTTGGGTTGATATGACCAGATGAATACCTGTCGCTCTGGCCATTTGCGCCAGACGGCAGATAGAATCTTCAACTTCAACCGCAGAATAAGCCATGAGGTCGGCGAGTTCATCAATAAAAATTACGATGTAGGGGATTGCTTGAAACCCTGAAAGTTCGTTATAGCCTTCAATATTCCTGACACCGACTTCAGAAAAAAGTTTATATCTTTTTTCCATTTCCTGAATCGACCATCTTAAGGCCGAAAGAATTTTATCAGGTTCGACGATTACAGGAGTTAGAAGGTGAGGAATACCGTTATATCCGGTCAACTCCACTCTTTTCGGATCAACCAATATCAATTTAACTTCTGCAGGAGTTGTACGGAAAAGTATAGAGGCAATCCATGAATTTATTAAGACTGATTTACCGGAGCCTGTAGTTCCGGCGATAAGCACATGAGGCATTTTAGCAATATTGGCGATGACAGGGTGACCCGAGACGTCAAGGCCCAATGCCACCAATAGTTTATTCTGATTTTTTTTGAGGACATCTGAAGAAAGCATATGTTTGAGCGTGACAAATTCCAACGACCGGTTGGGAATTTCTATTCCGACCAGACTTCTGCCCGGGATGGGCGCATCAATTCTAATTTGACCGGTTGGCGCTGCTAAAGCAAGAGCTAAATCATTGGAGAGGGCGGTGATCTTGGAGAGCTTTGTTCCTAAGGTAATCTCCAGAGCATATTGGGTGACAGCCGGGCCAAGATTAACTTCAACCACTTTAGCTGAAATACCAAAGCTTTCGAGTGTCTTTTCAATCACATGGGCATTTTTTTTCATATCTCCACGATCTGCTTTTTGTCCGGGGGAGTTTCCGAGTAAATTCAGTGGCGGGAATTCCCAAACAATATTATTTTCAGGCAGATTGGACAATACGCCGGTATTGAGCATTGATATTTGGGAAGTTTCCATTTTTTTGGCCAAGGCAAGAGGTGGTATCTTATTTTCCAGAGTTGTTTCAGGTTTTTTATATTCTGCAGGCGGTTTGATGGGTATTTTTTCGACAAATAATGATTTTGATTTTTTATGAAATACACTTTCAATAATTTTGTTGATTTTTTTGTAAAGGAATATAAAGATATTGAGAATTTCTTCAAGTGACGTGTTAAATAAGACAATGATTCCGATAAAAAACATACCTACAAGAACAATAAAAGCACCAACTCCTGAAATTAGAGAAACGAAATTACTCCAGATTTGTTCACCAATAAATCCGCTTTGGGTTAAGGCTAAAAGACAAATGTAACTAAGCAACGTTCCAAAAGAAATATTAGCCTTGGAGAATGGAGTTTTAATCTTCAGAAACAGCAGGGAAAAGGTGATTAAGACAAAAGGCAGCGCCAGAGATCCCCAGCCGAAAAGATAGAGAGATATTCTATTCAGTGAGGATAGGATGCTGCCTTGCTGCAGGAATGAAAGCCAGATTAAAATAGAGAGGCTGATGAGAATAATAGATAATATAGTATAAAGAGTTTGATCTTTAATTTTAAAACGCCTGAATATTTTTTTTCTGTATCTTCTTGACATAAGAGCAGTAGTCTATTATATCAATATCAATAACCTCTAGGAAGAACCACCTGATATATCCTATAGTATATTACAAGGAGTGTCAAGAGTCTCTAATTGTTTTGAACCTCAAGATAAACTAAAATGACTAATATGACAAATAACGCTATTGATGTCAAAAACCTGACGAAAAAATTCGGTTCATTTACTGCTGTTAACGACATTTCTTTTTCTGTCGAGGAAGGAGAAATTATTGGACTTTTGGGACCAAACGGTGCCGGTAAAACAACAATTCTGAGAATGTTGCTTTCCGTAATAATTCCTGACTCAGGCGAAATAATTCTCCTAGGGAAAAATTTATTTAGCCAGAGGGAAGAGATATTAAAATATGTTAATTTTACTTTTATAAATAATTTTTCCGGGGGTAGGCTTTCTGTTGATGAAACTTTGAAGTTTTTTGCTCTACTTTACGAGGTAAAAGACATTAAAAATAAAATTAACTCTCTTTTAGAAAAATTTGAAATCGCTCATCTTAAAAATAAAAAAACGAGAGAATTATCAAGTGGTGAAGTGGCCAGGGTTTCTATTTGTAAAGCATTAATCAATAATCCGCGTATATTATTTCTTGATGAACCTACTGCAAATTTGGATCCTGATATGGCCGACAGAACTAGGGTACTCATTAAAGAAATAAAAAAAGAATTTCCCATGACGGTACTTTATACGTCGCATAATATGCAGGAAGTTGAAGAAATGTGTGATAAAATTATTTTCCTGAATCACGGAAAAATCGTCGTTCAAGGAAGCCCTCTGGAAATAACTCAACAAATAATTCATGAAAGTGCTGTAGAGCCGTCAATCCAGGAAGTTTTTTTAAGAATTTCCAGAGGAAAAAATCATGAATAAAAATAGAATTTTTGCTTTGGTTTATCGATATTTCACCTTATTAAGGCGTGATTTGGGCAAAATTATCGATACTTTTTATTGGCCGTTAATCGATATTATCTCCTGGGGTTTTATGACTTTATATCTTGATCGCAATCATGTTGTCTTAGGTGGTGTTGCCAATACCCTGCTTTCGGCCATGATTCTCTGGACACTAGTTTACTCACTGGCCCGTGATATCGCTGTTTCCTTTTTAGATGATGTTTGGGATAGGAATGTGGTAAATTTATACGGAAGTCCTCTGCAACCGACGGAATTTTTAATAGCTAGTTTCATCGTGGCGTTACTGAGAGTCTTATTTTCAACAGTTATTCTTATTATAGTTGCAAATTTGTTATTTTCAGTTAATGCGCTGGCACTGGGGGGATATTTTTTTGTTGCTTACATGCTGCTCGTGATTTTTTCATACACTTTGGGAATTTTTGCAGCAACTTTAATTTTAAAATTTGGCCCGGGTGTAGAAATTGTTGCCTGGAGCACCCCCGCGATATTACTGCCGGTCTCTGCAGTTTTTTTCCTTTGGATGTACTACCGAAGTTTTTACAGAATATTGCTCATTTTGTACCTACTTCTTATATTTTTGAAAATATGCGGGCATATCTTATTGGTCAGCCGGTTAATTTAGGGCAATTAGGGGTGGCATTTATCCTGAATTTAATTTATTTGCTGATTTTTATAAGTTTATTTTTAGCAACATTTAATAAGGTTAGAAAAGATGGTACGATTACCAGATTTTCATAATTTAAGGAGAAAATAATATGCAAACAAAACATCCGGAATACCAGTATCTTGATTTGCTTGCGGACATTGTGGAAAACGGCAGTTGGAAAATAAGCCATTCGACAGGAGTCAAACTGAAAAGCGTTTTCGGCAGACAAATCCGCTTTGATCTCTCCCGTGGTTTTCCGCTTCTGACTACTAAAAAAGTTTTTGTGCGGGGAATAATCCATGAGCTGATCTGGTTTTTATCAGGAAGCTCTAATATTAAATATTTAATTGACAATAACGTCCATATCTGGGACGAGTGGGCATATAAGAAATATCTGTGGGCGGTTGAGGCCAAAAAAGCTAAAAAATTAAATTACGAAGATTTTATAAGTTGTATCCAAACCGACAAGAAGTTTCTCAAAGAATGGGGAGAACTCGGACCGGTTTACGGCGTGCAATGGAGAAACTGGCCTAAAGGCGGCGGAAAAACTGTCGACCAGCTGGGTTGGGCGATTGAAAAAATCAAAAAATATCCCCAGAAAAAACATTACATCATTTCCGCCTGGAATGCCGGCTGTATTTACGAGATGTCCGGCAGTCATGCGGCTTCGATGGTAATTGCGCCTTGTCATACGCTTTTTCACATTAATATTACCGGAGATAAACTGTCGCTTCTTCTCTACCAAAGAAGCGCTGACATGTTTTTAGGAGTTCCATTTAACATTGCCAGTTACGCTCTTTTGACTTTAATGCTGGCTCAGGTAACTGGTTACAAACCAGGCGACTTTATCCACACTTTTGGTGATGCCCATATTTATGAAAATCATTTTGAGCAGGTAAAGGAACAGTTGAGCCGGACGCCAAAGCCATTTCCTGCCATAAAACTTAATCCGAGCGTGAAAAAAATCGACGACTTTAAATTTGAGGATTTTACTGTTGAAGGTTACGATCCCTATCCCCCTATAAAAGGCGAAATTACGGTAGTGGGAGGGTTTTGAATAATGGATTATCAGACATCTAAACCGACCGTCAGTATAATTGCCGCCATCTCCCAAAATTTGGTTTTGGGCAATAAAAACAAACTGCTCTGGCATATTCCGGAAGATTTTGCCCGTTTCAAAAAGATCACCACTGGTCATCCTGTCATCATGGGGAGAAAAACTTTTGAGTCGATCGGAAAACCATTACCTGATCGAACTAATATTATAATTACTCACGACCAAAATTACACAGTAGAAGGATGTTTAATTGTATATTCACTGGAAGAGGCAATAAAATCGGCAAAGGGTAAAAAAATATTTATTATCGGCGGAGGTCAGATTTACAAACAGGCGATAATACTTGCCGATAAATTATATTTAACTGTCATTAAAAAAGACTTTACAGGCGACACATATTTCCCCGATTATTCAAGATTTAAAAAAGTAATTTATAAAAAGGAAGGTAAAAGCGGGGATCTGGAATATACTTTTCTGGAGTTGGTTATTTAAATTTATACTTTAATAAGTACGGCAATAATAAGAGGCCGGCGATGGGTTTCCTTATAGAGAAAATTGGCCAGTTTTTCTTCGACCCGTCTTCTGAAAAATTGCCAGTCGGCGATTCTACCCTGGTTAAGTGTCATGACTTGTAAGATTATTTTTTTCGCCTTGCCAATTAGCTCGCCGGAATCTTTCATATAAACAAACCCCCGCGAAATAATATCAGGTTCTGCGGTGACTTTGCCGTTGTTTTGGTCTACCGGCACAACAACGATCACAATTCCGTCGCTGGCCATAGTCTGGCGGTCTCTTAAAACCACATTTCCGATATCACCGACCCCCAGCCCGTCGATCATGATGTTTTTAAGGTCAATCTTGCCGGCCAGTTTAAAGTGATTCGGAGTGAATTCAATAATACTTCCGTCAGCCGGAAGAATTACCTGGTTTTCGAGATAACCCATACTCTGTGCCAGACGGGAGTAGTGTTGCATTTGTCTGATAGTTCCCCCAATCGGAATGATGAATTGCGGCGAGGTTAATCCAAGCATTAACGAGAGGTCATTGACAGCTCCGTGTCCTGAGACGTGGAGTTCGTCGACAATGTCAGAATACGATACACGGGATCCTTTAGCAGTCAGAGCATCAATAAGTCCGTGCACCGCGTTTTCATAGCCCGGAATCGGGTCAGCTGAGAAAACCACCACGTCGTCCTTTTTAATTTTGACATATTTATGGAGTCCTTCGGCGATTCGGGACAGTGCGGAGTGAGGTTGTGCCTGGCTGCCCGTGACGATTAAAGCCAGTTCCCGATCCTGATATTTATAAAGATCTTTTTCGGGCACGACATTGATATCGGGAAAGTTGATGTAATTAAGTTTACGCGCAACCGTGACATTTTTATCAATGGAGCGGCCCAGAAAGGCGACTTTTCTGTTATGTTTTATAGCCACATTGACTGCCAGTTGAATGCGTGAAATATTTGACGACTGGGTAGTAAAAATAAATTTACCCGGACAATTTCTGATTTCTTTTTCGAGAGTGTCTTCAATAACCTGTTCGGAGAGGGTATACCCCGGAGATTCCACCCTGACGCAATCTGACAGCAAACATAAAATCCCTTCTTTTGAAGCCTGGGCGATTTTACCCACTTCCGTGATTTTGCCATCAAGGGGTGTCCAGTCAAATTTATAATCACTGCCATGGTAAAAAGTACCAACCGGAGTCTTGATAATTAAGTTGCAGGCGTCCGGAATGGAATGGGTGACATGGATAAATTCAATATTAAACGGCCCGATTTTCAAAATATTATCCGTGTTGATTGTTTGAACCTGATTATGCAGACCCAATTCCTCAAGTTTTACTTCAGCTAAAGCAGCGGTAAGTTTTGAGCCGTAAACAGGAACTTTCAGTTCCGGCAATAGATATGGAAGCGCCGCAATATGGTCATCATGGCCGTGAGTCAAAACAATTCCTCTTATTTTTTCTTTTTTATCGCGAAGGTAAGAAATATCAGGAATCACAATATCAATTCCGTACATATTTTCCTCGGGAAATCCAATTCCACAATCAACTATCAGAATATCGGAGATGATACCAGGCGAGGTATGATATTCGTAGATATACATATTTTTGGTAACATCCCCAACCCCGCCGAGCGGTATTATTCGAACTGATTCTTGTGAGGTGATAGGAGAGCTAGTTTGCATTAATTTATTTTATTGTATACCCATTTTACTCGATCTAGATGGGTTTATACTGATTCCAAATTCTAATGTAAAAGAAGTATATCACGATTTACCATTTTGGTAAGAATTGTTTGATATTTTCGCTGGTTATGTGGAAGCTGTTGCCTTTATTTTCCACAATCATCCGGGCAACTTTCCGGCAGATGCCGTTTATAGTCCGTTCCAGAGTCCGGATGCCTGAATCAAATCCTAAAGGTCTGACAATTAAAGGCCAGACATCATCATCTATCTGCAGCTCTGAACTGTTTAATCCGGAATTGACGATGACTTTAGGAAAAACATAAGATTTTCCAATGACAATTTTTTCCTCATCGTTATAGGATGGCATTTGAATTGGTTCCAGTCTGTCCATGACTGCTGTTGAAACATTAGTCGTATTGTTTGCCGTGGCAATAAACAGCACCTCCGAAAGATCAAACGGGTAATCGATGAAATGATCGACAAAAGCCACATTCTGTTCAGGATCAAGGATTTCAATAAGAACTCCCATAATATCTGATCTGGCATGCTCAGCTACCCGGTCTATTTCATCAAGCAGAATGACAGGATTTTTGGTTCCGGCTCGTTTCAGGGCTTTAATTAACTGGCCAACTTCTGCATCAGGATGAATTCTGGATTGTCCTCTTAAATCAAGCGCAGAACCCATTCCTCCAAATGGGATTCTGACAAAGGTTCTTTGCATAGCTTGGGCAATCGAAGCGGCGATTGTCGTCTTTCCAGTGCCAACCAGTCCGACAAAAAAAAGAATAGGAGCCCGCATGAAATTATGAACGTTTTGATTCTGATTTGTTTGCTTCAAATTGAGTTTCATGACAGATAAATATTCCAAAATTCTGTCTTTGATTTGCTCTAAGCCATGATGATATTTGTCCAATACCTGTTTTGCCTGCACGATATCCAAAAGATCATTGCTTCTTTTTGTCCATGGGATGTTGGTGATCCAGTCGATATATTTGGCTGCCTGTTCAAAACCAGACAGCTGACCGTTATACTTAAAACTGAGCGAAGCCTGCACAATCATCGCTGTAGCTTTATCGCGCAGATCGTCAGGTAGAGAAGCACTTGTCAGTTTTGCCTGAAGTTTAGTCAGTTCTATAAGTTCATGAGGCTGGGCAGTATTATTCATGATGTCTAAAATTATATCAGTACTTACATAGGCTTGTATATACAATTTTTATGAAATTAAAACATGTATTATTATTGACTATAACTTTTCTTCCCCTAATTATTCTCTCAATATTAATCTTTAAATATTATGTCGGGGTACCTTTTTGGGATGAATGGGATTTCATAGGGTTATTACAAAAATCCTATCTTAGTAATATAAATTTTTCTGATCTCCTCTCTTATCACAACGAGCATAGACCGTTTTTTCCGCGTCTTATATTGCTTGGTTTGGCCCATCTGACAGGCTATAGGATTCTACCGGAATTAATCGTAAATCTTATTATAGCTACCGGAATTTTTATCAGTTTAACTTATCTATTTAAAACGATTTTTTCTGCATTTAAGATAAAAAATTACCTGCTATTTTATCCAGTGATTTCTCTGGTAGTATTTTCCCTGACTCAGTGGGAAAATTGGCTGTGGGGCTGGCAGGTACAGATTTTTTTAAATCTCTTGGCAGTAATTTCAGGACTTAAAATATTAAGTCTTCGAAAAATAAAGTCGGGTAATTTACTTATTAGTATTTTTTTAGGTATTGTCGCTACGTTTTCTTTTGCCAACGGATTAATTTACTGGATTATCGGATTATTTCTTCTTAATTTTAAAAAGCAAAATAATAAAAAAAATATCCTGATATTTTGGTCAGTTTTTTCAATCGGTATTTTTATTCTCTATACTCATCTATCATCAAGCCCCGCAACGATGAAAGAGGATTTTTCAGTGCAAAATATAATATTGCTGGTATTTTACACACTTGCTTTTATCGGTGCACCACTTGTCAGCATGAACGCAGTTGCCGCCTTCATGGCCGGACTTACCGGAGTAATATTATTTTTATATCTCATCTGGATTTCAAGAAAAATATTTTCCCATAAACAAAAGTTATTTCTGCCGATTATTGCCTTAAGTGGTTATTCCTTGGGCAGTGCTTTCTTGACAGGAATTGGCCGATACAGATTGGGACTCCTCCAGGCCATCAGCTCCAGATATATATCATTTTCCAATCTCTTCTGGCTGTCGTTATTGGCAATCCTGTTCATTATTAAAGAGGGTAATTTAATGAAGCATCGGCAGAAAAAAAAGACGGGAAGCATTGCCAGGATGTCATATTTAATATTGATTTTAGGGTTAATAATAAACTCCGTCTTACGGATCCATAATTTTTCCAAGCAGTATCATAATTTAGCCCCCGCACGACAGGCATTAATTTACGAGAATAATGATGAACTGCTGGGCAGACTTTATCACAATGTTGAGGACTTGAAATCAAAAAGGGAGTTTCTTAAAAAATATAAGTTAAACGTCTTTGCGGATTAAATATTTACACTCTTCTTAAACCCTGATCCAAATCACCAATTATATCTTCAACGTCTTCAATTCCAACTGACAGTCTGATTAGGCTGTCACTGAGCCCTATTTTTTCCCGGTCTTTTTTGGGAACTGAGCTGTGGGTCATGGATGCTGGGTGCTCTATCAAAGATTCCACCACACCTAGACTTTCAGCAATAGAGATAATTTTGAGTGACTCTAAAAATTTGACAGCTAGTTCAAGGTTTCCTTGAAGTTCAAAAGAGACCATCCCGCCAAAACCTGACATTTGTTTTCCGGCGATTTTATGGCCGGGATGGCTAACAAGCCCCGGATAATATATTTTTTTGAT
Organism: uncultured Gammaproteobacteria bacterium; assembly: GCA_964362665.1. GTDB lineage: Bacteria > Patescibacteriota > Microgenomatia > 2-02-FULL-39-11 > 2-02-FULL-39-11 > 2-02-FULL-40-13. The sequence goes on along the minus strand of CAYIFB010000003.1, from coordinate 30,224 downwards.
CCTTGGGTGGCGGGATAAAAACCCGACGACTTTTTTGGCATTTTTTTCATGAGTTTGCATGCGCAGAGGCAAAGTTTTAATGCCTTTTAATACTTGAAAGCTGTCAAAGGGAGAAAGAATTGCACCAACTGCATTTTGCAGGAATTTTATCCTTTCGGCCAGATGATCATCATTTACTATGACACTTCCGGCAATCGCGTCAGAGTGTCCTCCGATATATTTTGTCATGGAGTGGATGACAATATCAGCGCCCAAATCAAGAGGTTGTTGAAAGACAGGCGAGGCAAAAGTATTGTCAACCACCGTCAATATTTTCTTTATTCTTGCCAGTTTACACACTGAGTCAATGTCGATAATTTTTAATAGCGGATTGGTTGGTGACTCTATCCAGATGATTTTAGTATTAGACTGCAGGTATTTGCTTAAATTGGCGCTGTCTGAAAAGTCGGCAAAAGTAAATTCTATTCCAAACTGTGCAAAAACCTGACAAAAAAGCCTTCTGGTTCCTCCGTAAACATCGTCGATTGACACCACATGGTCGCCTTTTTGCAGGAGAAGAAGAATGTTGGAAATCGCTGCCAGTCCAGAGGAAAAAGCAAAGCCGTATTTGCCGTTTTCCAGAGCTGCAAGATTTTTCTCCAGAGCAAAGCGGGTTGGATTGCCTGATCTGGAATATTCAAGGCCCTGCGTCGGCTGGTCTACTTTTTTTCTGGCAAAAGTAGTTGAGAGGTGAATTGGCACGACAACATCTCCACTGCCGCCAGGTTTAAGATTGGGTTCATTACCGATATGTATGGCTTTTGTTGAAAATTTCATAAAAAAACCTCCCTGTGGAGGTTAACTTTCATGACAATACCAGTTAACCTCTTCTTAGAGAGGTAAACAGCAAATACAAATAATTAGTTGTTTCACAAGTTAAATCTATTTAATATCTCCGACGGGGTCTGTCAAATCTTCCTTCTCTTCTTTCCGGTTTATTGACAGGCTTTTTTTTAGCATCTTCACCAAAGAGCATTGAGAGGTTAATTCTTCCCATATTATCAATCTCAAGCACTCTAACTTTAACTCTTTGATCGATTTTGACTATTGTATTGGGATCGGAAATAAATTCCGTTGACATTTGCGACACATGCACCATGCCTTCTTTACCGGGAAGAATTTCCACAAACGCGCCAAAGGGAAGAATTCTTTTGACAATTCCCTCATATATCTCTTCGGGTTGGACGTCTTTGATAATGCCTGAAATCCAACGGTGTGCCATTTCCACTTTAGCAGGATCTGTTCCGGTGATAGTCACATTACCGTCATCATCTACATTTACTTCACAACCGGTTTCGGCAATGATATGGCGGATCACTTTTCCTCCTGGGCCTATTACTTCTCCTATTTTTTCCTGCGGCACCTTGATAATGCTTACTCTGGGTGCATATTGGGAAAGGTTATTTCTTGGAGTTTTAAGAGTTTGACTCATTTTATCCAAAATAATCAATCTTGCCTTATTGGCTCTTTCAAAGGTTTCTTCAATTATTTCGTCGGATAAACCGTGATTTTTGACATCCAACTGAATTGCAGTCACGCCTTTTGCAGTTCCAGCTACCTTGAAATCCATTTCACCGCTGAAATCCTCAATTCCGGCAATATCCGTCAAAAGGATATATTTTTTGTCTGATTCTGAAACAAGTCCTATGGATATTCCGGCCACCGGACTTTTGATAGGAACGCCCGCATCCATCAAAGCCAGAGTTGAGCCACAGGTCGATGCCATTGACGTTGAACCATTTGAGGACATGATTTCTGAAACAAGGCGAATTGTATAAGGAAAACTTTCTTGGGAAGGTATAACTGGTAAAAGCGCCCGTTCAGCTAATGCTCCGTGTCCTACCTCACGCCTGCTTGGTGTACCAATTCTGCCTGTTTCACCGACAGAGTAAGGCGGCATGGAATAGTGGTGCATATATCTTTTGGACGTTTCACCTTCAGGACTTTCAATCAACTGTTCCAGAGAAGGTGAGCCGAGCGTGGCAATTGTCAAAACTTGGGTTTCTCCTCTTTTGAATATCGCCGATCCGTGGGTGCGGGGAAGTATGCCTACTTCAGCGCTAATTGGTCTGATTTCATCTACCGCTCTTTTATCATGGCGGATTTTATTTTTCAAAATATCTTCCCGGATTTTTTCTTCAAAGAGAGTATCCAGAACTTTTTCGATGGCATTTTTATCGTATTTCTCGTCAAGATCTTTTTGGATATCCGCGGAAATTAGAGAGAGATCTTCACTGTCATCAGATTTATTGGCCTTGGCCAGCGAGCTCTTTTCAACACGGCGGTAATATTTCTTTTTAATCAAATCGTACAAAACATTTTCCTCGCCTGTTTTTTCTATAACTATTTT
>CAYIFB010000003.1:18744-27825 GCA_964362665.1 uncultured Gammaproteobacteria bacterium | reverse complement strand
CAACAGCGCGAGTCTGCGCTTCCGCGTTTTCCGCAACCTCTTTTACCAGATCGTTAATACAGCCGATCACCTTTACAATTTCGGTTTTGGCAAATTTTATTCCCTCAAAAATTGTTGCTTCTGGAATTTCATTAGCACCTGCCTCCAGCATGACAACTTTTTTATCTGTAGAAGAAACAATAAGATCAAGTTCGGAAAATTCATACTCTTTAAGACGGGGATTAATAAAAAAACCTGGATCCCCGTTCTTCGGCGGAACATATCCCACTCTGACTGCGCCGATTGGTCCATCCCACGGAATGGGTGAGATAGAAAGAGCGGCGGAGGTTGCGACAAGCGCCAAAATGTCCGGTTCGTTTTCTCCGTCAACAGAAAGAACTGTAATAATTATTTGAATATCATGATGGTAATTTTTGTCAAAAAGAGGTCTCACTGATCGGTCGATGACTCTTCCTTTTAAAATAGCATCGTCAGACGGCCTTCCTTCTCTTTTCACCCAGCGGCTGCCTTTGATTCTGCCACCGGCATAAAGACGTTCGATGTATTCAACTGACAAGGGAAAATAGGATAAATTTGAGGGTTGTTTGGATGCAACAACTGTTGCCAGTATCATCGTATCGCCATATTTAGCTAAAACTGCAGCCGTAGCCTGTTCGGCAAGGCGACCTACTTCCAGAGTTAATAATCGTCCACCTACTTCAACGGATTTGGAGATAATTTTCATAGTGTTTTAATTTTAAGTTGGGGAGACTTCTTTTTTGAAGGTGGATTTGAGAAATGCCTTTACTAAAAGAAGTTACTTTGACAACTTTAATTTTTTAATAATATCTTTGTACCGGTCACTTGCTTTTTTTTGGAGGTATGTGAGAAGCCTTCTTCTTTTGGAAATAACGCCTAAAAGACCACGTCTTGAATGATTATCTTTGGGATTTTGTTTGAGATGGGAGACGAGATTATCAATTTTATGAGTAAGTAGTGCGACTTGTACTTCAGGGCTTCCCGTGTCACCACTTTTGGTGGCGAATTCTTTAATAATTTTGTTTTTATCGCTATTTTGGACAACCATGATTTTTAAAATAATTTAAAAAAGGCTGGAATAATTATGTTCTAAATAAAATCGTTGACTAGTTCGGTGATAAAATATAAAGCTTAAACTAAGACAACTTATTATACAGGATGAGAAATTAATCTACAATAGTCAGTTACAGCAATCCTCCTGATCCTTTATAAATTTTTGGCTTCAGCCAGTCAGGAGGAGGAGTGCTATTCTGGTTGGGTATAGAGTTGACCGGACCGGATTTATTTGGTGAAGGGTTTAACTGTTGGCCCATAAAGGGTGTTGGAGGTTTCAAGTTCGGAAGATTTGGCATGAATTTAGACTGATTGCCATACTGGTTTTGACTTGATTGCTCTGTTATGGCAGGGTAGGAATTTTGACCATCTCTCTTTTTAGCTCCATGTCTTAAACAGATGGCTGCAGCTTCAAATGTTGCAGCCGATGTTTTTACAGACGTAAAATTAGCACTTCCGGAAGAAAGTCCGATCAAAAGATTTGATGCAGTATCAGGGTCAATTTTATACCCCAGTCCTGACAAAAATGATAAGACAATTTCACTCGTTGATGAAGCGGCTGAGTCTATGGCATTTACTCTACCAAAATTAGAATTTTGATTATGACTGTCGATATTGATGATGTTTTTGGCGTTAAAAAGAGATTGGTTATTTTGGTAAATCTGATCCAGATCCGGAAGTCTGGGAGTGTCGACAGCTATAATCAGATCTGTATCCCCATTGCCGTAAGAATAGTTGATGGCATCCTGAGTTACTTGAGGAAAACCTTCTCTTGGCTCAATGACTAAATTAAAAGTATCATTTTCTATATTATAACTGACTTTTTCTATCGAACCTTCCTGATAGGGAAAAGATATGACCAGATTTTTACCATTAGACTTAGCTAATTCATTGGTAATTTTATCTACACCTACCAGATGGCTGTACTCAACAGTCATCGCCGAAGGACAAGCCACACTTACTTGTTTACCTAAGGCCGATAATGATAAATATAATGATAAGCTGGCGGCAATACTGTCCAGCGTGGGACGTATATGAGTAACAATAAGAATTGATTTCGCGTTATCTATTAATGATCTTGCCTGGTTTATATTACTACCAATTGTGTTAGTGTTCATAGTTTTATAAAAAATCCCCTTATCAAAGGGGAAATTAACCTATAGCTATTATACTATCACCTGTCAAAAAGTCAAGTTTTTGGGATAAGATCACTCCCGCTTCTTTTCCTTGTTCGGCTTTGGAAATATCATCTTTAGCATGACGCAGGGACTTAATTTTAGCTCGGCCGAGTTCTTCATCCTGGCGCATCAATTTTATCTGATCGCCGCGGGCAATTCTTCCTGAAACCACTTTTACTCCTGCAATTTTATCTTCTTTATAAGAAAAAATTTCTATAATTTTTGCCTCCCCAAGTATTGTGACAAGATTGCCTTTTTTAATAGCATCAATCACTTCATCCAATTCTTCAAATAACTTATAGATAAGATGATATGTTTTTATTAATACCTTTTCCGAGTTAGCCAGTTTGGTTACATTTTGCGAGGGTTCTACGTTATAAGCGACAATAATAGCCTTTGCAGTTTTTGCCAGAAGTATATCGGATTCTGAAATATTACCCACACCCGACAAAATGACATTCACTTTAGAAGATAAGACTTCTGTTAATGCTTCCAGGGATCCGGCTGTATCGGCTTTAAAAATAAGCTTTATTTTATCATCCGCCGGGTTTTCAGTTGGCATTACTGTTTGATTATTTACCACTTGTTGGGAAAGAGCTACCGGTGGTGCAATTTCTATAACCGATTCATTTTTTTTATAAATTCTGCTGCCAATAGACGGAAGTATTTTCCATCCCAAAATTTCTACCGGATCGCCGTTTAATGCCTTTGACATATTTTGTCCCAGAAAACTTATTAGCGCCCTTACTTTAAATTCCTGACCTTCGCTGATTATCTCTTCACCGGCAGTCAGATCACCATTTCTGACGATAACAGTTGCAATTGGTCCCTTATACTTGGAGAGTTGTGATTCAATTACAACAGCCTCAAAATTAGCTGTCGGCGGTTTTTTACGGTATAATTCATAAATCAAGGTAATGGTGCTTAAAAGTTTATCCAAGCCCTGGCCGGTTTTCGCAGAGATAGGCACAAGAGGAGTCTCCCCGCCGTATTCTTCGAGAGTAAGTCCTGCGCGGGTAAGTTGTTTTTTTATTTTCTCGATATTGATTCCCGGCATATCGATTTTATTCAAAGCCACGATTGAAGGTATTTTGGCAGATTGAATGTGCTTGATTGATTCAATAGTTTGGGGTTGAACTCCGTCATTTGCTGCTACCACCAAAATTGCCACGTCCGCGGCCATCGCTCCTCGCTCTCGCATTTTGGCAAAAGCTTCATGTCCCGGAGTATCGATAAATGTAATTTTGTGTCCTAGAGACACAAAATTATCCTGAGCCTGTCGAAGGATATCTTCTTTGTGTTTGGAGGGGATCGCTCGACTTGTCCCGATTAAATCGGGATTCGCTCGGGATGACAGTTCTCCCTCCGGGTTCACCTGTATTTGATAAGCTCCGATATGCTGGGTAATTCCGCCTATTTCATTTTGGGCGACTTTAGTTTTTCGGATAAGATCAAGAAGTGTGGTTTTGCCGTGGTCGACATGACCTAATATAGTTACCACAGGCGGCGGTAATAAAACTGACTGAATTTTTGATTTTGCTTTGGGCATAATAAGATAAGTAAAACTTCATGGATATTTTTTACTTTTTGGCAACTGCAGTCTTAACTTCCGACTTTTTAGCAGTTTTTTTACCTTTTTTTTCTGTTTTCACTTTCTTCTCTTTTTCAGCTGTTTTTACAATTGTTTTTACCCTAGCTGCTTCGGACTTGGAAATTATATCTATTTTCCAGCCGGTAAGTTTGGCAGCCAGACGGACGTTTTGTCCTTCCTTGCCGATGGCAAGAGAAAGCTGGTCGTCAGGTACCAGGGCTTGGGCCATATTTTTCTTATCATTAGTGATGACTTCTATATCTTTAGCTGGGGCAAGAGCTGACTGGATAAAAAACTTGATATCTTCACTCCATTGCACGATATCAATTTTTTCCAGTCCTCCAAGTTCATTGATGACCGATTGGACTCTGACTCCTTTTTGACCGACACAACTTCCGACAGGGTCTACTCCGGATTGTGTAGAACTGACGGCAATTTTTGTTCTGTTGCCGGGTTCGCGGGCAATAACTTTGACAACCACCGCGCAGTTGGCAACTTCAGGGACTTCCCGCGAAAATAACCCCAAAATCAGACCTTTATGCGCTCTGGAGACAATAACTTCTTCTCCCCGCATAGTTTGTTTTATGCCCTCGATATAAAAAGTTAAACGCTGATTAAGTCTGTAATGTTCGTTGGGAATTTGCTCCTGTGGCGGCATCACGCCTTCTGCCCGTCCGATATCAACAATAATATTTGGGCCGTCAAAGCGAAGAACCATGCCATTGGTGATAGTACCGACTTTTGTGACAAAGTCAGAGATAATGGCTTTTTTTTCTGCTTCCCTGATGCGTTGCAGGATAACCTGTTTGGCTGTTTGGGTGGCAATTCTGCCAAAGCCCGGCGGAGTGATGTCTTTTTTGTCTTTTATAACTTTTGCCTCCCCAGTGTTTGGATCTATCGAAACGCTTAACTCTTCCAAATCCTGTGATCCGTAGTCTTTACGAAAAGCTGCCAGTATTGCAACTTTAATAGTTTCCAGGACCACCTCCGGGTCAATACCCCGTTCGGTGGCAACCTGATTTAAAGCTAAGGCAAATTCTGTTCGGACTGTAGCCGGCATATTATAAAAATGGTGGGAATCTCCCACCACAAAAAACTCATTAACTGAAAAAGATCTTATCATAAACGAACGTGAATTGCAAGATGAAGCGGTTTAGAATACGAGGATAAATTAATTAAAAAAGGCCTTCAGAAAGCGAAATGTCTAAAATAAAGATTTTTGACCGTTATTCATCAATAAAGCCGTAACCATTCTAAGATATCTTAAACCATTGACAATATAAGTTTTCATATCAGGACATGTTTTAGATTGACCATTCACCCGGGAAATGCAGGTGAACGGAATTTCAATAATTTTTTTATGTCTTCTTTGGTTTCTAACTAAAAAATCTATACAATATTCACCGTAATTTCCGCGGAGTGGTTGTTCTGCAAGAACTGATTTTTTAGTCAGAATATATCCTGAGGTATAGGCCTGAATAGACGGGAAAAAAATACGACTGCATATTTTATTAATTGTCAAACTGAAAAAACGATGAATTTTTTCTTCTCTCACCTCGCGTCCTCCTTTAATAAGCCACGAGCCGACGACGATATCGCAATGTTTTATTGCCATCATCATTTCAGGAAGTAAATTTGGCGGATGGGTAAAATCCGCATCCATCCAGGCAATATAGGCTCCGGAAGATGCATTAATAGCTTTTTGCAAAGATTTGGTAAGTCCGAGGCGCGGATTATTGATAATGAGTTTAACGTTCTTGTGTTGACGGCAGTAACGCTTTACGAGAGCTCCTGTTTTATCAGGAGAACTGTCATCCACCACAATTATTTCTTTGGGATGGATAATTTTTTGAATTTGAGCAATTAGAGGAAGAATATTACATTTTTCATTTAAAGTCGGAATAATTACGCTTAATGACGCGGTTTTCATACTAGTTTACGCTTTGTCTTGATTGTAGACAAGGCGAAATAAAAATGATAACTTGTGACTATCTTATCATTAAAAATGAAAATAGCTCTGTTCAAGAAAACAACGGAAATAATCTTTTTACTTCTCCTAATCCTTGGCATGGTCATCTTAACCTCTCCAAAATATAGTTCCCGTTTCATGCGAAAACCGTCAGATCATGTTTTTGTAGGTATGCAGGGTTATTTTGAGGATTATTATTATTATCTGGATCAGTTCAATCAGGGAAAAGAAGGAAAATGGCTTACGGAGAACCGATTTTCCGTTGAAAGATTTCCACCGACCATCATCTATTTTAATCATCTTTTGATGGGAAGAATAGGAGGATTATTCGGTTGGGAATCGTTTCAGTCTTTTAATTATTTCGGATTGTTTTTTAAATTTCTGTTTATAGGTATAAGTTATTATCTGCTGGTTTGTTATATAACCATACCTAAACGGCATAAAATAATTGCCTTTTTGATCTTTTTATTTTCCTCAAGTTTTCCTTCTTTTATCATCAAACAAGGTTCATTGATAATGTCAGAGTCTGTTGATGTCTGGCGAACCTCTAACAGAATCTTATCGCGTTTCGGCACTTCACCGCCAAATAATTTACTGGTAAATTTCCTTTTTGTTGGGCTTTTAATTATTTTACTTGGAATTTTTCAATCCGAATTTACAGTAATAAATAAAAATAAGCATAATCATCTGGAAGGGCGCGCGATAAGCTCGAAACTATTCCTGATAATCTTTGTTATATTCTCCTATATTTTATTGACACTCGGCGATTTAGTTGTCTCTTCTGTGCTTTTAGCTACCTGCTATATTCTTCTTTTTATCCGCAAAATTCCGTTGGAAAAATTTTCCATACTGCCGGTATTCAAAACTATCACGGTGATTTTTTCTTTTATAATGTTGTTCATTTCCGTAATTACATTACAGTCCGTTTTTGCCGACCCTGTCTATAAACTGGCAAATAGCTGGGATATATATCAATATCACCAGCAAATAAAAGCCATAGGTTTAATGAATTTTATAAAAGGATTTGGTATGCTACTGCCATTGTTTCTTGCCGGATTGGTATTTCTTCTTCGTAAAAAAGACAGGTCTATCTATGATGACGCGGCAATCATTATTGTATTACTTGCCTGGTCAGGTTACCTGATTCCGCTCATTTTCCAACTTCCAATACCCGGCTTCCGGTTTCTCTTTCCTGCGGTCTATATATTTATGAGTATCATGGGTATGTATACTTTGATTAAAATCGCCAAAAAAATCCGCTTGGCATATTCATTACCGCTACTCATAATATTGTTTGTTTGTATTAATCTGCTTTCGTTATACCCGGGATGGATAAAGTCAGTTAAACCTGTAGTTGAACCTGATTATCATTTTGCCTATATCCCAAACGATCTGTATCAAGGGTTGATTTTTCTTCGTACAGCTGAGCCTAAAAATAGCAATGTGCTTGCATCACCTGCAACAGAGATTGACTTAATGATTCCCGGCATTTCCGGACGATATGTTTATTCCGGACATTTTCTCACATCTTATAATTCTAAAGATAAAGATATACAAGCTAATGAGTTGTTATTCGGACAAAAAGAAAGTTTAACGGCACAAAATTTTTTAAAAGAAAATAATATCGGTTTTATTGTGGCAACCAAATATGTTGGAGCTTCCCGTGAAATAATAAAAACTAAATACCCCTTTTTGAAAATAGTTTTCGAAAATCCCATGGTAACTATTTTTCAATTTGATCCGGGTCATAAGAACTTCAAAAATTAATATCTACAAAAGGCTTGACAAGTAATATTGACGTGCTATAATTTAGGATAATTATAAATATAAATGAGGCGTACGACGCTAATTGTACGCTTCTTTTGTTGTTTTTTTCTTCATTTTAATAAAGTATAATTCCCGATGCCAAAACAAAACAGTTCTAAATCCGCCGAAGCAGATGGTATTAGACGCGTCAATTGGGGAAATGAATCTGCTAATTTACCCATACTTGATTTAATTGCTGTTCAAAAAGAATCATATGATTGGTTTATAAAGACAGGACTCCAGGAACTTCTGAATGAAATTTCTCCCGTAGAAGACTTTACCGGTAAAAACTGGATACTCGAATTTGGCAAGTATTATTTTGATGAAGCCAGATATACACCAGCAGAATGTTTGGTTAAAGGATTGACCTTTGATGCTCCTCTTAAAGCAGAAACAAAGTTAACCAACAAACAAACCGGTAAATCCGTGAGGCAAGACGTATTCCTGGGGGACATTCCCAAAATGACCGATAACGGAACTTTTATTATCAACGGAGTGGAAAGATGTATCGTCAATCAACTTGTTCGTTCACCAGGAGCTTATTTTACGGGAACGACCGACCCTTCAACAGGAAAAATCCTATATTCGGCGGAAGTCAGACCTTTATTCGGATCATGGCTTGACTTTTCCATAAGTAGACACGGTGTGCTTACCGTACGCATAGATAGAAGAAGAAAGTATGCTGCAACAACTCTTCTTAGAGCGGTTGGCATTTCCGAAGATGCGGAGCTGCTTCACATTTTTGCGGATACCGAAAAAACCCATCCGTATATTTCAGCAACAATCGAAAAAGACACGACTAAATCATATGAGGAAGCAGTTGTCGAAATTTACCGTAAAATGCGACCAGGAGAACCAGCGGTATTAGATAATGCGGAGGATCTTCTTAAAAATTTATTTTTTAATCCCCGACGATACAGTCTAGGGTCTGTAGGACGCTATAAGTTAAATAAAAAACTCGGTCTTAATATTTCCAACAGTCCGGAAAATTGGATTTTAACAAAAGAAGACATAATCGGAATTATCAAATACCTAATCCGTTTATCCACAGGACAGGGAAATATAGATGATATTGACCATTTAGCCAACAGAAGAATTAGACGAGTTGGGGAATTGGTTGCCAATAGTGCTTTTAAAGTCGGACTGATGAGACTTGAAAGATCAATTAAAGAGAGGATGAGTTTAGCCGGAACCCAAATGGATTTAACTCCCAGCCAGATTGTCAATGCAAGGCCAATTATTGCCTCTATAAATGATTTTTTCCGTACAAGTCAATTATCAACAATTCTTGATCAGACAAATCCTTTATCAGAGCTGGATAATTTACGCAGATTGACGGTTATGGGGGTGGGAGGAATATCCAGAGAGAGAGCTTCATTTTCGATCAGGGACATCAATTCATCACAATATTCCAGAATCTGTCCCGTGCGAAGTCCTGAAGGACCAAATATTGGTTTGGTTACTTA
>CAYIFB010000003.1:0-18734 GCA_964362665.1 uncultured Gammaproteobacteria bacterium | reverse complement strand
GCCTTATATGCCAGGGTCAATGAATACGGCTTTTTGGAAGCTCCATACAGAAAAGTTTATCAGGATAAGAATACTGGTAAAAGCAGGGTTAGTGGAGAAATAGTTTATTTGTCAGCTGAGGATGAACAGAATTATTATGTGACACATGCCGGCGTGTCGGTCGACACAAAAGGCTATTTCGTTGAAGATAGGATTCCGGCCAGATATAAGGGTGAGTTTTTAGAAACAGAGTCCAAAAATATCAGTTTTATAGATGTGGTGCCACGACAAGTGTTGGGTATAGCAGCGTCCCTTGTGCCTTTTGTTGCACATGATGAGGCAAACCGGGCCCTGATGGGTACGCATATGCAATGCCAGGCTGTGCCTTTAATAATCCCGGCTTCTCCTGTAGTTGGAACCGGTATGGAATATGTTATTCCTCAAGCTTTGAAGCGTGCAATATATTCCCCTGAAGACGGGAAAGTCGTTTATATTGATGCCAGTAAAGTTACCATTAAGGGTAAAAGCGGAAAAGAATACGTTTACACAATTGAAAAATTTAAGAGAACATCACAAAATACCTGTTTTTCCCAAAACCCTGTGGTCTCTTTAGGTAGTAAAGTAAAGAAAGATCAGTTAGTAATAGACGGACCGGCATCCGAAGCTGGAGAATTAGCTTTAGGCCAGAATTTGGTAATTGCTTATGCCTCATTTGACGGTATGGGTTACGAAGATGCTATTGTCATTTCCGATCGATTGGTAAGAGATGACACTTTAACATCAATCAGTATTGAAGAGTACGAAACTGAAGTGGTTGATACCAAACTTGGTCCGGAGGAAACTACCCGTGATATTCCTAATGTCGGAGAAGAGGCGTTGGCTAATTTGGACGAAAAAGGCATAGTCGTCATTGGTGCAGATGTTACTCCCAATGACATACTGGTTGGTAAAATTGCTCCTAAAGGTGAGACTGAACTGACTGCTGAAGAAAGACTTTTGCGGGCAATTTTTGGTGAGAAAGCCCGGGAAGTCAGAGATACGTCCCTACGTATGCCGCATGGCGAAAAGGGTACTGTTATTGATGTCAAAATTTTAGACCGCGAAAAAGGCGATGAACTTCATCCGGGTACCATCAAAAAAATAATCGTCAAAGTTGCCCAGATCAGAAAAGTGGTAGTGGGTGATAAATTAGCCGGAAGACACGGTAATAAAGGGGTAATCAGTAAAATTGTTCCTGTTTCCGATATGCCGTATTTACCGAATGGAGAGCCGGTGGATATTATCATTTCTCCTTTATCGGTATTATCCAGAATGAATTTAGGACAGTTACTCGAAGCGCATCTCGGTTGGGCAGCGAGCCATGGCAAATACAAAGTGGCGGTACCGGTTTTTGAACCGATTCTGGAAGAAAATATTGTTAATGAACTTAAAAAATATAATTTACCAGAAGATGGTAAAACAGAGCTCTACGATGGTAGAACAGGCAAGCCTTATCAGGAACGGGTTGTGGTCGGGATAGGCTACATTATGAAGCTTATCCACATGGTTGAAGATAAAACCCATGCCAGATCAACCGGACCATATTCTTTGGTTACCCAACAACCATTGGGAGGAAAAGCACAAATGGGAGGTCAGCGACTCGGAGAAATGGAAGTTTGGGCTCTTGAAGCACACCGGGCTGCATACACACTGCAGGAGATGTTGACGATTAAGTCTGATGATGTAGTCGGAAGAGCAAGAGCATTTGAAGCAATCGTCAAAGGTAATGATATACCGGCTTCAACAATCCCTGAATCATTTAAAGTTTTAGTAAAAGAACTGCAGGCGCTGGGATTAAAGGTTAATCCTATTGGCGTTGTGACTACCTTACCTAAGAAATTAACAGACGGCGCGAAAGAAAATCCTATTATTCCCAATATAAGTCAGGAAAGCGATGGCAAACCACTTGAGAATGCTGCTCAGACAGTTGTAGCAAAAGAAATAACCGAAGAACCAAACCTTAAAGACGAAAAAACTGAGAAGAAAGTTTAATAATTATTAAATCAGTAGATTTAAACATATGGATAAAAAAGGAAATTTTGGCAATATAATTGATTTTTCCGGTTTAAAGATTACTCTGGCCTCAGATCAGGATATTTTAGCTTGGTCATACGGAGAAATCACTAAACCCGAGACTATCAATTATCGCACACTAAAACCGGAAAAAGACGGTTTATTTGATGAAAGAATTTTTGGTCCGACAAAAGATTGGGAATGTTACTGCGGTAAATATAAAAGGATCAGATATAGGGGGATAATCTGTGACAAATGCGGAGTTGAGGTTACTCAAAGCAAAGTCCGCAGAGAAAGAATGGGTCATATCAAGCTTGCGGCTCCGGTTGTACATGTCTGGTTTTTTAAAGGTGCTCCTTCAAAACTTTCCCTCATTCTGGATATAAGTCCCAAAGCCTTGGAATCAATTATTTATTTTGCCTCATACCTCGTGATTGATGTCAATAAGAACAAACAGAAACAAGCTCAAGATGCGCTTTCCACTATATTTGATAAAAGAAAAGAAACAAGAATGAAAATGTATAAAAATAAAATTGAGGAAGTGGAAAAAGAATACGACACTAAAAAATCTGATACCAAAGTTAAAATTAAAAACAAAGAAGCTTTTGATTTAGCGGTTGAAGAGTTGGAATTCAGAAAAAATCAGGTCATCACAGCTATCAAAGAAGAAAGTTCTGCTGAAGATGTTACAGCCAAAGAAATTTTTAACACAATTGCAGACTTAGTACGAAAACTTCGTCCTTTAGCCGTGATCTCCGAGGATGAATATCTGAAGTTAAGAGAATATGAGGTTACCTCATTTTTTGAAGTTGGAATGGGAGCAGAATGTATTCTGAATGTACTGAAAAAAATGGATTTAGCCAAACTGACAGCAGATTTACGTCGCGAAGTACAGGAAACTTCCGGACAAAGAAAAGTTAAAGCAACAAAAAGACTGAGAATTATTGAAGGATTAAAAAAAGCCAGCATAAATCCCGCTTGGACGATATTAAGTATTCTTCCGGTAATTCCGCCGGACCTTCGTCCGATGGTACAGCTTACAGGAGGAAAATTTGCCACATCTGATTTGAATGATTTATACCGGAGAGTAATAAACCGCAATAACCGTCTAAAGCATTTGATAGAACTTGGAGCACCGGAAATTATTCTAAGAAATGAAAAAAGAATGCTTCAGGAAGCCGTTGATTCACTTATTGATGCAAGCCAAAGAAAAACTGGTCGAGCTTCAAATCAGGTTTTACGATCTCTTTCTGATATGCTTCGCGGCAAACAGGGGAGATTTAGGCAAAATCTTTTGGGGAAAAGAGTCGACTATTCAGGCAGATCAGTCATTGTTGTTGGTCCTGAATTAACACTTTCCCAGTGTGGTCTTCCCAAAGATATGGCTTTGGAACTTTTTAAGCCGTTTGTCTTAAGGGAACTTATCAATCGACAGTTAGCACCTAATGTCAAGAATGCTAAAAATATTCTTGAGAGAAAAGATGCTGAAGTTTTTGATATTCTGGAGGAAATTACCAAAAATCATCCGGTATTATTAAACCGTGCTCCGACTTTACATAAACTCGGAATTCAGGCTTTTTACCCGATACTTATTGAAGGATCGGCAATCAGAATTCATCCCTGTGTCTGTGCCGGATACAATGCTGATTTTGACGGAGATCAAATGGCGGTGCATGTCCCATTATCCTCAATATCACAAAAAGAAGCTATTGATTTGATGTTGCCTGTCAACAATCTTTTAAAGCCGGCAGACGGAACTCCAATTACAGTCCCGAATAAGGAAATGGCTTTAGGTTGTTATTACATAACCAGTTTTGCCGAGGAATCTGAAAAATTAAATGATAGCAAACTCAAAGTTTTTGCTGATGGAGAAGATGCCATTCAAGCATATCAGTCGGAAAGAATTGGAATACGCCAACCTATCAATGTAAATATTGACGGTAAATTAACCAGAACTAGCGTCGGGCGTGTTTTCTTAAATGAGATTCTTCCGCCTGATATGAGATTCTTTAATGAACCTATTAAAGCTGCTACTATCAAAACCCTGGTAACAAAAGTCTATGATTTTTATCCCAAGGAAGAAGTGGCTGCATTAATTGATAAGTTTAAGAATTTGGGATTTTTAGGAGCGACACTTGCTGGTGGAGTTTCAGTGTCGGTGTTTGATAATAAGATAATTCCTGAGAAAAAAATTATGCTGGAAGCGGCAGAAGAAAGAATAAAAAAGGTCGAAGAAAATTACCAGCAGGGTTTAATCACTGATGAAGAAAGAAAAAGACTGGAAAACGAAATTTGGATCGATATTACGGAAGATTTAGCTGATAAAACCTGGGAATCTATGAGTTTGGACAATCCTGTAAAAATTATCATTAATTCAGGAGGAGCTAGAGCCTCAAAAGATCAGTTAAAACAGTTATCAGCCATTAAAGGATTGGTGGTTGATCCGCTGGGCAAAATTGTCGAACTGCCGACAAAATCAAATTATCGGGAAGGATTGTCTATTTTTGAATATGTTACATCAACCCGCGGCTCCAGAAAGGGACTGACAGATTCAGCTCTTAAAACCGCTGACGCCGGATATTTGACCCGGAGACTGATCGATGTTGCCCATGATGCTATTATCAGAGAAGAAGATTGTCAAACCGTAAAGGGTATTGAAATCGTCCGTTCTGACAAAAGACAGGCTTTATTTGAAAACAGAGTTTTGGGAAGAATATTGGCGATGGATGTGTTTAAGCCAAAATCCAAGAAAACAATTTTGAAAAAAGGCGAACTAATCACAGAAGATAAATTGCCTCTTCTAAAAGAAGTAGAGAGTGTTATTGTAAGATCCCCCCTGACCTGTGAATCGGTTTATGGTTTATGTGCCTCATGTTATGGAATTGATTTATCAAATAAAAAATATGTAGAAATCGGTACACCTGTTGGTATTATCGCTGCCCAATCCATTGGTGAACCAGGAACCCAATTGACAATGAGAGTGAGGCATGCAGGAGGAATTGTCGGTTTGGATGTCACACAGGGACTTCCCAGAGTAGAAGAACTGTTTGAAGCGCGGACTCCAAAAGTGCATGCGCCTCTGGCTGAAATTGCCGGAAAAGTTAAAATTGAAGATACAGAAGACGGAACAAAAATCATTATCAAGAGTTTAGGCATCAAACCTGTTGAGGAAAGAAGTTATATCGTTCCAAAGGGATCGGAAATTCTGGTAAAAACTGGTGATCTTATCGCTACAGGTGACCAACTTATTACCGGACCTTTAGATACCAAAGAAGTCCTTTTGATAAGAGATTTAGTGGGAACACAAAAGTATCTCATGACAGAAATCCAAAGAGTATATGAGTCGCAGGGAATTCCTATTCATGATAAGCATTTTGAAGTAATAATTAGAAAAATGAGTGATAAAGTCAGGATAGAAACTGCAGGAGATACGATTCTCTTATCGGGAGAATTGATAGATAAAAGGCGGTTTGAAGAAGAAAATGCCAAAATACTGGCTGAAGGAGGAGAACCAGCCACAGCTAAAGTGGTTATATTAGGAATTACCCGTGCCTCTTTATATACCGAATCATGGCTATCTGCAGCTTCTTTTCAGGAAACAACTACGGTACTGACTGATGCTGCCTTACAGGGTAAGGAAGATAACTTGTTGGGTCTGAAAGAAAATGTTATAATCGGCAGACTTATTCCGGTATCTGCGGACAGGGCAAGGATAGCTAATTAATTTTATAACCGCGGGAATTTTACCCAAAAATTAGTGATACTATCTTAAATTTTTTGGGAATAAAACAAAATGCCAACAATTAACCAACTGATAAATAAAGGTCGAAGAAAAACAGCGAAAAAAATTAAAGCTACGGCTTTAAGAAGATACTTTAACGCTAAAGACCGCGAAATGAAACAATTGGCTGCTCCTTTTAAACGGGGTGTAGTCACACTGGTGAAAACCATGACGCCGAAAAAACCTAATTCTGCCTTAAGAAAAGTTGCCAGAGTCAGGCTTTCCAACAAACAGGAAGTGACTGCCTATATTCCCGGTATCGGACATGAATTGACAGAACACGCCATAGTTTTAGTGAGAGGCGGACGCGTCAAAGATTTACCCGGTGTGAAATACCATATTGTGAGGGGGAAATATGATATGCAGGGGGTAGTTGGACGAAAACAAGGACGCTCAAGGTACGGCACTAAATTATCAGCTACGGCTGGAGTAAAAACAACTGTTGCCGCGCCTCAAGCTCCAGTAGCTTCGCCGGCTGCGTAAAATTATTATTAAATTTTAAAATTTTATGTCAAGAACAGGAAAAATAAAAAACAGACCAATAGAACCGGAGCCTCTCTATGACAACAAATTGCTGGCAAAATTTATTAACAATATTATGAAAAACGGCAAAAAATCAACCGCACAGAAACTTGTCTATGATGCCCTTAAAAGAATCGAAACACAAAAATTAGATCCTCTGGAAATTTTTCAAACAGCCATCCAAAACGTCAGTCCCAAAATGGAAGTCAAATCAAGGCGTGTTGGAGGAGCATCTTATCAGGTTCCAACAGAAGTACGGGGAGAGAGAAGAATTTCACTGGCTATCCGCTGGATAATTGATGCCGCACACGCCCGTTCCAGTAAAGAGTATCATACTTTCGGCGAAAAATTGGCGGCAGAACTTGTTGATTCATATAATAATGCCGGAGAAGCGATCCGAAAAAAAGACCTGATGCATCGCAATGCCGAAGCCAACAAGGCTTTTTCTCACTTCAGGTGGTAAAGGTAAAAATCTATGGCAGGACAGGCAATAGTCACCAAAAATAGAAATGTTCCCCTTGATAAAATCCGCAACATCGGAATTATCGCCCATATCGACGCGGGCAAAACCACGACCACCGAACGCATTCTATATTACACCGGAAAATCATATAAAATCGGAGATATAGACGAAGGGACAACTCAGATGGACTGGATGCCTCAGGAAAAAGAACGAGGCATCACGATCACCGCGGCGGCAACCACCACTTTTTGGAAAGGTTTGCGGATCAATATCATTGATACTCCCGGGCACGTAGACTTTACAGCTGAAGTGGAGAGGTCACTCAGGGTTCTGGACGGCGGGGTAACAGTATTGGATGCTGAAGAAGGAGTGCAGTCCCAGTCAGAAACTGTCTGGCATCAGGCTGATAAATATAATGTGCCCAGAATTTGTTTCATTAATAAAATGGATAAACTGGGAGCCGATTTCCACAGAACAGTTGGCATGATCAGATCCAGGCTCGGAGCAAATCCTGCCATCATGACACTTCCGATAGGTAAAGAACATTCATTTACGGGAGTTGTCGATCTTTTGACGCAAAAAAGTCTGATCTGGGGAAGTGATGAATTAGGGGCAGAGTATGATATCAAGGATGAGATACCGGACGATATGAAAAAAGATGTCACAGAGTACCGTCATAAGTTGATCGAGCAGATCTGCGAACAGGATGACGGTCTTTTGGAAAAATACCTGGAGGGGAAAGAGCCGACCATCGAGGAATTGAAAAAGGTTTTAAGAAAAGCCACCATTGCCTATAAATTAGTGCCAATCTACTGCGGAACCTCTTTGAGAAACAAAGGTGTCCAGCCTTTGCTTGACGCCATTGTCGATTATCTGCCATCTCCTCTTGATGTTGCCTCAATTAAAGGAGTTAATCCTAAAACAAAAGCTGAGGAATTCAGAAAAAACAATGCGGATGATCCGTTTTCAGGTCTGGCTTTTAAAGTTCAACTTGACCCTCATGTAGGTAAACTTACTTATATCCGCGTCTATTCCGGCAAATTAAGTTCCGGTTCCTATACATATAATCCTGCTCATGGTAATCAGGAAAGAATCGGCAGGATTCTTCTTATGCATGCAAATCAAAGAGAGGATATTAGCGAGGCTTATGCAGGGGAAATTGTGGCCATAGTAGGATTTAAAGATACCGGGACAGGTGATACGGTTTGCGATGAAGCTCACCCGATACTTCTGGAACAAATTTCCTTTCCGGAGCCTGTGATATCACTGGCAATTGAACCTAAGACCAAAATAGATCAGGAAAAAATGGGCATGGCTTTGCAAAGACTGACTGAGGAAGACCCGACTTTTAAAGTAAAATCAAATCCGGAAACAGGACAAACCATCATTTGGGGTATGGGAGAACTGCATCTGGATGTTTTGGTTGATCGGATGAAAAGAGAGTTCAAAGTTGCTGCCAATGTCGGAGCGCCTCAGGTAGCTTATAAAGAAACCATCAAAGCCAAGGCGCAGGGTGAGGGTAAGTATATCAGGCAAACCGGAGGAAGGGGACAGTATGGACATTGTTTGCTTCGGGTTGAACCCAAAAACAGAGGTGAGGGGTTTGAATTTGAAGATGCGATTAAGGGAGCGGCAATTCCCAATGAGTTTATTCCGTCTGTGGAAAAAGGGGTGAAGGAAGCTTTGGATAAAGGTGTTTTAGCAGGTTATATCCTGACAGATATTAAAGTCACCCTTTATGATGGAAGCTATCATGATGTTGACTCGTCAGATATAGCTTTTAAAATTGCAGGAAGCATGGCTCTGCAGTCTGCTGTAAAACAAGCAGGACTTATTTTGCTTGAGCCTATTATGAAGGTGGAAGTGACAACACCTGATGAGTTTATGGGAACAATTATCGGCGATCTTTCCAGCAAAAGGGCGCAGATTATGGGCACAGAAAAACGAGGTACCGTGACAATCATTATTGCCATGGTACCATTATCGGAACTTTCAGGATACGCTACTACAATTCGCAGCCTGTCGCAAGGAAGATCATCTTATTATATGGAGCCTTCTCATTATGAGGAAGTTCCCAAAAATATCACAGAAAAAATTGTGGCGGCAAAAGTATAAGTTTTCCATCCTATTGCATGGAAAAATTTCATAGTGTATAATCCTTTTGCTCCATTTTAAGTGGAAGATTTTCTTAGTTTAATAAAAATTATTTAATAAACATTAATTAAACCAGTCTCAGGAAAGGAGATTATTTATGGCAACGGGAGTTTATAAAAGAACAAAGCCACATCTTAATATCGGTACTATTGGTCACGTCGATCACGGAAAAACCACACTAACATCAGCCATAACTCATGTTTTAGCCCAAAAAGGTTTAGCAAAAGCCTTAAAATACGAAGAAATCGATAACGCACCTGAGGAAAAAGCCAGAGGCGTGACGATTAATGTTCACCATAGTGAATACGAAACGGAAAAAAGACATTACGCTCATATCGATGCTCCGGGACATGCAGATTATATTAAAAACATGATTACGGGCGCAGCTCAGATGGATGGAGCAATATTGGTAGTTTCTGCTCCTGACGGACCTATGCCTCAAACAAGAGAGCATATACTTTTGGCAAAGCAGGTAAACGTACCGGCAATAGTTGTTTTCATGAATAAAGTTGATATGGTGCAGGATAAAGAACTGCTTGATTTGGTAGAGATGGAAGTCCGTGAGCTATTAACCAAGTATGGTTTTGAAGGGGATAAAATTAAGATCGTCAGAGGAAGCGCTCTTAAAGCTCTTCAGGGTGATGCCGAAGGCATCAAATCAATCGAAGATCTCATGACAGCAGTTGATGAAAATATTCCTGAACCTAAACGGGAAGTAGATAAACCATTTTTAATGCCTGTTGAGGACGTTTTTTCCATTAAAGGCAGGGGAACAGTTGCTACCGGCAGAGTGGAAAGAGGGAAGATAAAAGTTAATGAAGAAATAGAAATTGTCGGTATTAAAGCCACTCAAAAAACGGTTGTTACAGGAGTAGAGATGTTTAAAAAAACCATGGATGAAGCCATTGCCGGAGATAATGTAGGGCTTTTGCTTCGGGGAATGGAAAAACATCAGATCGAGAGAGGGCAAGTAATTGCCAAACCTGGCAGTATTACTCCCCACACCGAATTTGAGGCAGAAATTTATATTCTGAATAAAGATGAGGGTGGTCGACATACCCCATTTTTTACCGGATACAGACCCCAATTTTATATTAAAACGACCGATATAACCGGTGAAGTGACTTTGCCTAAAGGGGTAGAGATGGTGGTTCCGGGAGACAGTACAAAAATGACTGCCAAGCTCATTGTACCGGTGGCGCTTGAGCAAGGACAGAGGTTTGCTATAAGAGAAGGCGGTCATACAGTTGGAGCTGGGGCAATTACCAAGATAATCAAATAATTACTCAACATGTAAAAAGTAAATTTGCTGTCTTTCGGACAGCAATTTACTTTTTACCTTGAATATATCCAAAAATGCCAAAGGGAAGAATTCGCGTACGTTTAAAAGCATACGACGGGAGAGTCATAGATGATTCCTGTCAAAAAATATTGGACACGGCCATCAGGACTGGAGCACGTGTGGTAGGTCCAATTCCCTTACCGACTGACAAGCAGCATTATTCGGTAGGGCGTTCTCCTTTTACTGATAAAGACAGTCGTGAAGATTTTATGCTAAAAACTCATAAAAGACTTATCGATATTATTGAACCAACAGATAAAACTATAGATTCACTGATGCATTTGGAATTACCGGCCGGAGTGGATATTGAAATTAAGATGTAAACAGGCATATTTAGTTTGCAATTAATACGTACTCCGAGTATAATTAAATTAAATCATGAGCGTGTTTAAACGCCAATTATAATAAATATTCGGATTTTGGGAAAAATAAGCCCCGATAATCCGGGGCTAATTTTTTTGTCTTTAAATGTTAAACGCAATAATCGGAACGAAAATAAACCAGTCCCAGATATTTGATCAGATGGGAAATTTAGTACCTGTAACCAACATTAAAACGGGACCTCTTCATGTGGTTTGTATTAAAAGTGTCCAAAAAGACGGTTATAATGCAATACAACTTGGACTTGGAGAAAGAAGAGCTAAGACTATTTCACAAGCACAAAGAGGACATTTAAAAAAATCGGGGATGGAAAAAAATCCACCCCGTTTTTTAAGGGAAATAAGGTTTCAAATGGAAAGTGAATCAGAAATGAACAAATTTCAGCCGGGTGAAGAAATTAAAGCAGGAAATATACTAAAACCCGGAGATTTGGTGGCAGTCACAGGAACAACTAAAGGTAAAGGATTTCAGGGGGGTGTGAAACGCCATAATTTCAAAGGGGGACCTAGGACTCATGGTCAATCAGACCGCGAGAGAGCACCGGGTTCTATCGGACAGACGACTACTCCCGGAAGAGTATATAAAGGAAAAAGGATGGCAGGGAGGATGGGACATACGAGAGTCAGAATACAAAATCTTGAGGTGGTGACAGTTGATGATGAGCATAATCTTTTAACAATAAAAGGATTGGTGCCCGGAGCAAGAAACGGTTTGCTGATAATTAATAAAACAGTTTAAATAAATCGTCATGCCAAAAAAAACATCTAAAACCAGTACAAGAGAAACTAAACCCACACTCGAGGCGGATGTTTATAACATAGAGGGAAAAAAAGTCTCCAAAATTCTCCTCCCGAAGGAGATTTTTGCCGTCAAATCATCCCCGCAAATATTGGCACAGGCGATCAGGGTTTATTTGGCAAATCAGAGGATGGGAACTGTGTCAACCAAATCCCGGGGGAAGGTTACAGGATCAACCAGAAAAATATACCGGCAAAAAGGAACAGGCCGCGCTAGGCATGGAGACATTAAGGCCCCGATTTTTGTGGGTGGAGGAATTGCCCACGGACCGCACCCCCAGGACTATTCTTTGGAATTTCCCAAAAAGATGAAAAAACAAGCACTTTTCGCCACTTTGACAGATAAACACGCAGAGAAAAAATTAATTATCGTAAGAGGTTTGGATAAATTGTCAATAAAAACTAAAAAGTTAAATCAGATTTTGACCGATTTAAAACTCACAGAAAAAGGTCATAAGCCTAACAAAATTCTTCTTGCGTCTGATAAATACAATAAAAATATTTATTTAAGCGGAAGAAATATTGAGAATCTTACTGTCAGGGAGGCGCAATTATTAAATCCGTATGATATACTTGCCCACTCGCACCTTTTAATGATGGAAGAAGCAGTTGAAGCACTAAAAAGTGTTTATTTTAAAAAAAAGACATCAACTACCGTAAAAACCCCGGAAATTAAAAAAGTAGTAAAAAAAAGTAAAAGCGTGCCGATAAAAAAGGTCAGAAAAACCATTAAGAAAAAAGTATGATGCAACAAACTTTAATATTAAAAAAACCTGTTATTACCGAAAAATCAATTAGTGATGCGGCTCGTGGAGTTTATACATTTGAGGTGGATGTTAAAGCTGATAAAAATATCATCAGAAAGACCATAGAAAAAATGTTTAACGTCCATGTGACAAAAATCACGACCGTAAGAACTAAAGGAAAAAAAAGATCAGCGGGCAAAAAAAGAATAGCTGTTTTACAACCGGATAGAAAAAAAGCCAGAGTCCGGCTTAAAAGCGGAGAAAAAATATCAATTTTTGAAGTAGGGCAAACAAAATGATTTTAGAGAAAACTCAACATTCAGAAAAATCATTAATGAAAATATTGCCGAAAAAATCAGGCAGGAATAATACTGGTAAAATTACCGCCCGGCATATTGGCGGCAGACAGAAAAGGTATTATCGCGATGTTGATTTCAAAAGGCAGAAATTAAATGTAAAAGGTACTGTCGTATCTTTTGAGTATGATCCCAATCGCAATGTTCAGATTGCTTTTATAAATTATATCGATGGTGATAAAAGATATATTTTGGCGCCTCTCGGTCTTAAGGTTGGAGACAGTATAGTTTCGGGAAGGGACGTGGAATTGAAGCCGGGTAACTGTCTGCCGGTTGTGAAAATTCCTGTTGGCACACCAATCCATAATATTGAATTACATAAAGGAAAAGGTGGTCAATTAGTTCGGGGTGCAGGCTCGGTTGCTTCAATTCTTGCCAAAGAGGAAAAATTTGTACATGTCAAACTTCCGTCAGGCGAGGTGAGAAAGATTGCTAATGATTGTTTGGCCACCATAGGACAACTTGCGAATGTAGAGTTTAAATCACTAATAATTGGAAGTGCAGGTCGAAACAGAAGATTAGGTGTAAGACCCAGAGTTCGTGGAACAGCACAGAATCCGCGTTCTCATCCGCATGGAGGAGGAGAAGGCAGAAGTGGAGAAGGCATGCACCCGAAAACTCCATGGGGCAAGCCGGCAAGAGGCAAAAAAACCCGCAAAAGAAACAAGTATAGCAATAAATATATTATTCAAAAAAGGAAATAAGATATGTCAAGATCATCAAAAAAAGGACCATATATAGATAAAAGAATCCTGAAAAAAGTTATGGAGCAAAAAAATACGGGAAAAAGAGATGCTATCAAAACTTGGTCAAGAGCCTGTCAGATCCCTCCCGAATTTGTAGGTCACAAGTTTGCCATACATAACGGTAAAAACTTTATCGAAATTTTTGTCAGTGAAGAAATGGTTGGACACCGATTAGGTGAATTTTCGCCCACCCGAACCTTCAGAGGTCATGGACAGGTTACTAAAAGAATATTAGAAAAAACATAAAATTATGTCAATGATATCCGATACCAAATACTTGAGAGTTTCACCTAAAAAGGTAAAATCGACAGCCAGAAATATTTCCGGCTTAAATACCACAGTGGCACTCGAAAAGCTTTTATTTGCCAATACGAAAGCTTCAAGAATGTTGACTAAATCTATTAAATCTGCAGTAGCCAACGCAGTCAATAATCTTAAAAAAAATGCTGATAATCTGATTATAAGATCCATATCAGTCAATAAAGGACCTGTTCTAAAAAGATGGCAGCCTGTGTCCCGTGGTATGGCTCATAAAATTAAAAAACCAACCTCTCATATCAAAATAGTTCTAGAAGAAATCCAGACGGTCAAAAGATTGCTGAATCCGCCGGCTGAAAAAAATAAAAATGCTCAACCGGCAGATGATATTAAAAAAACCGACGATAGCAAGATAAAAAAATAAACGAATATGGGACAAAAAATTCACCCAAAAGGATTTAGAATAGGCGGAGTTTTCGGCTGGGATTCCAGATGGTATGCCAGTGGAATCAGTTACAGTACTTTTGTTTTAGAAGATGACAAGATAAGAAAGTCTTTACTTGAAAAATTACATAGGGCTGGTATTACCAAGGTGGAGATAGAAAGGTCGATAAATAAAATAAATGTAATCCTCCATGTCGTCAGACCGGGTATGGTTATCGGACGAGGCGGCCAGGGAATGGATGAGATAAAGCATTATGTAGCTGATCTTATACATTCACACCGTCAGAAATTTGGCCGTGTGGAGAAAAAAGCCAATCTAAAGCTTGATCTCAAAGTTGAGCCCGTTAAAGAACCGAATTTATCTGCCTACTTTATGGCGTCTCAAATTGCTGATCAGTTGGCAAAAAGGCTAAACCATAAAAGGGTAGTAAATTTTGCTTTAGATAAAATTATGGGGTCAGGAGCAAAAGGAGTAAAAATCATTCTATCTGGGAGAATTGCCGGAGCTGAAATTTCGAGACGTGAAACTTATAAAAGAGGTTCAATACCTCTGTCAACACTCCGGGAAGAAATTGATTTTGTGGCCTTACCTTCTTTAACAAAATCAGGCTATATCGGAGTCAAAGTATGGATTTGTAAAAAAATTTAAATTAAAAATATGTTAGTACCAAAAAGAGCAAAATACAGAAAACAGTTCAGGGGAAAAATGGGAGGGGTTTCTGAAAGAGGATCGGTAATTACTTTCGGAGAATACGGTTTAAAAGCATTTAGTGCCGGTTGGGTTTCTTCCCGTCAAATTGAGGCGGGACGAAAAGTTCTGACCAGATATACCCAAAAGGGCGGTAGGGTTTGGATCAGAATATTTCCTGATAAACCTGTTTCCGACAAACCTCCGGAAGTTAGAATGGGTGGAGGAAAAGGTGATGTAGTAGATTATGTGGCGGTTGTTCGGCCCGGAAGAATTGTCTATGAGATGGGCGGAATTACGGAAGAAATGGCTAAAGAAGCTTTAAGGGGAGCTTCCGACAAACTGTCGATTAAGACAAAATTCATAAAGAGAGTTTGATATGAAAAAAAATGAACTCAAGGAACATAAAAGCAAATCCGTAAAGGATCTTTTATCCCAGGCGGACAAAATATACAAGGATATCGCGAAAATTACTGTGGAAAAAACTACCGCCAAAGATAAAAAAACTGATCTAATCGGAAAACATAAAAAAGATTTAGCCATAATTTTAACATTTATCCGTCAAAAGGAGTTGGAATTAAAATGAAAATAATAAGCGGTAAAATAGTTTCTGCAAAAATGAATAAAACTGTGGTAGTTGAAGTATTAAAACAGCGCCTTCACCCTCTTTATAAAAAAGTTATGAGAAGTGAAAAAAGATATAAGGCTCATTTCGAGGGTATGGATTTGAAAGAAGGCATGATGGTAAAAATTGTTCAGGTAAGGCCAATTTCCCGAGACAAACATTATAAAGTAGTAGAAGTTCTCAAATAAATATGATCCAATTAAGAAGCCAAATCATCGCCGCAGATAATTCAGGAGCACATGTTTTGACCATGATCCAAGTTTACCGAAGAGGAAATAAAAAAATTGCATATGTCGGTGATATGATTAACTGCGTGGTAAAAAAAGCTGATCCTCTGGGAATAGTTAAGACTCATGAGATTGTAAAGGCTGTGGTCATTCGTACCAGAAAAGAAACCAGACGTAAAGACGGTTCATATATCAGATTTGACGATAACGCTGTTGTTATAATTGATACTTTGGCAGATAAAAATCCGAGAGGAACAAGAATTTTCGGGCCTGTTGCCCGGGAAGTTAAAGAATTAGGTTTTAATAAAATTGCTTCGATGGCAACCGAAGTTTATTAAGAATCTTATGTCATATAAAATAAAATTTAAAAAAGGTGATCAGGTGATTATCACCTCAGGTAAAGATAAAGGAAAAAAAGGGAAAATCGAACGGATATTCACGAAAAAGGAATCAGTACTGTTGCCGGGGCTGAATATTTACAAAAAACATATGAAGAAAAGAGATGAAAAACAGCAGGGAGGGATTATTGATTTCAGTCGTCCGGTCTTGTTTTCCAATATTGCCTTGATATGTCCAAAATGTAGTAAGCCGACCAGGATAGGTTGGCAGATAAGCGCTAAAGACAAAATTAGGATTTGTAGGAAATGTCAAGGAAGGTTATAATATGCAAAATTTTTATCAGAAATTTCAAAAAGAAGGAATTGTTAAATTAAAAGAGGATCTGGGTATCAAAAATACTTTGGCTTTACCCAGACTTTTAAAAATTGTCATCAACGTCAGTTTGGGGGAAGCTTTGACCAATAAAAATGCCATCGAAAACACAATGAAGCAGATTGCAGTTATTGTCGGACAAAAACCGATTGTTACTCATGCCAAAAGAGATATTTCTACCTTTAAGTTAAGAAAGGGCGATGCCATAGGTGTAAAGGTGACTTTAAGAGGAATAAGAATGTATGATTTTTTAGAAAAACTGATTAAAATTACACTTCCCAGAATAAGAGACTTTCGGGGACTTCCCTTAGAGAGTTTTGACGGAAAAGGTAATTATTCCCTTGGCATTTCTGAGCAGATTGTTTTTCCGGAAATCGAATACAGCGAAGTAGATAAGACAAGAGGCCTTGAGATATCAATTGTCACTTCAGGTAAAGACAAAAAACAGACAATGAAACTTTTAGAAATATTTGGTTTACCATTTGTAAAAAATAAATAAAAAGAAAGTTACGTATGGCAAAAGTATCAGATATCGTCAAATTTCAAAAAAAGCAAAAATACAAAGTCAGAGATCATCACAGATGTTCTCTATGCGGTAGGAGCCGGGGTTTTATGAGAAAATTCGGTCTCTGCAGATTATGTTTCCGTGAAAAAGCCCACCGCGGCGAACTTCCCGGTATTATGAAAGGAAGCTGGTAATATGACAAGCGACCCAATCTCTGATTTATTAGCTACGGTGAAAAACGGTTATATGTCTCATAGAAAAGACGTTTCTATCCCTTATTCCCAACTCAAAGAAGTTTTGGCAAAGGTTTTATATCAAAACGGCTATTTGTCAAAGGTGACAGTCAGTGAAACTGGAGCCAAGAAAAAAATCATCGCAGTCTTAAAATATGAAGATAAAAAAGCAGTATTAGAACAAATCGTCAGAGTAAGCAAACCCGGACGCCGTGTTTATGTGAAGTGGAATAATATTCCGCGCGTCCTTGGGGGACTAGGATGTGTCATCTTATCCACACCTCTCGGACTTATCACAGGAGAAGAGGCAAAAACCAAAAAAGTAGGCGGAGAAATTATTTGTAAAATTTGGTAATAAATATATGTCAAGAATTGGAAAACAGCCAATAATTATAGAAAATGATATTAAATTGGTTTATCAGAACAACCAATTGGAGGTCGTGGGTCCAAAAGGCAGGCTGACTCTGGCTATACATCCCCAGGTTATCCTGTCGATCACGCCAAGCGAGGTTAAAGTCAGTTTAAATAAGAGAGCGGAGACCACAGCCTTACAGGGACTTTTCCGGACTCTGATTCAAAATGCAGTTAAAGGGGTAAAAGACGGGTGGACAAAACAACTGGAGCTCGTTGGAGTTGGTTTCAGGGCACAAACTACAGGCAGCGAATTGACTTTAAGTTTAGGCTTTTCTCATCCGGTAATCATAAAAGCTACGGAGGGTATTACTTTTTCAGTAACAGAAAATAAAATTACAGTAAGTGGATCCGATAAATATATGGTTGGTGAAATTGCGGCTTCTATTAGAAAACTAAAGCCGCCTGAGCCTTACAAAGGAAAAGGTATCAGATATCAGGGTGAACACATTCGTAAAAAACTTGGCAAGGCCGCAAAAACCGTAGGAGGAGCTGGAGGAGCAAAATAATATGACAAATTTCAGACTAAACAGACAAAAAAGAAAACTCAGAATTAAAAATAAAATTAATCGGGACAAATCCAGAACACGATTGACAGTTTATCGATCGAGCAAGCATCTTTATGCTCAAGTAATTGATGATGTCAAAAATAAAACACTTTTTACGGTAAGCGACCTGAATTTACAGGAAAATAAATTAAAATCCAAAAAAATAGAAAAAGCCAAAATGGTCGGCGAAATGATCGGAGATAAATTAATAAGCGAAAAAATCAAGGATGTTGTTTTTGACAGAAGCGGTTACAAATATCATGGTCGGGTTAAAGCTCTGGTCGAAGGAGTGAGATCCAAAGGTCTCAAATTTTAAAATTAATATGAACGAAGAATTTACAGAAAAAGTTATTCAGGTTAACCGTGTCTCCAAAAAAACTACAGGAGGCAACAAAATCGGTTTTTCAGTACTGATGGTAGTCGGGGATAAAAAAGGTAAAGTGGGTGTAGGACTTGGGAAAGCGGGAGACGTTGCATCAGCTATCAAAAAAGGCTCGGCTTATGCCAAAAAACATCTTATCGAAGTTCCGATTATCAATACAACTATACCTCACGAAATCAGGCTGAAAAAAGGAGCAGCCAGAATTATTCTCAAGCCAGCTCCTCCCGGAACGGGTATTAGAGCTGGTGGAGCGGTTAGATCAGTGGTTGAGGCGGCAGGGATAAGGGATATTGTTTCCAAAATTCTGGGGACTGATAATAAAGCATCCAACGTCTACGCAACATTCGAAGCATTACAAAGATTTAAACATAAAAGATGAAATT
>CAYIFB010000002.1:0-91281 GCA_964362665.1 uncultured Gammaproteobacteria bacterium | reverse complement strand
TGTATAAGTCAAGGACATTTGCGACATGCCCCCATTGTCGACAAAATACTGTAATGGACTTTTGAGTCCTAAACTGTGATGCCGTCGTTTACAGTCATAATAAAGATTCCACTCGACCAGTTTTTCAGTAAACAGCCGGTCATCATGAATAGTATCCAAATGATAATCCACAAACTCTTCCTGGAGCGTTCGGTTGTACCGCTCAATAAATGTGTCAATTTTTGGACACCTGGGATATATGAAGAGATGCGGAATCTTTTCAGCTTCCAATTGTTGATCAAATACGCCCAGGTTTTCTGATCCATTGTCTGTTTGCCAGACCATAATCCTGCCTGGGTAGACCTGCTTGAACCGGAGGTAGAAATCCTTCATGTTTGTAGCGGTGATCTGTTTGTACTTCAGGGTCAGGGCAAACTTCATTTTGGCATCAATGGCACTCATGAAGTAGTGCCTGGTTCCATCGACAATCTTTTCTACGGTATCAGACAAAATATGGCCGTAGTCATCAGGTTTTGGACTGTGTTTGATCCGGAGTCGTTTCTTCTTTCTCGTCTCCTTTTGTGCCCACGCGCCACCCGGAATGTGGTAGGCTTTTCCCGTTTTCTGGAAAAAGAAGTGGTGCCGCTTGATGATGTTGCCAATGGTGGAGGTAGATACCGTGGGAATACCTATCTTTTGACAAAAAATATCTAAGTCTGGTTTGAGTTTTTCTTTACCAATATTGGGATGGGTTTCCCGCTCGTTTTTGATCCAGACAATGATCCGTTGATCCGTAGCGGAACGTCGAACGTGTTTGGGCCGGGTAGATGTGGGAGCAAGAGACGCAAGTTTTCCCCCAGATTCAGTCAGCCGTTTCCTCCACCGACTGATTACTTTTCGATCTGCACCAAAGGCTTGTATGGTTGCCGCTTCTCCAAACTGATCATAAAAGGAAATCATTGCCATTCGTTTCTGGGCAAGTTCATCAGCAGTATATTTCCGCAGACTCGAGAGCATTGTTGACCACCTCCTGAATCCGCGTATTCTAACAACTCCAGCTTTCAACTTCACGATACGTCAATGTCGCATATGTATCTTAACTTATTCAGGAGTTATGTTAAAATAATCTTCCATGAAAATATTGAGGTCTCTGTCTTTTGTCTTTTTAATTTTACTCATCACTGTTATAGCCATCATTGGTTATCTGATCTTTCTTCTTTCCCCCACTTCCCTCTCCTCTGAAAAAATCCGTTTCGTCATCAATCTTGACACGAAGCAGGACGAAATCATCGAAAAATTATCAGCCCAAAATTTCATCCGTTCAAAAAACATGTTCAATCTGGTCTTAGGAATCTTAAAGTTTCCCGGAAATATTGAACCGGGCGCTTTTATGCTCCGGCATAACATGAATGCATACCAGGTTGCCGATACGCTTCTCCATCACCCCTATCAAAAATGGATAATTTTAGTACCCGGCCTTCGCAAAGAACAAGTGGCGGAAAGAATCGCTAAAAAATTCGACTGGTCCGCCTCACAGAAAGATGAGTTTTTAAAATCCGCAAAGGAAGGATATCTTTTCCCCGATACATATCTTCTGAATGTCGACTATACTCCTCTTGAAATGCTCCAAAGGCTTCTCAATAATTTCAACGAAAAATTTGACGCTCAAATGCAAAAAGATTTGTTGACTCAAAATGTCAAAATCGACACTGCGGTCAAAATTGCCTCCCTCATCGAAAGGGAGTCCGGCGGAGACGAGGATAAAGCCCTAATTGCCGGAATTATCTGGAACAGGCTGGACATAAAAATGAAACTGCAGATTGATGCTGCTACTCAATATATCATCGGTTCAGAAAGAGACTGGTGGCCTGTTGTCCGCCCCGCCGATCACAAGATCGATTCACCTTTCAATACCTATTTAAACTTTGGCCTTCCCCCCACCGCTATTGCCAGTCCGTCTTTATCATCTCTGAAAGCTGCTGTTTATCCTGATGAAACAGAATGCATTTTTTATCTCCATGACCGCGCCAAAAGGATCCACTGTTCTAAAACTTACGAGGAGCATCTGGAAAATATTGAAAAATTCCTGAAGTAGGTAGAACTTTTCTCATTGACATCTCCGGCATAATTGTCTTTAATAAAGATGGATGAGAAAATTTTTCAAAAAAGTATTTACCATTGTCAATCTATTAATACTCCTTATCTTAGTTATTCTCACGATAATTACCGCCATCCTCATCTCGCAAAAAGACAACAAACAGGAAACGCGGAGCCGGGCTGCAGTAAATATTCCTCCGATTATTACCTCAAAAGACCGGATGTGGGGAGTTGGCGGAGACCGGTATCGGGCTGGATTGCTGGGGGCTGGATCTTATTATGGCTGGGGCAGGGATACAGGCGCTGAAACAGCAGGATTTGAAACATTTTTAATGGTGGGAAAAATTGATGATGAAGGTAGTAGGGCCTGTTCGAATTGGAGTCGATATAATTCGGATTGGGTTTGCCATCTTCAATATGATGCCAGCGGTCTGCCAGGAAATCCGGTACTTACTTCCTTTAGCGTAATAGATGATTTGATCCTTAACCAAGGTCAAAAAGGCAAGATTTGGTCTGTTGGTAATGAACCTGATTGGTATCCCTATACTTCGCCGGAAGATTACGCCAAATGGTACCATGCTTTTTATACGGAGATTAAAAAATGGGATCCTACCGCCAAGGTAATGATCGGGGGGCTTCACTCGCCTAATTCCCACCAGATTGTAGATTATTTGAAAGGCTTCGACGATCATCGAAGCGGATGGGATAGTTTTACCTACGGCTGGATTGACAAATTTAATTACGAATATCAAACTCAATTCGGCACTTTGGCTCCAATAGATATTTACAATATACATGACTATCCTGATGATGATATGAGGGCTGGTTTTGATCCTAATAATATAGAGTCATTAAAAACCGCACTAAATCAAGCGGTCGACAGAATAAATTATTTCAGGGAGTATATGAATTATATCGGAGAACAGGACAAACCCCTCTGGATAACTGAATTCGGATTATTGATGACTACAGCTGTCAGCGAGCAGGATCCGGCATATAATTATCAGTATCAAAATTACTTTGATTATTTTTTAAAACCTCTACTTGATAAAATCCGGATTGATAAAACACTTAAAGTCCAGAGGGTTTTTCCTTTCTGGACAACAAAAAACGATAATTGGGGTAATTTCCGACTCGCTATGAATACTATGCAGGAAAGAAAAAGAGTGGGAGAAATAGGATACGTTACTCCAGCCAGTACTGATGACATGAATTATATAAGCCCGTTATATAAGAATTATATATCCGCACATCAGGACAAAACAGCTCCTGCTATGCTACTCGATCATACCGATTTTTCCAATGGGCTTGTTTATTTTAATATGCTTGATTCTGACAGTCTTATCCATGGTTTTGAGTGGGGTTATTCAAACAGCATTGATAGCGCACCTAGTCTTTGGTATAGAAAATACATTATCAATAACAATACAAGTCTGAATTATAAATCTGATCCGGCATACACCTTTGGTAATAATTTTCTATTTATCAGGGCTTTCGACGCCGCCGGCAATATTTCCGCGCCAATAACCGTCAATATCCCCTTGCCTCCGCCGCCGACTGCCACGCCTAAATTTTATAATGATGTCCCATGGAACCACTGGGCGGAAGTACCAATTGATGCTTTGTACCCAACGGCAATAATATCCCCGTGTGCTGGAATATCTCCCCCGCAGTCACAGCCTGCCTTTTGTCCGGATAATACAGTCACTCGCGCACAGATTGCTGTCTATCTTCTCAAGAGCAAATATGGACCAAGCTATACACCGCCTCCGGCCTCAGGAATCAAGTTTAATGATATTGCCAAAGATTATTGGGCTGCCTCCTGGATAGAGGATTTATCTAACAAAGGCATCACTGCAGGATGTGATGAACATAACTACTGTCCTGAGAATCTGGTGACTAGAGATACGATTCCTATCTTATTCTTAAGAACGTTTTATGGAAGTGCTTATCAGCCTAACCGGCATAATACATCACCCTTCAACGATGTACCATTAACCTATTGGTCAGCTGACTGGATATTACAATTTAATGATTTTGAGATCATTTCCGGATGTAAAGCGAATATGTATTGTCCCTTGGATAATTTGACCAGAGCACAACTGGCAGTTATGCTCAGCAAGTTTAATACTTTACCGTCTCTAACTCCTACCCTTTCTCCAGCTCCGCCATCCGTTACGCCTACGCTAACTCCTTTACCAACTCCAACCACTCAAGTTATTCCATCCAATACTCCTTTACCGCCAAGTCCTAAGCCTACTTCTAAAAGAAATCGGCCTTCACCTACTCCGACGGGTAGTTTTTGATTTAATTCTTGTGTCTTGAGTTTTATTTAAGTTAGATTTAAAATTCAATTTAATCCTGCTCTAGACTGATGACACTAGAGGCACAACCAACAACACCAGGTGGTATTGCAGACCTTGCTTGGGGGCCTAAAGCTCCCTTTCCCGATGATCAATGGAATTTAGTTGTAGAGGCTTGTTGGGGCGCGCCATCTTTACAAACACAACCTGCTGAATCTTTTTTATCGCCTCCGGAAAATTTAGATCAAATAGTGCAGGATGCCAGATATGATTCGTTTCTCCTTGGAGCTTTACACGCTCCTCATATTGCAGACGAAACAAAAGTCGTTATCGCAGACATTTTATCAGGGGCAATTTTTGACCGCGAAGCGCCATTTGACCCAACCCGAGCTGGAAATTTCCTCAGAGAAGCAGTAACGCTTTTTACCGGCGCTGAAACTCCACAACCACTGCAACAGTTTCTCTATGACAGATTTACCCCGTCGTTACTCGACAGAATTGCCAGAGAAAGCAACCGGTTTCGCTGGGAGATGGAGCCTGCGGAAGCTGCCCTTCATGCATACTGCCGGTTTCAGACGATCGACCGTCTTTTTGGAGAGGAACAAGGAAGGCAAATCCATCGTGAACTGGCGCAAAACTTGGTTACAGCCCGGATACTTGATGAGCATCTGGAACAAGTCGGAGAAAGAGTGTCAACACAGGAAAAGCGCGGTCCTGTTATCTATCTTGGCTCAAGAGGCGCTGAACTTTCGCAAGCAGTCGCCCATTATGCACTTCGCCAGACCACCCAGGAATTAAACGGGCAGGCTGTTATTGCCCCCTACTACCGTGACCACATTTTGACGGTCAATTTGGGCGATGACCGAGATGATCCTGATGGAAGCCTGATGACCATAGCCGAAGCTGTGGCTGAGCTGGCCCGGGTAGAAGGAGCAACCCGAGGAGCCGGACGCGAACTTCCCTTGAATTTAAAAGTTGATAATAATGGTCAAATTTCGGTTTTCCCGGGCACAGCCAATGTCGGCGGTCATATTGTACCCGCAGCAGGACATGCTGACGGCCTAAGGCGTCGGAAAATGGAAGAACTGGGTATTAAATTTGACGGTCCCAGAAGGGCTGATGCTTATCGTAACGTCCAGCTTGAAAATACAGGCGCCGCAGTTCTAATTAGCCTGGGTGACGGAGCTTTGCCGGGACTCATAGATTCCCTAGCACCTCAGGCAAACATGAGAACGCCAACCGTTAATCTTATTCAGGATAATGGGGTGGCAATTGGTGTGGAACAAAGAGAAGTACACGCAGTTGACGCACTCTGGACTACCGGACATGGCTTCGGTATTCCCGGAATTGACATCAAAGAATTTGACGCAGATGGAATATTTATGGCTGTCAGATTTGCGACACTTCGAGCCTTGCAGGACGCAGGTCCGACAATAATCCAAAGCCGTACAAGAAGGCTTCTGCCCCACTCCAGCCAACATGGCGACCACCTGACCGCAGAGGCAATTTTCCATGCCAAGAGTATTCTGGAGAGAGAAAGAAATCATTTGAAAGATACAGACACACAAAGACAGTTATTCGATGATTTTTTAACAAACAGACTTATAAGGCCGTCCAAAGGTGACAATCAAATTGCCTTGTTTCAACGCCTGAAAGATTTTCTGGCGACAATTTCCTTAAGTCCGGAAGCGAGGCTCGAAATGGATAATCTTCTGGCTTCAATTGCCGATCCTGTCAGTGAAACCCTGGCATCATGGTTACAGGACGGTTATCTGGAAGATGAAGAACAAACTGTTTGGAGAGAAGCGGCAACCCAAAGGGTCGAGGGTATAATTGCTGAGGTAATGGCAAGACCAAGGCCGGATCCGGCTACCGCACTAATGTACCAACGAATTGAAACCCCTCTTCCACCGCATATTATTCATTCCACAGAAAGATTGAAACTGACCGGAGCCGAAGCAATAAGGTTAGCTTTAAGGCACGCTATGGAGAAAAATCCACATGTACTGCTTTTCGGAACAGACATTTATAAAGGAAAGGGGGTACATGCAGGACAAATTCATCATGATGGAGGATATTTTACCCAAGAACAGGGATTGTGGGAACAGTTTGGGGATTATCCCCATAGATTTGCCAACACTGCCATCGCCGAGCGTGTCATGGTATCCTGGCTTCTTGGCATGTCGACCTCTGCAACTTCTCAAATAAATCATGCTCTCAGGCCTTTTTATGATCCCCAATATGCTGATTATTTCTTGGAAGCCTGGTCTGCATATCATATCCTCGGCAGTGTTTTTAATACAACCGGAGGGGCTATCGCAAGACCAATGGGCGCACTTCTTTTAAGCGGTGCTGTACCGGGCGGGGGCGTCATGCACTCGCATGATCCTGCCGGTAAAGTGAATCAGATTAATGAATCGGTTGATCTGCTTTATGCCACTGACCCGGAATGGACTTATAAAATGCTTTTATACTGCCTGCTTCATGAAAATAATCCCTGGATTCTTATGGTCGATAAGGGAACTCTTTTAGGATCACACAATGCTATGGACTTTGAAGTTGGAACTGGTTTAATTGAACCGGGACATGCACGGGTACTTCTTCCCGGAGAAGAAAGAAAGCCCCGTTTTCTTACTTATGGCCCCGCAACAAATACTGTCAAAAGCACGATACAGACCCTTGGGGCAGATGGTTTTGGTCATCTTGGAATCCAATCTCTTCGCCCGTTTCCCCATCAGGAAGTCAGAAATTTTTTGGGGAATGGAAAAGGCGACATCATCGTCGTCAATCAGGAACCAAATCCACAAGGAGTTGGCGCGCAGATTATCGCCTCTCTGACCACAGATCCTTATTATAGAGATGTGGCTCCACAACCCGGACATTTGCATTGGCTTGGCGGAAAAGGCTCAGCACCTCTAAATGATGGACGACTACTTCTTGATGGCGGATTAATTCCCACTCCTGATTCGATTACCCGCTATTTGAGGGAACATGGCTTAGTATAAATCCCCCATATTGAGTAACGCCAATTTATCTTGTAGAATACAGAAACTATTTATACGGATTTGCCGACGCGGCTCAGTCCCCGATTTTCATCGGGATAAAGTCCGAGCGCACTGAAAATTTGCTTTTATGAGCCTTAATTAGCCGTCGTGGCTCAGTGGTAGAGCGAGTACTTGGTAAGTACTAGGTCAGGGGTTCGATTCCCCTCGACGGCTCATAAAATTAATTTAGCAAATTTTTAGTGAGGCCATGGGTTTACACTGGAAATTTAGTCAGAAATTTTCATGTGTTCGTCGGATACCAGTCGGTATCCGACTGCCAGGCGCTGAATAGTACCTGGCGATTCCCGCTCTCGGCTCCACGAAAATATATTATATTACTCTAAAGGCTCAAGAGCCTCATCGAACTTAATTTCCTCTAACTGTTTATCTTTTGCTTCCCATTTCACATTCTGATAAAACACAAGATCATCATCCTCATAAACTTTAGTCAGATCCTGCTGTTTATCCAAAAATTTGTATCTGACCCAGTCATCATCTTTTGATAATATTATATATTTCACATTGATCGGCGACAAAGATTCCCCCCATGGTAAATTTCCTTCGACTGTATCTCCAAGCAGATTCACACCTTCTTTTTCAATACTCAAAAGCCCCTCCACATGCAGAGATTCCAGCCTGGTGTCATGAGTATAAAGAGATGCTGTCTCATAATTCTGTGAAGAAAGTAAGGGCTTATCAAAATAATACAGCGCCGGATTGGAAACGACTCTGTCATTGGCAAACTTAAACCTCATATACTGGTGCCATGGAAAAAATAGGGTCAGGAAATCGCTTTTATCTTCTTTTAAAATCTGATTTACTTTTTCCCAAGAAGCAGGATAATTAACCGGTTTTAGCTGTCCCCAAAATCCCCCAAAAACAGTTGGCGTGTAGATAAAAGGAAGAAGAATAAAAAAACTTAAGGCGATAAATTTCATTTTACCTTTTATATTCGCTGTAATTTTCGCGAGTCCGAAACTTCCAAAATAGGCATAGCAAAACATAACTATACCTATCAGTTTTTGCGGTTCACGCAAACTGTAAAATAAGGGAAATTTTTCATACAGATAAAAATATTGTTGGTTAAACGAATTTAAAGCAATGCCTCCGGCAATATCCAAGGCCAGCAAGAACAGTACCGTTAAGGTCATTAATATTGGGATATTTGATTTTTCTTTGATGAAACTATACACACCGATTCCGAAGACCAGTATTACTGCCAGAGATAAAATCGGCCAAAAAAATATGATGTCTTTGGGAAGGATGAAATAGTGATAGACTTCAGCCCAAAACCCGTAACCGGAAAGAAGGTTAAATATCAGACCCAAATGGGTATCAGCTACACTTTGAAAAGAAATAAGGTCCCCACTCGCAAAATACTTGATTGATTGTGAAATGTCAGAAACGCCTAATATAGAAGATATGATCCAATTAGCATTTAAAACGAGGGTCATAACGATAAAAAAAATCGTTTGGTGTGCTATTTGAGTTAATTTTTCCTTGTTGCTCCGATGAAAATAGGCATTAATGACTCCCATCGTGATGAAAAAAACTATAAAAATCAACAAATAATGTATCGCAATATTAAAAAGTAAGGTTGCCATGATGGCTAATAACACCGTGTTTTTTTTAGTGGTGTCGTGAAAATAATTCAGAGTTGATGTCACAACAAACGGAAAAATACTGTATCCCAATAAAAGCTGCCAATGCCCTGCCATCACCCTTTCATAAACAAATGGGTTAATTGCATAAAATATACCGGCAAAATACCTTGCAAACCTCAAGTTTTTATCTGTAAACCGGTACATTCCCCAGCCCGACAGGAAAAAAATGAGAAATAAAATAATTCTCTCTATCCAGTCAGAAGGCATGAAAAGATTCAAAACCGCCAGAATGTTTTGATAAATAAAAGACGAGGAAGTTAAGGGAGCAAATATTACTTTAGGAGTAATTACTGCATCCAAAGTCAGTATATAGCCCGATTTTACCAGCGGAAAAGTGATGACTGCCGCGAGGGCAAAAAATATAAAAAATGACAGTAAATGATTATATTTCTTCATTAGGGCAATTCACTACCGGCGATAATTACTAAATCAAATTTTGCGCTTTCCGATGCTTTATTTACCGTGAGTATTTCCAATCTTAAGATATTCTTTATGTGATTTACTAAGGCTGGATCATCTTTTTTGAGTATCATCTCCCAATTCTTATAGTCGCTTCTGGCAGCGTTTCCGGAATCTACATTTTTGAATCCTGCATTTTTCAGCCTGGCAGCGGTTGAGGCGGCCAAACCGGAAATTTCCGTACCGTTTTCCACCATTAATTCTAATCCTGTATCGATCGTTAGAGTCGGAATAGTCGGTGAAACAGAAGGTTCTGTGGTTATGGTCGGGTTCATTTTTTGGGTTTTGGGAGTGATAATTGTACTTATAACCGCAAAACTCAGTAATCCTGTAATACCGGCAATAACGATAAGTTTCATAACCGGCCGTAATTTTTCCGACAAGCCGAAATTGATTTTCGGCATACGGAACGCAAAATACTTAGCGCGTTCCACTGAGTCTTTCAAAACATCCTTATTGACAGCCTCTTGTGTGCGGCTTTTTTTCTCGGTAATTTTTAGCATACCATCCGGCTTTTCTCGACGTTTCTGCACCAATCTGACTGTTTCCTGTACTGTTCCGATTATTAGTAAATAAAAACTTATTATCGCCAAATTTTCGGAAATATTATCTTTTTTAGCCATAATAAAAAATGGACTGAAAAATAAAAAGAACAACCCCGCAGCATAAGCATACCTTCCTTCGAAGTGCTTGGATAAATAAGAAAAAGTTAGATAGCCGCTGATAACGGCAAAAGGTATCCCGACAATAGGCGCGAGCAGTAAACTAAAGATTGAACTTACTCCTAACATCAATAGCGAATTTATGGAAAATATTTTCCTGCTGCTTATGTTTAATTTTTTAAAATATTCGACAATTCGGGGTTGTGATTTGAGATATATAAATAGTGAAATCAACAACAATATGTATGAATCAAGCGCTAAGTCAGAGATAAAACGGATACTTATGTCAAAATTCCTAAAAATAACATCTGCAAGAAATATACCTAATGAAACTATCAATAACTTCGTATAATTTCTGCTATTTAACACCAGATAAAAAGAAACAGTCAAGGTAACAGAGAGTTCAAAAGAAAGAAAAATAAGAAGAATTAGAAATAATCCGCAATATTTTAAGATTTGGGCAGTTTTGGGAGAAATCATTTCAGGGATAATTCAAAATCATCAAAAATTGCAGCTCCTCCGGCAGATTGTATTCCTACTCCGCCTGAACCTACAGAACTATCAGCAACTTCACCTAGTTTGGTATAATTTGTTCCATCCAGGGAAAAATAGATGGCGATAACATCTCCATTTGCCGATACTTTCAACCAAAACGGCTGATCTTTGGTAAATTCATAATTTCCGAGTTGCCCCTTGAGTAGCAGTTCTGTTTTGGCAGTTTGTCCTACCAAATAGTTTTTTGAAAGTGTCCAGTCACTGGTTCTTATACCCCCAATCGACAAAAAATAACCTAGTCCGGTTTTATAATCCCCCCGAAAAAAGAGACCGACAAAGCCTTCCTTGAAACTCGTCATTTTAGCGCTGAAGGTAAAGTTATTCACGCTGCCGACCCGACGAAGCGTGGCCAAACCACGGCCGACAGATCTGATTCTGAGAGCTAGCTTCCCATCCTGGGTATGAGATAAATTTAAGAAATGTTCAGCCCCATCCCAATTCCAATCGGGAGTAAACATATCTTCCTTTTCACCCCTTATCCAGCCTACATCGGCAAATACCTTGCTACCGGGTCGGGAGATAAGTTCCAACTCGACTCGTTCTATTTTATCCCAACTGGCTTTTCCTTTATCGGCTGATTTCGTCCCTGTTTTTGCAGCGTCCGCGTCCTGCCCCTCCACTAAAAAAAATCTGTTCTTGGGGATGGAAAAATAGTTCATTCCTGCCTTAAGATTGGATATGGGAAAACGGAAAAAGCTGGTTTTATCTTTATTGCCAAAATACAAATTTAGCGCTTCGACATTTTCTGCATCACTTTTATAATTAACTATAAATTTTATATTATCCACTCCGGCTAGATTGAGATTTTTTAAGAGGATTGCCGATGATTTCTGCCTGTCCCGATCGATTATAGACATGACATTTCCTCCGAAAATTACATCATCTTCTATGCTTCCCGATCCCTGCCATTGCTCGGTTTTATCATATAAAGCGATATCTACCAGATTAGCCTTATCCACATCTTTATATGATAATTTATATTCTTTACCGCTAAAAAGTAATTGAGCTAGAGTAGTCTTTTTTACATCCACCAGATTACTGTTGGTTTTATTAGGAAGATTGATGACGCCTTTCCTGACAAGCATATACCCGCCTATTAATACTACACCTATTACAAGTATTAGTGGTATAAATTTCTGAGAATATTTTGAAAATAATGATTCCATAAATTACAGACTTGCTCGTAATATACCGCTGAATCTTTTAAAAGTCAAATAAAGTATAGCTGATAACAGCGAAATTATCGAGATTATAACTCCAACGTAGAACACACGCTGCGACCAAAACTCTACCACCATCTCGAAATCATAACTTCCATCCGGATTTTTCCGGCAAGACACAGTTGCCTGACATATTTTGTCTGTCTCTATCCACCACGAATTGGCAAAGACATTTACCTGCTGATGATTTTCATCGGGAATTTGCATTACTTTGTCATTCCGGACGAAGTCGAGAAATTTCCATGTCTCAAAAATATTCCCTTTTGGTAAATTGTCATTTTGGATTGTATCTGAGAAGTTTTTAGAAATAAAATCAATTTTTTTATCACCTAAAACCGATATCCAACCCTTATCAATATAATTTAGCACCTCTTCCTTGGTCGCCTGATCCTCTTCATTCCCTGACAATATTTTATATTCATTTAATTTGAAATTTTCAGCCAAAGGCTGATCCGCCTCTGACGGAGTCTTCGCCAAGTATGCCTTCCACCCTTTATTAAAAGTCTCGGAAAATACCAGCAGAAAATTCTTCTTTGCCTGACGCACTCTTATTCTATATTTTGTCGGGTCTATTTTGGCAAATTCCAAAATCGGGTTGTCGTTTATCTCTTTGGGTATTTTTTCCTGTAATTTCAAATTTTGGCTTCCCGGGAGAGGGATAATATCTTTATTATTAATAAATATTGCCGATCTTATATTATAGGTCGGCTGATCTACTATCTGATACATATCATCAACAGCCTTATCAGTCATAATAATCTCTTCAGGCGTATAAAAATGGGGCAGAAACTTTTCTCTGGCAACTTTTTCGATGACGATCGGACTTTTGTCAACAATTGTTCCTGAGGACTTGTATTTAAATCTTGTTCCTGTATCCATTGAAGAATTATCTGCCAAAACATATCCTATATTATGATTAGCGAGATTGGAATATATTTCACTGTAACCTACATTATGGTTATCATAGAGAAACAAATAAATACTTGGGCCGAAATAACCCCACCTCGTCCCAAGATAACCTACATTGCTTCTGGTATGCAGATACTTGGCATCCAGCTTCTGACCCTCTATGACGCTCACCATGTCAAAGTATATTTGCGGAATTTTAAACCCGTATTCCTGTCTGTCCGTATACTGATTTACATTATTGAAGTTTTTGAAATATTCACCGTGCACATAGGGATAATTAACAATGCCGATAATTAATATCGATAAAAAAATAAAAAAAGATTGGTGCTTGTTTATTTTCCGGATAAACGACGCTATCAAAACCGCATAAAAGATGGAAGAAAAAAATACTGCCCCGGCGGTAGTGCGAAGAAATGCAAATACTTGATAATGTGTGACAGCAAATTCATAAATAAAGCCAAACGGCGGATTTGGGCCGGCCGCAAAAAACAAAAAAATCAGTATCAGGATAAAAAAGATCAATTCATACTTATATGTTTCATCATCGCCTTTTCTAAAAATCAGATTTAAAAGAATTATAAAAATGAAAGAATAGCTTAAAAAAGTAACAATGGGATTAGCAGAATAAGCGGCTCCTTCCGGTGTATTTATGTTAACTCCTTTATGGTGCAACATAACCATTCTGTCAATCGTAGCGTAACCGTAATCCGGCATTCTACCGACATCTTTATATCCGCTTCTTACGGGTATGACTGAGGTCAACTGAGTAAAAAAATAACCAAACGGAAGGTAGATATAAATTGACAACAGAAAAAGTATGATAATCTTCCACCAGCTTTTTATTATCAGCTGCAGGCTTATAAGGCGAAATATTAAACTGCAAATTATTGCGGTAAACATAATAAGAAACATGTGGAATAGATACTTGGGGTTGGGTAAATCCATGGAGGAGAAAAAGACAATCACATTAAGCCAGATAATATTCCCTAAGTTAATATCTTTGGACTTTATGGTTTTAAAAACATAATAGATAAACCAGGGTGCGGTAGAATAGATATACATATAATGCCAGCCGTTCAGAAGCGCGGGGGAAAGTATGTAAAAGGTGATAGGCACCAGCATGAACAGACCGTCTTTCCCGCAGATTAATTTGGACAGTTTATAAATTCCCAAAC
This sequence comes from uncultured Gammaproteobacteria bacterium, assembly GCA_964362665.1. GTDB lineage: Bacteria > Patescibacteriota > Microgenomatia > 2-02-FULL-39-11 > 2-02-FULL-39-11 > 2-02-FULL-40-13. Next base: position 77,214 of record CAYIFB010000002.1, on the reverse strand, counting down.
CGGCCAGAACGCTCAAAACAAATAGGACTATGACAGATACCTGGTAGGGATCCCAGTGAAAATTTTCGGCAATTTTATACAAGAAATACAGCGGATAATAGTTGATTGGGTATGGCAGGCCGTTATGGTATGGAATCCATTGGTAGAGATATTTAGACAACCCCTTGCTGCTGAAAAATATAAGCACATCTCCTCCCACAGCCAACCTTCCCCAAGTATAATAAACAGGAATTAGAGAAAGAATGATAATCCAAAAAATATTCAGAATAAAATAGCGGTTAAATATTTTCCTCATAAGTTGGGAGATTTTTGGACTAACTTCGTTCGGTTAATTTATTTTACTATTTATGATTTTTTTTGACAGAGGCAAATTATACTTTGGCCTATTGAGGGAAAAATTTTCGGGATCTGTATTGATCTTATCCTTCCGTCGTTGGAGAGATTGAGCACATCAGACCTTGTCTGCAATACTTTCAGTCCATGCTTCGCGAGCAATCCCGCCAGCGTCTTAAAGGTAAAATAGCGGATATGTCCCGGGCTGTCTATTTCATTGGGTGAAATTTCAATGATCGGACTGATGCCGGTTAGAAGCAGCAACCTACGGCCTAGTGATGCAATGTTGGGTGTGGAAATAAGCAGATATCCGCCGGGCTTGAGAATCCTTTTCAGCTCACGCAGGAAAAAATCAGTATCATAGATATGCTCAATTATTTCTCCTGCGGCTATTAAATGAAAAAACTTATCCGCAAACGGTATTTTAGTGACATCGTCAAAGAAAAACTGCTTAACCTTAATGCCTTTCTTACGGGCCTGCCTTACGGCAAAGTCATTGGCATCAATCCCGTAAAATTTATTATTTCTATTGGTTACCAGAGATAATAAGGTACCGTCGAAACAACCTATATCCAAAATATTTTTTCCGGTCAAATGAAGTTCGTTGATCATCTCAAGCATAATCTTCACCCGGCAGTTCTCTATCAAGTCCAGTTTTTGCCTGGTTTCATACATGTCCTTGTATATATTTTTCATAAGCGTCTAATTTTGATACAACGTATTATATTCTATCGCTGCTATTTTATCCCAACTCCAGGAAATCTTCTGAAATAATTTCTTACCGGCGCTATTGTCGAAATTCCCTTCTTTAAAAATTTCCAGTACTTTTTTGGCTGCCGCAACATAATCTTTCCTTTTTAAAATCATCATTTCTTTGTTTGTGTACATTTTATATGCTTCCAGATCATAAACGATTGCCGGCAATCCGCAGCAAACTGCCTCAAGAGGCGCTACCGGAAAACTCTCCGTATGGCTTAAAAACCAAAAACATTTACTGCTTTTAATGATACTAAATTTAGTAAGTCCCGTCTTATACCCCAAAAACTGGATGTTTGCAGTAAGCCCCATCTCTTCTATTTTCTTTTTATATTTAATCATGGTTTGCCTGTCTCCTGTTCCCATGAGGGCTAACTGAAAATCAGGATATATAACTTTTACTATTTCTAAAACTTTCAGCATATCATAAATGCCTTTCAACTCATTAATCCTTCCTATATATAGAGCGTCAATATTATATCTGTCTTCTTTTTGGGCGCTTTTTATAAACCCGATTTCGATTGCGTTTCCGGTCACGACCAAACGATCGTGTTTAAATCCTTTTCCCAACAGATATTCTTTCAATTCCGGTCTGACAGCAAAAAGATAATCGGCGTCTTTAAGAAGCAAAAGGCTAAACCGGTAAAAAAACCAGGCCAAAAACCTGATAAGAATATTCCCCATATATATAAACGGCACGGTATTATCAAAGACCGCCGTCCACTTTAGCCGTTTATCAATCTTTTTCAGAAAATAAGGAAAAAGCAGTAAATCCAAAACTGTGGAGATGGAATAAACGCCGTCAAATTTATTTTTAAATCGTCGGGTAAATGATAAAGCCTGAACGTTTCTTCTCAAGCCCTCAAAAATTAGTTGTATTTTTCCTTCTATCTTTCTGGTATTTCGCAGGGTAAAAAAATCATATTTTTTTATAATCTGCAGAGAGTCAATCTGTTTTTTCAGGGTACTATTCCCCAAAAAAGCGATATTAACTCCTTTTCCCTGCCAGTATTTTACCTTCGAGAGCAAAGGAATAATATTAGCGCCTTCAAGTGTAATACCATTAATGAGTATATTTTTTTGCGCCGGCAAACTGAGTAAAGCAGGGAAAATATTTTCAAACTCAATACTTGCGATTTTCTCCCAGCTGTATTTACCTATCAGCAATCTTCCAATTTCATTATTGAATTCTTTTCTGCCAAATACCTCAACCACCTTATCGGCAACAGCATGATAGTCATGAAGCTTAAAAACGAAAACTTCGTTATTTTTATAATATTTGTATGCCGGCAGATTATAAACAAAAGCAGGCTTACCGCAGCAAACTGCCTCAAGCAGAGCCACCCCCCAGCTTTCTGATTCGCTGACCGACAAAAACCAGAATACTTTACTGCTTTTAATAATTTCAAATTTATCTTTTTCCGATACGTTTCCTAAAAATTTTATATTTTTCACAAGTCCCATATTTTTTATTTTCGTTTTATATTGCTCCATAGTAACCTCATCACCTTGACCTATAAGAGCCAATTGAAAATCGGGGTATTTCATTCTGACGATATTTAAAACTTCCAACATATCATAAATACCTTTTGTTTCGTTGATCCTGCCGATAAATAGCGCATCAATGTGGTATTTGGGGTTGACCCTGGCGTTTCTTATCATGTCATTCCTCACAGCCTGTCCTCTTTCTATAATTTTATCTTTATCTATTCCTTTTCTTATCAGAAAATTTTCCAAATCATTTGAACCGGCGAAAATAAAATCCGCGTCTTTCAAAAGGACTAAACTTATTTGGAAAAATATCCAGGCAAGAAATCGGATAAATTTATTTCCCGGATCTGTAATGGGTACGATATTATCAAAAACGGCAACCCGTAATAAATTTTTATCAAATTTTTTGAGAATATAAGGGAAAATCATCAGGTCCAAAACCGAGGATATGGAATAGACAACATCAAAATTATCTTTAAATCTTTTGATGTAGGATAAAGCTAAAAAATTTCTTCTAACGCCTTCAATAATCAATTGAATTCTGCCGTTTATTCTCCCGGTGTTTTTCAATTCGATGAAATTATATTTTTTGATTATCTGCAGTGCATCTATCTGACTCTTGAGTATGCAATTGCCAAAAAAGGTTACCTCGACATTTTCCTTCTGCCAGTATTTTACCTTTAGAAGCAGAGGGACAATATTCGCGCTCTCCAAAGTAATACCATTAATCAGGATTTTTTTCGGCATATGAAAATTAAGTTAAACCCCAGTAAAGTCCCTAGAAACGGGAAATGTTGAATTAATCGGCCTAAACGATTGGAACTGAACTTTCTTTGAATAATATTTAACCCTGATAAAGTAATTAATTCTCCGGCTGTTTGTAAAGTATATAAATGCAGATGAGTACGGTCTAATATACCACTCTCGCTGTAAACGAAACTCCCCCTCAAAAGTCTAGATCTTACCGTAATATGGGCTACATTAGGCAAAGAAATAATTATTTTTCCGCCCTTTTGTAAATAATGGTCAACAAAAAATCTTAAAACTTTATCAGGAAATAATAAGTGTTCCAAAATATCTGCAAATATTAAAACGTCAAATTTTTCTTTGACTTTAAAAGCTTTATAGTCATTCAGGTCTAATTGGTAGACTTTCTGATAACCGTTTTTTTTGGCTTCTTGTAGATCTTTTTTGTTATAGTCAATCCCGAAAAAAAAATTTCCTGGAGCAAACTGCTTAAGATATCCTTTATTACATCCCAAGTCTAAAACCAGATAACCTTTTCCTATTTCGGAAGCAATTAATCTATGGGTTCCATATTGTGCAGTGTTGACAAGATATTTAGACATAAGTTCTTATCTATATTTTGGAATTCCGATAGTTTTAAGAGCGCTGAATTTATTTAAACCGATAGACATCATGGATATTATCTGCATATCTCCCACTATTCTTTTTTTTTGAACAATTCTTCTCTGATAGAAAGTATCTCTGATATTTCTCAGATTCCAGAGGTACGCTTTGCAAATCAATTTACTTGCTTTAACATTTCCAGTTAGTAAATATAAAATCGACTCACACAGACTTTGCATTATATACAATGGTAATATCCAAAACAAATTAATTAACTTGTAATTTTTAAGGATATTCCTCAGATTATTTTTCTCTACCTCATATCTTCTCATCAGCGGAATCACACGTTTCACATTTCTTTCATATTGCGTATCTCCTCCGGTACCGCCACCGAAGTGTCTCACAGCCGATTCATCACAAATTCCCACCCTCATGCCATACAGACGCGCACGCCAACATAAATCTATTTCTTCACTGTACATAAAATAACTTTCGTCAAACCCTCCGAGTTCTATAAAATCCTTTTTTGAAATCATTAAGGCGCAACCGTCTACATATAAACTTTCCCTGCCATTTCCGATATAACCTGTGACATCTATGGATAATTTATCTGACTGATAGACTTCTTTTCCGGAATAGTCTAATATTTTAGGTCCGAGAATATTTAATTTTTTTTGTTTTTGACAAAAAAGTAACTTTTCCAATAAATCTTTTTCCAAAACAGTATCGTTGTTGAGGAAAAAAATCTCTTCTCCCTGAGCGGTTTCAACCCCCAGGTTATTAGCTCTTCCAAACCCAATATTAGTTTTACTTACTACTGTTTTCACTTTGGGATAATATTTTCCGATGAAATCTACGCTCTCATCCGTTGATAAATTATCTACTATTATTACTTCAAAATTCCGGTAAGTTTGTTTGGCGATTGAATCCAGACAATCTTTAAGCCACTTTTTACCGTTATGATTAACAATCACAATCGAAACCAATTGTTGTTTATCATTAACTCTCGCCATAATTTATTTGAGTGAATTGAGCCTTTATAATAGGTTTATATTATAATATACCATTATATGAAACCCCTCATCTCCATCTGTATTCCGACATATAACCGGATAAAGTATTTGACTGAAGGCCTGAACAGTATTGTAAATCAATTCGGTGATAAAAATATTTATAAAAAGGTCGAAATAGTAATTTGTAATGATGACAGCATCGACGACACCAAAGAAATTGTAAAGACATATCTGCGGAAATATAAAAATATCAGGTATTTTGAGAATACCCGCAATATCGGATTTGCCAAAAATCAGCTTAAAGTTGCAGGTTTTGCGGCAGGAAATTACATTTGGTTTTTGTCTGATGATGATATCCATAAAAACGGCTCTCTCAAAAGTGTATTTCAAGTAATACAAAAATACGACCCTGATGTTATATTATGTAATTTGGATCTCTATTCTAAAGATCTACAGCATGTAATCGACAAGAACTTGTTAAGATTATCACATGACAAATTCATTACCCGGAAAAAAGATTTATTTTCATATCTTGAAAAAAAGTTTTTCCTGCCGTTTGACTGGTATATTGGTGTTTATTCCAATACGATTATCAAAAGAAGTATCGTCAATCGCCATGCAGCTAAGTTGAAGCAATTTGACGGACAGCCTAATCCTTTTCCCCACTCTTCACTCTTTTATTATTTTCCTGATGATTACAAAATATACCTTTTGTCCGAATCTGTAATTAAATTCCGGTCGGATAATCAGTCCTTCGGCCCCAATGACAAAAAGCAATTTTTAGTCTATATGTACCGGATCTTAAATATGCATTATGACAATATTTGTAGAAAAAATGCTAAAAATATTTCCTCAAAATTTAAAATATTAATCTTCCTGAAAAAAACCAGCAGGGCTATAAGGCTTTTTTTATTGAAATTAATCAATAAGGATATTGAAAGGGTTCTTATTTCCCTATTCTACAAACGTACCACATAAGATTGGGGTTAATTTAATACTTTTCAAGCCGGTAGAGCGCCTCAAAAAACTTGGTCTGTATCTTGGCTTCTCTCACAAAAATTTTTTTCCACTGAAGTTTCAGCTTATAATCCACCTGATTAATATAGATATCCTCATATGGAACATAGGCGATTTTCCACTGCTTAAAATAAAAATATCCTCCTTTTCTGGTCAATCTTTCAATCTGTTTTAAATAATATTTTACCTGATCCATGCGCATTTCATGCAATGAGGAAATATTTATAAAAAGATCAGCACTCCCTTTCGGAAGCTTTTCAATCTGGCTTGAGAGAAAAAACAGGATATCAGCTTCTCTAAATTCGTCTTTTATTTCACTAAAAGTTTTAAAAGAGCGGAAACGGAATATTTTTTTCCCGGGAAAAACCTGGCTTAAATACCGTTCTGATATAGCCAGAGCCGGAGGAATATCTATGATAATATATTTGATTCCCGGCATCAGCGACAGAAAAACAAAGGCATTCCTGCCGGATCCTGCCCCTAATTCACAAATTGTCTTTAATGCCTTTCTATTTTTTATTCCCTCGATCATAGATTTATATTCCATCACAGAATTAGCCAGATCCTGGGAAACCAGTTTTTTATGATCGTAAATCCTGGGAGGATTACCAATCAACGGTTCTTCCAACAACTGAAGTAGTTTATCTTTATCATGTAATTTCACATAATCCCAAATCATAAGCGTGAGAAAATTATAACTTGCAGAATCTAGGCGGCTAAAAAAAGAATGTTTGTGAATGATAAAACTTCTGATAAGATTCTTCATCGTCGACAAAGGATTTAAATTCAGAACTAAAAAAAGGACTTGTTTATTCATAAAAAAGAGCGGGGTATTGGCGAAATATTTCCGTACGACTGTCTGTTTAATATTGTCAAATCCATCACGGGACAATTCTTTCATATGGAGCTTATTTAGCTTAATCCAGAATTTCGAGGGTTGAACTTCTTTTTTTCCTAGGGATAAATAATGAAACATTTCTTCTATTCTCGTAATAAATTTATCGCTATGTCTCATATTATCGCTTATCCCAACAGATTGTATTCTTTTATTTCTTGGGTGATACGGTAGAAGTAGGTGTTTTGGAGAGTTCCAAAGGCATAAAATCAGCCGGAGGTTCGATACGCAAGGCCTTTATTTTATGATTGTCAATCACATCTGAATCAGCATAGACTGTGATCTGGTTACCCTCTTTTAGATCGGTAATTTCATATTTGATGGGTTTGGGAGGTTTGGGGGAAACTCCTGTTTTTGGAGTTTCAGCAGTACCCATAAGTGATATTTCTGTTGCCTGGGTCACTGAAACAGCATATTCATTCTCGACCGGTGCAGTTGTTGGTTCATTCATAACTACCCGCGCCGGAGTCAGTGCTTTAAGAATTATCAGCCCTTCATTGCTTTTAATGCTTGTGATTTTTCCTGTCAGTTTGTTCATAAAAGGCGGCAACTTTATGGTGTATGCTTCAACTTCTTTCGAAGAGTTGCTGCGCAGGTCACGGGTTACGGAAACGGTTACCATTTGCCCCGTTTTAATATCACTAACGGTTAATTTAGGAGTAGGTGTCGGGGTATTTTTATTCAATAAATAAGTAACAGTAATATCGGGCCTGGTTATTTGCGTAAATGAGGCAATATTTACTTTATAAGTTAAAGTCTTTGTCGGAGGAAGCGGAGGAACCGTAATCACCTGCCCCGGTCGGTTTGTGGGATTATTGGGAAGCGTGGGAGGAGGAGTTATGGAATACTTTCCGGAAACCCAGATTGTATTGCCGGAAACTTTATCGACTTTGCCTGTAAACTCCGTCACGGGACTGGTTAAAAAAAGTATATCAGGTAAATTTGCTTCTGTGGTTTTATTGCCAAAAAAAGGCACGCCGTTTCTGAATAAAAAGAAGCCTCCTGCCAGAAGTAGCACGGCGATAACAGAATAAATAATATATTTCATAAAACTCCTATCTTCATATTACTAAATAAAATAGCTATTAAGCATGTTTTTGTCAAGCAGTTTAACGAGGTTGCACCTCATTTTCAACGAGGTTGCACCTCATTTTCAAAATAAGTTTCCCTTGCTGACAATATAATCTCCAATAGCCAACATATCCAAACCTGTTCCAAAAAATGTCCTGATCGCATCTTTGGGAGAATTGACTAGAGGTTCTTCAGCATCATTAAATGAGGTATTCAGTACTGCCGGAATTCCGGAAATTTTAGCAAATTCTGAAATTAACTTATAATACCTGGGATTGGTCTCTGCAATGACACTCTGGTGTCTGGCTGTTCCGTCTATATGAATAGCCTGTGAAAGATCTTTGAGTGCTTTTTTCTTGCATTTCAAAGTCAGAAGCATAAAAGGATTGAAACAATAATTTTCAAAATATTCTTCACCTCTATCATGTAAAATTGAGGGAGCAAAAGGTCTCCATAATTCCCTATGTTTGACTTCCCTGTTTATCTTGTCTTTCATCCCGGGCAGCCCGGGATGGGCTAAAATACTTCTGTTACCCAGAGCTCTTGGTCCAATTTCAAGCCTGCCTTGAAACCACCCCACTATTTTACCTTCAGCTAACTTTTGCGCAACGATTTTTTCGATATCTTTAACTTTTTCGTAATTGATTTTTGCTTCTTTTAAAACGGTTTCTATCTCTCTGTTGGAATACTCTGGACCCCAATAAGCATGCCGCATCTCGAAATCAGCGTTTTCACAAAGTTCATTTGCCAATTCCAATGCGCCACCGATCGCGGTTCCTGCATCATCTGAGGCCGGCTGTATAAAGATTTTTTCAACCAAGGGCAGCTCCCAAATTTTAGCATTCATATCGCAATTCAGTGCAACTCCCCCTGCTAAACAAAATTTATTCATTCCTGTTTTTTTATAGGCTTTATTTACAAGCGAAATACCTGCTTTTTCAGTAAAGTTTTGCACAGTTAGGGCAATATTTTTATGCCTTTCTGTTAATGAATCTTCTCTCCTGCGCCTTGGCCCAAACTTCTTCCAGAATTTTTTACACCATCCATGCTTTAATTTATAATCGAATTCTCCCGCTTCCCATATTTCACCGACGGGTAATTTTTTTTTGCCCCAACCGGCCAGCCCCATTACTTTACCCTCATGACTGTGCGGCTTAAAACCTAAAATATCCGTTGTTTCATGATAAACCCATCCTATACTCTGATGATGACCTATCTTATGAATCTTTTTCATACGCCCGTCACGTGCTTCCCAAATGGATCCGGAATCATCTTCACCCTGTCCGTCAAGAGTTATCACATTAGCTTTTTCAAAACCGGAACACCTGTAGGCACTTGCCGCATGAACAACATGGTGCGGATAAAATTTTATTTCAGCTTTGTTTTGTCCTTTGATTCTGAATCCCTTCGTCTCTAACCACTCCATCAATCTCACGGTCCCCACAATATATTCAGCCAAAGCGCCGCCTTCACGAATGAGACGCTTAAAATCCCTCTCCTTCAAATTCTCCAAAACGCTTCTCCAATAATAAGCAAAAGGACTCCGGTAACCCAAAGCAATGGCATCAACATCGTGGGGCAAAACTTTGGCGAACCGCAAACAAAATTCAATGGATTTATAGGGGGGCATCCTGGGCGAATGCTTTATCCGATTGAAACGTTCCTCCTCAACGACAGCCAATAATTTCCCGTTCTTCACTATGGCTGCAGCCTGATTCCATGATAGAGGTGAGGTGAGGCCTAAAATGGTCATAAGTGAGTTACAACTTTCTCCCGATAAATACTGTATCAGTTGAAGTGTATCGATTGGCAAGCAGCGTATTTAATCCAAGTTTATCGGCAATAATATTAAATCCATGAGTTAAATAATGGATTATATCCATGGGTAAAAATCCCGTTTTGGGCCAGTCTTGAATTATGCCGAAATATCCTGCATAAATGGTTTCGACGCTCGCGACTTCATGAATAACTTTTTCCAGATTATCGATATCCATATATTTTAAATTGTGTGTGTCGAACAATTCCTTATCGCTGAAATAATGGATTATATATTGTAGCCATCTGAAATTTGGCACATGAACTATATAATAGCCGCCTTTTCTTACCAGACTGGCCATTTTCCCGATACAGGGTTTTGGGTCTGAAAAATGCTCTATCAGTCCGAACGAACATACCACATCATATTTTTCTTTTGGCTCAAACTTGAAAATATCCGCCTTATAGACTTTATAGTCTGTAATTCCATTTTTCCTCATATTTTTTCTTATCAAATCAATCTTGTTATTATAATCAACTCCAACCGGCCTATAACCAAAAATCTTATTTAAGGCGATTAATAAATCTCCCGGAACACAACCTACTTCCAAACAACGGAACTTATGATTGACAGGTAAATATTTTTTAAACAGGCTCGGAAATATGTTTTGAATATTTTTTTCAGTTATAATTTTCGGTTTGAACGTCTTCCAATGGTCGTCCCAATACTCTCTCCTGGTTAAACGGTTTGATTTCATATCATTTAACAAATTTTAAATTATTAACCTTCAAATTGAACCTTTCTCTTTTTTATTAATATCAAATAATTTATGAAAATAATATCAGATTTAATTATCTTATCAAGAACTAATACCAGATAGGAATAGAGTAAAAAGGGCGGAAACACAAGCATTCCTACAATATAATGCAACTTGCTTTTACCTGTAAACTTGATAAGTAATTCTCCAAAAAGAGTTGAGATTACCGAAAAAACTGAACCTTGTTCTTTAATAATTACTACTTCGCCATATTTTTTTGCCCTCACCATTAATCCGTATTTCGTATATCGTTGATAATCATCCGGTTCGCCGTGAATACCTCCAATAAAGGGTGCTGTTATCAGTACATACCCTCCTTTTTTGACGACCCTGAATATTTCTGAAAACATTTTTTCCGGATCCTGGTGGTGCTCCAGCACCTGAAAAGCTACAGCATGGTCGAATTGATTATTTTTAAAGGGAAGACGAAACGTTTTTGCATAATCTTTTGGAAAGTAGTAATCGGGAAACTCGCTGAAAGGAAAACAATTATTAGTGGAGTGCTCTTTGAAATCAATCCCTTTATAATCCGTGCTGTTCTTAAATAAATATTTATACGGTTTATCTCCGCAACCGACATCCAACACAGTCCCGCGGAATTTGTATTTATCAACCGTTTCTTTAACGCAATTTAAATTATAATAACGGGCCAAAAAAAGAGGCGAAATGTATAATCGGTATTTGGAAATTAATGATTTTAACTTCATAAGCGTATTGCCACGCCAGATTTTATAATTCCGGATAAAATTCTTTTTTTATATTCATCAACTATTTTAATTAAGAAAAGCCTGGGCGTCAAAAGACATATTATACAATAAGACAAAAATCTGGGATTTAAGATATTGATCCATCTGTATTTAAGGTGAATTAATATTTCTCTCAACAGATTTTTATATGAACTGAAATTTCTTATCTGCACCAGACCCACATAATTTCTGGCTGCATAATCTATGCAGTTTTCTCTCACTTGGTTATACTTCTTCTCTTTCAAGACTGTGTTAAACATTTTTACCCATGTGTCGACAGGTGATGGCTCATAAATGCTGGACTTAAACCTTGCCTGGCTGGAAAATATTCTCACCGCAACGATATAATCATGCAAGAAAACTATCTTATGTTTTTTAAAAATGGAAAAAAACGGGTACGCGTGTGCAGGAAAAACATGGGCGTGGAAATCCCTATCCATATATTTTACCCTGTATGATATGGCCGAAAGTAAACCGCTGGCTTCGATCACTTTTTCAATTATCTTTCTGTCAGCAAAAATTGAGACTATTAAATCGTTATTCAGATCCGGCGGCGGCGCGCGACGTACGGGAATTCTGGGGTCGCTGTCAAACTGGTAGTAAGGCCTGATTACCGCTCCGATGTCTTTATCCAGATGATACGCCTGGTTGATTTTCGGAAGAGCATCAGGAGTCAACAAATCGTCTTGAGCCATCATAAACATGATGTCGCCGGAAATCTTACTTTTAAAAGTTTTCAAGTTATCACCGTATCCGACATTATGAAGTGTTTTATAAATCCGGATTCTTTTATCTTTAAAACTTTTAATTCGCTTTACGGTATCATCAGTTGAACAGTCATCACTGATAATGATCTCAAAATTCCGGTAACTTTGCTTAAAGATGCTTTTTAGCGTTTCTCCTATATACTCAGCCCCATTATAGGTAGGTATACAGATACTGAATTTATATTCATTTGTCATGGGTTATTTATTCTTTATATTCACTTCCTCTTTAAATAGCTGTGAGTAAACCAAACCGCAAAAAGCAGCCGCGTATTCAACTATTTTCATAAATATCATACCAATTGCATGAATAGGATCTTTCGCCAGAAGATCAATATTACTGATAAAATCCGGCCTTATCAAAGAATACTGTTTTACCAATAAAGTTTTTTTATCCCTGTGCTTTTTGAAATAATCCAGTACCGACTTTCCGTATCTGAATTTTTTATAAATTTGCTTGCCGAGCGATAAATTGCCTTCATAATGCATTACTGCTACTTTTGTTTTTAAAGTCTTATACCCGCGTTCGTTTAATCTCAATTGAAAATCCCAATCATCTCCCCCTCCCAACGTTTCGTCCAAACCGCCTAAGTTTTTCCAAACGCCTTTTTTTACAAACCTGGCCGCATCGGATAAAGATCGGGAACTCCTGTTGTAGCATGCTTTTTCCAGAGCCCGACAACTGGCCCAGAAACTTTCTCCGTATGAAACTTCGGGAACAATTATTGCAGCTGCGCCTTTCTTTTCTATTAACTCAACACAAGACTCTACAACTTCAGGATTTAACCTCATATCAGAATCGATGATATAAACATATTCCCCTTTTGCCTTTAATGCTCCGTAATTACGCTGGTAAGGCACCGCAAAAACATTTTTTTGCTCAGGATCACGGCCAAATGAATAAACTCTGCCATATCTTCTCCCTATTTGAGGAGTCCTATCAGTACTGAAACTGTCAACAATTATTATCTCGATATTCTTGTAAGTCTGCTTCTTAACAGAATTTAAACAATCCTCAATTATATCCTGACAATTAAATGTCGGTACAACAATTGAAACCAGCCTTTTCATCTGATAACCCCCTTATCCCTCAAGATCTTTTCTGCCTGATTAAACATATCTTTTGAATTTTCTTCATAGCTCCATTCAATCAGTTCCTTTATCCCTTCATCAAATCTTATTTCCGGTTTCCAACCAAGAGTTTTTTTTATTTTAGTTATATCTGCAAAACAGTGGCGGATATCTCCTGTTCTGAATTGATTTGTAATCTCAGCTTGCAGGTTACTGCCAAATATTTTTATCAGTAATTTTGCTAAATCCAGTATGGTAATTTTATTTCCTGATCCTACGTTAAAAATCTGATAATCAGCACTACTCTTTTTCATTACGGCAATATTTGCTACAACAATATCATGTACTGATACAAAATCGCGGCTTTGAAGCCCGTCTTCAAATATTACCGGGGGTTTACCCGCTTTTATACGGCCAATAAATATTGCAGCTACCCCAGTATATGGATTTGAAAGACTTTGTCTGGGACCATAAACATTGAAATACCGAAGGGCAACTGTGGGAATTTTAAATGCTTTACCAACAGTTAAAGACATATCCTCCTGTGTTCTTTTATTGATGGCATATACTGAATGGCAATTTAATTGAGTAGTCTCATCTGTAGGTATTGGTAATAATGAATTATGGCAATTTGGACATCCGGATTCCCATCGCTTATTTTCTAAATCATTTTCTTCCCGTAATTCAGGTTTCACTAAACCGCATTTTTTACAACTATAAAGTCCTTCCCCGTATTCACTCATGGAGGCGGCAACTATCATTTTTTTAATATGATCCCTATGTTTATTGACGATAAGATCAAGAAGCGTGGCCGTTCCCAACTCATTTACCCTTGTGTATTTAATCACTTCATACATGCTCTGTCCCACCCCTACCATCGCCGCTTCATGAAATACTATATCAATTGATTTCAAGGCTTTATCCAAAGCGTCTTCATCACAAATATCGGCCCTGATAAATTCCGCATCCTTATTGAGATATTTAGGTTTTTTTCCTTGATGAACTTGGGATTCAAGGTTATCAATAATTCTGACGTTATGTCCTTCTCTGAGTAATCTGTCCACCAGAAAACTGCCAATAAAGCCTGCGCCTCCTGTAACAAGTATATTCATATTTTTCTGAAACATAGGACTATTTTAGTGGAAAAATTCTGCAAAAATAAGGGCGGCCTGACAAACGCGGAAAGCATAAATAACAGATTTTCCGGAAATTTTCGAAGACTAGTTTCGCCACACAGAAATAATCCTTTTTTTTGGACAAACTCCAGTCCGTTTTGAAATGAGATGTCAATCAGATCAGAGATGTTGTACCATCCTGAAAATTGACGGCTGTGATTTTTACCGGAAGACCTCAACTTTAATATACTATCCAGATTGAAGATGTCAAAGATTAAAATACCGTCTTTTTTGAGTACTCTAGCTAATTCCCTGATAAGACTATCAATATCCGGCAAGTGCATGGAAAATCTCAATCCCGTCACTGCATCAAATTGTTTTTCTTGAAATGGAAGATGATAAATATCTCCCTTGATAAAATTTATATTTAATTTTTTTCCTCTAGCAACCTCCCGGGCCCTTCTCAACATATTTTCGTTAATATCGACACCTGTTATTTTAGCCTCTTGTAAATTATCCTTTAGATAAAACGCAAGCCTTCCGGGACCAGTTGCCACATCCAGTATCTTCGGTTCTTTCTTATAATCTACCCCCGAATTCAGTAGTAAATCTAATACCGCTCTTTTTTCTGTTTCATCTATCAGTTTTCCGGCGTGCGTACGGAAACGCGCCGTTTCGTAGTCCAGCGGATCAACTGTACTATACTTATTTTTTGCCCAGTATTTGTCTTTCATACTTTTTAAGAGTTTCTAAAAGCAAATCTTTCTTTTGATATCTCTTTTTGAGTAATCTATATGCTCCGGTAGTAATTCTCTCAACAAGTTTTTTATCCTTAAATACAGTCTCTATCTTCTCTGCTAAATCCCCGGGGTTTTCCTTCTGGCAAATCAGTCCCGTGTCCCTGTCTTTAATCCACTCGCAGTGAGACCCGACATCAGTCGTAATCACCGGTACTCCCAAACCCATGGGTTCAAGTAAAGTATACGGGGTCTGAAATGAACAGGGATAGCGGAAGGGCAGAACCACAGCGCTTGCTTCTTTTAAATATTCCCCGATATTGGTAACATAACCTTTTACTACTATTTTCCTCTTATCGATATCCATGATATCGCCCGCTATTTGCTTTTTTGTAAAGGGGTCTATAGGCCATCCGAGTATAATTAGTTTAAAGTCGTAGCTTTCTTTCCAAAGAATCCTGCATGCTTGAATCAAATCTATCACTCCCCGACCCCGATACAAAGTTCCATAAAATAAAACAGTCTTATGTTTATTTAGTACTCCTATTCTTTTTTTATATGTTATTTTAGGATATAAAAATCTGTCTCCGTCACATCCTAATCTTGTATACTTCAGTTTATCGAAAATATAATGGCAGGAAGAAAGTGTGACTAAATTAAGTTTTGGAGGCAAAAAAAACATAAATATTTTGTTCAATAAGGAAGAAAAGATCGTATAAAAAATTATTTTTGCCGGAAATATATTCCTTTTGAGGTGATCTTTGATGATGTCACGTGAAGAAATGTAAGTGTCTATGCAAAAAATCCCTTTTTTACCAAGAAAAAAACTTAACCACTGCAGATAACTGCAAAGAAGAGGAGTACCGAAACCGATAATAAAGTCTGATGTACGGATCTTTCGAATTAGTTTAAGTCTTCGAAGATATTGGTTCATCCTTGCTTCCCCTATAAAAAGCTCAGCGTTATAACCATGCTGGCTTAATAAATCCAGGTAGTATTTGGCTTGTTGAAAGGATCCTCCTCTACCTCCCCCGCGGAAAAGAGATGTTTCAATGATTAAAATTTTTTTCATAGAAATAAAAAATCTCTTCCTTGAGTAATGAAATGATATAAACTGAAGCAGGTAAGATCTATTGTAACTAATTTATAATCGGAGATAAAGTATCGTTCCCATTTTAAAAATGAGAAAAGTTTTGTAAAATAAGATATGAATACAATGCAGCGGGCTCTTGTGCTGGAAATCCGCCACCTCAGTAAATCAACTTTTATTCTCCGAATCGCACGCAACAACTTCAAATTCATACCCGGCCAGTGTGTTAACATCGGACTTGTTGGCAGTGCGGTAAACCGGGAATATTCCACCTATTCCGGCGCTTATGATAACTATCTTGAGTTTCTGATAAGAAAAGTAAAAGGCGGCGCAGTATCCGAAGGACTTAGTAAGTTAAAACCTGATGAATTTGTTACGCTTGACGGAGCGTACGGTAAATTTACACTTATTAACCCAAACGCAAAACAAAAATATATGTTTATCGGATCGGGAACCGGAATCGCTCCTTTTCATTCCTTCGTGAAATCCTATCCCAAAATCGACTTTCAAATTCTTCACGGAATTCGCTTGACATCTGAACAATATGACCGCAAGGATTATGGTAAAGGAAAGTATGTAGCTTGTGTTTCTAAAGGAAAAGGCGGCGATTTTGCAGGAAGAGTAACCGACTATCTAAAAAAAATACCTCTACCTCTTGATACTCTTTACTATTTATGTGGTAATCGGGCAATGATTAACGACGTCTATGATATATTAAGCGTAAAAGGAATTAACGGAAACAATATCTTTACTGAAGTATTTTTCTAACTTGCGCAGTAATATAAATTTTGAAGATCTCTGCATTTGAGTGCGAGAATACCAATGTAAATGGACAGAAGATAAGGGGTTTACCGAGCACGAGTTGCAGAGTCTGAAAAATTTATATGCGAGCAAATCATTAGCAATTATTTTATGAAAATAGCCATTTCTTATCCTCCAATCATCAATAAACGGGGACAAAAAGCCATGGTGTCCCAGAACCGCAACGTGCAGTTTTTCAAAACTCCTACCTACTTACTGCCGGTTATCGAAGCACAGGCGGCCACGTGGCTGAGAGACATGGGTCATGATGTCAGGTGGGATGACGGGAACTCTCAACTGAAAAGTTTAGAGCAATGGTTTCAAGAACTTGTGGAGTGGCAACCCGATGTTGTTGTATTTGAAAGTACCACCCCGGTCATGAAATTTTACTGGAAAACGACAAATGATCTTCGAAAAAAACTGCCTAAAACAATTTTTATCATGACAGGGTATCACTCCATGAAACGGCCGCAGGAAACTTTAGAAAAATCCGCCACAGACGTCGTTTTAAAAAGCAACCACGTTGATTTTGCGCTTGTCAGCCTTATTCCCTTTATTGAGAAAAATCCTGATTGGAGAAATACTTGCACCATCGAAGGCTTCACTATCAGGGTAAACAAAAATAAAATACGGGATACCGGGGCCTTCCGGCAGGTACAGCCTCTGGAAAAATCGCCCTTGGTAGACAGGGATCTCGTGAGCTGGAAAAATTATGCCTATGAAAACGGAAATTATTTGCAGACTCCCGGCACTTACGCCACAAGCGTCATCAGGGACTGCATGTTTGGCAAATGTACCTTTTGCAGGTATAACGGACCGGAATTTACATTCTCCAAGATGTCCGTGAAAAAAAGTCTGGATGAATACGAAATGCTCATCAATAAATATGGTGTCAGGGAAATTTTTGATGATTCGGGAGTGTGGTACCGGGGCTCGGATGCCAGAGCGTTTGCCCAAGGGATTATCGACCGCGGACTTCACAAAAGGAATTGTTATTTTGGTTTTAATACCAGATTTGAATATCTCGATGAAGAAACTATAAAACTTCTGGCCAAAGCCAATTTCCGTTTTGTCCTCATCGGTCTGGAATCGGCCAGTGATGAAACATTGAGAAGGCTGAATAAAGGATACCAAAATCAGTATATCGAGCCTACCCTTCGCTGGCTGACAAAATACGGGCTTCACCCGCATCTGACTATCATGGTCGGCTATTATTGGGAAACTCAGGAGATGCTTGATAAAACGGTAAAGTTTGTGGAGAAACTGATGTTTAAAGGCCTTGCCCGGACGCTTCAAGTGACACTCTGTACCCCGCTTGATTTTACGCCATATCATCTCGAATGTATAAGTAAAAAGGTATTACTGACGAAAAATTATGACGACCACGATATGAGTAAGATTATCGTAAAAACTCCCATTCCCCACGATCGTTATTATGAAGCGGTGAAAAAAATGTACAGCATTGCTTATCACCCTAAATTTATTTTAAGGCAAATTCTATTTCTTTTTAATTTCCGCAAGCGCGACTGGCAATTTTTGTTTACCTATGGCTGGAGAGCAATCAGAAGAGTCCGCAATCACATGTATAACCTCACGGTGCATAGTGAAAATAATTAATGAGTGAGGCGCCTGGTAAATAAAAACCCCTGTATAAATCGTACTCCGTACCAAAAGTGCGTCAGAAAGACGACCGGCATGGAAATCAAGCCTTGAAATAAACTCCGGGATTTAGCTGCTATCCAAAATGCATTGATCACTAAAAGTAAACCATATGCCGGCACGACAACTTTTGGGAAGAGGAACAGCCCAAGTACAAGAAATGAGGGTAGAAAATACACCAGTCGGAAGGAAGTTTTGGGTAATACTTTAGCAAAATAGCCACGGTGCAGACCATAATTTCCGTTTTGCCGCAGGTGTGAACCCCATAGTTCCCGACGGTGATGATAAACCAATACGTCCGGGTCATAGATAATTTTCTTCCCCAACTTATAAGTCAAATCCAGACAAAGTTTGGTATCCTCTCCAGGCCAATAACCGGAATCGAAACCGCCAACTTTCAAAAAATCAGATTTTCGGACGGCCAGATTCATTGAAGGATAATCGTCAATAAACCGCTTGACAGCCGGCAAAAATCGATAGGAATAAGATCCCCCGCCAAAGGGAGAAGCCGCAAACCAGCCCGATGCCTGTTCCTGCCACGATACATCAGCAGGAGTAACTCCTGGACCACCAACTGCTGCTATTTCTGCAACTGCGAAGTTTTTCACCATATTCTTTAACCAGTCTTTCTCCGGATACGCATCATCATCGATAAAAGCCAGAATGTCACCTGTTGATTTTTTGGCGCCTATATCTCTTTTTTCTGCAGGACCGATTTGACCGGTAGGAATAACTCTCGATTTGGAGTAAGTGAATTTTTCTTTTTTGTCCGGCAGAAGAATAACCTCAAAATTCCGGTATGATTGTTTTCCTATTTTTGTCAGGCACTCGTAAAGATAGACAGTGGGTTTTTTGAAAGGAATAATTATAGAAAATTTAATGGATTTCACTGATTCTCTTCCTCCACCCTCCCTTATTATCATAATAATGAAGAATGTATGTCCGGTAAAAAATAGCCAGCGTATCCACCAGGATATGCCGGATGGTATTGATGGTTGCAGCATGAGTCAGATCGCCGAAATTATAGCCCAATTTTATAGGAGCTTCGTATATTCTTTTAAATCCCAATCTTGTCGCTACAGCCAGCATTTCCAGATCAAACGCATATTGCTTGACCAAAAGTCTTGGCAGAATTTTAATTAGGACTTTACTTTTAAATATTTTTATTCCGGCCTGAGTATCACGAACGCTCAGATGAAACAAGAACCAGACTATATATTGATACCCCACGCTTAATATTTTCCTCTGCAATGGATAATTTACTACAGATGCAGGGTGCCTCTTGGAACCCACAATAATATCCGCGTTATACCACTCCATATGCTCGAGGAGCATGGAAATGCCGTTTGGGTCTATCTCCATCCCGGCATCAATAAAAGCAATATAATCTCCGGTGGCCATCGACATACCAAGTCTTACGGCGTGGCCTTTACCTTGATTTTTCATGTAAACCATCACTTTAACTTTTTGAGATTTGATTTGTTTAGCTGATCTATAAGTACCGTCACCATACCCGTCAACTACGACAATAATTTCATAAGGATAACGGATTTGAGAAAGTATCTTCTCAATCCGTCTGACATCTCTGACGATGGTCTTCGATTGTTTATAAGCAGGGATAATGACCGAAAGTTTATGCGGCGGGGTTTTATTCTGCATAAATATGACCGGATAATTTATTAAATATAAACTTATTAATAAAACTTCCTTCTTTTTTCAACACAAAAAAAGAAATTACCATAAAATAGAGAATGCTGACTGCGATATTTACCCAAATCACCTGCCATATATTATCATGAAATATGAAAATAAAAACCCCTTGCAACAGGGAAATGAGAAAAAGCGGGTAGATTGGCCGGTAATACGAGACGGATAAAAGAAAGTAAGTCAGAATAGAATTAAGACTGAAGATGGTGATAAAAAAGGAAAAAAGACCTAAATACGCAGTGATACTGAGGTAACTACCGCCAAAAAGAAGGCCGATAACCAGCTTCGGGAAGAGAAAGAAAATAAACATAATGACCGCAGAAAGCCCGAGCGATATCACCAAAGTACCTAAAAGCGGAATAAGGTAAGGCAGGCCGTTGCTTGACCTAGTCGAAATCAGGGGAAACATCACTGAAATAACCGGTCCAATTCCGTAAAAAATAATTTTGCTGATTGTAGAAAGAGCTACATACTCGCCGGCAATACTTCCCGAAAAAAAATGCCGTACTAAAATAATATCAATATTTAAAAATACCGCCAAAGTCAGACTGGCTAAAGTCACCGGAAAAAAAGATTTCAGCAAATCCCATGAAACAAGGCTGTTTTTTTTATATACCACATCCCTGAAAATGATCTTCAACTCCACCACAGTTAATATATAGCCTACCATCCCTCCAAGCAGCGCTCCTAATACCGGAGCAATTAATCCAAAATTTAAAATCACCAGGATAACCGATATTATCAGTTTCAGCACTACCTCAACTACTCCGTTTACGGTGACGTATGAAAAAGCAAGTACTCCCTGAAGTATTCCTTTATTGAAGGTGGCGGGTCCGCTTAAAATAAATGATAACGCTACTAAAATAAAAGGAGTGAAACTGTCTAGATACAGAAATCCGCTCATCTTGGGAGTAATAATCAATAATAATATGCAAATTAAAAAACTCAATAAAAAAAGTCTGGGCGTCAGAAACGTATGAAAAGCGCGTATTTTACCAAGATCCTTTTTACCCCAGTACGAAGAAACCGCCTTTACGGTAAAAAGACTGAGAATACTAAGCAATACTCCTATGAGAATTGAGGAAGAAAACAGCGCACCTAATTCGCCATATTTTACCGGACCGAGTAATCTTCCCATCGAAAAATTGAAAAGCAAATTGATAAAATTTCCGATATTTGTTCCGATAAAAATAATGACGCTTCCACGCGTCATCTGGCTATTAACGATACGTCTGAACATACCCATATGAATAATTAATATTATAAACTGCCATCAGAAAATAAGGAAGGTGAACTTTTGGAGCACTAGTTTAATTGCTTTTTCTTTAGAGACCGAAGATACCTAGAAATTGCTGCCATAGACCTTTTGGTTTTGGTGCCTGGGTTGGAACAACGGCAGTCGGTTGTGGTTGGTATACAGTATTCTTCGGTGCTTGATAGTTGTTTTTTACTGTTGTTGGCTGTTTCTCCGTGCTTATTCCCTGCACCTGAGGAGCGGTTGTAGGTATGACTACTGTCGTTCCTGCTGAGGTTGGAACATATGGAGCGGTTGTTTTTTTAATAGGAGTATACTTGGCGACGGCAGTATAATACCCGCCTTTTCCGGGACGGCCTATCCATTCATTTGATATAGACGAGGCCGCACAGCCTTTTTTCGCCTGAACGGCAAAATAGTAGTTTTTATTGGCCAGATAACCTATAGTGAAATTATCGGTATCGCCAATATCGGGAGCTGTGTAAATATAATTTTTCGGGGACAAACCGTAATAGATATTATAACCTGTTGCTCCGGGAACTTTATGCCAATATAAAACAACCTCTCCTGCTTTCGTTGCTTTCTTTGGCAGTTTAGGATGGTTCGGCTGAAGAAGGATTGGTGCCTTATCCGGCTTGGCATCTGTACATTGAGGCGGACCCTGATTGGAAAAATCTGTTTGAGGACTCCATCCGTAAGGCTCAGCCTTCGCCTGACCTGTAACTACAACCAACATCAGAGTCAGATTGATAAGTACGGCAAAACTTATTTTACGCAGAACTTTTTTCATTTTAAGGCTATATTCTGATTAAATTTCCACCAATATATTAAGACTAAACAAAATAAAACTGTTTGTCAATACCCTCGCATCAGTCCTCCGGAGTTGATACTCGATTCTTCATACTTGCTACTTACTATATAATTTTATATAATCTCTACACTTGTACTGAGGGAATCGAAGTACTTGTACTGAGAGAATCGAAGTATGGCCAAAAAAGAACAAAGAATCATTATCGCTTTAGTTTGTAAAGACTGCAAAAGCCAGAATTACGTCACGACCAAAAATAAGCTGAACGTCAAAGACAAGCTGGAATTGCATAAATATTGCCGGCGCTGCCGCAAAGCTACACAACACAAGGAATCGGATAAGTTAGACTAAATTACTGTTATTTGAAAATGGCCAAAGGCACCATCTTTCTCATTTTTTTCCTGAGTATCGTCGCAGTCTTTTTGGTCGGAGTAAATTTAGGCAAAAAAATCGGCATCACCCAGTCGAAAATATCAACAAATCTTTCTCCGACTTCTATAATTACCCCATCAAAAATACCAACTCCAACTTTATTTCTCTCTCCGACGGTCATATCAACCATCAGTGCAGCTTTAACTCCTGTTTCCTCCTCCAAAATCACCTTTACCGATAAAACCTGCGGCGTTTCCTTTTCCTATCCGGGAAACTTCATCCGGCAACAGTCTACAAACGAAAAATCCATTATTTTTACCAATCCCGATGATGATAAAATATCAATCGCTGTCGCCTGCTCAGAAAAAATTCCCATCCCTCCTGTGAAGGCGGAAAAAATTGAATCAATTATCGTCGATGGCCAGCCGGCAACGCTTTATCATGATACAAATAGCGATAATTCCCCCCGCGATGAGGTAATAGTCAAACATCCCTCGCGAGATGAAGAAGTGATTATCGCAGGCTACGGCACCACATTCCAGAACGCCATCTCTTCCTTTAAATTCATCCAGTAAGCGCAAAAATTTGTTATAATACTCATGAGGCTGATTAATAATCCATTCTGGGAAAACTAAAAATAGGTCCGTAGTGAAATGGTATCACAAGGGTCTCCAAAACCCTTATTCAGCGTTCGAATCGCTGCGGACCTGCAGAAAGAGAATTCGAGGCTCCGCCGGATGGTTGGCTCTGCGCGGGTGGGGTCGCGCAGAGTGTTTGGAAGGGCTCGCGGAAAACGGCCGAGAGCCGCCGGTCTTTCAAAAAGAAGTTCGAGCCGATGCGTTTGGCGAAGATTGCCAAATCTTCGCAGGCATTGTCTGCGCGCGCGATTTTATGCGCCTGAAAGGCGCTGTCTATAAATTCCTTCATGAGTTCGAGCCGTTTATTTTTCCCCGACAAAATATCTTTCTTTTCTTCATCCGTTTGACGCTTATTTTCTGAAAGCGTATTTTTCTTTTTCCGATATGCACCCTGATCAATCGTCTGATCAAGAAGTCCATCGAGCAACAGATCGAGCTTTCCATTTATATCCGCTAATTTTAATTCCAAAACTTGCCGCCGTTTCTCTGCCCCAATCTTTTCCGATTCCGAATCCATAGTAAATTTCTGCCGCCACTCACTCTCCCACTCCTGCGGCAATCCAACCGAAGCAACCAATACTCGAATCTGTTTCTCAAATTCGGAATCGGTAAGATACCTACTAAAACACGGACCAAATTTCTTCGTACATCGGTAATATGTGTATGTAACTTTTCCTCGGGTGGTGCGATAATATTTTGTATGGATTTCTCCGGTAATTGCCCCGCCGCACTCTCCGCACCGCGCAAGTCCCACAAACGGAAAATGATGTCCCTTGAAATGCGGACGCTCAATACGCATTAGCTCCGTCTGTACCTTATAAAATAAATTTCGATCAATAATCTGTTCATGCGTACCATCGTAATATTCGCCAAGATGAATCATTTGCCCGATATAAAATCTGTTGGCGAGCATGTTGCGCACTGTGTTGATATGAATAATGCGGCCGCTTTTCCTACGAATTCCGCTATCAGCAAACATGCGCGCAATATCAGTAAATGAAACAGTGCGCGACGCAAATCGTTTAAATGATTTCTGCACGAGCGGCGCGGTCTTTGGATCAACGAGAATGGAATGCACTTTAAGATCGTTGAGATAGCCAAGCGGTGCATTATGCGGCCACACGCCGTTTCTCAGCTTCTGCCGGATGCCGCGCTTCACATTTTCCGAGAGGTTATCGACGTAATATTTGGACTGGCCGAAGGCGATTGAGAGCATGAATTTTCCCTGCGGCGTATTTTCAAACCAAAACGTCGGAAATTTGAGCCCGCCGAGCTTGCCGATGTCGATAAGGTAAATAATCCGGCCGCCGTCTATAGAATTACGGGCAAGTCTATCAGGATGCCATGCGATAATGCCAGAGGCCAGTCCCCGTTCAATTTTACCTATAAGATCGGCAAATAATGGACGGCCCGGCTCCTTGGCGGTTCTAGACTCGGTGATGAATTCAGCGATATCTACCTGCTCCCGCTTTGCGTATTCTTTAATTTCTGCAATTTGCGCCTCTATAGACAGAACTTGCCTATCTTTCTCATCAGTCGATCTTCTACAGTACGCAATGTATTTCATATAATGAAAAGAAATTTCTGCGGGGTCTTTCCTTCTTTTTGTCTTCGGCGGCTCTCGGCCGTTTTCCGCGAGCCCTTCCAAACACTCTGCGCGACCCCACCCGCGCAGAGCCAACCATCCGGCGGAGCCTCGAATTCTCTTTCTGCAGTGATTTATGAAAAAGTTCGAACCTATTTTCTCGCTGACTCCTAGCTCGCCCCGCCTCCGGCGGGGCTCGCATGGTCGGCGCGTCGCCCCCGCCCGACGCGCCTGCAAACGCATCGGCTCGAAATTTTAAAATTTAAAGACCCCGCAGAAATTTCTGTACGTATATTCCATTTTGGCATATTCTATTTTGGAATATATCATACAATAAGTCAAATCAGCTTATGTCAAAAGACATCTATACAAAAGAGCATAAAAATCTTATCGAAAAGCTGAAATCTGCCCGGCTCTCTGCCAAGCTCGATCAGAAAACTGCGGCAAAACTGCTGAATAAGTCGCAGTCATATATTTCAAAAATGGAATCTGGACAACGAAGAATCGATCTTGTCCAACTGAAACAAATCGCAGAAATCTACAGAAAGAATATCGAATACTTTATCAAATAATATGGGCAAGATACTAAGCAAAAAAGACGCAATCGCCTATACCGGCCTTGATCCGAAGGCTTTCGACAACTACTTCAAAAACGCCGAGGAGTTCAAATGCATGGAAAGAAACGGCTCCCACGGCAGATTCATGTTTTCGGAGGAAACCCTTGCAGAATGGAAAAAGAGCTATGCGTGGCGGACCATCAGTTTAACAAAGGCTGATTATGCCTTATGTCTCGACTTTGCTCTTGCTCAGCATTTCCGCGGATATGTGCTTTCTGATTGGGGTACCGCGAGACAACGCGAATTCGGTCAAAAAATCACCAATTGGGTTAAAGGACAGCTTGGCGAAGTAGCCGTCAAAAAATTCTTCAAAAAGGAATTCAATACAGAAGTCGAACTTGATTTTAATATCTACGGAGAGATCGTGCCGCAGGACATTATCGGTATTGTACGAAACGGTAAAATGCAGAAGCCACGCAAAGGCGTCGGAATAAAATCATCGAAGCCAAAAAGCGCGTATTTGATTTTGGGTGAAAATGAAATAAATATCCCAGCTCGGCGTTCGGACATATATATTTACTGCAGACCGGAAATTCCTGACGACCATCTGTTGAGAATTGCAAAACAGGAAATCGTGTCAGTTGTGAAAAATATGCCTCACTTCAGCAAATACAGCGCCGTTATTCCGGACTTTTCCGAAATTCCCTGCGAGGTATCCGGATGGTGTTGGGCCGATGATCTGGAAGAAGTAACGAGCATTGAGGGTCAGGAATTCGACGGAAAAAGGTTTGTAAAAAAATCCGGTCTCCTGAAGAAAAATAGGAAAGATTGGGAGAAGCTTATCAGCATCCTCTAAAAATCAAACAGCATTCCGTTGAGCGGAGGAAACCCGTTCGTAAGTTTTGCCGGAACAGATGGATAAGATAACCCGGCGAAAGTTTTCAATACAGCCGAAATTACTGCACTTGCTCCTTTTGGAGGAACAGCCATGCCGATCTGTTTGCGCACGCTCTCTTTTGATCCTTCAAAAACAAACTTATCAGGAAAGGATTGCAGGCGCGCACGCTCCCTATTAGTCAGCGCTCTATTTTCCTTCCAATGATAGACATGGGTGCCGCCGCCGCCTGAACCAGTAATTGTGTATGCGGGCTTATTAGGATCAAGACGCTTGTATATCTGACTCATGCGTGCTTTTTTTACGTTCAGCCGCAGGTGTTCAGGAATGCCTTCATACCAAGCATTCTTCCCAGGCGGTATGTATTTCAATCTTTCAATCACAACCTCAGACTGCCGCGTCAATTCGTTGTTTGGCGCATCTGCAGAAATAGGCGGTTTTTCAAGAGCATCCCGCGCGGTAACATATTTCTGCAAAGTTGTAGGAGCAGGCACGTTGAACTTTAGATTCAGATCACTCCGAATTCCGATAATAACTACCCTGTGTCTATATTGCGGTACACCGTAGTCTTCGAATTTATAAAGATGAGTTGTTAAGCGATATCCCTTGCCCGCGTGCTCTAAATCGCTCAAAATCTTTGCAAACGCATCTCCTTTGTTCGCGCTCTGCAGTCCGCTGACATTTTCTGCAATAAACAGCATTGGGTTATGTGCGTTGATTGCTTTTACTCCGTAGGAATAAAGAGGTCCATATTTTCCATTGAACCCCTTCTGTTCTCCCACAACGCTGAAGTCATTGCATGGAAATCCGAAAGCTAAAGCATCGAATGCAGGAAGCTTTTCGAAATCAAGCTCCTGAACAGGTTTGCAGATTGTTTTCGATTGATCGCCGCCATGAATATTTCGGGCATAGGTTCTGCAGGCATCCGCGTCAATGTCATTTGACCAAACTGATTCAAGCGTATATTCCAAATCAGAAGTAGATACGTGCGTATTGACGGCACCAAAAGCCAAGCCGCCGGGACCTGAAAATAATTCTGCAATTCTGAAAACTTTTTTCTTCATACAAATATTCTTCTTAATCTTGATTCGAGCTTAATCTGATTTTTTGTTTGACATTCCCAAACGACTGTCGTCTTCCACCCTTCTTTTCTTAATTTCCTAAAATCCTCTACTTGCTTTTCAATATTCCTTTTTAATTTCGGCAGCCAATACTTTTTATTCGTTTTCGGTATAGTACTTCTCTTGCAATTCTTATGCTGATGCCAAAAACAACCATTAACGAATAAAGCCGCTTTCTTTCTCCTAATAACAATATCCGGATGCCCAGAAAGCTTCTTATTGTGCAATCTGTATCTTATACCTATACTGTAAAGTGCTTTTCTAACTCTTAATTCCGGCAATGTATGCTTTCCACTTATCCGCGACATTATCAGGCTCCGCTTTTTCTTTGTAAATACATCTGTCATTGATTTTATTGATGGGCAGATTCATTTAGTCTCCTTTTCTTATTAAACCACAAAACTTGCCGCGAATCTCAAGCTCTTTTGGATAAATATTGCTTAAGGACTTATTTCGAGGCTCAAGATATACTTTACCATTTCTATTCCGATAAACTTTTAGAGTGGCGCCTTTTTCCGTAACCGCAACTACTCGATCGCCATCCTCTACAATTTTCTGGTGTCGGACAACAATAATATCCCCGTCAAGAATATTATCGTCCATCATGCTGGTCCCCCTTACTTCAAGCGCATAGTAATCTCCTTTTCTGCTTATCATAGATAAAGGCACATCGATCGGTTCCGGATTCTCAATCGGTTCTATCGGATTGCCTGCGGCGATGACGCCGAGCTTGAAGATGCGGCCAAATTGCTGGATTGCCGTGCTGATTCCACGGGCTACATTGTCTGTTTTTTGAAGAAATCCCCTATTGTCCAGCTCCTCGACGAAATGCTGAGCGGTGCTGACGGATTTTCGGAAATGTCCCGCGATCTCATGGAGCGACGGCGAATAGCCGTTATTTTTGACGAAGCTCTTGATGAAATCCAATACCTGCTTCTGCTTCGGTGTTATGGTCATGGCGGCATTGACTTTCATAGGCAGTTGGTCTATTATTAATTTATTACTTTTCTATGACTATTGTCAAGAAGTAAAAATATATGGATAATCAAACCTATAAATGCCCGCTATGCGAAAGCATCTTAACAAGAGAAACTTGGATAAGGATAACAGGACAATGGGAAGAAAGGCAAAAAATTATCATAGAGGCCAAAAAGGCGATTGATAAATACAAAAAACAGGAGGAGGAATTAAAGAAGAAATATCAAGAAGATGTAAAAAAAGCGACAAAACTGGCAGAAGAGTCGGGTGTAGCCAAAGGAATTAAAAAGGAACAAAGCGAACGGATGAGGATGACAAAAATGCTTCAAAATCAGACTAAGGCACTGCAAGCTAATAATAAAAAAATTCAAGAACTAGAAAAACAACTTAAGGAAGGAAAAACTCCTCAAACAGCAGGCTTTGAATATGAAAAGGAGGTCCAAAAAATGCTATCCGATGCTTTCCCCACGGATAAAATCCAATCGACTGGAAAAATGGGCGATGTCATTCAATTTGTTGTATTCAACGACGAAAACGTTGGAAGCGTTTTATATGAATGCAAAAGAACAGAAAAATATAATAATGGGTTCGTTAAAGAAATAAAGGGTCATCAGGATGTCGCACGCGCAGACTATGCCGTTATTGTAACGCATGCACAGAAAGAAAATAAATCTAAATTTTTTATTGACGATGAAGTTATTGTCATTGACCCACTAGGCTTACTGGATCTAGCTTTTCTATTAAGAAATATACTTATTGATATCCATCGAATGAAGCTAACCAAGGAACAGACAGACCAAAAAGGACGAGAAATTTTGAGATATATGCAAACTGGAGAATTCAAGAAAAACATGGTTGATAATTTGGAAAAGGTTAGAGCGGCATATAATCTACTTATTAAGGAAGTAAATAGCCATAAAAGAGATTGGGAAGACCGTCTTAAAATTTATTCCGCTATCCACCAAAATACACAAAATGTTAGACGTGCAATTGGAAAAATCATTACAGGAACAGAACTTCCACAGGACGAAGAATTCCCCTCTTTCACTATAGCGCCACTGCAACTTGTGAGCGGAAATTCTAATAAGTAATTACAGCCATGATAACTCCAACGAAAAAGAGAAAAGTAATGATCGACCTCTTTCCTTCAACGTGGAGTGATATTGACTTTTCTAAGCTAGCCGATAACGAAAAACTTTATTGGTTTGAAAATAGAAGAATACTCCCATGGCTTATTGAAGACACAAAACGCATTAAGGAAAAGGCGGGTTCAATGTTTGGATTAGCAGTAATGGTATCCGTTGGGGTCGAATTTTTAAGTAGATTTAGATATGCAAAAGACGAACCAAATAAATATTTTCCTTTATTTCTCGAAGATTATCTAAGCAAGCAATTTAAAAAAGAAATAAAACAGCCATACCATCCAGCACAGATTGGAAGTCGAGAGAAATGGTTTTACAAAAAACAGAAAGTTAAGTATTCAGAAATTTTTTACTTTGGAATCAGAAATCAACTCGTACATAAATTTCTCTTACGTCATAGTGTCCTGATAGAACCGTTACCAAACTTGCTAAAATGGGAAAGAAAGAAAAAAAGACTGCTTGTTGATACTCGTATGCTTTTAGTCTGCTTTGAAAACGGAATCCACAAGTATCTAACACAATTATGGCACGCAAAGACGAACTCTGATATCTACAGAAATTTTTTTTCTTCTTTTTCTACCAACTTTGAAAGAAAATTCTAATTCAGAATAGCTTTGGCGGCTCCGCCGCCCCCGCTTCCCCGGGTAGCACTAGCTAAAAGGCGCGCGTTCATACGCGCGCTCTATCCACGATCCGAACGTGGCGCGCCGGGCGCTAAAATAATTATCTTCGCGCGAAGCGCGTACCCATAAGCGGGCGCGCAAGCCAACCGAACGCTGGACAGGGATACGATATGAGCGGCGGGGGCGAAAAGCGGATATCTCGCCGACTGCAGGACATGCTAAATCAAAACTAACTTCGGTAGAGACTGAAAGAGAAAATAAATTACCTGAACATTGGCGAGGCGCCCCCTAGGGCGCCCTCTCGCACAAGGCGGGGTCGCCGCCATCAATATTTGTTTTGGGTGGGTGGGTTGATACGGAATCACAACGTACTGGGCTTTGTGCTACTATAATCCTACCTTGCTCGATCCGCTCAGCGGAGAGAGAAAACGCGCGCGCAGACAATGCCTTAGGCGCGTCGGGCGGGGGCGACGCGCCGACCATGCGAGCCCCGCCGGAGGCGGGGCGAGCTAGGAGTCAGCGAGAAAATAGGTTCGAACTTTTTCATAAATCACTGCAAGTTCTGCAGGTTGGTACCACCTTTGATGGCGTATAAACTTTATCTGGATATAGAGTAGGATTTTAAGCTTTTTAATAATTATAATTTTATATAAAAAGATCTAGAATAAAGTGGAATATCAAACTATACGTAGTCTTAAACTTATATAACAATTTGAACATTTCCCCTTTGTCGTTCCTCTTGAAACTCCGGTAATTCGAGAATACGTGAGAGCAATACCCCACCCGCCTCTTCTTCTACATTTCCTGATCTTATTTCATCTGCAAGTTTCATTATCAACTTTTTTCTTTCCAGTCTGTAGGAATATACTAGATCTTCAAAAGTCATACCTACTCTCTCAGGTGATGTACTCTTTCGTTCTAAGGTTTGATTTGTCAATGCTTCGAGTAAAGATAAATCCAATAATCGCATATCTATAAGTATATGATTTAAAAGATTTGTATCATTGCTTGCTCCAGCACTTCTTTCATCTTGCATTGTCTTGGCAAAGACTGCGTTTTTTAACGTTTCAAAAAAAACATCTATCTCTGCCGCAAGTCCAATACAGGTTTGGGCAATTCATCTTACCCTTGGATCTTTAAATTCATAATTATAAAACAGGGTATTTGGAATAGGTTCTCTCAATAGGCCTTCACTTTTGAGAAGTTCAACATACATCGATTCTTTTTGAGCTCTAAGCATATCAAAAATATCCCCCACATAGTCTTTTCTTTTCAAAGAGATTAAATCAGCTCTGCGTAAAAAACTGATATTCTCTAATATCTCTTCCAAACTCATCAAAGGGTCAAACATTATAAACCCTCCTCCGGCTAATATGCCGATCTTTCTTAATCTATCAATAGCCGCAAGATGATCCTCAACAGTTTCAGATTTATTATATCTTTTTAACTGAGCAGGTGATCCGGATTCAAAACCGATATATACATGAGTCATACCAGCTTCGTAAAGCGCTGTTAATGCAGTTACCCTTGCAACTCCACCATCTCGATCTTTATTGTTAAAGATAACATCGGACCTCACAGAACACTGCACAGTTATATCATCACCAACACTTTTAAATCCCTCAGCAAACTCGTACCAACGTCTGAGATCTTGTGCGTTCTGTACAAGCATCTCATCATCTGCAAATACAAAATGACGCAGACCCTCTAGATACAATGCTTTCATTTCCCCTATTACATGTTCAATAGGTCGCTCTTCACGGCGAGTTTTACCACGCGCTCCTGTTATTTCGCGGAACGTATCAACACTACAAAAACTGCAATCCCACGGACAGCCACGACTGCTAGAAATCCAAACAATCCCACCTTTTGCTCTTAATGGTGGAACAAGTTCCTTGATAATGCCCCCAACAGATATTTCAGTAAGCGGAAGATTATCAGCTGGATTTTGGACTATTTCACTCTTTACAGCATCATAAAAAGTCAATCCTGGTACCTCGTAAAGTGATCCACCACTTCTTATCACCCTGACTAATTCCCTCAGACCCAACTCTCCTTCACCAGATATAAGTCCAATTTCGGGGAATTTTTCTATAATCTCTTTTGCCATGAACGAAGGCATTACTCCACCTACAACCAGATATGGTTTACGTGTTTGTTGAAATCTAGATGATGTTCTAAAAACTTCAACAATCTGACACATTTGCTCAAACGTATTATAGCGGACGGATATCGCTGCTATATCGAGGGTCGAATCCTCAGAAAGCAATCTCACCTGTGCCATAGGGTCGGCTATGTCAGCATATTGCATATCTAAAAACTGCATTTCTAAGGTCTGTCCGGCGTCCACTTGTCGGAGATAAAGCGCTAATGTTTCCATACCCAAGGCTCTTCCAATACCTTTTCCTGACGGAAGCTCGCTTGTAGCTATGAAGGCTATTTTTGTGGGTGGCTTTAATACATCAACAGGAACAAAACCTTCAAATGGTTTTGATGATACTCGGTATTCTGTTGTTGTCATATTTAAAATTTAATTTAAGAGAAATAATAAATAAGATTCGGAAATTATATCCTACTTTATACTAAAATCAATTTGCGGTTCGAACTTTCTTAATTTGGGGCTGAAAAAGTTTTTTAGGCAGGTAAAACCCTTTTCAGAGATTTTACTCCCACCTGGCCCTGCACTAGAATCCGTTAACGAACCTGTGAGTATTTACGGATTCTTGTGTCCGCCGATAATCGCAGCATGAGCCGCGCTACGAATAGTAGGGTAAGGCGAATGCTAAGATAAGGAGGGCTGAAGATTTTTATAGCTTCATGTTTAGTGATTAACTCAATAGATCTTTAAGCACATGCTCCCGCATTCCTTCATGAAAACTATCCGCATATACAATATTTTCTAAATCCCTACCAAAAGCAGTTCGCAACTTTTCCGTACTGTTATCTCTCACGATTACCACCTTTGCGTTGGGGAAAAACTGGGCGATCTGCGCTCCTTCTCGAAAATTATCTTCAAAGACAAAAAGCCTTACTGGCCTTCCTTCATCTATATATGGCTTTCTCATAGCTTCTATTCCTGCTATTTTGCTTACCCCCGTTTCCCAGCCCGGAGGACGAAGATAAACGGTTTTAATAAAGCGTTTAATACCGCCCCTTTCGAGTAGTTTATTTGTCATATCAGCCCATGGTGGAGTTGCTTTTCTTCCAGAATTTACATTAAATATAACTCCCCGAGCATGAGCCTCCCCGATAACTGCACTCGTTTCCGTAGTAATTCTTCTTGGCTTATGACCTAGAAAGGAGAAAATTTCGCCTGCTTTTAAACCTCCGGGATAAATGGTTTGCGGGTGGTCCGGAACAGAAGGAGGTGCTTCAAAGATGACAGCACCAAAATTTCTTAAATCTCTTTCAGCGTTATATTGACGAGTTAAACCGCGAGCGGTGACCACTCCATCCAAATCCAGTGAAACCAGATTGATAACTTCCAACACTCCGGAATTGTAGCGACATCATTATAAATTGTCAATTAATAAAGTAATACCTTTCAATATTCCCGAAATGGAATAAGTTTCCCGAAATTGCTAATATATGATAAATGCGCAAAATCCATAGTCTATTTATTTTTGTAAGTTTTTAAATATTATCTTCCTTATTTCTCGCCCATCCCCAAAAAGCCCTTGCCATCCTGATTGCCGGAATTTCCATAGGCCTATCCATTATCATCGCCGCAGCAATCCACTAAGGCTTTGTGTCGATTTTTGATTAATCAAATAAAATAACACAATTAAGGATGCCTCAAATTCCCGGTCTTTGGTCTGCCATCGTCACTCCCGTTTATCAGAATACCCATTAACCTATAGTATGATATAATCATCCTATCTGACAAACGAGGGACAACCTTATACTCGAAGAAAATTTTTGAAAGATGCCGCAACAGCATTTGGCGCTGCAGTTTTTGCTCCATGGTTACGGTTGTTACCTGAACCTAGCATAGCCGACAGAATAGCAGCTATGGAACCTATAAAAGGTTGGAAAGTTCCTGACAATGAAGAACGGCAAATTTCCCTGGCAAATCCGGATTTTTTTACAAAACCTCGGGGACCAAGCGGAAATAAAATTATCACGGCCCAGTTTGATGAGAACCAATATAAAAGACTTAAACCCCAATATTTACCACATCTTAAAAGCGCTAGTTACAAAGCAAACTCATGCAGTGAGGCGGTTATTGCCACTGTCTTAAAAACCTTTGCTTATTTCAAAACCGGTGATGTACCGGATATTTCCATTGCCGATGTCATCAATGAACTTATGGATGTAACACATCAAGGCAATCACCTTATTCAACCGAACAACACCACCATGCAGGATAATCATATGAAGTGGGCAATCGAGTTCTTTGGCCAAAAAACCGGTATGTTCTCGGCGGTTCCTCTGACACCTGACTGGGGCCTGAATAATACCCATGTTGTCACCCCATCTCAATGGAACCCACTCTTGGAGTCCGCAAAAATGAAAGTCTTTGATGAAGGCGGATTCGGAATCGTCCGCGGCCTTAAGTACGGTCTTACGAAAGGGACAGTTGCTCATTTTGTAATTATCGGCAGTCTCAGCCCGGATAAAAAGCCATTAATCGTTGATTCTAGGGGTCCAAAACAACTAGGAGACGCAGCTACGTCTGAGACTTTGGGCTCTTACTTTGAGCGAGTCAGGCCGCAGGATGCACCTGCCTGGGCTCCTGATTGGGCAAATCAACCGGGCCTTCTCTGGATGGGTGGAGTCGTTCCAACCTCTAATAGTACGAAACCGGTTAACCGCAGAGAAATCGACTAATAAAGTACAGTTTTTTTAATAACTGTTTCTTTGGGTAAATAGTTGATCAATGCTTTTTCTACTAGAGCGGTTAAGCTTAGTTCCTCCACCACAGCTTGAGCTTTAGCCTGCTTAGCAATAGACGGGTTAAGAAAGAGGGTTATACGTTGTTTTTTAATTGTTGACATACTTCATAAGGTACAATAATTTGTAGTACTTGTCAAATATCAATTAAGTCTGTATACTATTTAGCAATGCTTATACTTATCTTATTTTTAGTTGTCGGCGGAGTCATGGTGTATCTGGCACAAAACAATTTGACATTGGTCACACTGCACCTTGGATCATACGTGTTATCTGATATTCCCCTCTTTTATGTAATCGTTGGTTCTCTTTTGACGGGACTGGGTTTGGCGTATCTCATCTTCCTTTTCAATTCAATTTTTACCGCCTTTACCATGCACGGGAAAGATAATAAAATCAAAAAGGGTAAAAGCGACATCGTCGGTTTGACCAAGCGGATCCATCAGCTGGAAATAGAAAACGAGAGACTTAAAAATAACTCCACAGTTATTGAGCCTCTTGATAAAAACGCTTTGTGAAATCATTTTTTGCCAAAGTCTGGAAACTATTGAACCTTCCCAAAGGCTTACAGCTCTTTTTCATGCGTTTTTTTCAAACTCAATTTTTGATCGGGGTTACAGGAATTATTTTTAACGAGAAAAACGAAGTCTTGCTTTTTAAACATACTTACAGACAGCACTCCTGGAGTCTGCCGGGCGGATATTTGAAATCCGGCGAGCATCCTGCTGAGGCGCTTGAGCGGGAAATAAAAGAAGAATCAGGACTGGTGGTCAGTGTCGATGAATCACTCAAAACCCGCACTGACCGCATCGGCTCCCGACTCGACATGTGCTATATCGGAGTATTTATCGGCGGAGAGTTTACTCCAAACCATGAAGTATCTGAGTTTGGCTTTTTTTCAGAGGATGCAATGCCGCTTCTTCGAAGCAATCAGGTTTTTTTGATAGACCAGGCTCTGCAGCAAAAACGAATATCATAGATTATGGCGTTGGAGTCGGAATTATCAAATCCTCACCAGGCCAAATTATTGCCCTGCCGTTAACATTAATGTTTATATTGTTAGCGTCTGTTAACTGTTTGAGCGCCCCCCCATACCTCCCCGCGATTTTTTGATAAATTATCACCAGTCTTGACCACATTGAGCATTACATCCCCTCCCGTGGTTAATGTATCCAATTCTTCACAAGGAGTAAGCGGGGCTTCGTAGACCGTAACCGCATCCTTACCCGGCTCACCGGGTGGAATTTTTACTGCTATTCCTGCGCTAGTTATTATTCTGGGGTAATCATCTGTTAGCCAAGCTGTTGCTCTAGATTTTTCTACAAACTCCCCAATTTTGAAATCCCCAAGATTCCCAAAAATCACACACTGTCCTGTATGATTCATCATCTCAGCACCCGGGTTTAATCTGCCTCTCGGCGGGTTATCACCCGGTTTCGCATAAGTTGTATTATGGGCCATGAAAACTGGTTGGCCTTGTACTGGCCACCATTTATTTTCATCAGTTGTTGGAAACCCAGAACAGCTTACTACTACTCCTTGAGGAGGACTTAGTGAACAATCGGCTATATACCTCAAAGGAATTTGAACATCACCTAAATCAACAACCTCTGCTACGGGAAGTGGAGCTACTGGTGAGAGAGAATATATTAAACCAACAACCAGAGTCTTCCTTCCCCATTTATTTAACCTAGAAAAACCATCATTCGATCCAAAAGAACGTTCAAACATAAGTTTACTCCCAAGCTAATCACCTTATTGTATCTTAAAATTGAAGATTTGTACACTATAGGTCTATATCTAAAATGCCGACTCCTGGCTGGATATATGTTATATCGGTGTATTTATCGGCGGAGAGTTTACTCCAAGCCATGAAGTGTCTGAATATGGATTTTTTTCACAGAACACGATGCCGCTTCTGCGAAGCAATCAGGTTTTTTTGATAGACCAGGCTCTGCAGCAAAAAAGAGACATTAGGGTAACCACTCCATCCAAATCCAGTGAAATTAGATTTACAGCTTCCAACATTCCGGAATAGTAGCGATTTCATTATAAATTGTCAATTAATTAAGACGTTCTTAATGTCCTCCCCTTCGATTACACTCAAAACAAACACTCAAAACAAACATCAGGAATTATAAGTTAAAAAGACAACTTCTGTTTGAGGATTTTATAGAAGTTCTCTCGAGGCCCAATCAAAACGACAGTAATCGTTTTTGCTTCTTCACTCACCTGATAACAGAGCCGAAATGCAGTGCCATTGTTTGTAAAATGGTACGAATACAGAAAATTAAATTCTCCTGATAATCTTTCTGCCTGTCCGGGTATGGGGGTTTTTGAAAGTTGTTTAAGAATTGTGCCTATTTTTATGTCAAATGCTTTTCCTTGTTTTTTACCGGTTTTTGCAGCGGATTTGGAAAGATAGACTTGATATACTTCTTTTACCATAATTTGGAATCAGTATAAACCCTTCAGTAAGAAGGGTTTACATGGCATTTACTCTTTCAGGAATTCAGAGAGACTCACCACTTCCCCGCTCTTGATCTCACCCAGGCCAAGTAAAAGAGAATTACGGGTTTTCTCATCAAGTAAAATATTGAGTGTCTCGATTTCAGACGGGGTGAGTGTATTAAGTCTTTGCAGATATTGAAATACCTGTTTCTGCCAATTATATGTCACTAAATCCATAAGCACCGCCTTCGGTTGTCCAAACCGGCCAATATATACCGGTTTCTTCTTGGACGCCACAAGCTCTAATATTTCAGAAAGATTATTCCTCAAATCAGCGGAATTAAGAATAGTCATATGATAAAGTTTAACTAATAGCTGAGAAGTTGTCAATAGTTGTACAACTTAAAATTACCTTACTTTTATTCACCTCCACCTTAAGTAAAAATTATATCACTTTTAATAAGTAATACGTTCTGATTCCCCTCTCTCCTTCGATTTTCTTTCGATATAATTCGGGTTAAACGCTTGGGATATATACGTTAGAGGCTGACAATTCTTTATTGATATACATTTTTTCGGTGTTTGACTTCAAAAATCACGATGATCAATTTTTGTTCTATTATTTGATAAATGATTCTGTATCTGGAAAATCTAAGCTTCCATAAACCCTTTAATTTTCCTTTCAGGGGCATTCCGACTTTGGGATTCTGTGATAATCTGTCAATTGCTTTTTTTACTGATAATTGATATCTTCTATCCAGTTTTCTGAGGTCAGTTACAGCAGTTTGGGTGAATTTTACTTGGTACATTTAGAGATTGAGTTCGTCTTGAAGTTCTTCCCAATCTATAAGGCTTCCTTTTTTAATATCCTTTTTGCCCTTTTTTATGGCCTCCATCGCTTTAGGATCATTTAATATCTCCAGAGTTTCCTCTAAAAGTTCAAGATCTCTGGCATTTACAATTGCCGCCTTTACCTTTCCTCCCACTGTTATCAGGGTTTTTTGCGACAGGGTGTCTGCATCTTCTATGAGTTTGGGAAGAATACTTCTTGCCTCTGAAATAGGAACAGTATTAATCATGTTCTAAGTGTACAATTTTTTGTACAATTTGTCAACAGGTTATATCAATGAACCGTCCCCGGTTTTAAGAAGCATTTTTTGGTATAATCAATTTCAATATGCAATTCGTCATTATTCACGGCGCCTTTGGGAACCCTGAAGAAAATTGGTTTCCAGAGCTTGGGGAAAAGCTATCATCTTTAGGGCAAAAAGTCTTCACCCCCCAGTTTCCCGTCGATGATTGGGATACTATTACCAGCCAAGGCCCCAACATTCCTTCCAACAATCAGACTCTTGACCATTGGCTGAAGACTTTTGAAAAAATTCTAACCGAACTTAATCAAAATGACAAAATCTGCTTTATCGGCCATTCGCTCGGCCCTCTTTTTATTTTGCACGCTTTGGAAAAATTTGATATTCCACTCGACAGCGCCATCTTTGTCTCCCCATTCCTCAGTCTTCCTGACGATAAGTATTGGCAAGTCCATCTGGTGAATAAAACTTTTTACCGGACGGACTTTGACTTTACCCGCTTAAAAAGGCTAATACCAATATCCTATGCGCTTTATTCAGATAACGATCCTTATGTAGACAAAAAGTACCCGCTGGATT
Organism: uncultured Gammaproteobacteria bacterium; assembly: GCA_964362665.1. Taxonomy (GTDB): domain Bacteria; phylum Patescibacteriota; class Microgenomatia; order 2-02-FULL-39-11; family 2-02-FULL-39-11; genus 2-02-FULL-40-13. Next base: position 38,037 of record CAYIFB010000002.1, on the reverse strand, counting down.
TTGCGAAAAAACTCGACAGCTCACCTATTCAGGTCCTGTCTGCCGGACATATGAATAGTGAAGCAGGTTATAAGGATTTCCCTCTGGTTTTTGAACTTTGTAAAACAAGACTTGAAAAATCATTATAATAATGTTGTATACTGAAAATATATGTGGCAGGTAATTGCAGCATTGTTCAGTGCTTTGATTGGTTTTGGAGCCGGAAGCGGTATGAATAGCTATGCTCCGGCCAACAATACTCCTACTGTCAACTACGCCACCGGCCTTTGCTATAATCCCCGTCCCGATATCCGCTTTACACTTACCTGGCCTGATAATTTTGTCAATCTGGCAGACAACCGGGTTACGTTGAATCCTGGCGAATTCGGCAATGAAAAACCATTTTTCAATAGCAATTCCTCATGCCGCGAGATGCTTCTGAAAGATACCAGTGGCACTCAGCTTGAAACACGCAATTACATTTTAGTTCGTGAAAATGTCAGAATCAGCAGCTGTAAGACAGATGAACTGGCCGGGCCTTACAACATAGCTGGTGACAAATGCTACGTGACAAGTATTGAAGGGGCTCATACCGCGCGTGGCACTTGTGATGTCAATGGTTATGCAGATCTTCGCAAAGTTGCGGAAACCACAGATCAGGACGGCCAAAAAATGGAAATATATTGGAATCCTTTCACTCATAATGTAGGATGTAACTATAATCCGGAAACTCCTAACTGCGGACCCGGAGACCGCAGTAATGTCAATCTTCGTGAGTTTTTGTACGTGGTCAAAGCCAGAGACGCCTTTGATCCGTCTAATGTTCAGGACTGTCTGGTCTTGTGGGATGCCGGATCAATGAATGAAAAAGCCTGTTCGCACTTTACCGATGTCTACATGGCAGAAGACCTTTACCAGAAAATACAGACTCCCGTTCCCACCTCCGACCCCGACTGGAATACTTATGATTTTTATCAACAGGCAATACTTAACTGTCAGGAACAAAATACATTTACTCCGATCGTGGATGTTCCGGGATTGAATTTCCCGCCGACTTTCCTTAATAAGCCATTTGTAGCCAAAGATTTTTTTGTGACTCAAGTGAATAAGATTACACCCCGCAATGATGATGAATTGAATAGTTACCAGTATTTTATCAATTCCACTCTGGCTATTAACCCGTTCATTACGAATCTCCTGCAGTTTAATAAGACTCAAACCAATCTCAATCTTTGCCCGCCGGGTGGAATAAAAGCCGCCGCGCTTTCCGGTTGGTCATCTGTCAAAGCGCAGGCATCAGCCGTCACCTGTTACCTGCCAATCGGATCGGTTTATTTCCAAAAAGACACCAATGTTTTTGTCACCTATGAAGTTTTTTCGAGCTATGATACTCCACAAACTTTTTATTTCAGGGACGCATCCGGCACTGACCCTGTAATCTATTACTACACCATCACCAACCAAACCATAGCCACCGACCAAACCCGGACTCCGGCGCTGCAATTGAAAAATATGGAATTTGCCTCGGAAAATCTCTGGACCTGGGCCACACCTCTTTGCAAACCGGCAATTTATCTTTATCCTGAAAAGCCGACAGATATTAACGTCAAACTTAATATAGAGGGCAAATTAACTTCGAGCAAACCCTCCTATAATTTGAATAGTGGGTGGAATGTCAAAGCCTACCCCGACGGAACGATTAAACAATTATTTAACTCTTATCCCTACCTTTACTATGAAGCAGATGTGACAGGCGTCACTATTCCCAAAGAAGGGTTTGTTTTTGCAAAAGATGAATTACCTAAACAACTTAAGATACTTCTCAATTCAATAGGTTTTAATGATAAAGAAATTTCCGATTTTCTTGCCTATTGGCAGCCTAGACTCCAGGAAAAACCGTATTATTTTGTCACTCTCCTTCCGGAAGATTTAATTAATCAAAAAGAAAAATTGTCCTTATCTGTAAATCCCGATACGGTAATAAGAACCCGCGTAATTTTTGAGGGGCTGGATGGTCCGTTAACAGTAGAACCTCTGAAAAATATTATCCGTCATGAACGGAAAGGTTTCGTCCTCACGGATTGGGGTGGAACAATAGTTGGCAAGTCGTGCAATGACATTACAGTTCGCTAGTTAATTACGGCCTTACATAGATAGTCCAAACAGCATCAGCAATCACATAACCGTTCGTACCATTCGTCCTTATGACAATTCGATCCCCTTTGTTGGGAATAAAAGAATAATAACCCATATACCGCCAAACTCCACCATTTGCACGTTGATCAATATTGAGAGTCGAAGTACGTGTTCCACCATCAGATATGATATCAACCGGAACATTTGATGCCCTATTAGGATCTTGTGTCCACCTCAAATAAAGAGCGTAGTGCCCGGATCTCTTAAACACAGGCGTAAATGTAAAAGACTTGCTTCCTTTAGACTCATTATTATCATGCTGGTAATTAGTTGCATAATATCCGGGTGATGAGGTGCTTTCAATCCAGTTGCCAACGGCTTTTGCCTGCGGACTTAAATTGTCAATAATCATTGGAAAAGGAGTCGGACTAACAGTTGGAGTAGGGCTTACCATTTTGGTCGGGGTAGGAAGAGTTGGAATATAACTTTGCAAGACAGAATATAATTGTTCTTCGCTCACCGGACCATACTTATCCCCGTGATCCGGTGTCAAAGTGCGCATAAGACTATCGTTGTATGTTGGCCTGAACAAATTAGAGTATCCGCAGACGTTAAAGCAACCCGTTCCCGGAACACCTGACCATTTGCACGGTTGGAAAGAACAATTCGCCCATGGTGGGGGTTCGGGACTATTATAGTTATATCCATAATCATACTCGTCAAAAAGATAACCAAACGAGTGTCCCATTTCATGTGCAGCAGTCTGTTTGGCCAATTCATTAACGTTCCTGTATGTTACGGCTAAATTTGCGCCAAGTATTCCTGACCCGCCATAGTTATTATTGTTTTCAATAACAACCACCGTATCATACGGGACCTGGGAAGCTACATTCATCACTAAGGTATAATCGCAGGTTAGAAGACCGGTAATCGTCCCGTCATAATGGCACCCAAGATCCTCTGTATTGTCGAGTTTTATAATGTTAATCTTTTGGGCAAATGCCGAAAACGGGTATAAACCTAAAAGATAATTGGCCAAAGCATCTGCATCCGAGTGAAACTGGTTAAAGTCAGTATAATGACTGCTGATATAGACGATATCCAGATAACCATCACCGGAAATGCCGGTATCGTCTTGCGGGATTACTTCTTTTTTGGGAATCGCGGTCTTTTGGGCAAAGGCGAGATTTATGAGGGATTTATCCAAATTCTGTATCTTGCCGGTCAATTTATTCCGGATCTTCAGCTGTGAAGCCGGATAATATTTTATAGATAAATAGGCCCCAGGTTGAGGTAATTTGAGGCGGCTGTCCGGCGGATTACTTTTTGTAAAATCATCTCCGTTAATATAATTATTGAAGACAAGATTGTGGGAGGTGACGATTTTATTATCGACCAGCTGTTCCAAGACTTCACCACTATTATCTGAATTGGTCAAATTCTGTTTTGGAATAAAACCATCATTTATTATCGCTTTTTCTACTTTTACCTCAGATGTATCTTTGTCTCTAGTCAGTTTCAAAATTAAATTATAAGTTCCGCTATCTAAAGCAGCCAGACTTCGAGTATCCTGTTTTTGAGAATTTAACTTAACCCCAATAAAAACTAATCCAAAGATAAATACTGTGAAAATAAGAAGTAAGAAAATTATTCTGATTGCTTGCGGATTGAGGTTTCTTGTGAAAGAAATATTTTGATTATTTTTGAGATTGAGGGTTGCCAGCATATTTATATTATCTAATTAACGATATCGTTATGTAAATAAGAAGTCAACATCGTAATTTCCTGGTCGTTAATCTCAAATAATTATCTTTTTCCTTGACAAAATCTTTTTTTTCCTTTAGCCTAAAAATATGGATCCTGTCCAAAATCCTGTCAGTCCCGTCAAGGATCAAACTGTACCTGTTAAACCGGTAAATGATCAGGCCGTTCCTCCCAGTTCTCCTCCTTTTCCAACCGTTCCATCTCCAACACCTCCAACAATCCCTCCAATCTCTGATGAAAATATTCCTCTCCCTCCCAACCAACCCGTAGAATCAAACCCTTCGCTGGCTAATCCTACGTCAGTCAATCCAGTTAATTCTTCATCTCTGCCTGCATCTGTAATGGATGATTTATCTGCTGTCCGTATTAATAATCCTACAGATCCAAAAATAACCCCTTTAATTTCTGAGACACCGGTAACTCCTCCACCTACGCCAATAAATCCAACTCCGGCGCCTGTACCTGTAGAGCCTCCGCCCGTTTACGAATCTGCTCCGGTAATTACCAACCCGCCTCAACAGTCAGTGTATATTCCATCGCAAAACCCTCCTCCTTCAACTGCTTTCATCAAACCGAAAAGATTTCCTTTCATGTTTATTACAATTATTCTGATTCTGGTTTTACTTGGTTTCGGAGGGTCTTTTTTATATTTTAAAATAGTTCCGTCGAAAGAGAATAATGTAGTTATTCGAATCACGCCACCTGTCTCAATTATCACCACCCCTTCTCAATCGCCCTCTAACGTGGTTTTAGTCTCACCAACGATCGGCAATCCTTTTTCCACTCCCTCAGCTGTCGCTATCAACCCATTTATTTCAGCGACTCCGACTTTTGTCAATCCATTTAACAGCTCCTCACAAAACCCTTTTGATTCTGCCAGCAAAAGTGGCGAAGCGAGTAAAAGCGGATACCAGAATCCTTTTGCCGGCTTGTAATGAAAAAATTTTATCTTTTTATTTTTGCAGTTCTTTGTACATCTTTTGTTGTACAATCTAAACCCATCTTAGCTCAATACGTGACTTATCCTATTACGTCCCTTGGCAACTGCCTTAATGCTAATGAATGTTATTATTACTGCCAAATCCCTAGTCATACACCGGCCTGTTGGGCGTATGGTGAATATGTCTTAAAACCGGATGTTTTGGGAACACAAACCGTCTCGCCTGAAGAGGAAGCCAAGGCGCATGGAGTAACTTTCCCTATAGCGGAACTAGGTAACTGCGCCAATCCGAAAGAGTGTTTTGCTTACTGCGATAAACCTGAAAACCAAGATGCCTGTTTTGCTTTTGCCAAGAAAAAAAATCTTCTTAAAGCCGCAGATGAAAATCTTCCTCCTCCCTCCGAAATCGTGTCGAGCGCCAAAACAGAACTCGGGTGCACTTCGCGTGAGAGTTGTCAAACACTTTGTGAAAACCCGCAAAATATCGAGAAATGCCGTACTTTTGCCGAGAAACATAAATTAAACAAACCCTCGGAAAAAAGCAACAATAAAGGTCCACCTCCTGAAGAGATTTTGCAAAAAGCCCAGACACAGCTTGGTTGTTCCTCGCAAACAAAGTGTCAATCTTTTTGTGCCAATCCGGCTAACACCCCCAAATGCCTTGCATTTGCGAAGAACAATCAGCTTCTGGATTCCCATCAGGAACAAGAGATTGAAGAGTTGGAAACAAAAAAAGCCAGGATGATGGATGAGGCTGAAAAGGAATTGGGTTGTGACAGTCAGGAGAGTTGTTCCGCCTTTTGCAGCCAAACAGAAAATCGCTCGAAATGTGAAAAGATTTCCCAAAAGCATAATCCGGAAAATGACAATAAGTCCTCCAAGAAACAAAGTTCACAAGCACAAAATACAACTCCCTGCACCGGTGATGCTGAATGTAAAAATTATTGTTCAAGCCATCCTGACGAGTGTCCCGGTTTTCCCGCCACTTCTTTATCTCCTCTCAATAAATCAGCGGATCAGACAGGTGAATTTTTAGGTCCTGCCGGTTGTAAAACTAATGGAGAATGTCAGGCTTATTGCCAGAAACATCCTTCAGAGTGCCCTAACTTTCCAAACGCACAAGTAACTCCCAAAATATCCCCTGTCCAAAAAAATCCTGATCGCAATATTTCACCCAAATCCGGCGGAGATCAAAAACCGCCAAACACATCAGCACCAGAAAGTGATTCAGGTATGAACTCAGGAAAGAATAAATTTAAATAATTGTATTTTTTATGCAGGATAATCGGTCAACCCATCTGGTTATTGTTTTTTTGGTCGTCTTGTCGGCCATTAATCTCTTTATTCTTGATATTTTTGTCTTTAATCAAAGATTTACAGTCAAAGTCGCGGATGTTTCTATAGTTAAACCAACCGCCAGCTCCACCACTTCAACAGATATTACCCAATGCCCTATCGGTTGTCTCAACGCAATTAGTGATGCTACAAAAAGCAGTGTTAATACCGACGGGACAAATCAAACGGTCATAAGTAATGATTCTGCCCCGCAGTCAACACCCCGCGAATATTACATTCCATTGGGATCAGGCTCAACCAATAATAATATTTTTAAAGACCTCACATCCACTGAAACGGTGATAGATCCGGGAAATTACGGTACTATAAAGGAAGCTTATTTTATAGCCTCCCTGTCTAATCCCACCCGCAACGGCCAGGTGGAAGCACAACTTTATAATGTCACCGACAATCATCCTGTCTGGGGAAGCCACATCATTATGAACGGACCCGCCTCTCAAACCATCACCTCTGATAAAATTACTCTTGATAACGGCAATAAACTTTATAGGGTACAGCTCAAAAGCACGCTTTCCTTTGACGTAACTCTCGATAATGCCAAAGTGAGGATTTTGACCAAGTAATCCGCATGACAACTGCAAAAAAGTCAGTCAAACCGGTTATTCATCTCCAAACACTAATACTAATCTTCTTCATGATTTTCGTTGTAGATCTGATTCTTTGGCAAAAAACATCACCTAAATTGCCCTCATCTAATGTAAATCTCACGACTCCTATAATAACTCCGACTTTAACACTCGAAAAATTGAAGGTAAAATATGTCATTGACGGAGATACAATAATTCTTTCCGACAATTCCAAAGTCCGCTACATTGGCATCAATTCCCCGGAAATGGAGAAAAACGGCAAGGTGGAATGTTTTGCAGAAAACGCCAAAAATTTTAACCGGCAACTGGTTGAAAATCAAACAGTTTCTCTGGAAAAAGATATCTCCAACAAGGACAAATACGGACGGCTTTTGCGTTATGTCTACCTGGATGGAACTTTGATCAATGAAATTCTGATATCACAGGGCTTTGCCAAAACTGACCTTGTCCCACCTGACACCAAATACGCATCGATTTTCAAGCAAGCCCAACAAGAAGCCCGACAAGATAACCGCGGTTTGTGGAAGGAATGCAAATAGTTGATTGACACCTGCTTCATAATCTGACTACAATAGATTTAACACGCGCATATGCCAAAAACTGCCCTGAAAATATTACTGACTAGTTTAATAATCATGGCTTTAGGTTTGTGGTTAAAAGTTTCTATAAACGCAGCATATAATGATTCAGGTCAACTTTCTTTTGGCGATATTTTAGCAGGAATTAAAATCGCACCAACCGCAAGTTCTCAAAGCACCAAAAAGACTGACGTGAAAAATCTGATTGATAAAATAGATAATATTTCCCAAAAATCTACATCCAATAAAATCGATCTTAATACTAATACCAACTTTGCCAACTATAAAAATGCCGGTATGAATCTTCCAATCATTCCTACACCAACTCTTACCGCCATTGAGCAGTTAAGCAATCGCCTCAATAAAGTGAAATCAAATATGACAAATTCCACTCTTTCCAATATAAATGAACCACTTGTGGGAAATCTGGAAAAAAATCCTGTCAGGACAACATATTCCCTCATAATCCTTGGAGATTCGATGGTCGATACTCTGGGCCGAAACCTGCCGGATTTGAAAAATCTTCTCGCGCAAAGCTTTCCTAAATACTCTTTTGCCGTTCTCAATTACGGCTTTGGCTCTACAGACCTCGAAAGCGGACTTGCGCGTCTTACCAAGGGGAGCAAATATCTCAATAAATATTACCCGCCTCTCCTGTCTTTCCAGCCTGACATTCTGGTGGTCGAATCATTCGCCTACAACCACTGGACAGGTGAAAAGTCAGATCTGGACCGCCAATGGCTGACTTACTCCAAAATTATCGATACGGTCCGCGAAAAATCCTCCACGACCAAGATCCTTTTCGCCGCCGCCATTGCCCCCAACTCTCTGAAATACGGCGACGGAGTACTAAACTGGGGCAAAGACCTGAAGTGGCAATCAGCCCAAGTCACACGTGCGTACCTCCAAAACATGATCGGTTTTGCCAAATCGCAAAATATGCCTGTAGCAGACGCGTACACTCCTTCTCTTGATAAAGACGGCAACGGGCTTCTGGAATATATCAGCAGTTTTGACAATCTTCATCCCTCTAAAGAAGGCGCTCTGCTTTTTTCCCAAAAAATCGTTGAGGCGATGAAAAGTAATAATTTGATTCAATAATTTTTTGCGGGTGACGCGTTAGTGAAAAAGCAGTCGCGGGGAGGTTATGCTTTTTGAGCCCTTCGCTTTCGCTCAGGGTAAACACCTTTTTTAATGGGGAGGCTTGTCCTGAGTCTATCGAAGGATGCGCAAAAAAGTCATAACCGACCTCAGCGGCTGCATATTAAATTACAATGCTTTGTCCTTCCTGTAAAAATACTTTGCAGAAAATGTCAGTCACCACCAACAATGGCGGACGTTTTGATGTGGATCATTGCGGACGCTGCGGAGGCACGTGGTTTGATCCTTATGAAATCAACAGAATCCCGTATCATGAAGTGGCGAGACTTGCTTCAGTGACAGTCCTTCCCAAAAATCCCATCCCCCAGACGGATATTCTGCAATGCCCCAGAGACCATAAAAAATTAAGTTATTTCCGGGGCGAAAGTGTCCCCGCGGGAGTTGCCCTTCATCGCTGCAGCAAATGCCTCGGCATCTGGGCCACCCAGAAAGAGCTTGTTGAATTTAAAAAACATCAGGAGGAAGTAATCACAGAGTATAAAATAGCAGACAAGCCTTTCCCCGCGCTGTCCATGGTTTTTGCGCCGGCAATCGCTTTAGCACTGCTTCTAGTTTTTACTGCTGTAACAATACTTAATCTCTCCAATATTCAAAATAACAGATCTCAGGCCGCGGAGATGGTAAAAAATATCTCTGTCCAAAATATTTCATCCTCAAGCGTGCTTGTAACTTTTCAAACTGTTTCTCCGGTAAAGTCTTTTATTTCCTACGGGCAAACCGCTCTGGACCTGCGCTCACAAACCATATCTCAGGAATTTAACACAACTCATTACACTTTATTAACCAATCTCAATCCCGCAACAACATACCAATACCAGCTGACATTAAAGGACGCGAAAAACTCCTACACCACTCCCGTTTCCTACTTCACCACCTCGCGCTAATTTCCTCCAAAATCCTTTAAACTCCTCTAGCTTTACCCAGTATTCTCGCCTGTTCAATCTGGTAGTATTTCTTATCCCTTACTAGTTTGTTTTCCAAAGATTCTACCAGTCTTCGCAGGTGCCAGTCGGTTTTATTGATTAGTTCAATGAAAATTTCATAAGTCAAATCAGAAACACGAAGATTGTCTACAGGATCATAAAGGAACTTAAAGGATTTTAGAGGACTTTTCCCGTCAATCTTTCCTCTAACCTCCTCTAACTTCCTGTAAATTCCTCTAACCCCGTGAGTTCCCGCAGACCTCGAAATCACCGAAACCTTTAACTTCTCATGCCAATCCTTAAGATTAATTTCTAATACTGTAATACTCGATCCCGGAATAGATTTCAACAATCCGTCCTGCCGGGCTCTTTGGATATCTCCTTTCACTTCCTTTAGACTTGCCTGCGAAAAACCCAGAAACTTCAAATACTCGTGGGTTGTTGGTCGGGCAAATCCTTCTTCAATATTGGCAATCACGGATCTTGCCGCATCATCAATCTGGTTTTTAAATCTGAAATTGGATTTTGGCAGGGAACTTGTAAATCGGACTATAATAGTCCGGAGTAAATTGGCATTTGCCCAGGGGACAAGGAAAATATAACCGTTTGGAGACTTCCAGACCCTTGAATACTGTTGCGGTTTTGGACTCTCTGAAAGCTCACGGAAGGTCTTTTTTACCAGCTCGTCCACTATAAAATCAGCCATGATTTCAGTCTAATTCAGGAACTTTTGAAAGTAAAGGATTTTAAAGGAATCTAAAGGAACTTAAAGATCTCCTCTAAATTCCTCTAATTTTTCCCAAAAAAAGACTCCTCAAGAAAAAAAGCACACGATGTGCCAAACAGGGTTGAACCCTGCTTCTTAAGGAGTCAATGATGACTACACCTCGGAGCGAGGACCGGGGTGTATTGGGTGTGGCCGGGCGGGCGGCTTACGGGTTGGGCCAGTTGATCAGTGCAGACTCCCAATGGAAGATTTCATGGCGGCGAAATGCCATTGCCCACGATCTGCCAATGAGATGCATGATGACGATGTTGTCATCAGCTATTTGCAACTGAATCGTGTCGAAGCCTATTCCTTGACCCTTTCCAACTTTGATATCTTGCAACGTCCCCCTGACGTGCTCAACACCGTAGTTGGAGCCCCAGCTCCCGTCGGCTTGCCGCAAATCCCAGAAAACGGTCCATTCGGCCCGCTGATACATCCTCACGTTAGCCCCATCGGGAGCTGTGAAAGAGATTCGTATCAGGTCGGACGCTTCGGACGCGTTGTTTGGGACGGCTTTCCACTCGGCATTCTGGATTCTTTGATCATCGCTTTTCAGGATGATTTGTTCATTGAGATCCAGATTGTCTGGTGTGGGTGCCATGGTCGGGGGGGGGCCGGGAGTCACCGTCGGCGCGGGCGTCGGGGTCGGCGTCGGAGCGCAGGCGGCGGCGGCGAGCAACAGCCCCACGAGCACAGGAAGTACGAACTTTTTTTTCATCGCGGGTCTCCTAACTTGTCCCGTACTAACCCCTGAAGGGTTGAGTTGTCGCTTACATAAACTCAACTTTCCGAGCCCTTTGCTCGATCAGGTGGAATCTGCCCAAAGTTTGAATCTCGCGATTCTCGCTTTGCCTCGCTGGCAGAATGGCTTGTATAGGACAGGCTGGAGACTAAAATCTCCAATCTGCCCCATACAAGGGCCAACGAGGTCTTAAATATAAAAAAGAATTTTCTGTCAGCTTAGAGACAGAAATTCTTCATCCTCGCAATATGTCAAAGAGCAAAAAACCTCAAAAAAACCTCCCGCTTCTGGGAGGAGTTTTGGGGTTTTAATAATGGCCGTTTCCTCCCACCTGATCAATTCCTTCACTTTAAAGGAAATATTAACCAAGAATAGAGAAAACGCCCATTTTAAAGCCTATATTTATCATAAATGGGATAAAAAGTCATGAATTTTTAGGTAAAAATATCCGAAGGGTTAAGGAGCCGAAGAAACCATTGAAGCAGCACACGCTGGCTGATTAGTCCTGAGCACCGCTGGACCCTGATTAAACGCACCAAATCCGGGTTGTCCTGCTTTCCTGCTATAGATAGTAGCACCTAATGGTTGCAGAGCGCGCAATCCTTTTTGGGTTAGGCCTAAATCTACCATATCGTCCGCTACAACAGTTGTATCATCCAATGGTGATGCTATATCAGGTCCCACATCAACAGCCATCACATATACCCCTCTCGAATCACAAACAAAAGTTATAGGTGGTTTACTCTGAGAAGCATCAGGTTTAGTAGCGGTAGTTAAGATTTGTAAACCAGCTATAAGTGCAACTGTTACAACTGCTCCGGTTGCTATCGCGGGTATTAAATTCTTACCTTCAGGAGTGCGTAAGTAGGCTTTCCAATCGGCAAATCTTTTCTTTTGTTCTTTCAGCCATGCCGAAGCAGCCTCTAACCTTTTATGATTTTCATACATTGAGATTAATTATATCATATAATTTCAACTATGGGATGTGTTCTACTAGTACTTTAGATTTTTGAGGTATTTTTTGAGGTCTCCGTTGATATCAGGATGGCGCAGAGCAAATTCGATAACCGTTTTGAGGTACTCGAATTTATTTCCCGTATCGTAATATTTCCCGTTCTGGATTTCACAAATCAGTACCTTTTCGATTTTTAAAAGCTGATCTATCGCTTCAGGAAGCCATAATTCTCCACCCCGGCCCGGATTCAAATTCTCGATAATGGGAAAAATTTCCGGAGGCAGGATATACGCACCGATGGCTGCCAGATTGGACGGGGCTTTATCGGGATCCGGTTTTTCCACAATATCGAGAACCTCATAAACGTTGTCTTTCACTTTTTTGACATCAGCTATCCCGTATCTGACCAGGTCTTTTTTTTCACTAATTCGCACCCCCGATATGACAGGTGAACCGTATTCCTCATAGACATCAATCATCTGTTTGAGACGGGGAGGTTTCGCATAAATGAATTCATCTCCCCAGATGACGGCGAAAGGCTCATTTCCTATGACATTTTTGGCGCAAAGTACCGGGGTAGCATTGCCATATGGCCCCTTCTGGCGGACGTATATGAAATTTGCCATATCGGCAATTCTGCGCACTTCTGCCAGTTCTTTCTCTTTACCAGCTTCCTCGAGGCGCTTCTCCAGTTCAAAAGGATAATCAAAATGGTCTTCAATGCTTCTTTTGTGCCAGCCTGTAATCATCACGATATCCGTAATACCGGAGGCAACTATTTCTTCCACCACGTACTGGATGACGGGTTTATCGACAATTGGAAGCATCTCCTTCGGCATGGCTTTGGTCTGGGGAAGAAACCGGGTACCAAATCCCGCTGCCGGAATGACTGCCTTGGTGATTTTATGTGATTTATTCTTCATAAATTTGGATTTTGGAATTTAGTATTTGAATTTTTTAATATTACCTTTTTTAACTTTACAAGTCAATTCGCCTATGATAAACTAAACCCTATCACCAAATGATCGAATTACCCAAACCGATGAAGCCTGACTTCAAAGGAAGTCCGGTTATATTTTTAAAAGAGGTAAAGAGCGAGCTTTTGAAGGTAAATTGGCCCTCGCGTGAGGAAGTTATCAAACTGACTATTATAGTAGTAGTTATTTCTACCGTCATCGGGCTTTATATCGGAGGAATGGATATATTACTGACCAAACTAACAAGTTTAATATTTAAAAGATAAAAAATGGCAGATAAAACAACAACCAGCGTCACCCAACCAGTACCTGTGGTGGCAGACCTCGCACCAGTTGATCCCAATGCTGGGAAAGGCAAATGGTTTGTCATCCATACCTATTCCGGACATGAAAATAAAGCCGCTGAAGCACTCAAACAGCGCGTCAAGGCAATGAATTTGACCGAGAAGATTTTTGAGTCAGTCGTCCCCACGCGAAATGTAGTTTTGGTTCGCCACGGTAAAAAAGAAGACGCCAAAGAAAAGATTTTCCCGGGATACATCCTGGTCCGCATGAACCTCGATGATGAAAGCTGGCTGGCTGTACGAACGACTCCGGGAGTTACGGCCTTTGTCGGAACGGGTAATAAACCAACACCCATTTCTGACACCGAAGTTGAAGCTATCATGAAATTCATGAGGCTGGATGCGCCGAAATTCAAGACTAAATTTTCGGTTGGCGAGGCTGTCAAAATCGTCGACGGACCTTTTGCCGATTTTCTGGGAAGTGTGGAGGCGATTGATGAAGCAAAAGGCACGATCAAAGTTTTGGTCTCCATCTTCGGCCGGGAAACACCGGTTGAGCTCGATTTCCTGCAGGTAACAAAGCTGTAAATTTGATGAAACAGATAAACTCTCCTCAGAACTACGTTGGATTAATCCGCACCCTTGAGGCCCAGACTTTAAGTAAAAGAACCATCTCCATAAAAATAGCTGATATATTAACCAGCCGCTTTGGCACCGCGAGATTTTTTATCATTTTACTGATAGTCACAATTATCTGGATTTTATTTAATGTCGGGGTAATTCCGGGTGTTCCGATTTATGATCCTTATCCTTTTATCTTACTGACAATGATAGCCTCAGTTGGTGCCATTTTTCTGACCGTGATTGTTCTCATCAGCCAAAATAGGCAAAGCTATATCAACACCCTCAGAAATGAACTGCTTTTGCAGATGATTCTTATCTCCGAACGCGAACTGACAAAAGCTCTGCAAATCCTCAATAAACGCTTAAATAAAGGCGTAAATCGGGATAAGGAACTCAAAGAGATGCTGAACCAAACCAATGTCTCACTCATCCAAAAAATTATCGAAAAACAGCTGAAGCAGCATAATGCATCTGACTGATTAACCTCATTCCATAAGTCAATAATTCTCGATCTCAGCTTCATACTTGACAATTCCTATAACCTATAGTATATTATAATAATGAATAAAAGAGCAGCAGCTGTCAGATTAGGTGTCGCAATTTTATTTCTTGAAGGAGCAAATCTCGCTTGTAGTCTTAGTGGACCTGAGGCTCGAGCTGACATTATTCCTACTATGCATCCTACAACTTTTATTGCCACACAAGCCATTATTTGGGGTTGTGGAGATGGTACTGATCAGGCAGAACAAATGATTGCTGCGCGCGGATTCAGACTCCCCGATGGTAAAACAGCAGATGACCGCCGGGCCGCGCTTGATGCAAATTGCATTAAACAAATGAATTCGCATGCTGTAAGCCCTTTGACCGGCGAATTGGATGGACCAAGCGATGACGCTACGCATCCAAGCGGAGTATCAGTTGCTGGCTTGTATGCAGGAGAACAAGGAGCTTCTCAAGGCTGGTATCCCAGATGGTTTGCCGGTACTGTTGCTGAATTGGATAGAGAAAGCGTCGCTAAAGCTAGAGATAAAATTAGATCTCAATTCCCAACCCCACCAGCACCAAATCCGCATGGCTATCGAAACGATCGAACTATGCAGACAAATACTCAAGCCCGCCTTAATCCTTCCCCTACCAAAGGATTCAGAAGAGGGTAATTTCAATAGATTAAATTCACCTCCTGTATAATTTCTCTGATTCATAAGCCTATAATTATTATTATGACTACTACTATAGGTTTCTATGTGGATAAGTTATCCTAAGCCTATAATTAATTAGCCTTGAATTATACCTTTACAAGTGCTTTTTGAAATGTTAAACTACTTTTACCTGTTTCGATTGGATCGGAATAAGGGAGGCGGAATGCCGAATTGGTGATTTATTTTAATTTCTTCAATTCTCCATTCTCCTTCCCAAAATACTTAATACTAAATACTTTATACTCAAAAATGGTAGCCAAAAAAGTCAAAACAGTCATTAAGCTAAATTTAAAAGCAGGCGAAGCCACTCCCGCTCCTCCGGTTGGTCCGGCACTTGGCCAGCATGGCCTGCCTATCATGGATTTTGTCCGTGCCTACAATGAAAAAACAGCCGATAAAAAAGGACAGGTGATTCCGGCTGTCATCACAGTTTATGTAGACAGGACTTTCTCTTTCATTACCAAGCTTCCGCCTGTCGCGGAACTTATCAAAAAAAAATTGGGATTGGAAAAAGGATCTGGTAAAACCGGTAAAGAGTCAGCCGGAACTTTAAAAAAATCAGACGTCGAGACTATTGCCAAGGATAAGATGGAAGACCTCAATTGCGATAATGTCGAGGCAGCCATGAAAATCGTTGCGGGCACAGCCAGATCGATGGGAGTAAAGGTAGAATAATATGGGAAAAATAAAAATTGCAGCACTAGGAAGTGATGAAGAAGCAGCTTTGAAGGATAAGCAGCGCGTCAAGCGTGAGGAAAAGAAAAAGCGCGAACTTTCCCAAAAAGTCCATGTCCCGGGCATGAAAGGCGGACAAAGAGTAAAGTCTGTGGGAGCAGAATCTGAAGAGGAAATCTCAAAGCTTGCCAAACTCGCCGAGACTGTAGAAAAAGACCAATCTGAAGGAATTCATCCCGGGAAAGAGGAAGAAAAATCCAAAAAATCCAGAGCTCGCAATCGCAGTAAAGTGTACAAACAGGCTTTGATGAAGGTTGATCATAACAAACTTTACCCTTTTGGCGACGGGTTAATACTTCTGCGCGAAGTAGCATTGGCGAAATTTGACGAAACAGTCGAACTTCACATCAATACGGTGGAAAAAGGACTGCGGGGCAACGTCCAGCTTCCTCATGGCACAGGCAAAGAAGTAAAAGTAGCAATAGCCGATACCAAAACTATTGATAAAATCGTCGAAGATATTACCAACGGCAAAATTTATTTCGATACGCTTATCGCCCACCCGTCTGTGATGGGAAAGCTCGCCAGGGTTGCCAAATTTTTAGGCCCCAAAGGCCTTATGCCAAATCCCAAAAACGGTACCATCTCCGATAAACCTGAGGAAGTAGCCAAAAAATTTCAGGGAGGATCAGTCAACTGGAAAACCGAGTCTGAATTCCCTCTCATCCATGCAGTCATCGGTAAACTATCCTTCAAAGATAAACAGCTGGAAGACAATTTCAAAGCTTTAATAAAATCAATCATACCGGATAAAATTCAGAAAATTACCCTCAAATCTACCATGAGTCCGGGGATAAAAGTTCTTTTTAGTTGATTACAACTTCAACTTTTTTTATTTTGCGGCTTCTTTATGCTATTATAATGAACTTTCCATATTAATTAATATGACTGTAGAACGATTAGGACTTCTTAGAAGCTTAAATATTGACCATCTTAGTCAGGTAACCGGGGTAGGTATTGTTACAGGTTTGGAAAGATATATCAATGAAGAGTGCCAACCTGCCTTCCCATCTTTTGAAAGTTCATTGCGGTTAACCCAGAAACTAAAAGAGTCAGGGCTGGTAGAGCGGATGGTTGAAGCAGAAAGAGCTGGCCCGCATTCGCTTTTAAGCCACTCGCTACTGGTATGTAATTATACTACGGAAGTTGGTAGGCAGCTAAATCAAGTATCTCAATCGACGATCGGTTCAAGTGTTGTAGATGAGCCTTTGCTCGTTACTTCTGCGTTTGCCCATGATTTAGGTAATTTAATCACCTCCGAAGATGTTGCAAAATGGGAATTGGATAAAGTGGATTTAACTCCTTACACGAATTCATACCCCTCCCAATCTCCCTGGAGGAGGATGGAAGGAAATCATATTTTAAAAACTATTGCATTACTTACAGTCTGGGGTTTTCCGGAACACGCCAATACTGTCGCCCATAGCATACATCATCTTTTAAACAGTGATTCTAAGACGATAGAAAGAGTATTGCTCATGCTTGCCGATATGAGCGTCATCGACATGCAAACCCCAGGTAGCGACGGGCTTAAAACAGCTTATGCGGTTTCGCTTGTCCATAAAATGGATCAGGCTTTATCCAGGCACCGGGGAGAAGTTGAAGTCTATTTATCCTTTCATGATCAACTGCAAACCATAAAGTCTTATTTGGAAGATGCCGGTGTAACAATTCCCGGATCATCAAAGTCTGACTCCATTATCCGAGAAAGCGGATTATCTTCCTTATTGAATTATCTTACATACAGAAATATTAAAAGAATGTCTCTTCCCTCGTCTTAGTTTAATGGTTATCCCTAATCCAGGTCAGATTATCCACCACACCTTGTGTGAATCCTAGCGGTGAAACACGGTGCGCTTTTCCTTTAATATCTTCCTGAGCATTACCAACCGTCAAAAATTTTACTTGTGGCACTTCTATTCTATCTACCCTGCTGTCACCTAAATGATAAAACTCTCGAGTTGAGGCATTTTTTCCTAAATATGACAATAATATTCTCCAGATAATAGTTTTATTTTGTTTGCCTGAGTGAATAAATACAGAATAATCCAGCGGATTAAAATTATAGACTAACGGTTTATAAAAAGGATTTTCTTTTTCATAAGCCCGCAGTAAATCCAAAACGGCTTGGGTATATCCTTCATCAAAAGAAGGACCATCAGGAGTTATCTTAAAAGCCCGCAACCCTAACCTTAATCTTGGCCTGCCATTAAGGTAAATTCCATGGGTATATGGAGATGAAATCCAAGAATGGTCATCTGTTTGGCGCTGAAGTTGCGTGGCAGCCTCCTCGTCTTCACAATATCTGTAATCGATATTTGAAAATCCCTTATCTTGCATACCCTTTAAAAGAACTGGAATTGATCTTCTCATTTCGCCAAAAAATTGATACTCTTTCTCCTGAAAAACTAATTGCCATCCCAAATTTGCAAAATCAACCAATCCTCCAAATTCAGCAAAATTAGGATCATCCGTTCCAAACACCCTCTGCCACTCGCGTAGTGTCTGAGATGGTCGGGCTGAATTGAGACACACCAAAAACCCGGCGTCTTTAGTCTTTTGAATTGATTCCCCGATTCTTCCGTCCGTTATGCGTTGATCTTCGTTTATTAAATGTCCATCCAAATCGAGCATAATAACACCGCGGGGACGGGATAATAAAAGTTCATCCAGTTGGTCAATTTCCCGCTGACCCATAATCTCAAAAGGAGAAATTAGAGTCCTTCCGAAAATGCGAGGAGTAATTTCCGTAATCATACTAAACCTCTGAAGTGACGAATCATTCTGTTTTCTGCATTACTAATTTCATCCATTCTTCCATCATAAAAGGATGAAATGCGGGATGGCTATTTTGTCCATCCGTAAAAGGATCATGTTTAAGCGCATCAGGGTGATGACTGGTTATTGAGGTCCATTGATGGGCTCTTCGTAATACAGCCATTACCTGCTCTAAATACGGTTGATCCACTCTTGGAGTCCAGACACCCGGCGCAGGAATATACTGCACTCTTGCGCCAAAAAATGCTCCCAATTCATCTGAATCATCTCCCGGTAAAAACGGACTGGCGTAAATCGTACCCCTGCGGCTGGACGGTCTGAGGTTTAAACCACCGTGGAGCATGTTAGTAAGTCCTTCAGAAATGAGCACGGAAGGACCGATATATGGTTTTTCCCCTTGTTCTCTGATCCGGTAGTTACCAAGTGCTGTTCTAAGAGAAAGTAATTCTGCGACTCGTTGATTATATTCTTCAGGATTATGAGTGGGAAAAGCAAGCGCCATTTTGCCGTGAGGTCCGTACGTTCTGCCGGTTCTTTGAAAGGAATTTAAACCCATCTCGTCAGCCACAGCTTTTGCTCTGGATCTATTAATCATTCCTCCGAAACCGGCAAACTGGTGTGTGTTTATATCCCAACCGTTTCTTTTCATATTCAAGTACATCGCCATCGTCAATTGCTCCACCGGATCTGATCCCATCAAAATTTGGCCATCATATTCATGTTTTTTAGCTTTACTAAGTATTTCGCATATTATTTCCAAATTTCGGGCATATTGCACTGATCGGACATCTATATTCTGACTCGAACCTGGCGCCGGTATCTCAGATGCGATAAGAATCAAAATAATATCGCATTCACGGAAAAAAGTATCCTCTTCCCCCGGCATGACAGCATGAATATTGGGCTGCTGTACGCCCTCAATATTAATATGTTGTAATTCCAACAATTGGGCATTAACTTTTTCGGAATTTCTCGATCCTCCGATAAAAATATCATTAATATGGGTATCTTTTCGATCTGCTCGTCTTATCATCGAAGCTACAAAAGTCCCGATATCTCCAAGGCCAATAATTCCGAGCCTGTGGGTGCGACTTTCAGGTGAAATTAGAGCTTCCAATGATTTTGCCTGTTTGCGCGGGCTTAGAAGATGGGTTAGACTCCAAACTCTTTTTGGTTCGATTGCCCCAAGCCATGCTTCAATTAAGTCCTGATTCCCTTCAGGTAGCATGTTTGCCTGATTGACCTCTGCAACTAACCCATGATTCCACGCCACTTGGGACGGAAAAAGTAGACCTGTCAGTGTTTGAAAATGATTTAGACCTGCCTGAAGTTCCGGAAATAAGGTACCCAAACCAACTAAGCCACATCCAGAACCGGTATAAATCGATTGGACTCTAAGATCTTCATCAGGCGATGCGGGTGTTGGTTGATTTGGGGCAACCTGAATAAGCGTGCCAAACTGATCTAACTCTTCCGGAGTCGGAGGTCTTTCCAACCTTGCGGCATCAATTCTATCCAGAACTCGATCGCAGTGTGGGTTTGATGGTGTTTTAGGTAATAAAATCAAATTATTGCCAACCGCACGGTATCGGGGAGTATTTACCACATCTGTCATATTTAATTGTATGTCACCTGATCGTACTTCTATTCCTGGCATAGGATTTATTACAAATAATCTGGAGGATTATAACATGCTATAGGGTATTTATCAAAACATCATTGGTGATGAGAAGGTTTAAATTTTATCCTTTTGAATATATCGTTTGGAGTATTACTTTTCCTTCTTCCCCAGTTTTCTCGCGGCGTGGATAATGGCAAGGTAGATAAAGGCCCAGCCTGCAATATAAAATAATATCGGCAGAATCTCAGTAATCGTTACGCTGATAAGTCTCTGAAAGCGAAGATGAGGCTGCAGGGTGATAAGAGACCTCAAAGTCTGTTGGCGAAGACCTTCAATAATATGTTTGTCGTATTCGTAGGAGAAAAGAAGAATCGCAAAACCTAAAAAAGAATAGGTGGAAAAACGTGACGGCCATTTAATCGATAATATAATACTTATAATCAGACCGGTAAAATAGGCAAAGGCAATATAGTTATGGGAAAAAAGAAGGTACACCGTCACCATAATATTCTGCTGTAAATCGGCTGCTAAAGGCGCCATAGAATTTTATTCTACCATTAATCCTTCCCTTCTCCAAACCCTTGACCCAACGCAAAGAGTGTGTTAATATTTCTTCTACCTAAGACAGCAGGCGCAAAATTAAGACCTGCCGAGGAGAAGATTAGATATAATCCTTTCGCCTCGTTAATCGAGGCATTTTTTATGGATAAAGTAGCAAAAACATCACCAAACAGACAAAGAAAAATTGAGGCTATCTCGTCACTTCAGGAAAAATTGAAGACAGCCAAAGCCTTTTTTTTCACTGATTACAGAGGGCTTACCCACAAACAGCTGGAAGAACTGCGAAAAGCTTTGAAAAAAGTTGAGGCTGAATATATTGTCGCGAAAAATACTTTGCTTAAACTGGCCATCCAACAGCTTCCGAAAGAATCTCTCCCTCAACTGGAAGGAGAACTCAATAATCCTACAGCTGCACTTCTGATTCATGGAGACACTGTCAATGCTGTCAAAGCGGTAGCAAAATTTATTAAAAATTTTCAGCTTCCCAAAATCAAAATCGGTTTTTTTGACGAAAGAATCGCTACAAATGAAGATTTTAAAAAATTATCGGTCCTAGCAAACCGCGAAATCCTTTTAGCAACCTTGGCTATGAGAATGAAATCACCTCTTTACGGCCTGCATTATGCTTTAAATTGGAATCTGCAGAGAGTGGTTGTTGCTCTAAATAATATTAAAGAAAAGAAAAAGTAAGAAAGGAAACAAATCCTCCTGATCTTACCGTTCGCCTTACCTACTATTCGTAGCGCGGCTCACGGAGCGATCTTAGGAGGACACAAGAAATTGTAAGCTCATAAATTCGCTAACAATTTCTAATGAAAGGCGGTGACACTA
The DNA here is from genome assembly GCA_964362665.1 of uncultured Gammaproteobacteria bacterium. Taxonomy (GTDB): domain Bacteria; phylum Patescibacteriota; class Microgenomatia; order 2-02-FULL-39-11; family 2-02-FULL-39-11; genus 2-02-FULL-40-13. Next base: position 16,537 of record CAYIFB010000002.1, on the reverse strand, counting down.
TTACATTATGGCAAAATTAAGCAAAGACGACATCTTAAAAGCAGTTGAAGAAATGTCCGTTTTGGAACTCGCGGATTTAGTAAAAGCACTTGAGGAAAAATTTGGCGTGTCAGCAGCCCCGATGGCAGTTGCAGCGCCAGCACAGGGAGGTGCAGCAGAAGAAGGAGAAAAAGCCCCGGAACAAACCACCTTCAATGTGGTTTTAACCAATGCCGGAGCCAATAAAATTTCCGTCATTAAAGCTGTACGGGAACTGGTTCCCACACTCGGTCTTCAGGAAGCCAAAACACTGGTTGAGTCAGCACCTAAAGACGTATTAACAGGAGTCAATAAGAAAACAGCGGAAGAGGCGAAAACCAAACTAACTACAGCTGGAGCAGGGGTAGAATTAAAGTAATACTCTGCACTCCTTTGATCTCTATTGACAACGTTAAAATACTTGTGTTACATTACGTACCGTATTGATATTAACTGTCCATTGTCTGCCCGTGAGTTTATAAAAGTTTCCTGACTTAACTGCAAACAGACAGTTTGGACATTCGAGGGCTAAGTATTTTATCAAGCATTAAGTTTCATACTTAATACTTAATACATAATACTTAATACTAAAATATGGCATTTGGTGATGAATGGCCTGAACTTCTCACGGTACGTGAGGTTGCTAAAATTTTAAGAGTCTCCCCTCTGACCATCAAAAGATGGGGCAAAAGGGGAAAACTTCCCGCGATCAGGATCAATTCCCGCGGTGACAGAAGGTATAAAAAAGAGGCTGTCATGTGGCTATTGGGACTGCAGCAGAAAAGCACTGCTATCTAATATAAATTATAAATTTATTGCCTTCAACTCTTCTGCGGCAACTGTCGGATCAACAATGTTGACATTAAGTCCTGTCCCCAGCTCAAATCCGGCCCGGTGAATTAACCGGGGAATTATCCTGATAAACCAGTCAGTCCCGTGGTGGATATAAAAATTATAAGCAAATGGCAGTTCGGGATAAATTTTGTTGACCGAGGCATCTTTATATTTTACCGCCAGTCTTTTGAGAGAATTCTGCCAGACCCTCGCCAAATCTTTCAACTCCTCATCACTGATATTACCAAAATTAGTACCTGTCTTTTTGGGAGCGATCCAAACCTCATAAGGCCACTGGGAAAAATCAGGGCAATAGGTGACAAAAAATTTATTATCCTCGACGATATTCATAAACGGCTCACGGACCAATGCGTCAAGATTAATTTGCCTCGGAATAACTACCAGTTGGGAATGCGGATGGGTAAGAGAGGCACCGGCGTGTTCTCCGTGATTGGAAAAAATCATCACCTGACCGTTCTGCTGGTGAAATTGGAAGCGTGAACGGTAGACTGATACTAACAAAGTCACTTGTTCCAAGCTTAAATCTGCAACATCCTGGTCGTGATTTGGACTATGAATAATAACTTCATGGATGTCGGTAATTGGAAATTTATTGGGCACAACTCTCACTTTCCAGCCCGGTTTATCTTTTTCCCCATCCCCTATCCTCATGACTTCCGGTGGAGTAAGATTTTCATTGGGCGAACAAAAGACGCAAACTTTTTTTGGAGTCGGATCCCGGTGTTCGTCTGGTCGGACGACACGGGAAGGAGCAATTACAATCCATCTTTGGGTTTTGATGTCTGGAACGAACTTGGCCATAATCTAATACTTAGTATACAGTATTTAGTATTAAAGTATATTAAATGAAGAATCAAGAGGCGGGTTCAGGAAATACTGTTTTAGCGGTTCCATTATCCGGATGGATGTCTGGAGCTTCAAATCCCATATCTTTTAGTATTCTGGCTACATCTGGTAATGGAAGTCGTGCGGCTAAATCTAATTTTCGTAACTGCCCCCATGCTCGTCTTCTAATAGTTAGAACCGGGCTATTTGTATCTTTCAACATTCTGGTCAACCATTTTGAAATAGCCTCCTGATGTTCTCTAATCAAAGCCGCATCTTTCCTCATTCTATCTGTCACTTGTGTTTCATGAGCAGTTTTTATCTCGCTTATTGCACTTTGAGCTCTGGCAATTGATGCAAATGCCTCAAGTTTATCATGCAAAAATAATCTTAATCTATCCATTGACACCACTCCTATTGTCTGTTCCATTTTGGCCGCCATTCTACTAACAACTTCATCAATTATTTTAATTCTATCAGCATCTGCATGAGCCAGAGCCTGAATCTCTATAAATGCCCCCGAAGTTTGTAATGCGTCAATTATTCTTGAAATACCGTCTGCAGCTTGAACCTCCAAACCATGTGCAACAGATGCAGTTAACACTGCTTCTAATGGTCCTAAAGAAGCAGGTGGTAAAGTTTTCTGTATTGTTCGTTCATCCTGAACCCCTAAAGCTATTTGCGGCAATGTAGTTGCTATTCCCCTGAATGCCTCTGCCACAATTACACCAAACTGTACCGTGTTGGTAGTTGCGGTTATTTCTGAAGATGTTAATAAATGTCTTATTGGTTCTAAAGATGATTGTATAAGACTCGCCAGAGCTTCAAATTTATCCTCACCTCCAATAATTCCCTGGGCTTCATTTATAATTGATTGAATGGGGCCAATCATTTCGGTGCGCATTGCGCCCAATGTTCGTCTGTTATAGCGCAGTATTTCATCAAGTACCGCTCGGACCGGATCCGGCAAACTTTCATCTATTATCATGCTTCTTTCAAAATATGCCGTAGCATGTTCATCAATGATATCTGTAATTAATTCTTCTGCAGTTTTTTCACCCTCCTTATAACCTTCTCCGAAAAGTAATAATGCGATAACCTGTCTGAAAAAAGGCAGATCAGATAAATCCGCGACTTTTCTACGAGAATCAGGATAGGCTTGTTCAGGATCAGGAATATCAAGACCGGCAATAAGAGGCAGGAGTCTTTGTGGAACATCTCTTCTGACTGCGCGTTCCCACCCTCGAAGTAATTGTAAAGTTCTTTTCATAATAAGTGGTGCAACTTGCACATCAACCCCGACTCTATCGGGATAAAATTCATTCTGATAACCAAATATCATACAGATTCTTCTCCATTGGTCGTGTTCCAGAAGATCAGGCTGACTATCCACCGCGGTCATATATCTATCTAAAAATTCTTCTTTTGTCTTTGCTGACCAAAGCGGTGAAATTAACTCCAAAATCTGCCAGACAGATGAATCGGTCTCACCTCGCGCGCGGATAATCTCAGTGATCAGAAAAGGAGCAATTATATTTGTATTTAACTTAGTCGCGACACTTGGCGACAGTTGAAATTGCTGGTCCTGATAATCCACCAGCAAGGAGCAAAGTGCAACAATTTCTAAAGTCCTTACCGGGTCATATTCCGCAGATTCAAACGGGGATCGGATTAATGTATGAGCAAACCACTCCGCAATCTCAGGACCGGATGGAGCAACGTGTAAAAATTCTGTTTGAAATCTGTCAAAAGATCTGATAAATTCTCGGGCTTTTCGTGAAATTGCAGCAAGTGGTTGTCCACGTTCCGCTCCGCTACTATTTAATAAATTTGCGACGTCTGTTATCAAATCGGGTACAGCTTCATATAATAATGGCACACAGTCGGCAGAATCCACGCCTTCTATCGGTTTTTTGGTGTTACTATCCCTCAACCGGCTTGACGGACCAAACTTCCCCTCTCTTTCAACCGCTCCTGCCAATGCGTCGTCAAATAGACGAAGTTTTATTCCTACCTCATGCTCCATGCTCACTCTAACCGGCAGTTGGTCTTTTGGCCTCTGGGGAAGACCGTTTTTAATCGCCTGCCAGGCTAAAGATAAATTTGGATCTGCAACAACTGATCGGTTTTCTGCTTTTTCAAAAGCAGTCCGAACTTTGCTATCTCCCAGAAGTTCTGCCATCACTTTAGCCCCAAATGGATTGAACCGAAGCAACATACGCAGTAGCGTAGCCGGATATTCTATTCTTCTGGTGAGTTCTAAAGCCCCCTGTAATTCTTTTAATCTTGAGACACGTATCAAATCTCCATGCATTAACTGTCTTAAAGCTTCTCTGTCTGATGTTGTAGCCCGTGTTCGGCGAACCTCTTTATCAATCCGAACAAGCTGTCCCTGTAAATAATTTCCCCATGCAGTTATTCTATCTGCAACCGACATCTCCGGATCAACTCCACGGGCAAAATCAATATAATGGGCGGAAATGTCTGTTAAGGCTTGGTTAATATATGCTTTTACAGCTGCAGATTTCTCACTAAGGGACCTTGGCTCATTTAATTTAATTAATACTCCATCTTTTACCAATCGGTCTTCATCTAGTTGACAATCTAAATCACTTAAATCCTTTTTCGCCGCACCCCTGATTTGAGATACGGCTTCTAAAGTCAGACTAAATGATCTGGTCAAATCACCGTTTCTATCAACTACATTTGATAATGCACGAAGGTCAGATAGACACGCTGCAGCTTGCCCGTGCACTTGTCTTGTTAATCTATGATCTTTATTTAAAGGAGTAGCTAATATTTTGCCAAATAAAGTTGCCAGCTGTCTTCGACCGCCTGTTTCTAATCCCAATTGATATAACGAATCAATAAACACCCACGAAAAATGATCGCGGGCATCAGATGGCTTTAGAGCGCTTTGCCTTTTTCTAATAGCCATTTCAAGAACTGACATGGGTTCATGAGTCGGATCATGCAGATCAAGCGCGGTTCTGACCAATCTCTGTTTGGCAATGGGAGGCTGTCTATCTACTAATGCATTCTTCATCAACGAATTAATATTAGCGGCAATCGCTGTACCTACTGCCAAAGGATCTGAGGCAATTGAAGCGGCATAATCAGTAATGGCTGTAGTAAGCAAGCTATCGGCGGCCGCTAAAATACCTTCCTCCATTTTCGGATTGTGAGGATTTCCATATACTTGTTGTAATGTATCAACAAATAATTTGGTTGCTTGCAGAGGATCATCGGGTCCGGTATGCCTACTAGCCTCAATTCCAGCATCTAATCTCTGCAACCTATGACCTGCCACTAAATTCAAATCACCATACTGTCGACTGAGTGCCTCTTTTGTATTAAGCGCTGGCATATTTTTTATATTTTAAAATATTTCTATAAGCTTATAAAACGGGATGATAATATATGTTAAAAATGTTTGCTTGACTGCTTTCTGACGGTTTCTGACAATTATTGACATTTGGCATGAATATGCCTATAATTGGAGCTTTATGAAGACCAAAAATGACTATTTCTATCCGTTGCCGGTTAGTAATCTTATCTCAAGATATGCTTCTTCTTTTGAGTCTCTAAGAAAAGGAAATTCTGCGACCCTATGGGCCTTCCCTTTGTCATGTGAATTTGCTTATTTGAAATTTGTTTTTTCCCAAAAAACACTCCTAAAAAAATTATTTCCTGTAAATCGCGGTAAACATCTTTTTCTCTTTTTGGATTTCGATAGCCTGCCGGAAATCACAACTGTTTCTTTCCACAAACATTTGCTCAATCAACTCTACACTTTAATCACGAAAGAGCTTGATAAAAGTCCAGACCCCCTGAAAAGTCTTCTTGATGAAACGCCGTCCCTCATCCGCCTCAACGACCCATACATCTGCTTTCAGCAATGTATAAAGTTGATAACCACGCTTTTCAATGAAACTACCATCAAAATTACTTTTGTCGTTTATGATAATTTTTTGGAAAGATGGGACGAAGCCTGGGGAAGAAATTTGTTCAGACTTTGGCATATACACCGTAAACATCCTGATGTTCGGCTATCTATTTTTTTTATTACCAAGCCTTATTTGACACCCGAATATTTACCCCCTTTCCTAAAAGCCTTACGAGTTTCTTATTTTGAGAATATTTCTCATTTCCCTCTATTTGACCAGAAAGAAACCTTTTATACCCTGGAAAGATCTGAACAAGTTTACGGACCGAAAATTTCCGAAGGCTTAAGAAATGAAATCTGGCAGTCTTTTGGCGGTTATGATGAATTTTATTTTCCCATCCTGCAAATCGTTAATCAATACCCCACCGCAATTGATCCTCAAAAATACCGCAAAGCCTGGTTTACCAATGACACCATCCTTTACCACTGTAAATTTCTCTACGACTCGCTTCCTCCTAAAGAGCAGAAACTTCTAAAAAATTGTGCAGTTCATAATTTACAGATTCCAAAAGACTCCTTGCTAAATAAATTGGGTTTGAAGACTATACCTCTGGTTTTTAAGCACTACTTTAGTGAAGAAAAATATTCCTCCTCGAAAGTGGTGAAAAACGCAATCGGTCTGCCAGATAAACTGCTTCTCAATGAAAAACTGACTGCCAATGAATATTCCCTTTTGTCTTTTTTCGTCAAAAATGCCAACAAAGATATATCCCGTGATGATTTGGCAAATATTCTATGGGGAAATAACGTTGAATCGTTTTCAGAATGGGCTCTGGATAAATTGATCAGCCGCCTGCGCAGTAAAATAGCTACTCCTACCAGTCTGAATCCCATCATGACCATTCGCAATAAGGGCTATAAATTTATTTTGTAAATATATGGGATTAAATCCTGAAACCCGCACATTTTATACCCCGCCGCCGCTTGTCGCCCATGTGGACAGGTATGCGAGGTATGCTATCGCAAGTTCAGGCCCTTACGACAGATTAAAAGCCATTCATGATGGGCATGATCGAGGCGTTGCAGAAGCATTACAAAAACTACATGTTTTGGATCAGAGGTTACCACATGGTTTTCAGGATGATAAACTCCTAGTCTTTGATATGAATAAAGACCAAAGAGATAGAGTTAGACAAACCCTTGAAATATTAATTGCTCCCCGTACAAATGAATTTATGCTTGGTTTGGTGAAGGAAGGAGGAGTACGCGTCACGGATGATCAGCTTCACCAGTTATTCCCGAGTTCGAGACCGGAATATCGGGCCTCAACCGCTATAGAAACGGAGCGCATTAGACGAAGCGCTCAACACATGGGCTTTCCTTTGCCAAAAGGACTTGAAGCCTTTAAGCCTCCTGAAGACGATAATCCGGGCCTGGTAGTGGTTGAAGAACTGCAACATATCATCGCGGAAAGAAATGATGAAGTCAAAAAAGCTGGCCCTGTCGGGCTCGGCAATGATATAGTTGTAGCCTGGATCAAGGGCGGATCCATGCCTCATTTTGCCAGAATACTTTTTGGCAAAGTATTTCATTATCCCTCACTCACCCTGCACCATGTGGCAGATGTGCTTCAATTGACCTCTAATCTCAAAAATGTCACCTTGGATGCAGCCAGACAATTCGCAACTTTTTTCTTTTCGGAAATTCTCGGTGATTCGGAACCCAACAGGCGATATAATCCTTATGGAAAACCTCTTTCTCAATTAAGAGCAGATATAGTCAGATATCGTAGTGCTGATCATCCCTGGCTTTCGGATTATGCGGGAGCATTTACCGGAAAGCTCGATGAGTATGACGGTTTATTAGTACCTGAATTAAAAGAAGCTAACGCTTTGGTTTCTGCTGTAAGATCCAACAATCTGTCATCATACTGCAGCGACTTGGATATAGGTATGTCGCTGCCTCCAAGTGAAGTTTTTAAAGCTGCCTCAAGAATTGCTTTAAAATTACAGGAACGAGGATTCACGATCCGTACAAATTCCCGCCATGCAGACAACGATCCGCATTTCCTGTTGTATGAAATATTTATCAAAAGGGCTGACGGAACTGAACAGTCAATCGAATTTGACATCAATCCCAATCATTTGGTTGCCTCCACCAGCACAGCGCGGGTGGATAATACCAGTATGGCTGTAGATATCGCTTATGAGATGTCTGCCTATCAAAGTATGCGTCTGGTCATGACCGGAGAAGAATTATATTTTTATGATCCTTTTAATATAGTAATTAATAGAGGCCAGAGAATAGGCGTGTCTCCTTTGTTTGGTTATCAGGGTCCTCCTCAAAAGGTGGTTGCGCCTTTTTATCTCTCCGGTTATCATTCATTATCCGCAAATGCCGAACTTAGCCCTTGGGATCGGGATTTTATGCGAAGTATCACTGCTTACGCCACTGATGTTTTATCATACAGTGCTCCGCAAGATGCTAGTGATGTTATTCCTAACGCAAACAGATATCTGTTTTATGCTCTCCACAACGCCCAAAAAGCCCTGCGGGCAGAGCAGGCTGTCGGACTTTATGATGCCAAAGAAATGCATCCGGGCAGTATTTTTGACAGGCTAATCGCTTTATGGGATGAAATTGGTATGTTTGACCTAATTAATTTAATCTGCCGCCGGGGAAAAATTGCTCAGGAAACGCTGGCAGAGTTGGAAAGAGTATTTCCCCATCAGATAAAAGTAAATTTTCCCGCTCCAGATGAAGCGTCCTGTGACCGATATGCCCAGAGAAGCATTGCCGCGGCTCGCACATCAGATCGACCTTATAACCCAATAGCCAACCCCGAAAAAATAGGAGAATATATGAGAGATTTTATCGAAGCCTAAGATGTACTTTTATGAATCCCCTTCGCTTCTTTGACCAAGAAATCGGTTCCGTTGCTCTCCAACTTGATATAACTGCAGTTTTCTATGGTTTCCCCGTTCAACTGGCTATAAGTGGCAAATCCTATGTGTATCAGGAAATACTTTATGACATCTCCATGAGTGACGATTAAGACAGTTTTCTCCGGGTTTTCAGCGGACAATTCTTTAATAAATGTCAAAAATCGCTCGACTGTCTCTCTGTCCGTTTCCATCCCTTCAGCAAAGAGAAAATGCTTTTTCTCCTCGTCACTTAATTTGTCAAAAAGTTGGAATCGTTCTTTTAAGGCAGAATAAAATTCATCGTAACCTACTCCTTCATATTTTCCATAATTCTGTTCCCGTAATGTTTTGGTGGTTTTTATCTCCAGTTTCCGGCCCGCCGCTATAATTTCTGCTGTTTTTTTGGCTCTCGGCAGGTCTGATGAATAAACTTCATCAAAATGAACAGGAGATAATTCTTCGGCTAAGTTTTCCGCCTGTCCAATCCCTTTTTGAGTCAATGGGGAATCAACAGTATATCCCTGTAATATGTCATTGATGTTATTTTCTGTTTCTCCATGCCGGACGATGTAAAGGGTGGTCATTATTTCCTGTTAATTATATCTTTTTATACATCTTGCCAGCAATATTTACTTTTGCTAATATAGAATTCTTCCATGACTGAACAGACAGAAAAAATAAATAAGTGCAGAGCCATCGTTGTCTCCTGCATAGATTACCGTCTAAGAAAACACATATTGAAGTGGACAGGCGCAACACTGGATGATGGAGGATATGACAGAGTAGCCTTGGCAGGTGGAGTAAAAAATCTTCCCTTCGTCCTGGAACAAATTGCCTTATCAGTCAAACTCCATCATATAGATGAAGTTTATTTAATTAACCACGAAGATTGCGGCGCGTATGGCGAGGAAGGAACTTTTAACAAGCATAAAAAAGACCTGCTTTCTGCCAAAAAGATCATCCGCCAGAGATTTCCCAAATTAAAAGTCACCCTCTACTACCTCAAGCTTGATGGAAAGTTTGTAACTGTCAACTAATAATATTATTTCCTGACCTGGGAAGCGTCATGTTTACTTTTTTGCGTCTGAATCTGGGCTTGTAGGGGAATCATTAGTTTTAACGCGCCGAAATAGCTGTTTGAAACGATCTCCTAATTTCAAAAAAGCCATTACTTTTCCTCCTTCTTCTAATCTAAATTCTAGTTTATCATCACCTGCTTTGTGTAAATCTGTTAAGTGTTCAGAAGGCATTTTTTGTCCCGTAATGTCCTCCGCCATAACAACTTCAGGTCCTTCTTCTGCCATATATTTATTATATGATATTTTGTTTGAATTGTGAAGAAGTTACTATTTTCCTCACCTTGCAGGGTGACACCCTTAAAGGTCTATCCCATCAACTGCTTTACCAGCTGATAAATATCTTTTCTATGGCTTATAAGGACGATATAAACTTCACTTTTTTTCCGGCTGTAGACAATTCTGTATTCCCCGACTCTAACTCTGGAAATATTTTTGAATCCTGATAATTTTTCTTCACCAGATATACTTGAAATTTCTATTAATGATCTGATTTTACTTGCGATCGCAATCTGATCTATTTTGGGGAGTTTCCGTAACTGTTTCTCTGCCCGGGGAGATATAATAATTTTCATATACCAAGTTCTTTGGCAACCTCTTCAAAATTTCTGCCCTTAGAAAAATCTGTATTTTTGACAATTCGTGTGTCTAACCGGTCTTCCAGGAATAAGATGATTTTCTCGTATAATTGTTTCCCAATCAGGTATGCCTGGATTGTATTGCGGTTTTCGACAGCCACCGGATAATCAGCAGCTTGTGCTATTGCCTGAGAAGGATTAATTTTCAACTGTGATATGGAAACGCTGGTCATATACCGCTAATACTATATAAATACAGATCATTTGTCAAGACCTGTTAAAAGGTCTTAAAGTTTTTTTAAAAAGGATGATTAATCGTTGAAGAAACAAGAAGAACCCTTGCGAGTGGCGTTCAGTTATGCTTTTTTATCAATCTCCTGCAAAAATCTGTCAATAAAGGATTGATAATTCACAGGATTTAATTCACTCTCCTCTTTCAGCGACTTTTGCCAGGCGATAAAAAATGAAGAAGAAATCTCCAGCACCTCACTCTGAGTATAATTCCTTTTCCTCAACTCTTCAATCAATGAGTTGTGGATTTTTTCAAACTGCTTTTCAACGTGTGATTGCATATTAGAATAAAATAAATTAGGCCTAATTAGACAATTCCGCTCCTTTTATAAGCGATAACCCAAACCACAATCCGCCCAAATAACCAAAATTTGCCCCTGTTAAGCCCCATATAAACTGCTCTCCACAGCTTCGTCGACGACGGTGGAAGAGCGGATACAGCTTAATACCTAAACATCCTCCTGCAAGCGCTCCAAGTCCCGAAGTGACATTAATCACAACTTCTTCAGGACTGACAGAACGAAGCGTGCCTGAAAAAAGAGCAGATAAACTTTCCCTCACTTCACCCGCAGTTTGTCCTACATCCACCCCGGGAAAAAGTCTCTCCATCGCCTGATATGCAAGAGCAACAGACGGACGCTCAACGCCCGGCTCCAAACCGTCAGGAGTATAGACCCTAAATGTTTCCGCCAAGACTGTCATAGCAGGCTATATTATACAACTTAGATGCAATTTTAGACTATATTGGATTAGAGAGAAAGAGAATGAATGAGCGTACCTAATTCTTCTCTTGACATGGGTGACAAACTATCTTTGAGTTTTTGAAGGTTCGGGTCAACTTGTCTTTTCCAAGGCTGTGCTGAACCTCCAGAAAAGATGATTCCCTCCTGTCCGAAAGTTCTCCTAGGAGAAACGGTAATCTTCGCGCTTGGACACTGTACTCCACATGTCTTTTGCAAACTTTCAAGACATAAAGCAAGGGTGCCAACATTTGGATCTTGTTTGTCGTCCAGTAAAATTAAATCCCGTTCGAACTCCTGTGTTGTACAAGCGCATTTCCTCACTACGCGCATCGCCGGTCCGGCTTCCAAAGTCATAATTAATTTTTAATTTTATCATAAATTTTTCCCCAGTCCACCTTGCAGGGTTCAACCCTGAAAGGATAAGTAACCGCTTGATTCCCCCGAAATATACGATGCCGGGAATGATTATTTATCTTAAAGGTTTCCTAACTTTAGTTGTGGGACTAGGATTAATGCATCCGTGCTCTCGTCCGTCATCCCGGCAGTAGTCATCTCCATTGCCAAAATCAGGACAATATACTCCGGCCGGATCCTCTCCAAACCACAAAGGCCAAGGGGCCACAACAGTACATAACGGATAATTTCTTGGCCTTACCGAAAACCAGTAACCCTGATAATTGAGGCTGCAGCCGGTAGCAATTTCGCACTGTGGCACAACAGTGGGAGTAGGACTCGTGCTTGGAGCGGGAGTTAGGGTCGGCGTGATAGATGGGGTATTTGCTGATGTAATGGTAGGATTTATTGGCGACGGGGTTGGAGTGAAAGTTATTAAAGGGGTAATTGAGGGCGATAGAATATTTATGCCAACCGGAGTTATATTTCCTACAGCGTTGTCGTCCCTATCTATAGTTGCTACTTCTGCTCTCGAAAAACCGATATTCAAGATCTCGGCAGATTGTTTCAGTGCCTGGAATGTCCAGGTGACTACTATCCCTGCTCCGCCTGGAGGATTTTCAGTCGGCCCACTGCCAAAAACCAGACTGCCGTCGGCCCTCTTGGGTAAACTTACCGGAAGAAAAGTCCCTGACCGGGTCGCAATTATATTTAAATATTCTGCATTATAAGATAATTTGAGCGCGACTGCCGATATTTTCAAATCACCTGATATGACTGATACTGCCACCTCGAATTGTTCACCTGGCGCTACTGTAGTTTTACCGGCAGACAAGATCAAATCGACCGCATCTGTGGTGGCCCTGCTTCTTGTATTTTGTTTTTCTTTTATCAGTTTGGGTATTATAATAAGCCCAAAAACAGCCAGGATAATTAGAATAACAAAAATAATTAGTTTACTTTTATCGATCTCTGATTTCAGTTTTGCAGGCAATTTATACATTATTTTCCAAAATTCCTCATGACTACGTTGTAGTCAAAAATGTTAACCTCACCATCCTGAATTATATCTGATGTGATAAATCCGGACGTACCGTTTAACCATAAATTATTTACTATTATGCTGTAATCGTTTCCGTCTACTTTGCCGTCGGTATTTATATCTCCGGGTGTTTGAGTTATAGGAGGGACCGGCGAAGGGGTGGAATTGTTTATCTTTAACTGAAATTTAATTTTGTAGGTATTCAAAAGCAGTGCGGAGATTTCGGCTTTTGTAATCAAATCGTCGGGACAGTATTTCATCGGGTTTGAGGAGCAACCTGAAGCTATCCCTAATGTGTTTATAAACTGAATATGTTTATATGCCCAGTAATCAGCCGGGACATCGGTAAAAATTGGATTTCCCGTAGGAACAGGCACAACAATTCCTAATGCCTGCACCAGATAAACCGCCATCTGCGCACGGGTGACAAAATCATCCGGACAGTATCTGCGAGGATTAGTACTGCATCCGCTGACGATGTTTGCCGTATATATCGCTTCAATTTTTCCCGCATCCGGATCAGAACGGGAAATATCGGCAAAAACCGGTGTTACCGCAGGTGAAACCACCGGTAATTTGAAAGTGTTCACTATATATCCTGCAATCATTCGCCTGGTAACGTTATCCGATTTGCCGAATAATCCCGCAGATACGGATTGCATAAATTTATTGGCATCAACCACTTGTACTGACGGCCAGAAAATATCAGTTGCCGGCATATCGGAATAAGAATTTTGTGAAATCCGGTAGTGATTTCGGGACAAATAATCCTGCACGTAAAAAGGGTTTAACTCACGAGGCTGAATGTTGTATTGCACTGATAATCCGGCGATCACCCCAGCTGCCTGTCCGGCAAGCATCGTGCTTGGTTGAAGCCTGGTAGCTCCGTTAACAAGCCTTGTTTGAGAAATGTTTTTTTCAGCCGCAACAAAACCGTCGATTGTCTCCGGAATAAACGATTCAAAAGGAATCTGAAATACCCCTACAGTCCAGGATGTGGGCACATCATTTATGTTTTCCAAATCCTGCTCAAGATCATTATTTTCTGTACAACCATGTAAATCGTCTGCATAATCACCTAATGCAACCGCGGATGCAAATAAAACCCTCCCGACGAATGGAGTCGGTACCACTCCCACCCTTTTAATCTCTCCGGCGGTCAGGGTATGTAGCCCGATTATACGCCTGCTTTCTCTGACGTAAGGGATAACCGGCATTAATTTTTCGATTGCTTTGAATTCGGAGGGTATGCTGGTACAGAGATTTTCTTCATTATTATATGCGCTGTCATATCCCTGGTCATCCGCGATTGCCCAGCTTGATTCATTCAAGCCTTGTGGATCCTGAAGATAATAAAGAAACTGGAGTGTTTTAAGTTTTGCCTGACACGTCTGATCCTTACGGTACTGATTATCCTGGATAAATCGGATATTGACCGGATAATCATTAGCCAGATTAATGCCTGTTTTGGTTATTTTGGCTGAATCCAAATCGGTATTATTAGTTTCCCATGAGGTAAACTGATAGTTATCCGGGTTGGAAGAATCAGGAAAACCTCTATAACCATTATGCGCGCTCCATATAAAAGGAAAGTTGTAACCTCCCTGTTGCTTATAACCGAAATGGTTGCCTTCTTTAGAGACATATTCAGCGAATTTTTGCTTCACCGATTCGTTGTATCCTGGAGGAGCAGCAGACAAGCGTAAATTTTGGGGAACTCCAGTGGGATATTTTTTTACTACAGCAGAATAAGTAATATCCTGAATGCACACACTAGTATTAGGATCACTTACGGCAGGATTATCGCTGGTTAGATTTCCCACCCTATATCTGGCTCCGGTAAGAGGAATTACATCACCGTATTCTGTCGCGTCAATCAGGACTTTACTATTATAGAAAGTACCATCCTGGGTTGTAACACCGATTACAGTGTTTCCAGATTTGGAAATGCTGACTGCTTTTTTTCTTAAATAAATATCTACTCCTGCCTGGCGAAGCATGTCTTTCAACACAATCTGTCCTACTGCAGGCTCAAAACATTGGCTATTTTTACTCCAATAACAGACATTCAAAGGCTTGTCGTTAAAAGGAAAGGGATGATAGTAATCTTTGATTTTTGAAATAAACTCCCCGTATATTCCGGAGTTATCCAGCTCTTCTGTCCCCCTGTCCATATTAGCAACTCCGGCAGCAGTCATCTGTCCGCCAATCCAATCGGTTTCTTCGATTAGCGCGACTTTCCACCCCATTCTGGCAGCCTGAATTGCAGCGGCAGCGCCTCCCGTCCCTGCCCCGACCACCGCTACATCGTAATTCTTATTTTCTTTAGGACGAGCGAAGGCAGGATGAACATCTGATAAAAGAAACGTAAACAGGAGAATAAAACCAATGACATGCCAATTTTTATCGGGCATACTAAATAATTATATCATCTTTTTTTACAACCCAAATAGACCATAAATTCGTAATTTATGATCTTTAATTCATCTCTTTACCGCTTGGGAATTACGGATCAGACATCAACTTTACTTCATCAACCCATCCCAGTCAGAGGCGAATTTTGTGAGGCCTTTATCTGTCAGATCATGCTGGATATTATAATCCTTAATTTCCCAATCCAAAGAAATTTCTCTGTAGGTTATTTCTTCAAGGGGTGTTTCACGACCTAAATCCGGGTCATAAATATAATTATCAGGGGGCAATTTAAAACCTAAGTCAGACCACTCTTTAAAGACTTTAAAAGGAACTGTGATAGCGGGACTTTTAAGGTGTAATGCATACAAAAGATGTTCAATATTCCGTACGCTGGCGGTGAGAACTTCTACATGTCCATCCCTTTCTCTTTTATACATTTCAAGGATATTAACTACCACCTCCATCCCATTTTGTCCGATATCGTCAAGCCTTCCCACAAAAGGAGAAATGAAAACAGGGGATTTTGAATTATTTAATTTAGTGGCTGCATAAACTGCTGCCGCCTGCTCCTGAGAGAAACAGAGCGTCATGTTGACTCTTATCCCTTCTGCCACAGCTTTTCCAGCTGCCTCCAATCCCGCTTTAATAATTGGGAATTTGATATAAGCATTGGGAATCCAGGTAAACATCTCCGCACCCTGAATCAACAAATCTTCAGCAGATGAATTTTCATTCGCGTAAACTTCGATCGAACACGGCCCTTTAGTAACTTTAGCAACAGACTGAACAATTTTCTTGTACTCTTTTAGGAGTTCGTCCTTTTGAAACCGTTTTCCCGAGGCAATAAATTTTTCTACTTCCGGATTTTTAGCAACGAGTGAAGGATTGGTCGTCTGACCGTCAATGTAACCCAGAAGTTTAACAGCCTCTGCAGTTTCGACAGGATCTCCGCCGTCGATGAATATTTTTGAGGGAAGATTGATCGGCATAAGATTAGTATTTAGTATTTAGTATATAGTATAAAGGGGAAAAAGTTAACCGGTATAAATTACCGCATGCTGCGGAAAATCAGGAGGAATTATCATCCGTTCTTCAGAAAAATTATCCGAGGTATTTATGGAAGTGCTGGACGAGTTTTCAAAATCCGGAATCGGCATTCTTGTTTCATTCTTAATTACTGCATTACAGCTTGGTAAATGCCCGCCACCTTCCATTCCACATCTGGGGCAAACAATTTTTGAAATTCCATAAATGCCATCTGTAATGACAGTCGTAACAATTTTATCTTCATATGTCTCAATTAAAGTAAAGGTGCCGGAATCCGGAATAACCATTCTACTATTCTCTGACTGATCATCCTTATAATCTTTGGCGAAATCAATTCCCGCTAAAGTTAGCGCTTGTTTCAAATCTAATCCAGCATTTCTCAAGACCAATTCAAATTCAGCGCGCCTAAAAACCTCTTCAAAATCCTCTGCCGTCAAAAAGCCA
>CAYIFB010000001.1:38657-112494 GCA_964362665.1 uncultured Gammaproteobacteria bacterium | reverse complement strand
TTATGTCTATGTACCTTTCGTGGTCAGTAATCTGAAAAAAGCGATTGAGGGAGTACGCCATTTGGAAATAAAAGCCGTTGGTGTCACAATTCCTTTTAAAATCGAAGCAGTAAAATATCTTGATGAACTGGATGAAAACGCCGGTCGAATAGGTGCTGTAAATATAATCATGAACGATAACGGTAAACTAATCGGTGGCAACACAGACGGTCTTGGAGGCGTTAAGGCATTAAGTGAAACAATCTCTGTATCCGAAAAAAATGTCATTTTAATTGGAGCCGGAGGCGCGGCCAGAGCATTAGCTTTTGCCATCAGCGACGCAGGGGGTAAGTTAACGGTATTAAATCGTACGTTTGCGGAGGCGGCTAACCTTGCACGTATAACCGGAGGAAAATCAGCTGACATAAAATCACTTTCAGAAGAAATTAAGAATGCTGATATTATTATCAATGCAACTTCAGTTGGTATGAAGCCAAATAATACTGATTCTGTGGTTGATATAAAATTATTACATAAAAAACTGGTAGTTATGGACATCGTTACTAATCCCAGTGAGACAAAATTGCTAAAGAATGCAAAGAAAATCGGTTGTAAAATTGTCTCCGGGGAAAGAATGCTATTTTGGCAAGCTGTGTTAAAATTTAAAATGTTTACCGGAATTCAGGCACCGGTTGAGGTAATGGAGGAAGAACTAAAAAAATATGCTTAGGTTTTTAACAGCAGGTGAATCGCACGGAAAAGCAGAGGTAGCAATACTGGAAGGAATTCCGGCAGGTTTACCTCTCTCTGAATGTGATATTCAAAATGAGCTCGATCGTCGCCGGCTGGGTGCGGGACGTGGAGGTCGTGGGGAAATTGAAAAAGATGAAGTGCAAATTCTGTCCGGAATCCGTTTCGGAAAAACCATTGGCAGTCCGATCAGCCTGCTCGTTAAAAATCTTGATCATGAAAATTGGCAGAAAACTCAGGCAGAATTAAAAGTTACTAATCCAAGACCCGGTCATGCCGATCTGGCAGGAGCACTCAAATATCATTTTGATGATGCACGAAATGTGCTGGAAAGGGCAAGCGCCAGGGAAACGGTCATGCGTGTAGCTGTTGGAGCAATATGTAAAAAATTTCTGGCTGAATTTAAAATTCTTATTGCCAGCCACACTATACAAATCGGTAAAATTAGGCTCGAAAGCAAAATACAGGATTTTTCTGAAGTATTTAATGTTGATAAGACAAATCCTGAAGTCAGATGCATTGATAAAAAAATATCAAATATGATGAAACAAGCCATTATTGAAGCTACCGTAAACAAAGATACTTTGGGAGGCGTAATAGAAATTATCGCCTCTCATGTTCCGCCCGGACTTGGGAGTTATGTCCACTATGATCGCAAACTTGATGGGTTGATCGCCCAGTCACTGATGAGTATTCCTTCAGTCAAAGCTGTGGAGATAGGGGAAGGAATCGAAAATGTTTCGGAACTTGGTTCAAGAGCCCAGGATGAGATAATTTTAAAAGGAGGCAATATAAAGAGGAAAACAAACCGGGCCGGAGGATTGGAAGGCGGAGTTACTAATGGAGAAAATATCATTGTCAGGGTTTTCCATAAACCGATTTCCACCTTAGGAAATCCTTTAAATACCGTCGACTTGAAAACTCTTCAACCTTCTAGGGCGTTAGTCGAAAGGTCAGACATATGTGTCATACCCCGGGCAGGAGTTATTTCTGAAGCAATGCTGTCGTTTGTGATTGTAAAAGCTTTTCTGGAAAAATTCGGCAGCGATACTTTAGTTGAAATAACAGATAATTTTCATCAATACCAAATATATTTAAACACCAAGTTATCTTTATGAATAAAACAGTCAGTCATTCGGTTCTGGCCACGACAGGCGACAGCGTAGATATGCCGGAGTTAGCAGAACGCCTTAAAAATACCAGTGTGTCTGTCATTAAAGAAATGATGTACCTGGGGGCGTTGGAACAAAATAATGGCAAAGATGTGATATCACTTGGTGTAGGACTTCCCTTTTACCCTGCTCCTGATTTTATTCATCAGCATGCTATTAATGTTTTAAAAAATAAAAAAGATATCGATAAATATACGCTTTTAACCGGTCTGCCTGAACTGCGTAAGATAGTTGCCACACTTTCACAAAATCTGCTTGGAATTGAAACTTCTCCCGATGATATTTTAATTACTCCGGGCAGTATGGCCGGACTTTTTTATTCCATGCTGACTTTAGTCAATCCCGCAGATGAAGTTATTTTACCCTCACCGTACTTTTCCTCAAACGGTGAACAAGTTTCAATTGCCGGGGGGAAACCTATACCAGTTCCGATGATAGAAGATAAAAAAATGGGATACAGACTGGATATTGATAAAATCCGAAAAGCTATCAGTAATAAAACTAAAGCCATAATCTTAAATAATCCTCAAAATCCAACCGGTGCGGTGTTTTTGGAAGAAGACCTGAGGAAACTGGCAGATATTTTATCCGCTACTAAAATATATGTCATCACTGACGAAGTATATGATTTTCTGGTTTATGATGATTATTCCTATTTTAATATCGCTACTATAAAAAAACTTTGGCCCAGAGTCATCAGGTGCTGTTCTCTTTCGAAAAAATACGGTATGATGGGGTGGAGAATCGGTTATCTTCATACCAATAAAAAATTACTCATGAATATATTGAAAATTCACGACGCAAATATTGTCTGCGCACCTCATATTTCCCAGGAAGCGGCTATTGCAGCTTTGACTGGTCCGCAAGATGTAGTTAAAGATCATAAAAAATGGTTAAAACAAAACCGTGACCTTATTTGTGAACGACTTGAACGTTTAGCTGATCTTTTCAGTTACATTAAACCAAGAGGGACCTATTACGTATTTCCTCGTTTTAATCTTCCCATAAAAAGCATCGAATTTGCCAAAAAGTTACTCTATGAAGCAGGTGTAGTTACCATACCGGGAGTCGGATTTGGTCCTGATGGCGAATACCATTTACGACTTTCTTTCGGATCGTCTCCGGATGAAATCAGCAAGTCATTTGATAAAATAGAGACATGGTGGAAAAGTAATAAAAAAAATCTTAAATTATGGAAAAAAAATTAATTTCTCTCAAACAATTTGTCATTGGTTCTTTAGAAGTCATAAATTCTCAGGAAAAATTGACTGAATTTTACTTGAAGATATTCGGTAAAAATGGAGAATTTCCGCAACTGATCATAAACATAAAATCTATCGATATAAAGGAAAGAGCAAGAATTGGAAAATTCGTAAATAATATAAAAAAAGAATTAGAGACCAACTTTTCCGAGAAAAAGAAAATCCTGCTACAGCAAAGTAATAATTATCCGAATATCGATGCGACAGCTCCGGGCATAGACCCCAAAATCGGACATTTGCATTTGGTCACTGAGGCTATTAAGGAAATTTCTGCCATTTTTGAAAAAATTGGCTTTACCCGGGTACGATATAGTGAAGTGGAATGGGATTGGTTTTCATTCGAAAGTTTGAATTTTCCTGCCTTTCATCCGGCCCGCGATGATGTAGAAACTTTTTTTATCAAGGCTCCCAGTTCTCCAAAATACGGCAGAATGCTTTTGTCTCCTCATACTTCCTCCGGTCAGGTCAGGGAAATGCTAAAATCCGCAGCTCCTCCCATCAGAATGATAAATATAGCCAAATGTTACCGGCCCAATTGGGATATTTCACACACGCCGATGTTCCATCAGTTTGAAGGCCTAGTGATTGACGAAAATATTAATATAACTCATCTGAAAGGTACCTTTGAATATTTTGCCCGTATGTTTTTCGGTCCGGAAAGGAAAATTCGCCTGCGGCCCTTCCATTTTCAATTCACTGAACCTTCATTTGAGGTTGATATAACCTGCGATATCTGCCGAGGGCAAGGATGCCGCTTATGCAAGGAAGGTTGGCTGGAACTGGGTGGATCGGGTATGGTTCATCCAAATGTCCTGAGAGCCGGTAAAATCGATCCTGAGAAGTATTCAGGGTATGCTTTTGGCTGGGGTGTTGAAAGAACCTACATGATGAAACAAGGTCTGAAAATTGACGATCTAAGACTGATGTACGGCAATGATATAAGATTTTTGGAACAATTTTAATATAATGAACATCAAAATTACCGACTCATGGCTTCGCGAATACCTGAATACTGAGGCTACACCCAGACAGATTGCTGATAGCCTGTCTTTATCCGGACCGACTGTGGAAAAATTAAATCAAGTCGGACAGGATTTTGTTTATGATATTGAGATAACGTCAAATAGGGTAGACATGGCCTCAGTCATCGGCATCGCCCGTGAAGCTAACGCCATATTACCCCGAATGGGATTTAAAACTTCCTTAAATAAAATTGAATTATCATCTAAAAACGAATCATCAATTTCTTCTCTTCCTCTCATCATCCAGGATAAAAATCATTTGTGCTCCCGTATTATGGCTGTAGTTTTAGATAATCTTAATGTCTCTAAATCTCCGGAATTTATAAGAAAAAGACTTGAGCAGGCTGGAATCAGATCTTTAAATAATATCGTAGACATCACCAATTACGTCATGCTCGAAATTGGTCAACCTGTGCATGCATTTGATTACGACCGCATAAAAACACATTCCTTAATTTTAAGATTGGCGAAAAAAGGTGAAGTCATTACGACACTTGATGAAAAAAAATATACTTTGGATGAGAAGGATGTAATCATTGACGACGGAACAGGTACAATTATAGATCTTCCGGGCATCATGGGCACTTTAAATAGTGTTGTAGTAGATGAAACAAGACGAATTATTTTGTTTATCGAATCAAATGATCCTGTCAGTATCAGAAGGACATCTATGAAGTACGGTATCAGGACTATGGCGGCTACCATTAATGAAAAAAATCCGGATACGCAGCTTGTAGAAACAGCTATCTTGCGGGGAATAAAACTTTATCAGGATACCTCTCAAGCTAAGATAGCCAGCGCGATAACAGATATCTATCCGCGCAAACCTCAGATTAAAAGTATTGAAATATCAACTGAATTTATCAGCAAAAGAACAGGAATAAATCACTCAAATAAAGAAATTTCCGATATTTTAACCTCTCTTCAATTTCAGGTCGAAAGTAAGAATAACAATTTATATGTGACTCCACCCTCTTTTAGAGCAACAGACGTTCAGATTAAGGAGGATTTGGTCGAAGAAGTTGCCAGAATATACGGTTACTTTAATTTACCGGGAAATCTTATGAGCGGTAAAATTCCCGTTCAAAACCCGTCAAAGCAGTTTCTCTTTGAAGATAAAATTAAGAACTCTTTAAAGTATTTGGGTTTTACCGAAACTTATAGTTATTCTTTTATCTCGGAAAAAATGATCGTGGATAGTAAGCTTAAAGTCCAGGATCATCTGGAAGTGTCAAATCCTCTGACTAGTGATATTCAATTTATGAGAATATCTCTTTTTCCATCTCTTTTGAATTCTGTCTGTAACAATCAATATTTCACGAACCGACTGCGCCTGTTTGAGCTGGCCAACATTTACCTTCCCAAAAAAAATAATTTGCCTATGGAGATGCCTGTTTTAGTTCTGGCAGCAAGTGACAATTTATTTGTAATAAAAGGCATTATTGAAGCATTATTTAAAGATTTTGGATTGGAAAATATTGAACAAAAAATTACACCGCATCAATTCACGAGTCCGCAACAAAGTATAAGTTTTGTTTTAAAAAACACTTTACTGGCAACAGTTGGTATATTGAATTCGGAAATACAATCTAATTTTAATATTAAAACTTCCTTGACAATTTCCGAAATTAATCTGAACCCGCTTTTACAATTCGCGGGTAATATTAAAAGATATCATCCAATTCCCAAACAACCGCCTGTTATCGAAGATTTGGCTTTAATTATCCCGGAAAATGTAAAACTGGGCGAGGTCATAAAAAATATCTATCAAATTTCGCCCCAAATTACTAAGATTAACCTGATAGACATTTTTGAAAATACTACTACTTTAAGAATTAATTACCAGGGAGACAAACAAAACCTCACGAGCGATGATACCACACGAATCCGACAGGATATTCTAAGTTTCCTGTCTTCCCGTTACCAAATAAAACTAAAGTCGATCTAAATCGTAGGAGACGCAACCGGAGACGTTGCTGAAGGAACGGGTGGCGGCACAGTAGGACTAAGGGTAGGGGATAAAACTGCCGGAACCTTCACTCCAATAATAATAGAAGATTCTCCGCTGTGATTTTCGCGGTCTATGGCCTTTACTTTTAAAGTATGCACACCTCTGTCCATACGCAATGTATCATTATAGAAGTTATTATTGACGCTGGTTTTTAAGATATCATCGATATATATTTCCATTTTGGTAATATCTTTGACGGCTTTGGCATCGGCCGAAATATTTACGTTTTCATCATTTAACTCCTCCTTATCCTGAGGATTTTTTATCCTCACGATGACCTGGTTGTCATTGTTCGTTGAAGAATCAGTTGGAGGGTGATATGTGGGATCATTTTGCGTATTTAACCATTCATCTATTCCTTTTTGCCACATATTTTCGCTGCCTTTTAAGGATGTGGGGTCGTCTTCATGAAAAACTATAAACTCTTTTTCGTCATAAGAACCTGTGGCAATTTCGACAGAATTGGCTAATTTTTTATTATCTGCCTTCGATAGTTTTAGTTTCTGATAAATAGATGCGACCGATGTGGGATCTGTACCTTTGATAAAATATTCCTTTCGGGTCGGTCTTCCTTCATGAGGAAGGCCGCCTCCAAATCCGTCTATATCAAGATTTATGACATTGTCCGGTTTATGAAAAGATTTTTCCGGATATTTCTTAATTACTTCTCTGATAATCCGATTCCAAATCGGAGCTGCGCCCGTAACTCCGGAGGCTAATTTGGGATTCATGGGAGAATTATCATTATTACCCACCCAAACTCCAACAACCGCTGAGGTTGTATAACCTACAGTCCAGTTATCTCTTTTATCATCTGTCGTTCCTGTCTTGACAGCCACATCGTGACTAGGGATATACAAATAGCTATTTAAACCAAAAACTTCTTTTCGACTGTCATTATCGGATAAAATATCGGATATCAAAAAACTTACATCTTCATTCAACACTCTTTTACCAACACTTGGTTTATATTCATAAAGTGTCTTTCCGTTTGAATCAGTAATTTTTAAAATAACAATCGGATCGTGTCTGATGCCACCCGTGGCAAACACTCCGTATGCACTGGCAAGATCAAGAAGCCTCACTTCACCTCCACCAAGAGTCAGTGAAAGTCCCAATCTTTTTTCGTTTATATCAGTCGGAGAAAGGGTTGTAATACCCATATCAGAAGCTGTTTTTAGGATATCTTTGATGCCGGTTAAGGCGGTCAGTTTGACCGCGGGAACATTAACAGAATTGGCAAGGGCGTATCTTAATTGCACTGGGCCTCTGAATTTATTATCATAATTTTTTGGAATGTAATCCTTGTTATCGGCTCCTCCGTGAAAATGTGTTTCTACATCCATCAGAAGATAAGAAGGCGTATAACCTTTGTTAAAGGCAGCAGCATAAGTAATTGGCTTTAGTGCGCTTCCCGGTTGCCTGTATCCCATACTCACCACATCAAATTTACCCTGGAAAGTTTCGTCTTTGGAAATGTATTCTTTACTCCCTACATAGGATAAAATTTCACCGGTATTAGGATTGATCACGATCGTTGCTCCGTTACCGACGCTCATCCCTTTCAGTTTTTCCAGTTCTTCAAAAACGATTTTTTCCGTTGTCGATTGTAATTCTGAATCGAGTGTAGTCGTAATTCTTAAGCCGGATTTATCTATTAAGGTCTCACCAAACTGTTCATTTAACTGCTTTTTGACATACTCTACGAAATGCCAGGCACGGGATTGTTCGCTATTGGAAATGAACTTCACGTTGGGCAGGTTTCTCTTATATTCTGCCTCCTGACTTTGTGTGATGATATTATCCTCCCGAAGTCGCCTGAGTACTTCCTCCGCGCGAATCATATATGCTTTAGGACTGGCGCCATATGGAGTATAATATGAAGGTCTTTGAGGAAGACCTGCCAGAATGATGCTTTCCAGAAAGTCTAAATCTTTGGCGTGCTTGCCAAAATAGCCTTCGGCAGCCGACTCTATGCCCCACATTGTTCCACCATAAGGCGCTTCATTCAGATACATCTGCAAAATTTCATCTTTGGAATATTTCCTTTCAATTTGTATTGAGAGTATAAATTCTTTTATTTTTCTGGGCAACGTCCGTTCACTGGATAATAAAACATTTTTGACCAGCTGTTGAGTCAGTGTCGATCCTCCTTGTAACCCCCTAAAGGTAATAATATTAAAAACAGAACGAAGGATACCTTTGGGGTCAAAACCCTGATGCGTATAAAAATTTTTATCTTCAATGGCGATGGTTGCTTTTTTCAGACTTTCAGGGAATTCACTGAATGAAATCGGAATTCTGTTCTGATCGGAGTAAATGTCGTAAATAGGTTTGCCTGTCCGGTCCAAAAGCACTGTCGAAAAACCTGTTTTTCTTTTTACTTTGTCGGGTGAAGGTAAATCTCTGGAATACCAAAAAAACAATATTACAGCGATAAAAACTAAAACACCCAATGTTATCAGGGTTATAGAGGTAAGATGACTAACAAGTTTAATTTTTAAAAGTCTCCATGAATAAGAGTTCAATTTAAATAGTTTGCCATACTTGAGTCTATCTAAACGCCTACTGTGGAAACGATGAGCCATAATCGTAGTGTAACAAAAAGAAAAATTCCAAGCAAACCAGTCTGGCTGTCCACCCAGTAAATATGATATATTATGCGTATGGATAAGATTGATGAACTCCTTACCAGAGGCGTAGACAAAATATATCCGACTTATGAGGCTTTGGAAAAAGTTTTACGCTCGGGGAAAAAACTTCGTCTTTACCAGGGTTTTGATCCCAGCGGTATACAACTTCATATCGGCCACATGACAGGACTTATGAAGCTTCGCCAGTTTCAAAATTTAGGCCATAACGTAATTTTTTTGATTGGGGATGGTACCGGACAAGCAGGAGACCCATCAGGAAAGGCGCGAACCCGGGAAAAGTTTCTCACTGTGGAGGAGCTTAAAAATAATGCTAAAGACTATGTGATGCAAGCTGGTAAAATAGTCAGATTTACCGGCGAAAATGCTGCAGAAATTCTCTACAACAGCGACTGGCTGAATAAATTAAATCTCATCGACATCTTAAATATCGCAGGTCACTTTTCATTGCAATATCTCGAAGAAAGAGATATGTATGTGGAAAGAAAAAAACTCGGCCATGAAATTAATTTCCGAGAATTCCTGTATCCATTGCTGCAGGGGTATGATTCTGTCGCTATGAAAGTAGATCTTGAACTTGGCGGTTCCGATCAAACTTTTAATATGCTGGCCGGACGAAAATTGGCAAGGGAAATGATCAAGAGAGAAAAATTTGTTATAACAACTCCGCTGCTTACCGATTCCTCAGGCAAAAAAATCGGAAAAACTGAAGGCAATGTAATTGCCTTAACCGCAAAGCCTTCTGATCTTTATGGTATGATTATGAGCTTACCTGATGATGTCATTGCCAAATCTTTCGAATATATCACCGATATTCCGATGGAAGAAGTAGAAGAAATCCGCAACAATCTTGCCTCCGGAAATAAACCTATGCAGTATAAAAAACAACTCGCTTTCACTCTGACCGGGATGTTAAATAGCGATCGCGATGCCAAAAAAGCCCAGGAGTATTTTGAGGCCACATTTCAGAATAAGAACTTAACAGGAGATATACCTGCTGTAACCCTAAATGCCACGAGCGACATAACTATCGTCGATTTATTGATCTTATTGAAATTTACTGCCAGCAGAAGTGAAGCAAAGAGATTAATTCAGGAAGGGGCGGTAGAAATGGACAAAGAAAAATATTTAAACCCGCAACAAAAAATTTCGCCAAAAAATGGAATGATCGTGAAATATGGAAAACACAGGTTTGTTAAATTATCAATCATCAATTAAATATTTATAAATAATAATTATTAATATGAATATTTTTCTAAAACATAAAAAACTTTGGACGGTTATCGTCATCATCTCAAGCATTTCTTTGATAGCAACATCGCTTCTTCCCTTGTTTTTCTTACGATAAATTTATGCTCCATTTAACGTCAAGCGTCGACTCCTTAAGAATGGTAGGCAGCGCTTATAGTCTCAAGCTAAATAAATTATCGGTAAATACGATCGAGGATCTTTTATATCACCTTCCGGCCCGCTATGAAAATAACTCAGTCGTCACTAAAATCAACCTGATTCAACCCGGGGAGAGGATTACTGTTATTGGAAAAATTACTAAAATGACCAACTCTTTTACCAAATCCGGTAAAAAAATTCAAAAAGCTGTACTCAGCGATGATACCGGATCTATTGATCTCGTTTGGTACAATCAGCCATATCTTACCAAAATATTGAAAACCGGCCTAAATGTCAGCATCGCCGGTGAAGCCACAACTTACGGATTCAAATTAATACTTGAATCGCCTGAATATGAGCTTGTAATATCAAATAAGTCTTTAATACATACCGGGCGGTTAACCCCAATTTATCCGGAAACGAAAGGTGTTTCCTCAAAATGGATCAGGTCACGATTATATTCAATACTTACAAATTTTCTAAGCGAGATCAAAGATTATTTACCGCTTCAATTTTTATCTGATTATCAATTACTTTCTTTAAAATCAGCTCTCTTTAAAATTCATTTCCCTGGTAATCCTACTGATATTGAGGATGCCCGAAGACGGCTTTCTTTTGATGAGCTTTTTTTATTTCAGATGCATCATAAATTAGTCAAATTAAAAAACATTAAAGAAACTACAAAGTTTCAGATAAAGAAAGAAGATTTTGCTCCAAAAATCAGTGATTTCATCACCAACCTTCCTTTCAGCCTGACTCATTCTCAGGAAAAGTCGGCAGATAAAATTTTATCAGATTTATCCAACTCTCATCCAATGAACAGACTTCTGGAAGGAGATGTGGGATCGGGTAAAACTGTGGTGGCAGCTATTGCCATGTATGCAGTTTATTTAAATGGTTATAGATCTGCCTTGATGGCTCCTACTGAACTACTGGCCAATCAGCATTTCATGACTTTAAAAAAAATTCTAAGCTCTTATGGCATAAAAATAGCCCTGTTAACGTCAGATAATCATCCTGATACGAATCATGCCGATATTTATGTGGGCACACATGCTCTGATTGCAGAAAAAGTCGAGATTAATAACCTGGCATTGGCTGTCATTGATGAACAGCAAAGATTTGGTGTCAGCCAGAGAACAAAACTTCGGCTTAAAGGAAATAAACCTCATCTTTTAAGCCTCACGGCTACTCCTATCCCTAGAACACTAGCTCTCACATTATATGCAGATCTGGATCTGTCAGTTATTGATGAAATGCCAGTTGGTCGTAAAAAAATAAAGACCTGGGTGGTTCCCGAGATTAAAAGAGATTCCGCATACCTTTGGATGAAGCAACAACTTCTTTCGAAATCAAAAAGCTTTAAAATTACAAAGCAGGCATTTATCATCTGTCCATTTATCGAAGAGTCGGAAAGTCTGTCGACAGTTAAAGCCGTCAAAAAAGAATTCGAGAGATTAACACATGAAATTTTTCCAGAATTGAAATTAGGATTATTACATTCAAGACTTTCAAGTAAAGACCGTCAAAAAGTGATGTCTCTTATGCAAAAAAAACAAATACATATTCTCGTGGCCACCCCAATAGTGGAGGTGGGAATCGATTTTCCCGATGCAGTTGTGATGTTAATTGAAGCTGCTGACCGATTTGGACTTGCCCAGCTTCATCAACTGCGCGGACGAGTAGGACGGGGAAAGTATCAATCATATTGTCTTTTATTCTCGGATAATACTAATTCAAAATCTATGGAACGGCTTAAACGCTTGGAAAAATCAGATAAAGGTCCTGTTTTAGCTGAATATGATCTGGGTTTGAGAGGTCCGGGCAATATTCATGGAACAAAACAACACGGTTTTTTACCGTTTAAAATAGCCGATCTTAGTGATTTGAATATGTTGAAACTGACTAAAACTGCAGTCGAGAAGACGGCTACTAATAACACGCTTTTAAATTTTCCCCCCTTGCAGGATAAATTGAGACAGGCTAAAATATCATATGTTCCGGCAGATTAATCATATTAATTATTAATAATTTATGGCACCACTACCCAAAAGAAGGCATTCTACAAGAAGATCAGGCAAGAGAGAGAACGAAAATATAAAGGTGACTTTAACCAAGCCAAATAAGTGTCCTAAATGTAAGACTCTCAAGCTACCCCACAGAATATGCCCTAAATGCGGATTTTATAAATGAAAAACGCCAGCGATCCCAGGCACCTAAAACGAATCAATTTGGTAAAAGCGCTTTTTGCAGTAAGTTTTTCTTCAAAATCTGACATACCACGTAATAAGGATTTATTATCAATACAAAAAAATTTAGAGAAGATTGACGAGTATATACGAGAGTCTGCAAAACAATTTCCCATAGATAAAATAGCTAAAATAGATCTGGCAATTCTCCGTTTATCAGCATATGAACTCTTGATTGAAAGGCGTGAGCCTGTTAAAGTTATCATAGACGAAGCTGTAGAACTTGCCAAAACCTTTGGCGGAGATGCAAGTCCGTTATTCATCAACGGAGTATTGGGAGATCTTCTTAAAAAATATTATGCATGATAATTTTGCGGTAATCAAAAAAATATTGTCAGATGAATTCGGGGTAAACCCTGAAATAATAAATTCGGATTCCAGTTTATCTGAAGATCTTAATTTAACCAATATCGAAGTGATTGATGCTTTATCTATGCTTTCCAAAGAATATAATTTTCAACTGCCTGATGATATCGATATACAACACATTACGACTGTCAGTGATCTAATAGTATTTATCGAACAATACAGTGATGAAATTTGATATGGGAAAATACAGTGACCTTTTAAATCAGCTAAATATTAAATTTGCCCATGAAGAACTCTTAATTCGAGCGTTCAATCACCGTTCCTATTTGAATGAAACTAAAAATAAAATAGAATCTAACGAACGACTTGAATTTTTAGGAGATACCGTATTGTCTTTTATTGTCTCCGATTTTCTTTTTAATACTTATCCGAAATTCAGCGAAGGATATTTAACCAACCTGCGCTCATCACTCGTCAAGACTACGACACTTGCCAAAATTGCCCAAAATCTAAATCTCGGAACTTACCTAAAGCTGTCAAAAGGTGAGGAGGAAAGCGGAGGCAGAAAAAACTCATCACTTTTAGCTGACACTTTCGAAGCATTAATCGGGGCAATTTTTCTGGATTTAGGTCTTAAAACTACTAAAGTAATTATTGAAAAACTTATTTTTCCCATGGTACCCATGATTATTAAGGATAAATCTTATAAAGATGCCAAAAGTACTTATCAGGAAATCGTCCAGGAAACCACCAAAAATTCACCCCTCTATCAGGTAATGAAGGAAACGGGACCTGACCATGCGAAAGAGTTTACGGTGGGAGTATATGTCAACTCGAAGCTTTGGGGCACGGGTGTTGGCCGAAATAAACAGGAGGCTGAACAGTCAGCTGCCACCAATGCACTTGAGAATTGGAACAAAAAATAATATAATGCAATCAATATGTCGGTAAAAATTAAATTAACCAGGCTGGGTAGAAAATCAAGACCGTTTTATCGGATCATAGCTGCCGATCAACAAACCAAAAGATCCGGTAAAGTTTTGGAAAATTTAGGTTATTATGATCCTTTGTCTAAACCTGTCTCACTTGAAGTTAACAGGGAAGGCCTCGAAAAATGGATTAAAAATGGTGCCCAAATGACGCAGTCTGTCAGGAAATTGCTGATAAAATGAAACAAATACTTGAATATATAATTTCTTTAATCGTCCAGAAGCCAGAAGATTTGAAAGTTACGGAAACAAAAATTGATGATCTAAATATTCAGTACATCATTTCGGCTGATAAGGACGACATCGGCAAAATCATCGGTAAACAGGGCAAAATCATACAAGCTATCAGAAATATCTCCAAAATCTGGGCTATAAAAAATAATAAGCAGATCCGCATAGACGTCGGTTGATTTTCGTGAAAATAACCATATTGACATTATTCCCCACTTTTTTTCATCCTGTATTTGACTCATCCATATTGGGACGCGCTCGTCAAAAAAAATTAATTAATCTGCAAATTATAGATATAAGAAATTTCGCAACTGATCCTCATAAATCAGTAGATGACAAGCCTTACGGCGGAGGAGCGGGAATGCTCATGAAAGTAGATGTTTTACATAAAGCTATTCTTGCAGTTAGCTTAAAAAATAAAAATAAATCCATCAAAGAAAAAGTAGTGTTACTTGATCCTAAAGGTCAGCAATTTTCACAACCTCTAGCCCAGAAATACAGTCTGCTTGACCATCTTATACTTGTTTGCGGACATTACGAAGGATTTGATGAGCGTATTAAAAATTTTATTGATGAATCCGTTTCAATAGGGAGGTATATCTTAACCGGAGGAGAAATACCAGCTATGGTCGTTTGCGATGCTGTGTGCCGTCTGGTAGACGGGGTATTAAATAAAGACTCACTTCTTAACGAATCATTTTCCTATAAGAATTCATTAGAGGCACCCCAATATACCCGGCCACCGGTGTATAATAAGTATAAAGTTCCGTCAGTCCTAATGTCAGGCAATCATCTGGAAATAACGAGCTGGAGAAAAAGTCATTCCAAAAAATACGCAAAAAAGCCTTAATTGAATAAATTTTGTTTACCCATAGGCAAAGAACTGTTGTTTTCTTCCTCTATTTGGAAAGGAATGCTGGCAACTTTATCAAGAATCTTTTGATCTTTTTCATTTGTCTCTTTGAGCGGCGAATCAACTCCGCCTATCTTTGAAGGCAACGGATAAAAATAACTATTACCTTCTAAAGAAACGGTATATAATCCTTCCACGCTAGTTCCCCATGAAATTTTATTCATTGTGATCATGCGTCCTGAAAGATCTGTCAGAGAATTGATGAAGGCATTTATTTGATCAAAATCTCCAATAATGTCCATTTTTATAGGTATGAGATAGGCTGAGGATGTTTTATCTTTTTTTAGATTACCTGATGCGGTAGATATGGTACCGAACTGCAAATCTGTTTTTAAGATCGTCACCCCGCTTTTTAGCTGCAGATTATCAAAAGTATTAAACAAAGAAACATAATCTTTAGATCCCGGTAAGATGCTTGTCAATTTATTTATATTGTCCTGATAAACCTTACCATCGATCGCAGACAATAATTCATCTTTTTTCCGAAGAACTGTCAATCGTGTCCGTAGCTCCCTTTGTTGATAATATATTTCCTGCGCTTTACGGAAATTTGGCAATAAAAAGGTAATTGACAAGCCTAAAATCACCAGAATAACAAATGCCGACGCTCCAACTATTTCATATTTTTTTAATTTGTATAAATAATAATTAATTGGTTTTTTCATGGTAAAGTGAATCATCCGCTTTTAATGATACAGATAATTCGTATCCGCCCTTTTTATTCTTGACAATGCCGTTAGCTATCATATTGGAAAAAATTTTATCCTTATCTTCCTTCTCGTGCAAAAAAGAGACCAAATCGTTCAGGTCAGCTGATGATGATGCGGTTAAAGCCATGTTCACTTTACCTTTTTCATCAGAGGAAGCTTGCATTACGGATAGATGATCGGAATTTACTTTCACTACTTCATTAAAGATCGGCATGAAACTAACTTTATTATTGAGAACTTCACTTATCGTTTTTAAAATAATATAACTTAGCGTATATACTCCTTCCAGATTTTTCTTTTCATCAATTTTACTTTCCAATCGGTTTACTTCAGCATTTAGTACGTTATATTGGGCCAGATTTGACTTAGTATAAGAAATCGAAATAACAAATAGAATGATAAAGAGAATAAACGAAATAGCTGCAGTGATCGGCAGAAAAAATTTTAATTTTGCAACCAGAGCTGAATCCAACTCTTTTTCAATCAGCAAATTTATATTTTTCTTGACCATAATTTTAACTTATTTCTTTTAAAGCCAAACCTATTGATGTCGTGTAAATCGGCGCATCTTCTGTCAGTCTGGGAAGAATTTTCGGATCAACATTTAGATTGATAAACGGGTTGCTTAACTGGGAATCAAGTCCTAAATTTTTAGTGATCGACATTACCAATCCGGGCAGTTTAGAAGCTGCACCCGTAATCATCACGGTGGAAATTTCTGCTTTCACATATGTTTTTTTGGCAAAGGCAACTGTTTTCTCCATTTCTTCAATCAAATTATTGATGTAAGGCGAGATAATTTTTGCGATTTTTCCCTCCAGTTTATCTTCCTCCAGGCCGTACGTTTTTTTATATTCTTCTGCCTGGGCAATCTCAAATCCTAATTCCTCGGAAATCGCCCTAGTCATATTGTTTCCGCCAATCGGATAAGATTTGGTATAACCTAATATTTGATCATGCATGAGGGCAATATCTGTGGAATTTGCTCCTATTGATACTATCAAAACATCAGAAACGCTCGGCAAACTGAAACTGACACTTCTTCCTATAGCCATAATTTCCGTCTCTAAAGCAACAGGATTTAAACCGGACAAAGTAATGATACGCATATATGATTCAATCAAACTCAATGGAGCCGCAACCAAAAGAACATTCATCTTTTGTGTTTCTAAGTTTGAACTTACCACTGCATAATCAAGCTTCACTTTAGTCAATGGAAATGGAATATATTGCTCGGCCTCCCATTGAATGCTCGATGCAAGCTCTTTATCATTCATAGCGGGCATCTCAACGATCCGGGTAATAACTTTTGAGGAGGGTAGGGAGGCTGACACGTTTATATTTGAAACTTTCATGTCATGAACCAGGTGGTTAATGCTGTTGGCCAAATCCTGTTCATCATGCTCACTCATGCTTGAAACATCACGGACAGGGGTTGCAATATAACCTGCCGCTAGCAGCATAGATGTATTTTTATCTCTGGAAATTTGGGTAGCTTTGATGGAACTGGACCCTATATCCAATCCAATTAAAATATTACTCATTTTAAAAATAAGTCACTCTATTTAAGTATCTTCAGAAGTGGGAAAAAAGTCAATGGGATAAACAAGTAAAGGATGAGTAGTATACAATTAATCTTATGCGGTTAGGATTCTATAATAATATGCGACTCTTTACCTGCCTCAATTACATTTACTGTGACATTTTGACCGATCCTTAGATCATTTAATGTAGCAGGATTTAGCTGGTCACCTGACCTTTTAAAAACTTTAACTTTAGATTTACTTAGCCTGACGCTACCTTTTTGATTCTTAACATATATGAATGTTTCATCGATGTCAGATATCTGTAATGAGTAAGGCGGATAAGTTGGAGTTGGGATTAGTGTTACCGACGAGATTGTTGTTGGTGTTAGTAGATTCTGGTTAAGTTGATTTTGTACTTCCGGAATGTAAGTTTTATTATTATACAAACCGGACTGCCATAAATAACCGATTATTATTCCTGCAATTATCAATATTAAAGTTAAAACCAATAATTTCTTATTCATATCTCTACAATGATTATCCACTAATTTAAAATATATTGTCAAGAATAAAGATTTATTTACGGTTATATTTTTTTACATTACTGGCAACTGGTCTCACAATAAAGAGCGAAATCTAACAAATTGGGAAGAAGATTATAACTTTTATTGACCTGAATCTTGCGAACCACCCCTGTACTGGATTTACCTACAGAATTTACCTGGTTTCCCTGCACTGGTAATTGTGCAGTAGGTTTTACGCCGATTGAGGTATTTTCATAAACAGGTGTCATTCTTAATGCTATTAAATTGGCAGAACTTAACCCATAATCAGAGTTGAAGTTTACCGTATGTTTGTAAATATAAGAACTACCACAAAAAGGCCCTCCTATAGTATCTGCTATGGCAAATTGGTTGCCGCGGGTAATGGAGTCAAATGATGCTTTGGCTATTTTATATTCACCACCTGTTTCGTAATATAAACTTAGAATTACTGCTGATTTATTTCCAGCCGCACCCCAACAAATATCGATCGAACCTGTAATGTCATAATAATTGGTACCTAAACTTCCATCAGAGTTATGATTCACCAGCCATAAAAGCTGGGAAGAGTTAGCTTCTACTAGAGGAAAAGAATAGAGACTACTATCGCCTCCCATATCAGATACCGAATAATCTGCCGTTGCATTATTTAAATTTACAGATTTGGTTGTTCCGGTAGGAAAAACATTTACCACTTTTAGGGCGTTTTCTACCCCGGCTTCTGCAGCAGAAAAAGCTCGACCTGATTCCTCAATCTGCGATGAAATTCTGACATCTGTCACGGTTCTTGATATCAGGGATAATCCGATAGTTAACCCAACCACGGTGATTAAAACAAGTATTAAAACAATTTGTCCGGAATTTTTTCTCATGGCGCCGCCTCCTGCCAATTAACCTGTGATCTTCCCAGGTATGGCAATAATGTAATCACATATTTCGGCTGATAGATAAATTTATAGGCAGGTGTGGTAAAACTTCGAAGAGTTCTGTTTAAACTCATATTTGTAGTATAAACCATACCGTTGACCACAAGCTGATCGGATCCGGCTGCAACTGTAAATGATCCGCTGTCCATAAAAAGCCCGTCTATTCTGGTCACACTAGGGTCAACCTCAATATTGCCGCTGACGACAAAAACGACTGATTCGTCGCTGGCTATAGTAAAATTATTTTTAATCTCCAAAGTGCCGGTAATCAAAAAGATGGCCACTTTTGATGCCGGTAAGATTAAACTATTAGCCTCTAAGGTAACTGAACCACCGACGTTATACAGATTAATTGCGGCGGTAGGATTTAGAATCACCGTACTATTCACGTTTACTGCAGCGGGATTATTCTTGAGTGCTTCCCAATAATAAGAAAAATTAAAAGTATTGGAAAGAGTTGATCCTACCTGCCAGTTTGTAGGAGATGAGAAGCCATTTCCGAAATCCCCAGCTCCTGAAGTCGACCAAAGTATTCCGGCGCTCACCGGAGTTGGGACAACATCTATATTATTCAAATAGTATTTGCCTGAAGGTACATTTCTTTGCAGAAGAGACGGCTCATAAATATCTCCGCCGAAAACCTGGGTCCAAATACCCGGGGTTGGAGTTGGAGTGGCTGTGGGTGTAAGAGTGACTGTTGGAATAACCCCTCCAGTAGGAGTTGCTGTCGGACCACCGGGAGTTGGAGAGACGGAATAAATAATTTCAGGGCAAACCGCACTTACCGACTCATCTGAAGTTTCTGAAGTGTTACCAAGACCGTCCCTTGCCGTAACTTTGGCATACAATTCCTGGGCCACCTCTGTTGTCACATCAGTAGATAAGCTGTTACCAATCCAACCCGGATCCCAAGCTCCTGGTCCCGGATCAGTCCTGAAAACAGGGTGATAATCATTGGTATCACTGCAGGATTGCGGAGTCGGTTCCGGATCAGCACTCCAACTACAATGAAAAGAACATTGGCCGGTAATATAATTTTGACTAGTCAGGCTACAGCTTGGCGATTGAGGTTTCGGAGGAGCCGTATAATCCATGTTTAAACGATTAGCTGGAGCATCAAATGAGCGCGGACAGGAAGATGTTTCCGTATAAGCCGTCCACATATAAGCTCCCGAGCTGTTAAGAACAGAGCCGTCAGGTATCCAGGTACTATTACCTCCGCTTGGATTTACCACTGAACCGATCCTATCAAACGATATAGTATCAGTACTATAGAAATGACCCCAGACATTATCGTTGTTCGGATCCAGGACATATGCTGAGAAAGTCGGTTTGATATTGGTGCATAGATTTTCTGCCGGCGCGTTCAGAATGGGTGTCGGCAGTGTCTGACAAACGTAGTTTGTAGGTGTTGGTGTTCCTGGTCCGACAGACGGTGTAGGAGTCCAGATCGAAGTAGGCGTTGGCGAAATTGGAGGCGGGGTAGAAGACGGCGTGACAGTCGGAGTAGCTGTTGGACTTATGTAAGGAGTAATTGTAATAAACGGAAAATCACCAATAGCGTCTCCTCCGGCTAAAATAACGACTTTAGGGTTGGTATAAGGAGAAGGAGTGGCTCCCGGAGGTCCTTTATAAAGTGTATAGCCTGTCGGAGTGATAACCATTTCCAGCTGAAATATGCCATTATAAAGAGGCGTTAGGATATAATTTGCTAAAAATCCGGCAATAGGAGAGCCTTGAGAAGTTGTGGAAAGAGTCTGATCTCCCGTCAGGTCCACCGTATAATTAGGAATTAATCCTTCGTTTTGTTCTTCATTTCTAATTACAGTATTATTTGTTTCCGTATAAATCCAGCCATAAACATTATAAAAAGTGGGTGTCGGAGTCAAGGTAACTGTGGGTGTTGGAGTAGGTGTCTCCGTTAGAGTCGGAGTAGGAGTATCAGTAGGTGTACTCGTCGGAGTAGGAGAAGGGGTAAAAGTCGGTGTTAATGTCGGTGTTAAAGTAGGAGTCGAAGTTGGCTGCAAGCTACAAACAAAATCAGTACAGGTGGAACATCCATCAGCTGGAGTCGGATTGGCACAGTCCAAATCCGGACAACCTGCTCCACAGTAATTTCCTCCTACAGGAGTTGGGGTAAGGGTTACGGTCGGTGTAAGGGTAATCGTAGGAGTCACTGTCGGCGTATTTGTAGGTGTAATGGTTGGTGTTAATGTGGGTGTAGATGTAGGTGTATTGCTAGGAGTAGGAGTGTAGGTGGGTGTATTAGTAACTGTTGGAGTAACGGTAGGAGTATTTGTCGGCGCTATAGTAGGCTGAGTACAAAGAAAATCAGTACAGATAGTACAATTTGCCGGTATTGGATTGGAACAAGTCAAGTCAGGACAGGCTGTCAATCCGCAGGTAAAAATAGGAGTTGGGGTAAGGGTTACGGTAGGAGTTGCGGTTGGAGTAGAAGTAGGAGTATTAGTAGGAGTAGAAGTAGGAGTATTAGTAGGCGTAGAAGTAGGAGTTACCGTCGGCGTAGGTGTTTTCGTAGGTATTAGAATGGGAGTATTTGTCGGATTTAAAAGCGTCGTAAAGCTTTGATCTGGAGGTCTGTTGTCAACGTAACATGCCGCGCTCTGAAAAGTTACTACTCTCCAGTAATATAGTTGATTAGAATTCAAAATAGCTCCGGTATTCTGTGATGAAGTATTCAAGGGTAAATCTGATTTTATAACACAGGTCGGCGCAGGAGTAAGTGGAGGATCGTATCCGCCATTACACCCGGTATTTACCTCATTTGCACTTGCCCCCACCCGTAACTTCTGTACCGATCCCGCAATAGCTGTCCCCGGAGTCCAGTTGAGAGTAGCCGAATTATTGGTTAAGTTAGTTACATTCAGTCCTGAAGGGGCAGTTTCCGAGCAAACTTCATAAGAACCAGCTGGATCACTTTGGACACAGCAATCATCACCGCCACCACTGGATAGTGTGCATTTATTCGTATATAATCCTCCTGTAGCCGGAACTTTACAAGAAAACCGCGCATTATTATTTCCCCCAAAACCAAGCCAATTGCAATTTGTATAGTCAGTTGGCGCGCTTTTAGCTCCAATACACGACAATTGCACTCCATAATTACAGGTGACTGATATCCTGGCTGCCGGTGCTACTGCCGTCGGACCAACATAATATGATACCAAGGCTGGACAGTAGGTAGCAGCAGATACTTCGCTTAATGGCGATGTTTTTATAGAGATAAAGAATAGGAGGAATATTACCGATACAAAAACCAACGCAGAAATTATTTTATGCGTCATATTTTAAGAATATCAGACACAAGAGATAAGTCAATATGTTTCACTATATTTTCATACCTGAAATAATTAAGGATTGGAAAATTTCCAAAGCCTCAGAATTATTATTATTATTTAGAGCCAGAATGATTTTATTTAAATAAGCGTCACTATTGATCTGCTGATAAAGATCCGGATATTTTGATTTTAATGTCTTGAAAATACTCATGGCATCATTCGCATTGCCAAGGACAACTTTTTTTTGCATGTCTGTGAGATACAGGCGGAAATCTTCTCTGCGGGTATAATCCTGATCATAAGGACTGGTTTTTATAAGCTGTTCATTCCAATAATGGTTCTTCTCTGCGTTTCCTGATTTTTGTGAGATTTCAATAAGCCGTACAATCGCGGGTTGGCCGCCTTGATCCAGTTTATGAAATCGCAGTGCCAAATTTTCTGCCGCAACCAATTCGTTTTTTTGTATCAGCTGATCAATTTTCTTAGAATATTCAGGAACGTTTTTTAGTAAAATAAACTTGACCAGAAAAGCCAGAAAATATAAAAATATAAAAATCCTCCAACCATTTTGGTGCATATCGTATTTTGGCTGATCTTCATGATCGGATGTCAGAATAAGACCGAGGAATAAGATGAAAAAAATAGAGATGTACTGCCAATCGTAATCAATGAGAGAAGAAAAGTATGACGCCAAAAGCCCAATCATTACAGCCAAATGATAAATTTTATCTGGACCCTGTAACTTCTTGTTATGAGAATATGATTTGACCAATAAATAACACATTAATACCGCAAATATAATACCGCCAAAAATTCCTGTTTCCGTAAAAATTTCCAGAAATTGGTTATGAACATAATCTGAACTTTGACTGCCACGAAGTTGATTAATTCTTGAGACATATACAAAAGTATCAAGTCCAGTACCCCGAAGCGGGTGTCTGGCAAATTCAGATACCGCCTGCCGAATATACTCAAGCCTTAATTCACCCATAACCGGTTTATAAGTATTGCGGATATTTAAAGGAAAGTTTGAGGGATTGAAAAAATTTGAATAGATGAAATTAAATACCAGAAATATTATGGTGATCAGGCTGAAAAAGCTCACATAAGACATCAATTGTCTTTTCTCCGGATTTTGGGCATCTACACTATTTCTTTTAAAATATAACAAAAGCACGATGAGTGACGAAAA
This sequence comes from uncultured Gammaproteobacteria bacterium, assembly GCA_964362665.1. Lineage (GTDB taxonomy): Bacteria > Patescibacteriota > Microgenomatia > 2-02-FULL-39-11 > 2-02-FULL-39-11 > 2-02-FULL-40-13. The sequence continues at coordinate 89,372 of CAYIFB010000001.1, read as the reverse complement.
AGACAATTCTAGAAATGCCCCGCGGGCAACTGTAAAAATCAGGGAGATAAACAGAAACACTGTTAAAAGTTTATAAAGATATTTCTTCTTATAACTTAGCGTAGAAAATATTGCTGTAATCGGTAGGGCAAAAATAAGTATGGCGGAAAGTCTGTTGTGGCCGAAATTGGCAAAATATAGATTTAAGGGTGGAGGAGTATAGAAGTGAACTACCGGAATCAAATACCACCAGCTAAGAAGAGATAGAATTATGGAATTTACTACAATCATGGGTAAATAAAAACTTTTTAAAAGACTAGTGTGATCATGATGATTTTTAATTGACACAAGAATCAAAAAATATGACAGATAGCGCAGAAACTCGCTGAAACTCCTGATGTAGGACGCGGTATGAAATAATGAGAGGCTGAAAACAACCAATAAGATAAACCACAAAAGATCTGAAAAATCCAATTGAGTTTTTTTGGATTGTTGAGGATTTAAAGCCAGCAGTAAGGCACCCAGACAGAGAAAAAATAATCCCGCCTCCCGTCTGAATGATTCGATTACAGGAAGAAAAAATAAGGACAATAAACCTAAATTAAAAAGCATTGTTAATAATTATACTAGCATTACCGGTGGAGAATTAAAATAATACGATAAAAATGAATTTATAAATCTGTCACAGATTCAATCGATGAAATTTGAGGTGAGAGGCTGTTTTGTGCAAAAGTCAAATACAGACCTTCGGCAACTTTAACTTTTTGGAATTCTTCAAAGTAATATATACCATTATCATCACGGACAATCATTTCCGCCTTGATAGTAAAATCTTTTCTAGTCTGGTCATACGAAACTTTTGCCTGCCCCAAAGAGGAATCAGAACGGACTTCCGCCGGTCCTGACTTCAAGTCTATAATTTTAGCAATCGTTTTCCCTTTGGAGTCTTTGATTTCACTGCCCTCTTTTATGCTGTCCACCACCCATGATTCCCAACTCCTGCCTTTCAATGACAAAATTATTTTCTTATATTTATAGACGGGAGGCATTGTACCAAGATAAGTCACCATCGCTTGTGTTTGGGTGTTACTAAGTTTTAAGTCAAGTATGGATCCGACCACCAAAGGTTTATTTTTATAAAGATAAACTCCCGATCTGTCTTTGACGGAGTTAATTTTTAAAAGTAAATACACATATTGTCCGTACCCCTGACCTTCATATGCTGTTTTATCCACAACTATCGCGTTAAGACTTCCCAAAGTGCTTTTTTCTACGTCATTTATATTGATGGAATTGGCAATCCAGTAAGGCACCCAATTAAAAGCCGCATTAATTGGAATATTAGTCGGTCTGATGAGAGTGACTGATGCATATAAAAATGCTTGACTTCTCTGGCGGTAGTAGAGAAAATAAAGAATTGCAAAGCCAAGAAGGAGTAGAGTTAGAACGATTAACGTATTCAAAGTCTTGTATCTGGAAAGAAGTTTTTTTATTTTCATTGTTTAAATATTAGATGAAAACATCCAAATCCGCAACGGTGAAATATAAAATAAACAAAGGTTTTATCGTCCAGAAACTGGGAAATAAAACTACGATTTTTGACGGTGAGAAATCTCAGCTCTATACCTTCAACCAAACAGCCTCTTTTATCTTTGACAAAATCAAGAAGGGTTTAAGTAAGGAGGAGATAATCGAACTGATGATAAAAAAATATAAAATCTCCAATATTCGAGCACAAAAGGATTACTTGGGTCTGGAAAAAGAACTTTTCGCGAAAAAAATTATAGTTAATTCCCGGAATTAAACGGATTAAATTCCGGGAATTTTATATATTATTGTCCGGAATTAAACGGATTAAAATTCCGGGAATTGTGATAATTTTTAATCTTCAAATACCCAACCCAGAAAACGCTGTAAATTATCTGCAGATTAAAGATAAGTGTCAGTTTCTTCCAAAACGGGGAAGGGGAGAGCTGAAAAATATTTTTAAATCTGGCAATTCCCGCCTGAACCCTCGACTCATCATCAAAAATATTGATATTTAAGATATTTTCTTTTATATATTTTAGCTCTTTAGACTTGATATTTATACTTTTTAATACCAGACTGGCTCCCGGAGTCGAGTAGTATTTCTGTAAAAACCAAAATACCGGATAAACAAAGTTTTGCACCTGATATTTATTAATATCCGATATCAATTTATCCAAATCTAATTCTCTGGCGCGAAATCTTATCACCTGATCTAAAAAATGTAACCGGAATATTCCCCGATAGTTATGATGGAAAAAATGCAAAGCTAAGTAAAGTATTAAGTAGGAAATATCAAGTATAAAGAATTGTTCTCCTTGTACTTTTATTGCTAGTTTCGTCTGTAAGAAATCACTAGTCAACTGCCTCATGAATTTCTCAGGATACAAAGCATCAAGCTTCCCAAGCTGATTCATTAGAAATACCGGCTCAAAATGGATGTCAAAGACTACTGGAAAATTATTTACTTTTTTCACAAAACTTACTTCCGTGGGTTTATCCTTTAATAGTTTATGGAGGTTAGAATAGGAAGCATCAACTTTTTTAAATCCATTCCTCTTAAAAACCTTTTCAACTTTCTCGTAATCAGTCTGATCAATAAGAATATCGCTGTCAGCATATATTCGACGGGGATGTTTTTTTTCATAAAATAGATGTACAGGAAGGCCTTTCAGAAAGACAAAAGCAATTTTTTCTTTCCTGAAAGCTTTATTAACCTTCACTATTTCCTGAAAGTAAAGAGTTGACTGGAAAAGATATAAACTTTCTAAATCGAATTTATTATTACTTCTCTTTACTGCGATTACCTTCGCGAAAACGTCGTTTGGATTTGTCCTCCCGTCTGACAAAGGATTGTGATCACCTTTAGTAACCAGATAATTGTTTTTTTTATAAATAACTCTATGGACTATCTCTTTATTACTCTTTTTTACCAGTATAATCTCATTTATCTTCGTCTGATGAAACTTGATTTTCTTAAAGAATAATATATCGCCGGGACGAAGCAGCGGAAGCATGCTTATGCCCTCGCATTTAAGCCAGAAAGCCCGTTTCTTCTGAAGCTTATTTAAAATAAGAAGATGGTTCGCTGTCACAACAGAGAAAGTATACCACTGAAACAGAATCAGAAAATGGGTTGTATGAGGTATAATACGATCCATGAAAACACAGAGGATAGACCTTTATACCGGAGGCTTTAATATAAGGATTATTCTAAATCCTACTCAAGAAAGAGAAATTCATGACTCTTGGATAAATCAATCTCTATCGAATGACATCAAAAAACACTATTCAGCTTTTCTAACTAATAAGAAACTTTCGAAAATAGATTTTACCATTCATCTATTCCAACATTTTCCATCGATATTCACGAGAAAAACAAAAGATGCTAATTTAGGACTGCTTCATTTTTTTAAATTACACAGATATAAAATTCTTTCATTCCAACATATAAGCATAAACCAGTTTAATTTAATATTGCTTACGGCACTTCAAACACTTGCTTCAAGATCTGACGGATTCCTTCTGCATACTTCAGCATCAATCGTAAACAATAGTCTTTTCCTCTTTTGTGCTAAATCAGAGGGCGGAAAATCTACGGCTATGAAACTTTTACACCCGCGTTTCCAGGCTTTTTCAGATGACATCCTCATTGTAAGAAAAATAGGAGAAAAATATTATGGATTCCAGTCTCCAGTCAGGGAAAAAAATGACTGGATAAAAAAAACTCAACAGCATTATCTCGTCGGAAGAATATTTTTTTTACGCAAAGCAAAATTTTACCGGACAACAAAGATCAAAGATCTTACCAGAATAATAACACTTCTATCCGCACAGCTTCTCACTTTTGACCCTCATACGAAACCGCCGACAAAAAATGCATTTGCATTTATTCAAAGACACAATCATTTTTATTCTCTCTCATTTAATAAGGGAAACAAGCTCGTGACTCTAATGGGAAAGAGGGTTAAAAACTAGCATGCACAGTACCCATCTTGTGGACAAACACTACAACCACCACTACAGGAACTAGGACAATAGAGTTCAGGATTTCCACAACATAGTTGACCCGGTCCTACTAGTGCTAGTAAAGAATTATCGTTAAAATTGGTAAAGAGAACATTAAAATGAATTTTTTTAACCTTGATACCTGGCTTTTTATATATTTGTTTATTCTTCATATTATTTTGATATAACTACATACTTATGATTATCTGTATTGTCTGTTATGTTCATTTGATATGAATGCATGATAAAGTCTCCTTTTTTAAGATCAGTTATGCTGAAAGGAACATCACTGTTTGCTATCTTTTTAAATAGATTTTTATTCCAAAATTCAAGATCCCTAGAAATTGCAGATATTATGGTTCCATTTTCATCAACTAATTTTAATTCTGTTGCACTCCCCTTTGGTTGAAGCTGAATAGTATCAACATATCCTGACTCTTCGATGGTGACAACAATTGTTTTATTCTTCACAAACTTCATATTCTGAAGATACGTGATCGAATCAGAAGAAATGAGAGGCTGTATGGTTGGCAAGTTTGTTTGAGTAACTTGAGGAACTATAGATGAGCTACTTCTCAACTGCTCAATTTTTTGATCGGAAGATATACTTGGAGCTAATGAGGGGTTATTTTGGGCTGGTTTAATAGGATATTTTAATACGTAAATATAATATCCTGCTTCTGTAATCGTCAGAAACAATAATAAGACGAATAATATTTTCAATAGTTTATACATAATGTCTATCTATTATTAAGAATATCCGCAAAATTGATTCTAGTCAAGTTTTGATGAAAAACTATCGTTTGATGTATCATTAACAATTATGAACAAGGGGACTTCTTCATATTTTTTCAAAATTGCAGGGATGGTGCTGGAATTCAGGTTTCATGAAAGCATTTTTATCCTGCATCGGGAGAAATTTATCGAAAACGTCATCTTTAATTTGAAGAATTTTTCGATATCTAAAAAAAATCCTCTACATATCATCCACTTTGTGGATTTTCGTGAACCCAGTATCTTTTACCGGGAAAATGAATTTATTTACCTTAAGGCATGCAGAAAAATAGATTCCAATAATCGCGAAATTTACTATCACGTGAATCTGGGGGAGTTTAACCTGCTTTTTCGCGACGCTATCGAAGACATTTTGGCAAAAGAAGGAGGATTTCTTCTGCATGCATCTTCAGTATGTATCAATCATAAAGCTTATGTTTTCTTGGGTAATTCAGGTGCAGGAAAAACCACTATTTTAAATTTACTCAAAGACGAATACCATCCGCTGGGTGATGACTTAAATATTATATAAAAAGAAAAAGGGGAATATAGGTTTTTTCAGACGTCTTTAAGTGAATTTTTTTAGGTATAATACGTCTCCCGAGAAAAGAAGAGGCAGCATGCTGTTACCAGTTGCTTTAATACAGAATTTACGCTTAAATCTAATCATCCTGATGATTTTATTCATATATCAAGAGGATAATACTGTATTTTTTATATCTTCTCAATCTTGAAGTATATGAAAAAAAATGTTTTGTATTTTTACATTGCAGGTTTTCTCATCAAACTGAAGTTTGCCCCGACGCAGGGTAAAAATCCGGTAAATAATATCCGGGAAAAAATTAACAATATTTATGCGGGTTTTATTGTAAAAGGTCAAAGAGGCAAAAAATGCCTCACAGAAATAAACTTTTTACCTTCTGCCCCTTACGTGTTTCAAAAAAAGCTAAAACTGCCTTATTTCACTCTCGCTTTTTATCATGTGAAGAATAATAAGGTTTTCACCTATCTTCATATCAGTATCAATCACTTCATCACGCTTTTACTTCGCGTCGTTCAGAATGCTCTTTTAAAGAATAATGGTTTCTTTCTTCACTGTTCAGCTGTAGAAATTGACGGAAAAGCACATGTGTTTGTCGGCCCTTCCGGAGCCGGCAAATCGACCATCTTAAATCTGACGAGAAGACAGTCGATCCCCCTTGTTGATGAAAGCGGTATTATCATTAAGGAAAATAATAGTTTCTATTTTTATCAATCACCGGTGGTGGAAAAGTACAAATGGATCAAAAAAACTTTTAAACGATATCCTATTGAAAGCATTTATTTTCTGCGTAAAGCAAAAGATTGCCGGTTGATACAGTTGAAAAATAATAATAAAATTATCACTCTAATTTCAGCCCAAACATGGAGTCTTGAAAAAGATATGAGAAGTCAGATCAAGACGATTATGAATTTCGTCAAGTCTAATCCGAGGTTTTATCTTCTTTATTTTGCCAAAAATGAAGAAAAGATATGCGAATTACTTAAGATAAACAACAGTGCTTAGACCTAGCTAGAACATCCCCCCGTCCCATTCAGACAATAACAGGGTCTCCCTATAACATTGCCGTAGCATGGCGCTCCACAATCACAAACTTGTGCTAGATAACCGTTCTCATCAGGAAATGAATGCCCAAACATAACAAGAAAGTTGATCTTTTTCGTATTAATTTTGGGCTTACAATAAGGAGCAAAGGGATTTTTTCTCATAAGATTGTAATTTCTCCACTGCTTTTTTTCTGGTCAACTAAATCACCTTTCAGGGTATAAAGAATATTGTCTCCGGTTTTAATTTGGTCCTTGCTAATCGGAGTTTTTTCACCCTTTACTATCTTCGTAATTTTCAGGGAATTGACTATATTAATGCTTACGATTTTTTTATGCTGATCGTTTTGTATGGTGAGATATATGTCTTTACCGTCATCGGATTTATCTATCTGTGCAATTCCTTTTTGCTCAAGAATTAAATATAAATTCTGATTATCATTCATACCGAAGTGTTTTACGAACTGATAAGGATCAGAGGCTGTAATCTGGTCAAAAAGATATGCACTCCTGTCAATTTTTTGATCGGAAGATATACTTGGAGCTAATGAGGGGTTATTTTGGGCTGGTTTAATAGGATATTTTAATACGTAAATATAATATCCTGCTTCTGTAATCGTCAGAACCAACAAAATTACAAATAGAATTTTTAGGGTTCGATACATAGTCGCTAACTTCAGTATAAATATAATAAGATCGGAAATCAAGGGTTCTTAAAAGCCTTTTTTCCCAATCGTTTTGCTTCTTTCACAAAAAACTTCACCATATCATCAAATTCAAAAGGGACAAGCATAGGGGGATAATCTTTTGGCAAATCACCTGCCCGAAGAAGTTGGCTTGCATAAAATACTGAATCGATCTGCACTCCAAATTTATCTGGTACACGCGAAAGAATTTGTTCAAAAGAGAATTCCTCTCGAATGAGGATAAAATAGAGATCGATAAAATCACGAGATTTAAAGCGTCCCGATATGGTATAGGCTTTATTTACTGCTATATCGTAGAAACTGTCTACCTGTAATTTCCCGAAATTTTTAGTACTTTTTTCAATTGGTTCAAATGCATATTCATTAAAATCAACTTTCAATGTTTCTCCGTTTGAAAAAGTTAATTTATATAAGAACAATCCTGAAATATGGTCTTTTTTTATTGAAGTAATTTGCAGTTGTGGACGAATATCATCCAAAAATTTATCAATAGTCTTATCATCTACTTCACTTGTAGAAAACAGATCAATATCTTCCGAAAGAGCAGTTCCACCGGTCAGATAAAACCAGCGGGTTATCTCTTCGTAATTCTGGATGCACTCCAGAAATTTCCGTTGAGTGGGAGTAAGTATAGTTTTTCCCATAAGATATATTCTATAAGCCTGCGCTTATACGGATCAATGTTCTCTTTTATCATGGGCCAGGCTTTTTTTACCTCATCCTTGTCCAGTTTTTCTCCATCCAGACCGTAATTTATCAGTTGTTCGATCCTCCAGCGTTTATACCCCTCCGGGTCTTCTTTTATAAACCTTTTCTCATCAACATTCCAGTTGAGCATAATTAGCCAAGTATATCACTTTCTCCCGGTAAATGACTATACGTTCGTACTGGTAATGTACATTCCTGGCTTAAGATAAGAGTGGAGAGGAGGAAAAGATAGCGCATTTGTGGGGTGTGAAAGAAGGATTTAAGAAGGAAACACAGCAGATTCCAATTTACTTATTCTCTTTTCGTGACTTGTAAATTCCTGCGGGGTAGGAGTATCGGCTTTTATTTCTGAACTTAATTCTGATTTTATAGTATCAATCTTTTCACTCAATTCTCCCTTAACTCTCTTTAACTCCTCTTTTGAGGCAGTGTGTTTGATAACTGCATTAATAACTTGAACTACTGCGGTTTCGATATCCTCTTTGAATTCTTTTCTGAGACTTTTTGCTGAAGCATTGATTTCCGCTTTTAATTCTTCTTTCAGTTTATTTGCCGAATCACCAATTTCTTTCCCTAAACCTTTCCTTAATTGTCCTAGATCATTTTTTGTTATCATAAGTATATTCTGGCATGTGAAATAAGTTAAATCAACTACTTCAAAACATATCAATTCACGCCAGAATCATCGCGGAGAGGAGGAAAAAGTACCTCATTTGGTTGATCAGCAAGAAGGGATATGAATTTCTCATAATTTTAAGAATTCTTTATCGGTTATCCCCAGTTGTTTGATAATACTTCTAATGGTTCCGGGACGGATTTCATGATGGTGAGGAATAACTGCGGTTTTCCTTTTCTTCTCATTCCACCAAATTTCATGAGTCCCGCCAGTTGCTCTTCTGAATACGAACCCTGCTTTTCTTGCTTTGTGTATTACGTCCCTATAGGAAAGAGGTGGAATCTTCATGCAGATACGAGCACTGGTAGGGTGAAAGAGAATTTTTCTTTTACGGATTGTTCATTTACCTTTTTTAGGGGAATAGCTAAATTTTCCTCTTTATAAATATCGATTAACACCTGGGCAACTGTGGTAATTTCTGCCGTTACCTCATCAATGGTATCTCCTTGAACATAACAAGCATTCCAGATCGGACAAGTGGCAATATAACCGTCTTTTTCTTTCTGGACTTTTATGGGTAACTCGTATTCAAATACCTTTTTTACTATCTTCATGTTTAAAATAGTTTACCATAAATAACTAGTTTTTTCTATCACGCCAGAATCATCGCGGAGAGGAGGAAAAGATAGCGCATTTGTGGGGTGTGAAAGAAAGGATTAAAAAGTGAAATACAAAATACTCCAAAAAGTCCCATCGTTGCAGCTATTTTAAAATTATTTTTTTCATGAATATATTTCAGCCCGGTTTTAAAAATGGTAAAGAAAAATGCTAAAAATATAATTCCTCCAAAAACCCCTATCTCCGTGCTAATTTCCAAAATAGTATTATGTATTTTATAAAAACTACCATCAATAATACTAAGAAGGGCATCCGGCGAAAAAAAATTACTGTAAAATTCTATCGCTCTATTTAATCCGACACCGGTTATTGGATTTTTGGAAATGATGTTAATTGCTTCATTATTAAGTTGATAGCGCACATCTACAGACCCATTTGGATCAAATGCCTGCGGTAATGTGTTGAGGCGGGTAATAATAAAAGGAATTAATAAAACAATAATTAAAATAAATATAGTTAAAGTGGTTCTTATTTTATCCGATTTTTTTAGAATTTTTAACTGATACCAAATCCAAAAAGCAATAATAAGCATAAAGATAAACCAGGCTGCACGGCTGGAAGTAAAGATTAATACCACCAAATCTAATGCACCCAATCCTAGATATAAAATACTACTAGGGGAACTAAATAATACAAATGAAACTCCCAACAGAAGAAATGAAGCCAGAAAATTCGGATGTCCGAAGGTTCCCGGTACACGGAAAATATTTACATCTTCGCTGGCCGTATATCCGTATGGGCGCTCTAGATTTGATGATTCAGCTAAAAATCCGGCGGAAGTACCTCTGACAATCTGTATTGTTGCAATCGTTATCTGAAAACACAAAAGACTAAGAAGGATAATTTTTATAAAATCAAACTGCTCAATTTTCACATGTATCCTTAAAATATAATATAAAAGTACAAACTCACTAATTCCGATTAAACCGAAAAAGGAATTGGGATAGGGGAATAGGAAAACATTAAAAACACTAATACAATAAAATATCGCAATTATTATATCCGGCGCTTTTAACTTACTGAATGTTTTGTTAAATGAAAAAGGTATTAATGAGAGTAATATTAATGTAGTCGGTGTAATCGCATAACCCGATCCCAAATTCCATTCGGGAGGCTGCATAGCAAACAGACTCGCTCCAATACTAGAATCAAAAAATAAAGATAATATCAGAGAATAAATCAAACTCTCGGTAATTTTTTTGGTCGCCAAATAGAAAAAAAAAGTGCTGACGAGATACGCACTGAAATAGATGACTTTGCCGGGAGAGAGGTAGGTAATTAAAAAAAATAAAATCAGCCCGAGATAAAAATACTTCTTTTGCATTCAAGTATATATAATATTATTCAATTAAATTTCGTACGATTTTAATATATTTCACTTGTTCATTTCGCCAATTATTAACCAATAAATATTTATTGGCGTTCGTGGTTAGTTGACCTCGCAAACGAGGGTTGTTAAATAATGCAGTCACCGCTTTTGAAAATTCATCAACCGAATTCTCCGGGAGAAAAAATATTTCTTTATCAGTAAAATATTTACCTAGCAATTTTGTTTTTGTAGCAATAATAGGTATTTTCATCTGAATAAATTCCAATAATTTTACCGGAAATATCTTATCGGTAAAAACATTATTATCCGCTAAAACTATGCCTATATCAGCGGATTTTAATTCTTCAGCAATCTTTTCTAAAGGTAAAGGTTTTTTAAATATCACAAAATTTTCAAGTTTTTTCTCTGTTACCGATTTTTTCAGATTTTGAAAATATATTCCTTCTTCCTCAATTTTTGGAATAATTACCAATCGGATATTAGGAATTTTTTTGATAAGAACTGGCATTGTACTAATAGTCAAATCAATTCTGAATCTATCATCAACTGTTCCCATATAGATTACGTTAAAATATTTATCCTTTATTATTCTTTTAAAATTATTATTAAAAATATTATTATCCGGGCAGTTTAAGATCACGCTTATATGGTTATCTGTAATATCATTTCTTGATAAAAATAGCTGTCGAAATACATCATTTGCAGTTATAACTTTATCAGCAAAAAGAAAAGCTGTTTTCTCTACAATCTTCAATAATCTTACAAAAATATTATTATCATTCACATGGAATTTAGACATATATAATTCCGGCATGGGATCGTGCATATCCAGAATTATTTTACTTCCAAGAATTTTGGGAACGATTGCGGTAAAAACTAGAAAATCAGGCATATTATTGACGTGTACAATTTTATATTTTTTAGAAAAATAATTTATTGACAAAATAAAAAACGAGTATAGAAAAAACATAAAATAATCAATAACGTACCAAGATATTCCACGCCTTATGCGTCTGATAGGATATTGAATCAGTCTTATTTTCTTCTCTTTGGGTATATAATTTTCCCTTAGACAGATTACATCAACCAGATGACCGTCTTCTGCCAAAACTTCTGCATATCTTCTCACCCTGGCATCGCTTGAATAATTTGAGTAAACAATAAGAGCTATGTTCATATTTTTAATTAAAACCATTCATCTAACCAATTTTTCAAACATAATATCGTCCACAATATATAGGCGTTATTAGATGACCAATTTTGATGATCTGTTAAAAGTTTTATTACACTTTCCTTTTTAAAAATATTATAAGAAAGAAATTTTTTATCTAATAACTGAGATGCTATAAATCCTGATAACTCTCCTCTATACCATCGATCAAGCGGAGGTAAAAATCCTTGCTTTCTTCTCGTGAAACATTTTCTAGGAATAAGCTTTTCTGCTGTTTTTCTTAGTATATACTTATTTTGAAATTTCCGAAGCTTCAAATTTGCTGGCATTTTTGCACAAAGCTCTACAAATTCCTGATCAAGAAAAGGGGAGCGAACCTCAAGAGAATGTGCCATCGATGAAATATCTGTTTTTACAAGAAGATCATCCGGTAAATAATGGCTTATATCATGGTGAAGATGTTCGTCCAGATTTGAAAAATTTTTTTTTGATAGCAGATATTTTGCCAAGGTATCAAAATCTTTTCTTTTTGTTGTTGAATATAATTTTTTAAAGATATAGCTCATTTGTGTTTTTAAAGGTAATCTTTTCATGATATTATTGAAGCTCGTAAACAAATACCATGGATACCCGGCAAAGTTCTCATCACCGCCTTCTCCGTTTATCGCTACTGTCATAAACTTCTTACTTTCTCTCATCAAATACCAGGTGGGAAGCATCGAAGGATCGGCAAAAGGTTCTTCGTATTGATAAATCAATTGCGGAAGGAGATTTATTACATCAGATCTAACTATCATGGAATGATGATCTGTATTGTATCGATCTGTCACAAGTTGTGCATAAGGAAGTTCATTGTATTCTGATTCTTCGAATCCTATAGAAAAGGTTGTTACTTGTTTCTTTGACTCCAAACTTACCAAAGCTGTAATCAAACTTGAGTCAATTCCCCCTGATAAATGTACTCCCAGTGGAACATCGCTTTGCAATCGTAAACGGACAGATTCTAATAACTTATCATATATTAACTTTTGCCATTCTTGCTCTGATAATGCTAATTTTTGACTGAAATCTAATTGCCAATATTTTTTAATCACAACTTCTCCAGTAGACATGACTCTCATATAATGCCCCGGAGGAAGCTTGTAGACATTCTTAAACCCGGTTTTAGGTGATAGAACATATCGACAGATAAGAAATTCATCAATAGCTTCCCAATCTATCTCTTTTGGAACATCCTGATGATCAATAAATGCTTTCAGTTCTGAGGCAAATACAAAAAATTTATCGTTGTAATAATATTTTACCGGTTTTTTCCCGATTCTGTCTCGTGCTATAAATAACTCTCCTCTCTTTTTATCCCAAATGGCGAAGGCAAACATACCACGAAGGTATTTGAGGCAATTTACTCCTTCCTCTTCATATAAATGCAGTAAGACCTCTGCATCTGTGTGCGAAATAAACTTATGTCTTTTTCTTAACTTTACTTTTATCTCTTTCCAGTTATAAATCTCGCCATTAAATACGAGTGACAAACTTTTATCTTCGTTTTGAAAAGGTTGATGTCCGGCAGGGGAAAGATCTAGTATTTTTAACCGGGTCGATCCCAACCAAACATTTTCATCTATATAATATCCCCTATCATCAGGACCCCGATGGTGCAGTTTTTCAAGAGACTTTTGAATAAGAACACTCTCTTTTGATTTTTGAATCGTATGAGGATGAAAATATATTTTTCCTACAATGCCGCACATTCTTATTATAATAAAATGTTAATAAAAATCTATTTACTTAGAAATTTAATACTACTATCAGCTTCTTAAGAATATTATATAATCATAATATAAATTTAAATTCTAATCTATTTAAAATGATGAAAACGCTATTTATTCTTCTAATAGTTATTTTTGTTGTCACTTTTATATATACTCAAAAACAATCAAATAATACCACAGTATATGTATCTCCAATTGGAAATGATATTAATAAAGGTTCAAAATTAAATCCATTTAAAACAATTCAAAAAGCAATTAACTCCGCGACTTCCGGAACAACTATCTCTGTGTTGCCTGGAGTGTACCGTGAAAGCATAATTATAAATAATAAGGGTACAAATAAATCTCCACTACGAATAACCGCTGATCCGAATCTTCAAGGACCAGTTATACTCACCGGATCAGTTCCATCATCTGATTATCTTTGGGAAGAATGCGATAATAAATCCTGTTCTCAAATTCCTAGTAGTAATTATTCGAAAATATTTTATACAAAGCTTAATGAAAATTTTATTCCAAAATTATTATATGAAATAGCCTCTGATGCTACGGTAAAAAAATTAAACGTGGCCAGATCTCCCAATTATATACCACCTGTAAATGGGAGAATAAGCGAAAATTGGTGGTCATTATCTGATTCTGAATTATCCGATAAAGTTCTCGTTGATAAAATTCATTTAAAAGGTGAAGCCTACCTTAGTGGAGCAACTGTTCATATAGTCGATGGAGGATCGAGATGTGGTAATTTTATCTGGAACAAAGAAATAGATTCATTTGATAGTATTAACGGAAAACTTTATTTTAAAGGTCCTATCGGATTCTCCTTTTTTGGCTCAAATGAAAAGGGAATCGGCCCATATTCTAAATATTACATAGAAAACAGATTTAAACTGCTCGATGCACCTGGAGAGTGGTATTATGACCAAGATACTAAACGATTATTTCTTTGGCCACTTGGAGATCAAAAACCTCAGAAATTAAATATTGAGATAAGTAACCAATCAAATGGGATCGAATTGAATAATGCATCTAATATTGAAATTAACGGTCTTACGTTCCGATTTTTTGGCGGATATAGTGCGTTAATTATAAATCCACAAGCAAACAATATCATTTCTAATATCAAAATTCAGAATATAAAAATAGAATATTCAGAAAATGGAATTAATATTAATGGAGTAGAACAAAGCGCAGTCATTAATAATGTAACAGTATTAAATAGTACATTTAGCAATATCGAAAACAGTTCCATAATGGTAAATGGTAAAAATAACTATCCATCTAATATAACTGATATAAAGATTATTGGATCAGACTTTAATAACAATTCATTACTTTCAACTACCCCGGATATATCCCTTACCAAAATCAGTAAATCACTTATTAAGAATAATCACATTCACGACGATATGATGTACGGAATACACATGTTTGGTTACGAAAAGGATGCCGGAAGAATAAGTGATATTTATATTGAAAATAATGTTATAGAAAATGTTTGTCAAAGTATTTCTGCCTGTGGCGGGCTGAAATTTTTTGGCGGTAAATATCTCAACACTATTGTTACAGGAAACATTATAAGAAATAATTCCGGATATTCAAATTGCGACGAAAAACATAATGGAAAAGGATATGCTCATGGGATATTTATCAGTAACGCCAGTGGTATTAAATTAACCAACAATATTATTTTGAATAATACGGGAGACGCAATACACGTCTATCCAAGACAAATTGAAGCAAATAATAATGTATTTCTTAATAATTTAGTGGGATATTCATCTACCGGAATAAATTTAGCTAACCCGGAAGGAGTGGCCGATTATGATCCCACGGTTTTTAAAACAAGACATGAAAATACGGTTATTAAGAATAATGTAATTCTCTATAATGGTATTGGAATTCAATTAGACCCTGCAAACCCTGAAAAAGTAGCAATGGACTATAATGCTTTTATAAGTAATATTCAGGATATAAAAATGGATAAAACAACCGGAAATAAACTATGGAATATAAAATCAATTAATACCGACTTGTCTATTTTTAAAAATGCCAATGGAATGGATTTTAATATTGGATTCGGAAGTACACTTCGGGGTAAGGGAGAACCGCAATTGAGTATTCCTCTGTTACAGTTTCAGCTTGATATTTTAGGCCTAAGTACCGATATAGGGCCATGCAAATTTAAGTGGTTTGGAAACTCATGTCCGCTACTGAAGTAAAAGGTTATTTACGTTTATTTGAATTGATTATTTCCTCCAAAGTAAGGCGTAATGTATCTTTTTCAATTTTGTTCGTGTCTATTCTATTTATTTTTTCTCCGGGATCGTTTTTCAGAGAATATAATTCATTATTTGATGTTTCCAAGTCTGTTATATACTTCCAGCTATCCGCTGATGTTATCGCTCTTTTAAAAACAGCATACCGGTAATCAGTTTCGGAAAACGCCTGAAGATTAAGATTATCTCCTTTCATCGTATCAGTAAGATTTTTCCCCTGAAATTGAGAAAATATTTTTTGATCTGTACCCGCACCAATTATGGTTAAAATTGTAGGTAAAAGATCTATACTCCTCACTTGTTGGGAAATTAAAGCACCTTTAATTCCCGGAATAATAATCAAAAGAGGTACATGGATAACCTCCTGATAAAGACTATGGCCATGGTCTATCTGACCGTGCTCATAAAGTTCTTCACCATGATCTGAGGTGATGACAAAGATTGTTTTCTCCAGAAGTCCCAACTTTTTAAACTCCTGATAAAACTTGGAAAATTCTTCATCTGCCCTTGCTATCTTTTCATCATACAGTGCTGTAAGAAACCTCACGTCATCCTGAGTCAAAAATAATTTACCTTGCGCTAAACCCTCTTCTCTCAAATTTAACTGTTCTTCTTTGGATCCTGTAAGTTTTCCTTTATAAGTAAAGTCGAGAAAACGAAAATCATATCCTTCCGGCGGAACATATTGTCCATGAATATTATATCCGTGCAAAAAAACAAATAATTTCTCGTTCCTGTTCTTCTTAATCCATTCAACTGCTTTGGGATAAGAATACTCAAATCCCGCAAAATCCTGATCATCTATATATTCATCAAAGCCTGCAGCAAATCCAAACTCATGATTGACTCCGGCACCCCCGGTAAACCCTCCTGTTTTATATCCGTCTTTTTGAAATATTTCAGCCATGGTCAAAAGACCGGGAGATAATTTTTTAAGATTTGATATTTCCTGCTCGTTAGGGCCTTTCAGAGTAAACTTATTTAAAATTTGGTGAACTGATGGATACACTCCGGTAAACCAACTCATGGTTGCCGGAAGCGTCCAGGATGAAGCGCTGACTGCATTTGTAAATATAAACCCGTTACTTGCAAGTTTGTCCAGAGTCGGACTGGTATTTTTGGAATATCCCATAAAATGAAGATGGTCGGCTCTCAGAGTATCAAATGAGACAAAAACAACGTTGCAGTCAGGACAGCTTATTGTCTGTTTGCCTGGATTCTTTATAATAAGATATAAAAGGTAAACAAGAATGAAACTAAAAAGCAGGATACTTATGAATTTCAGATTCATTTTTCTATTCATACTAATAATAGTAGCATCAGTTATGATAACAACAAAATATTCCTACTGTTCCAAAATCAAATGTTTATATTTTGAAGAAATAGATAAATTTAATCTTAAAGATATTTATGAAGACTCCAAAAGCGTATACCGAGCGCTCTTTAGTCATAATCAGGATTATTTAAGAATTGAAATCAGGTCAGATGTAAAACAGGAAACGGCTGATAGATATATAAATGCACAAATAACGCGCATGAAAGCTCTGTTTGAAAATACCCGCTCCCCATATCCGGGGGAGATAAGCGATACGATAAGCTGTGATGAAAAATTCAAACCCGACATTAAATCTGATTTGATAAACGAAATAAACATTACCCATTTCTCAGATTTTTTAAACAGCCGTATGACTTACGGAGCCTGCACAGATGACCAAGCGGAATATAGAGGGATATTTACTCTTTTCTACTGCCAAAAACAAAATAAAGTATACCAATTGGAAATATTTTCTCCGAAAAAATTTTATGAAGCAAATCAACCAAAGTATAATTCTATTCTTAATTCAATTCGGTGCAATTAGCTAACACTAAAAATATCCGGTCTCAATCAGCTTCTTCCTTTGCTTTTCGTCTATCCAGGTAGGTAAAGTGTCAATCTTTTCAGGTTCATAAACAGGTTGTTTTGACAAAATCGTATTTAACCTCTGTTCAAGTTGATCAGCAATAGTATTATTTATTTCCTCAAGATTATTTTGTTCACCCGGATCTGATTTTTGACTATACAATTCCCGAGTCTTTTTATTATCTTTATTATCTATATTTATAAGTAATTTCCAATCTTTTGAAATAATTGATTGTTTTTGGATATTATAATTTTGACTGATTATGTAATCATTATCATTTTTTGAAAAAAGATTTATACCTAAAAACTGTAAAGGGACTTTGATATTGAGAAGGTGTAAAATACTTGGTGTTATATCAATACTGCTTGCCAACTTATCAATCATTTGCCCTTTAGATTTGGGAACATATATTATTAACGGTACTTTTGTCACTTCGTTATATAAATTAAATCCGTGTGACCTGTTTCCGTGCTCATAAAACTCTTCTCCGTGATCAGAAGTGATAATGACGATAGTATTACTTAACAAATTCTTGTTTTCTAAGAAATTAAAAAACTTTTTCATTTCCAGATCTAATTCATAGATTCTTGTTTCGTACAATGCCTGCATATACACTTTTTTCTTGTTTAACACGATTGAATCAAAAACGTTCCAATAAGAATCAATTTGAGTAGTATAAAATTGTTCATGTTCATCATTAGACATAGAATAAGCATACGCATTTCCATAACTTTTAATTTTTTCACAATAGTTTATTTGTTTCTTATTGTATCCCATGCTAGATATAAATCTTTCTGGATGAAGAATGAGAAGTTTTTTGTATGTTTTTTCACATAATTGATCCCACGAAATATAATTATCGACATTACCGGAATAATATTTTGTTATGTTTTCTCTTATCGGTATATATGGTTCATGCACCCAATAAGTATGTAAAAATGCAAAGAATTTTTTATTTTGAGCAATACTGCTGTTTATGCTTTTTATCCAGGCATCAGGATCACCGGCTCCAATAATAGTATCGAAATCTCGTCCCAACCCGCGCTTTAAAGGCAAATTTGGGTCAGTAGGAGGACCTGCATATAAAGTATCATAACCGTTTGATTTTAAAACTTGAGTTATAGTTAATATCTTTGTACTCAGGTTACTGGAAAATGGAACCGTCATCTTATGTGATAGGGGATACAGAGAAGTAAAAATTGAAAAATGACTATCGAGTGTCTTTGGACTCGGACTATAAGTATTCGTAAACAAAAATGATTCCTTGGCAAAATTACATAAATTTGGAGCAGTATCCTTTTCATATCCGTAACAGGGAAGACTTTTTGCCCGCAAAGTATCCAAAGAAATCAAAATTACATTACAGTCTTTACAGAATCCGTCAGGAAGAATTGAGTTTGAGAATATATTACTAACTTTCATTGGTATATCTATATTTAATGCGGTCTTTAAAAAAAACAATTGCCAGGTTCCAAAGCCTGCTAAAACAATACCAATAATAACTAGCTTGGTAATTTTGGGTAGATTGGTTAGAGATTTATTGAAAGACATTTAGTGATTTTCCTTGAACAAAATCGGGGATCTTTATCTTCAAAGCTTTCATAATGGTCGGATATTGGTTTATCTGCTCAAAAGGCTTATCCCCTAAATAATAATTCTCTTTTATTCCGGGTCCTGATATGATAAATGGAGTCCACATACCTTTAACGTCTTTTGATTCAATCGCCTGTTTGTACCCTGATATAAGTGATGTAGAAAATATTTTAAGGTCAGAGGTCATTTCTTCATTCCAGCCGTAACCCGGAGCATTTGCTATAACCAGATCTCCAATCCTGTCAGGATCAAGCCTCATAAACTGTTTTGCCTCCTCCCATTTCACCACCTGGGTCAAAGGTTTATCGCCATTATCATCCTGAAGGCTTTTCAATGCTTCGACAACCTGATTTCGCAGATTTTCATACTCTATGCCGCTTGCCCTTTTATAATCGCCTACAAGCCCACCTGGGTTGATATAAACATGTGTCATTTTCAGATATATTACTTTGGTATTTTTCCAGTCTATTATCGGTTCGCCGTTTTGCGGATTGATCGTAAATTTCAACCAGCCTTTTTGTGCAAATAAATTATTTAAATTCACACTTCGATCCAAGGGCACCGCCCCATGATCTGAACTGAACACTACATAAGTATCCTTATCCGCGACTTTGAGGATTTCGCCTGCTATATCATCAAGACGTTTATACATCCCCTGTACCTCTTCCCAAAGCTTCTGGCGCTCACTATCTGATACATTCTTATACTTTGCACTTTTGGGGTCTACATAACCCATCCACCAACGGCTGGTAAGCATCTGGTTGGGAGTATAGATATCGTGTATTACCACCTGCGGTGAAAAATTGCTAATTAAGGCAGAAACGGCTTTCTGGTGCCAATCAAAAGACATTTCTGCCTCGTCCTGAAAAGTTTTTTTGTCCTCCGGATAATAGATAAGCTGTGCCGGATAGTTATCAGCAAAATCAACCATGGGACCAACTGAAGCCTCCATTTTATCTGACGCCTCTTCAGGAAATGTGATAAATTTATTCATATTATCGTAAATTACTCTTATCCGGAAAAATCCGTCACCATCAAGCTTAATAACCGTTACTTTTATAAATGAAGCTACATCCGTTACCTTATCTTCCGCTTTCCATTTCAGTGTAATTGGCTGCCAGGAACTCCATTGTCCGGGTAGTAAATCGGCCACTATATTCTTCTTATCAAGAGAAAAGGCCACTTTGTCATAATTTTTTATTTTATCGTCCTTTGAATCGTATATGTATGCGTATACCGGACTACCCCAACCTGTCAAAACTACCTCCATCGCCGGCGAATAACTTTTCGGAGGATTATCCCAATCCTTTGGAGTAATTCCATCCATATATTGGGTAAGTTCAGGACCAAAATAAAATAAATGAACAGCTCTCCCCTGAAGAATCCTTTGACTAAGATTTCCTTTTGTTTCAAAGTTGATTGCATTAAAATCAGCTCCCCAACCACCCCATCTACCACGCAATACTACACCTTTATTTATCTCCGGAGGGGTAGAACCAGGGATTGATAATAGGGCAACTTTCAGTCCTGCCTCTTCAAGCGTCTTCCAAATGGGAGAAACCTTTTTTGCCACTGACCGGAACCCTCCTATAGCCACTTTATCCAATGACTTTCCCAAAATGTGCATCGGTCCGTCATTCACTCCATGAACCTCAGGATAAGATCCGGTAAGTAGAGTAGCAAAATTGGTCGGAGTATGGCTGGGAAAGCTTGGGAAGGAATAACCGTATGATCCACGGTCCATCAATTTTTTAATATTCGGAAGTTTACCTTCCTGAGCCCATTTAAACATATTGAATAAATCAGGCTCAGCACGTACGCCGTCCGGAATAAACCAGTATAATTTTAGGTTTGACTTCTTAGGTACGGAGATTTTTAGAGCAAGAATTAATAATAACAAAACTGAAATTAAAAGGATATATTTTTTCACTATAATGAATGTATATACTATCTATATATGTAATTCAATGGCTTTCTTATAAATATTCATAAGCTTTTTATAATGCTCTTCAGAACTGAAATTCTTTTCTACATATTTTCGGGCATTTTTGCCCATTTTTTTACATAAAGTTGGATTATTCCATAATTTACTTATTTTTTCAGCACAATCATCTACATTTCCAGATTCAAAAAGAAAACCATTATAACCATCCTTAATAGTCTCAGGTATCGCTCCTATCCTTGACGCAACAATAGGTTTTCCAGAAGCAAAAGACTCGAGAATAGAGATACCAAATGTTTCCATAGATATAGAAGGTAAAATAACAAATGCACTCTTATTAAGGAATCGTCTTAAAAGATATTCTGGAATAAACTGATCAATAATTTGAATATTTTGAATATTTTCTTTCTTCACTATCATCTTTAAAACTTCACCTTCTGACCCTTTACCAATTACTTTTAGCTGAATATGAGGAAGAAATTTCATAACAGTTAAAAGAAAACGTAAACCTTTTTCAGGAGATAATCTTCCAAAGTACAAAACATAACTTTTTTTCGAAAAATTCACATCGTACTTTTTTGATTCAATAAAATAGGGTAAAATCAGTAATTTGCTTTCGGGAAAACCATGTTCAATAAGCTTATGTTTAAGAAATGTACTAGGGGAAATATAATAATCAACATTTTTGGTATATAATCCTAGAACCCAATGTATATATTGTTCTAATACTTCAACGAAACTAGCAATATAGGAATTTTTTACACATTTATGAATTATTGCGTTATAATACCTGTGTTTTTTTGTTACTTCACAGATATTTCCATTATGAAATAAATTATTATGATGTGGCGAAATGAGATGATAATCTCCAACTGTGTGGATAATTGGAATGTTTCGTTTTTTAAGCTCAGAAATAATCGAGGGTGAAATTTGGTGGTAAATATTATGAACATGAGCAATATCAGGAGTAAAATTATCAAGAAGATATGATAATTTTTTTCTTGCTTCAAGCGAATAAATCATTCTACTAATTACATTTAATCCATTATTAAGATTGATGTTTTTAAATGATACATAACTAACAAAATATTTAGACCATTTGGTATTCTTATTTATCTCGTCATGCATCGAGAAATAGGCAATCTTATTACTTTTCTTTTCCAAAAGATTTGAAACTTCAAAAAAATAACGATCTACACCACCAACTATATGATAGAATTTATTAATTTGAAGTATTTTCATATATAAATTCAAAAATCTGAAATGAATATTATTTTTCTTACGCAAACACTTCCATATCCATTAGATTCAGGAGGTAATATTTATAATAACGCTATTATACCGACATTATTAAAACTTAACCATAATATTATTTTATTTTCTTTTGTCGATTCAGAGAAAAAACTTAAATTTGAGAAGTATTTAGAAATAATGGGGTGCAGAATTGGTAAAACAATTGTGAACCCACTTATATCCCCAAAAAAATCAACCCTGGAGGAAATAAATAAAATATTTAATTTATTAATGAATCTCTTTTCCCAAAAACCATTTTCAGTAAGTAAATTTTATAATAAAAGTATGAGTAAATACATTATTGATACCATTAAGAAAGAGAATATCGATTGTATATGGATAGACAAATTATCAATGACACAATATTTACCTTCCAATTTAAAAGCACTAAAAGTTCTTTTTTTAGCAGATATTGATAGCCAGATATACAACAAAGTGTTTTTGTATAATAATTCATTGATATGGAAACTATTTGCTATTAATGAGTGGATAAAATATAAATTCTACGAAAAAAAAATATTTTCCAAATTCGATAAAATAATTGCAATTTCAGAAGAGAATAAAAAAAGAATCAAACAAATTGATAATAAATTATCTCCTTTTGTTTACCTACCCTATATTTATCATAAAACCCATCAAAGAAAACCAGATCGACGAAAAACAAATAATATACTCTTCGTTGGAACTCTTTATTGGCATCCAAATAAAGACGGAATATACTGGTTTCTCAAAAACGTTTATCCTCTTCTACTTAAGAAAAACATTAATTTTCAAATTTCAATTGTAGGTGAAAAATCAAAAGACATGCATTTTACCTATTTACATAATGTAACTTTTCATGGCTACAAAAATAATATAGAAAAATTCTGGAAATCGGCCTCAATATTCATTGTCCCCATCAGATTTTCAGCTGGTATCCGAATGAAAATACTCGAAGCTATGACGCACAAAATTCCCATCATATCAACTTTAGAAGGCTTGGAGGGATTAAAAGTTTATAATGATCGTGAAATTCTTATTGCAAACAATGCATATGAATTTGCTGAAAAAATTCAGGAATTACTTATAAACAAAGATCTCCAAAAAAGTCTTATAAAAAATTCACTAGCATACTTAGAAAAACATTTCTTAGAATCCTCTACACAGAATAAATTGCAACAGATTTTGAATTAAAGATGAAATGCGCTATTATTCATGATTCTCTTTTGGAATTTGGTGGAGCTGAACGAGTGCTTCAATCTCTTCTTAAAATGTATCCAAATGCTGATTTGTACACCTCATTTGCAGATAACTCTATTTTAAATATGTTTTTTTCTAACTTTCCTCGAAATAGAATTCATACTTTCCCTTTTCCATTTTTATCAAGGAGTAAAACGTCGATAATTCAGATGATTTCTCCATTCATTTGGAAACAGTATTCATTTGAGAAATATGATATCGTCATATCAAGTTCTTCCGCGTTATTTTCAAATTCAATTAAAGTTGTAAGACCCAAACATATACAGTATATTCACAGCATCCCGAAAAATATCTTTGGATTATCTCCTCAGAAACGATTACAAAAATATATACCGTATACGAATTACCTTAGAAAGTTCTATATATCATCGACTCAAGGTAATACAAACATTGTTGCCAACTCTTGTTATACTCAACAAATACTATTTAAAAAATGTTTAGTCCAATCCACTGTTATTTATCCGCCAGTTAGAATTCCAAAGAATATTATTATAAAAAGTATACCAAAATATTTTCTTATCGTTTCAAGATTAGACAGAACAAAAGGTCTAGAACTAGCAATACATGCGGCTACAAAAATGAAGATATTTTTAAAAATAGCCGGGAAGGGAATTGATAAAGCATATTTAAAAGAATTATATCAGTATACTAACAAATATGTAGAATTTATAGGATTTGTTCCTGAATCCGATCTTGATAAGTTATATTCATCATCTTATGCATTTATAATGACTGCAAAAAATGAAGACTTCGGAATAGCACCAATTGAAGCGATGGCACACGGAATACCAGTGATCGCTCATTATAGTGGAGGATTAAAAGAAACCATTATTCCATCAAAAACGGGAGTTTTTTTCTATGAGTATTCAACTAAGGCTCTTTCACATGCTATCAATATACTTCTCAAAACATCATTTGATCATAACACGCTGTACAGATATTCAAAGAAATTCGGTTACAATACATTTTCAAGAAAATTATTTCATTTTATTGGTTATTAAATCTAATCACTTTATTACCTAAGTATCTCTAATTCACCTTCAACAACCTCAAGACCTTTTGTATAATAACCTGTGTACGCACCCAACCAGGACATGTCACCTTTAATTTCAATAATGTCATCACTTAATGGAAGTTGACCAATAAACGTATATGTTTTATTACCATTACCATCGAATGTAATGAGAAAAGATCGTATTGTTGGTTTATTTGCGTTTTGTTCGTCGTAAATTAACTCCTCACGTAAACCGTATTTTTCGCCAATTTTTATTTGAACTTTTCTAGGATCACTTATGTTTGACTGATCGCGGTTAACTCTATACAACGCAACATAGTAGTTTCCATCTCCATTTGAAATTAGTCGAGTACCTCCTACCACTCTAAACTCATAATCTGGAAGGTGCATTCCAAGTGAGGACAACATCGCGATTGGATTTTCGGGATAATCCTTTGAACCTAACCCGGAATGTATTAATTTTGGGGGTGCTGTTATGACTTCAAATGATTTCTCGATTGCCCAAGCTCCGATTATCTGAGCATTTTTAAGACGCTCAACAAGTATAAATGCATGTTGATTTCCTTCACCTTTTGGAGGACCATTTACAACTGTATGAACCACAGCCCCTTCGAATCCGGGATAGCTACTTAGACGCTCAACAATAGTTTCAGAACCGACGTCAATACTATGGGAGTAAACGTAATCTCCCTGTTGTAGCCAATTTGGATATGCATCGAGCTGAAAAACTTGATTTGAAATACTGGCAACATTAATATATCGAGAGTTAGAGAAATGCTGTAGTGTTGGCTCAGGAGTTGGAGTGGGTGTTTCCGTCGGAGTAGGTTCAACCGTTGGGTCAGGAACCGGTGTGGATGATTCTAAAAATTTCCACTGTGTTGTTAGGTCAGTTTCTCGGGCATCAAAGACATTGGAAATAACTAATCCGCCCTTTGTCTGGTTTTGAACAACCATATAAGCAAAAAGTTCTCCATTCTGGAATACAAAATCTACATTACCTATTCCTCCAAACGGAGTTAAATCTATTTCTGTGATAACTGTATTTTTTTTATCTGGAATCTCGCCGCCAACCCAGTTTCCAAAACTGAATTCCTGCAATCCATAGGTGACGCTAGGTTGGAGGTTTAATCTTCCTAATGCTGAATCTTTTGCTATCCACATTTTATTTCCGTTATTTGAGGTAAGAATAATGAATCCTTTTGATTGGGGATTACCCTGTTCGTCCTTTGTAGTATTTAAGACGAAAGATACCTCTCTGTCCGGGCCGCCTGCTGAAGAGTGGTTTAGAGCAAAATCCATATCGGACAACACGCTTTCTGCTGTTACTGCATCAAGTCCATACTTTGGAGCTTTGCTATTTATAATATCTCTTATATCCTGTGCAGAAAATTTATGTCCTAGGGTGATAGAGTTTTCTGCAGAATCGGTAAATTCTCCGTTTTCTGTATACGGTTCACCTATCTGTTGTGATCCCAAAATTCTGTCAGGCTGGTACCCTTCCGGTGGCGGAATATTAGGAGCAGGCTCGGGAGTATGAGTAGCGTCCGGAGCGGTTACTGTTGCGTTTGAAGCCGGGGTAAGAGTCCTATCCGGTGATACCGGAGCGGGAGATGGTGATGAACCATCCGGCGCCGGCGCAGTTTGGCTGGCTGTTACAACAACCATACCAGTAGTGCATCCTGCTAATAGTCCGCTAAATGATGCTGTTAGCACAGCTAATCGTTGCAAAGAAACAGAATTACCTCTGACATGAGATAATGCTTTTCTAGCTTGAGGATATCTTTTGATGATATGATCATGCCTTCTTCTAAGATAATCGACCGCTAAATATCCTGCCATTGACGCTCCAATACTTAATCCTGTAAGACTAAGTATTATGGGAGCCTCTTTGTCAATAAATGCAGCAACGTCTTTTAGCCCCTCCAGAATAGGATCCACTATCCCGTCTTGAAAATCACCAAGTACTGCCTGAAAGTCTGCAACAGCTTTTTCTTCTCCCTCGTGTAATCTGTCAAAGCTTCGAAGCATCTCTTCCCTGTCTTTCACATCTCTGATGCCTATATCTCTAAGGACTTCGGATACTGCACCTCTTAATTCTTCATATCTAGTTTGAGAACCTTCAAAAACAATGCCATTGGGATTTAAAGGAGAATCGAGTCTGTGAGACTCATGTGCGTGTGAATTGAGAAGTAAGTTTGGAGCTGAAATTGAGGCAATTCCTGACGGATTAATCGGACCGATCAGTATATCTCTGGTTACTGGAGTAATACTTGCTTGAACAGCTTCATGTATTACCATTTATATATTATATCATGCTATAGGTCTTTTGTAAAGTCTCTATAGTATTAATTAATAACATAGATTTTTTCTATAAATTTGTCAAGCAGGAAGTAAACCCTCTTTCCTGAGTTGGCTAAATAATGCTTTTTGTTTGAGAGCATCTTGTGGATAGAAAGCATGCCCTAATAATTCCTCTATGTCTGACTCTGAAACAGTGAAAACTTTGTCTCCATCAAACCGGTCTTTGTCGTCAAAAGACATAACTCTTAGACTGTATCCAGCGCGAGAACTTGCTTTGGCCTGCGAGCCGGAAAGAGGCTTTACTGATCTTGTCAGGATATAAAGCTTATGCGGACTTTGTGGAAAAT
The DNA here is from genome assembly GCA_964362665.1 of uncultured Gammaproteobacteria bacterium. GTDB lineage: Bacteria > Patescibacteriota > Microgenomatia > 2-02-FULL-39-11 > 2-02-FULL-39-11 > 2-02-FULL-40-13. Next base: position 62,108 of record CAYIFB010000001.1, on the reverse strand, counting down.
ATATACCAGCGCTAATACTCGTATCGGAGTCTTCTTGAGGCATTTCTCCCAAGAAATGTGTCTGTCCGGATGTATCAACAACACTAACATCTTTAAACCTTAAAAAAGTGGCTCTATCCGGTAATAAACGCTTTCGGTGGCTTGTGGAAATTAAATGATCGCGACCGCTTACAGGGTGTCGGATATATAGATCTTTGGTATCAATCGATACTATGCCTGAATAATTATCGGCCATCCGCCTCAGAATAGTTTCACCCATCACCAATCCCCGGGCAACTGACAAATCACCGATAGAGTCCATCCTGTATCTTGATAAGCGTGAAATGTAATCATCGGCGATAAAATCTATCATATCGTTCCACCTTATTTTAATATATTCATTGATATAACCCGGTGTAGCAATGTCTCCGATCGCTTGCTCTAGGCTCTGACGGGCCTCACTATACATGGAGAATCTCAATTCATCATAAGCATAGGTTAAAAGCCTCAAGGTCTGGCCTTCCAGATTATTCCGCTGATGGATGCTCTCCAGCAAACTATAGTCATAATCCAACCTTTGACCATCTTGTAGTAACGCTAATGCTTCAATGTTTTTCGGGTACCTTTTCACGGTGTGATTATTTTCCAGAGCCGCTTTTCCACCATATTTATAAACCATCCAGCGGGATTCTCCCGGAGCTCCAGTTCTGGCAGTACGGGCTAATACCTGCTTTAATACCGCCTTATTTTTAAGAGCTCCCCAGACAATCAACAGTAATCCGCCTGCATTATTGGTTTCCGGGGAGGACTTGATATCAACCATCCTGCCCCCGCGGGGATTAGTTAAAGTAAGGGTGTTTAGCTGTCCAGCCAGACCGAACACTATTTCTTCATGATCTAAACCGCTTCTTGATGTAACTACATTTACATGATATTTTTCTGCTTCGTTATTCCATTCTTCAAAAAATTGTTTTAAAACTCCCAACTCTTCATCATCGTCACAGACAATTTCCACCGGTCTTCCAGCTATTGAAGCTTCCTGAATGAGTTCCAGTAATCTATTTCTGGCCATTCCAAAATCTTCTGATATTTCAACCCGGGGAATCGACATTTCACGGCCTATCCAATAACCGACATCTATCACTTTTCCGCCCGTAAATTCTTGCACTTCATCGCGGATATGGTCAAGAGTAGCTGAAACGAGAGATATACGCCTTTTACCGTAATTCCTCTGCAAAAACATCTGAAAACCTGTCCTGTCACGGATAGCATCTGTTCTGGATCTGAGACTGCAGATTCCTTCCTTCACATCGACAGCCATATCCACCAAACCGGAATACTGATGGGTGGGCAGGGGATGTCCGGTCTCCTGATCAATAATGACAATTTCCTGATTAGTGCGGGAATAGTTCTGCCCTGTAGTTAGCTCTTGAGCGGTCAACCAGGCATGATCATAAAAAGCGATGGGGTCGGCAGGATGGAGAATATCCAATTTTTCAGATTCGGCTGGGGCTGATACGTCCTGATAGGTGTATTTTTTGACAAGTTTTCTCATGCTGTCATAGGTAAAAAAATATTTTGCCTTTCTTTCCCGAAGCTTTTTAGAGTATTTTTGGACAGGAATTGTTTTCATCAACCCTTCAAACTCACCCGCTATTTTATTCCTTAAAATTTGCATGTAGCGATTCTGTAATGTGCCGTCTTTCGCAACTAGCTCCAATCTGAGTCTGACCTGTTTTTCATATTCTGTCAAAGTTTCGTCGCCAAGAGTATCGACAAAATCAAGCTGATTATTGGCATCAGAAGTGATTTTTCCGTCCTTCCTCATGGTAGTACAAACCTCATCAACCACACAGGATGTAATCCATTCGGGCAGATATCCTGAAAGGGGAGACAAACCCTCATCCTCCTGTTCATAGCTGCTTCCCTTAGTCCAAGGAAGATCACCTTCATCGCAAATCACGCATGTCTTTTTCTCACCCCAGACGAATTTACGTTTATCTGTCATCGAGGTGAACACAAAATCTTTGTCATCGCCGATAATGATATCAGGATCTTGTTGAGCTTTATCATCGACTATAACTGGTGATTGATCCTCGTCAGCCATGAGCGAAAAATTAACTTCTTTTATCAGCTGATCTATTTCTTTCCTTCGCTGTCTTTTGAATTCTTCCTTTTCACTCTGGCTGAGACCTGCGGCAAAATCTATCACATCACTCATAAATACCAATTCTTTTATTCTTTTTTTTGGCTGTGCATTTTGTTCTGACCTGTCTATCACTCCAAGATTGAAATTCAAAGCTGACGTCAGCCGCCTCAAATTATCAGCGTCTCTTCTTTTCGCCTGCGGATCACGAACCATAATATGGACCCGTTCTCCTGTTAGGCAGGCGCGCGCGACGGCGGCGATCGGAATATCGGTATTGCTTTTACCTTGAGAACTTGGAACTTCTGCTGAGTCCATTGATTTAATTGCCAATGCGGCTTCAACCTGTTCTTTCTGGATTCCTACGCTCCGGACTTGTCCTTCCTCCTGTTGTTTTTGAGAGCTGTAGAGGGTTTTTGGTCCGAGAATCCGAATCTCAGCCAAGGCAACTACTGCGGCATTTAATCTGACGAATGATGTTCTTGAATGATTATCGCGGTATATCTTAGAATATGCATTAATAGTAGAAACTAAATCTTCGATAGTTTCTGTAATTTTCTGAGGATCTGTAAATGAATATTCACCATTATCACTTTGTATTTCACCTCGATAATCTGGATTTACCCCTTCTACCTTTAGTAGGCGGTTTTTCTCTGCTAACACGGCATCAGCTGTGATAGATCTCCCTTCACGGCTTTCCAGTGACTTTAACGCAAAACTTACACCCGTTTCTATAGGCATAAGCCTATAGTATATTATACTTTGATTATTTAATCAAATCGGACTATTTACTGATAATTCCTCAGAGAAACCGTGGTCTGGTAATTCAGGCTTGATGTATCCTTGGGGCCTGTCCCTGCCCCTGCCTGGCTGACGGTATACTCGATATAGAAACATTTTAAACTTCTACAAGGTAGAAGATTAAGTTAGATTATTTGAGTTGTCAAAACAGCACATCTCTGATACAATTTCACTATATGGCACTAATCTGGGATTACGATATAAAGGAGCTGAAAAAGACAGCCAGCGGCCGACTGCTTATCCTGGAAAGGATGATAAACTATGGCCCGGATAAGGGAGAGAAAATTTCCTTATCTAAGGTTAAAAAAAATTGGGGCAAACTTCATCTATTTCCTATGTGCAAACTATTATTGGAACTTTTAATATGGGGAAAGTACAAATCCTCACCAAATATCAAAAAAACATATTGGATGAAGTAAGCAGAGATGGGTATTTCCGGAAAAAATTTTATTTTACCGGAGGAACTGCGTTAAGTGCATTTTATCTTCATCACCGCTATTCAGAAGATCTTGATTTCTTCACAGAAGAACCATTGGATATTCCATTTATTTTCCAGTGGTTAATAAAACAAGGTGAAAAGCATCATTTTACATTTAAAGTTAAATCTCCATTTGATTCTTTATATCAATGTTTGCTGCGATTCTCTCCGCAATACGAATTAAAAGTCGATTTTTCTAAATACTATGGAAAACGTGTTGAGAAAGGTATTGATTATAATGGACTTGCTATTGATAGTTTACTTGATATCGCGATTAATAAATTTGCAACTATTCAACAACGAGCAACAGTAAAAGATTTTGTTGATTATTATTTTTTACTGAAAAAATTTACTGTCTGGGATCTGATGGAAGGGTGCAGAATTAAATTCCGGCTTGAAACGAACCAATGGATACTATCTGCAGACTATCTTACTGTCGAAACTTTTAAGGAACTGCCAAAAATGATTATACCTCTCACCCTCGATCACTTGAAACAATTTTATCGTAAAAATGCAGCAGTACTTGGCAAAAAAAAGGTCTCGAAATAATTCTACTGATAATTCCTCAGAGAAACCGTGGTCTGGTAATTCAGGCTTGATGTATCCTTGGGGCCTGTCCCTGCCCCTGCCTGGCTGACGGTATACTCGATATAGACATATTTGGGGTTGATCGGCGGGGTAGGGCAGATGACTCGAAACGTGCAAGCAGAAACTTTTACCTTGGAATTAGTTAAAGGAGCCCCGGTAGGAAGTGGCTCCAGACTACCGCTGATGGATGATATATTGGCATCTGTACAATCAAAGATTGTAGTATATCCGTCGGCATTCTGGATGGAAAGCTGTTGAGATGTCTCGTTACAGGAAGCGGCAAGAATGTCTGTAGAATTTCTGACCATAGATTCCATCACCGTCAAAGCGTAATCGCCGTTTTGTTTGACCTCCTTGATGATTTCACTTTTCACCTGTGTCTGGAGTGCCAGGATAAAAACCTGCGTGGTAATCGTGCCGATAATTCCAATCAGAGCCACCACCACCAAAAGTTCTATCATGGAAAAGCCAAATTTTTTTATGTGAAATTTTCGCATACTATCTCCAGTCTGTAATACATGATGAGACGCTAAGTTCCGGTGCAGGCGTAACGTTGGTTGTTCCAGACCCCCAGTTCACGGTAGAAACTGCTTTATATGAGGTTGGCATCGGGGTAATTGTGACATCAGGAATCGGACAATCAAACTCAGTAACCGCGGTCAGTTTCAAGTTCTGACCATATACGCCCGTCGGACTGACAGGTACGGGAGTCAAATTATTATTGATGAAACAATTATTCATACAAGTGTCCAAGGCACCGATTCCGACAGAATCGCGGATAACCCTGGCTCTCTCTATCTGCTGTCGGGCAAGTGAGGTCGCAATACTTTTATTCTGGGAATACTGGACATTTTTTATGGAAATGAGCTCCACAATGACCACCCCTGACAAAAAAAGTATGATGAGGGATAAAGCGATCACAACTTCAATAATAGTCTGTCCGGAACTTAAAGAAATAGCATAAGTGGAAATTTTTTTCATTTTGACAGTTTTTTAAGGACATGTATCCACCAAACCTGCGCTGTCCGATATTTCCCCGCTTGGTCCAACGGTAATTTTATAATAATTATTGGTTAAATAATTTAATGTCAGACAGACAGTCACTGGATTATCAACTCCCAAGGGTCTACTGCGGAATAAAATTTTAGTCACCGGTGAAGCATTTATCGAAATTCCATCGGGTAATCCAAAGTTTTTAGCAGAAAAATCTTTATTATCTCCGCAATTTCCATAAATCTTTTGTTCAGAGGGAGAAAAATCTGCATACCATCCTACCGAATTTATCGAAGAACCAACACTGCAGTTACAGACACTGCAATCCACCTCACTTGTATAGGCGCGGGATTGTGCGTCACGCAGTATATTTTTCATCGTCTGTCCGGCGGAAATCAAAGTCTGTCTTTGATTCAAGCGGGCATAACCTGCAAAAGTGACGCTGACAATTATAAAAATTACCGCCACACTTATTAAAACTTCGATGAGAGTATAACCGGAAAATTTTGAAATTTTCATCAAGGGTTTGTCAACTGATAATTGCAATTACCTATACAATTAGATCCGCTATCGCAATTATCCGTAATGGAATCACCATTCTCCAAATGAGCACATAATTTATAGGTTAAAGCAGGTTCCGCTGCTGGAACGTAACAATATTTGTAGGTTGTTTTACTGGGATCTGTAGGGTAAGGATTGATATAATCAGTCGTCAAAACTGCGTTGCATGAAGAAACAGTGGGATATTTCTGGTTTTCAGACTTATAAATTTCTAAAGCTGACCTTATTTGCTCCAGATCTGATTTTCGCAGGGCATCCCTGCCGCTTCTGGTAATAGCCTGGAAACCACTAATACCGATGGTAGACAAAAGTCCTATGATCGTAGCAGTCACCAGAATTTCTATCATGGTAAAACCACAGGACTTTTCAGATTTAATAATTTTTTCTGAATTGGAAATTGGATATTGGATATTGGATATTGTAATCATTGCTGATTAGATACACAAAATGCTGCCGGAGTTTCACTTTCAAGACTTGCACAAATTTGATACCCAGTTGATGTGCAATTTGTAGCTGCCGGTGTTGGGCAATAATAAGGCGGCGTTCCTCTCGGATCGGTTGGTACTGTCGGCATAATCGCTAAGCTCGGTAAACTGCAAACAATTCCTTGCGCATAAAAATCTGTGGGGACGGGGTATTGAGATCCGCAGACGCTGTAATACTGTTCCAGAGAATTTTGCACTTCTTTGATATCGCTTTTTCTTTTGGAATCTCTGGCTTTTTTTTGTGCGGTAGAAAAACTGGTCAAGCCGATGGTTACAAGTATGGCAATGATCGAAATCACCACTAGAAGTTCCATTAGTGTAAATCCCTGTTTCAATTTATTATTCATGGTTCATTTACAGTATAACTCGCATACCCCGGGGTTACACAAGCGGCAACCGGAGTTGGATCACGGTCGGGATCAACCAGATTTTCCAGACAAGCCGTGAGCGTATATTTTAATGTATCATTTAGGTCGCGATTATATAAATATGGTGAATTGGCATTAGTTCCGGGATCGCAGGAAAACTTGTTCATGTAAACATTACTGCCGTTAGGACAAGTGTCTGAGCTTCCTGCTGAGCTCCAACATTTTCGGCACATGGTCGTGGCAAAATAACTGCCGCTGGGATAAGCCGGAGGATTTTGGTCCAATTTATAAAGCTCAACCGCTCCCTGAATTTGCTTCAAGTCAGTTTTTCTCTGGCTGTCCCTCGCCCTTTGCCTTGCTCCCATAAAATTGGGAAAAAGAAGTGCCGTAATCATGGTGATAATTCCAATAACGACCAGAAGCTCAACCAGGGTAAAACCGTTCTTATTTATTTGATATTTATTTCTCATGGCGTAGTATTGGAACTTGAAATACCGTAATTATAGTTTACATTATTACAGGAGACAGTAGGTATGATTTTTGAATCCAGTGAATTTTCCAGTTTTGCATATAATTTAAAGGCATTTGAACCTTCAGCAATTGTCGGATAGCAGTAAGTCGCATCAGGATACGAAGGATCTGCCGGAATTTTCTGCATATATAATACTCCTGTCACCACTGGATTAAAAAAAGGATTACCGGGATCGGGTAGGGAAGTGGGGTATGTTTTATTATCGTTATAATAAATATCCAAAGATTTGGCGATTAGATCCAAATCCTGTTTCCTCTTAGAGTCTCTGGATTTGGTGAGAGATGTAAAAAAGTTTCCCCAGATAGCAGACGCAAGAATGGCAATAATCACCATGACAATTATAAGCTCCAGAAGTGTAAAGCCTGAATTTAATTTATATTGATTGCCTTTTATGCTTAAGCGTTTTCTCATAAAGTAAAAATCTTTTGGAAAAGTTGCCAGAAATAATTGCCGTAAAAGATCGTCGTCAGGGTGGAAAATACGAGAAAAGGTCCAAAAGCGATAGTACTTTTCATGGATTTTTTATGAATCAATATAAGTATCAGCGAAACAACTGCCCCTGTCAAGAAAGACAGGTAAAGCGCGACTATTATTTTAGGAAATCCAAGAAGCAGGCCCATGACAAATGCCAGTTTGACGTCCCCGAGTCCCATGCCTTTGCCCCGGGTAATAATGACCAGCATTAAAAAAAATAACAAGCTGATAATTCCTGAGATAAGATTATCTTTAATAAACTGAGGAAAATAAATAAACTGGTATACCACGGTCAAAATAGTCAGAAAAATCAGAATCTGATCGGGGATAATCCTGTATTTCAAATCTGTTACAAAAATTGCTATTAAACTAGCCACAAGTATTAAATAATAAATTAAGTGTGGAACAGTTAAATCTGTACCAGTGATTCGAATCATCGATACATATGTAAAAAGGAAAAAGAGTCCTGTGGCTGCCTCCACCAGAGGATACTGCCAGGAGATCTTTTTATGGCAATTCCTGCATTTTCTTTGGAGAATGATAAATGATATGACAGGTATAAGATCATACCAGTTTAAGGTTTTACGGCAACTATCACAATGCGACCTGTCTATCCAAATGGATTCGCCTGCAGGCAACCGGTCGATAAGGACGTTGAGAAATGACCCGATGGATAAACCGAGTAAAAATATAATGATTAAATTCATATAATTAAATATGTCAGAAATAAGCATGTTTGGCAAACTCCATCATCCACAGAGTACCGTATAAATTAATCAGTATTGATAAAGTTACTAAAGTAAAGATAACTTTATTACTATATTTATTAATTATAAGTAGAAGAAGTAAAAAGAGCAGGGGATAGACATCCAGCGCATACCGGTAACCCCATTGATACCAACCACCGCCATAATAAAGAAGCACTGGCAGCAGCATCAATAATACAGTAATACCTAAATAATAAAACATCTGTTTTCTCGCATAAAAATATTTTTTAAAAGCCCCGTAAAGAAGTAAAATAAAAATAGGTGTAGTGTAGAAAATACTATTTCCGTTCGGATCAGGAAGGATAAAAGGTTTTTGAATCCTAAACTGGAGAGGGATTAGAAATAAATAATAAATATTCCTGAAAATGTAATTAATGTTAAAATAACCGAGATTTTGTAAATCTTGAAAAAAACGGGAATGTACCTGCATGTAAGTAAGTCCGTTACTAAATACTGAACCAAACCTAAAATAGTTATAGATGAGCGTCATGACGATAAATACGAGAAATACCATTATTAGCTTAACAATATTTAAATAGGATAATCTGTTGTATTTATACAAAAGTCCAAAATGGAGAGGAAATGACAACAAGAAAGTATATTTTCCTAGAGTACTCGCACCAAGAAAAAAGATACTTAAAAACGCATATGAATAGTTTCTTTTATTCAGGTGTTTAAATAAAAAAAATAAAGAAATGATATATAAGGTTAAAGTAAGAATTTGTGATGTAAACCAAACAGTTCCAAGAACAGATAAATAGAAATGAATTGTCCCGAGTGAAAAGCAAAGTGTTAATAGTAAAATAATGCTTTTAGATATAATTAATTTATTAAATATCTGAAATTCCAGAAATAAAAGGTAAATCAGTAGGGCATTTATCGAACCAAACAGTACGGTATACAATATATCGCTTACATTTGTACCTAGTAAATAAATTATCGGCATGAGAAGCATTGCTGGTACAGGGCCCCAATAAAGATAGTACTTTCCATGGTAATAGGATAAATCATTGGGAGTATATCCGGGATCCGGTATATCTAACCTTCCCTGTAAAAAAGAATAAGAGAGTCTGGTAAAATAATCGCGGTTGGTTTTCGGGAAGGAAAATTTAAATCTGCCGGCAAAAAAAAGGTAAACAAACAATATAATAATAAATATGAACAAACCCGTGTGTTTAGTCATCTTAACAGTTTTTCCAATAAACCATCGTTCTTAAATTATTATATAATACAATTCATTTAGTTATTTAAACTAACTCATATAAAGAATAATCATGAAAAATAAAAGTGCTAATTTCATGTCAAGTATCGGCATTTTCATACATAAAATTCTTCCGATTAGCGTCCCGTTAATCCTGATTGTCGTATTTTTCTTCAGATTGTTTTTCCCTCAACCTTCTATTTTTATGATTCCGGATTTCGGGGAAAGCGATGTCTTAAACTATAATCTTCCCTTAAAAAATTTTCTGAGTCAGTCGTTGAAGAACGATACGTGGCCTCTTTGGACAAACAAAATAGCCAATGGATTTCCACTTCTTGCAGAAGGCCAGATAGGGACTTTTTACCTACCGAACCTTCTTCTTTTTAAATTTCTGCCTTTTATTTATGCTTATAATTTAAGTTATGTTTTGTCCTATATATTGCTGGCGATTGGCACATATTATTTATTCAGAATGTTTAAGTTTTCCCCGCTGACATCAAGTCTTGCCAGCACCATACTAACCTTCTCCGGATTTTTCAGTGTTCACCTGAATCATCTGAATCTTCTCCAAACAGTTTCATTGACGCCTCTCCTTTGGGCTTCATGTTTTAGGGTCTGGCGGCGGCCGAGCTTAAGAAATATGTGCTTCCTGTCACTACTTACCGCCGAACAATTTTTTGCCGGCTATGTCACTATCTTTTTTATATCGCTTTTTATTGTCATTCTATTTTTAATTTTATACGAGTTTCTCATATATAAGGGATTTAGAGATAAATATTTATTCAGACGCATCTTAATCCTTAGTACATCCTTTGTGTTTGCCATTCTATTATCAGCTATACAGCTGTTGCCTACCTTGGAACTCGTAAAACTATCAACCCATAGCGGGGGACTGAGCTTCGAAAATTCTACAGCCTTCCCTTATCCGCCAAAACATCTTCTAACTTTCCTTAAGCCTTATTTATTCGGCTCTCCGGGTCTTGGCACATATCCCGGATTTTCTGAAGATTGGGGAATCTTTTGGGAAAATACGGCGTATTTAGGCCTACTTCCTTTAATTTTGGCTTTTTTCAGCCTTTTTTACTTAAAAAAACGACGGGTACTATTATTTGTGATACTTTTACTGGTAAGTTTGCTTTTTATCACCGGTAAATATTCTCCTTTATATCTTATTTTTACATTTCCGCCTTTCAATTTTTTTAGAGTTCCTTCACGTTACCTCATCCTTACCATAATTTCTCTTACATATCTATCCGCCATCACTTTGGAAAATATTTTCATTTATTTCAGATCAAGAAAAAAAGTTTTATTTGTGTATATCTTATATTTTCTTTTTTTAATGATTATCGTTACGGATGAATTCATGTTTTCATACCGCTATCCGCCAGTCAGTAAAGCTTCTCTTTGGATTACAGAGCCTCAAGTCCTCGATATTATAAAAGGAAATAATAACAAAATCGTCACTCTGAGGAGTTCCCTCAAATGGAATGATATTTTTTTACACAAAGGATGGACAAACATCGAACCGTATGTTTTTTTCACTAACTATTTACATCCGAACTATAATCTTATTTTTGATATTCCTCAATTCAACAGTACTACAGGACTTTTTCCGAGAAGAATCACAATTTATACAGATATTGCCAAAAATATATTAATCGATGGTGAAAAAAATTCTGCTGCTTTAAATAATAGTATAAAAAATGCCTTTAAATTAGCCGGCGTAAAATATTTGATTTCCGGATATCCAATTAAAGATCAGGATATCAGGTTAATCACCACCATAAATGCCCCCGCAACAATATCTACCTCTTCAATTTTGGTTTATGAATTAGAGAATCCGCTCGATAATTTTTATCTATCCTCTGAAACTCAAGACGTCACTACCCTGCAAGATTTTTTTATGTATTTAAGTAAATATGAGTCGAATGATCGAAATAAAATAGCTATAGAGGACAAAATTATAAATCTTAATAATAAATTGAGCGCAAGAGAAACTAATTCAAAATTAGATTATCTGATCGTTAATGACCAAAGTGTAAAAGTAGTTGTTAGCGCACTTGAACCAACAATACTTGTGTGGAATAATAACAATTACCCCGGGTGGTCTGCTTATGACGATAATGTCAAAATCCCGATTTATAATGTAAATTTAACCTTTATTGGAGTTCCTTTGGAGAAAGGCCAACATAATGTAACTTTTGTTTATCGGTCTCGATCTTTTGAATTAGGAAAAAATATTACAATACTTTCAGGACTTACAATTTTTTTAATTTTACTTCTTGATCTTGTTTCGACTTTTCAAAAAGGTTCTGGTAATACTCGGCCTTCTCCTTATTTTTATAACAAGTTGAGTAATTGATCGCTTTAAGATAAATCGCTTCAGAACTATTTTTTTCAAGATCTATTAGGTGATTTAACTGATCATCAGCCAAATCGCATTTTTTATCAAGAATGTAGACTTGAGCCAATATCGTATAGCTGTCCTTGTCCTGAGGATAAAGTTTTTCGGCAGTTACTAGATGTTCAACGGCTTCTTTCGGATAAATGTGATTAGATGCCCAGAATCCGAATTCCTGATGGGCGTAAGCGTAATATTTTATAACATCGGAGAGCATCAGATTCTGATACTTCCCTAAACTCCCCGAAAGGGGATTGTGAAACGACTGCCATAGCTTTTGGTTAAGTTTTAATGTATCTTCGGCTTTGGGAATATCCTGGTCTTTATATACGCGGAATAACAACCCCTCAGGGATAAACTTTCCGCCGTCTATTTTTAATGCCTGTTTAAAATAGAGCGGAAACAGGTCATAGTTGTCCAATATAAAACGGGTCATGATTTTTTGACTGTCTAAATCCGCAGTGTTAATAAATTTTATATCCGGATAATATTTTTTCAGCGTATCCTGATAAAAGGGTGTATACATCTTGGAAAGATGAATGAGTTTTATATCAGGTCTCTTTTTATTTGCGTAATATAGATACTGGGTATCAAAAAGCGGGGTATCAGTCGATAAGACTAAGATACTATTTTGCGGAAGGGTATCGAGGATATCTGAAGCTAAATTTTCAGCTGTCAGATCATTTTTAAGAATTGAAATTTTTGGGTAATTTATCAAAAAAACACCGAGAGGTAATATAAAAAAAGTTAACTCCATATATATTAATACCTTAGACAACTTATGAATTCCGAGAGTTTTTGGAATATGATCTAATATGAAATCAGTTATAAACCACATGCCAAAGGCCATAAAAATGCTTAAAATTATATATAAAGGCTGGACAAACCTTTCAAAAGTTGCCACCAGAAAATTATCGACTAAAGGATACGATGCGTAGAACATGAAAAATATGTAAGTTAATAAGTAAATGGTTAAAAACCAGAAAATTCGTCGGAGTTTTCTCCACGCCTGATAGATTCCGAACATCATTAGTACAATTCCTGCAATCCTGAAATCTTTGAAGGCAAAATCAAAGAGAGCCCAGACGTTTAATATTCTTGAAAGCGGATCAAATCCCGTGAAGCTGCCGATCCTGAATGTCCCGTATCCGGCTCGCGTAAACAATGTAAGGAAATTGGAGAAATTTGGCGACCCCATCCAATTGACTTCAGGCGTATTTTTACTGGCGACAAATACATAAAGATAAGGCGTCAATCCTGTAAGAAATAAGATTATAATCTTAAATATAAGTCTGAAAGTCAGTCTAATCTCAGATTTAAATAATAAATATATGAGAGCAGGAATAAGTAAAATAATAATATGATGATGAGATATACCAAGTCCGAATAAAAATGCAGATAATAATAAATATTTTTGCTTTTTTTCGGTGTATAAGTGAAGAAAAGTCCAGATTAGGGAAATCGTTATTAAATTGTTTAAGGCAAAAACTTCTGCGGTTACCGAATATAACCAAATGGGGTATGTGAAGGCTAAAGTTAGTACGGCAATTAAAGATATTATTTTTTTATGAGTTAGATAAAATAAAGAATCAAAGAGAATTAAAAGAAAGATTAAAGAAGAAATAGAAGACACTAACCCCACCCGCCAGGCCATTGTAGAATATTGGAATATCTTGACTGCATTTATTCCCAATATTGTATACAAAGGATAGCCTGGCGGGTGGGGTATTCCCAGTGTAATTATCGCAGATACCAGATCACCCGCATCTCCTCCGTAAATCGACTTTACTTGACTATAGAGGTATACCCCTCCTATAATCACCAAAATCAATATATATCCCCACCAATTAATTACCCGCCTCATCATTATTTAATACACCAATAACATGCAGTTGTTCCACCTGTACCTAGACATCCTGCAGCTGTAATTCCGTTCGATCCATAAATAGAGTTCGCATCATTAGAGAAAGATTTGGATTCAGGCAGGAAACAGACAGAAACATTTTGCCTTACGCCGTTTGAATCCGCTGTAGATGTCAAATAAATTTTAGATAAATTTCCAGATCCTGCTAAATCGACAAATTCTGTTTTTAGTTCTCCTGCAGTTATAACCAATTTTAAGTATCCTGTTACATCTGCGGTCATAAGCGTTGCATTTGCGGTCAATGCCGTAATATTCGAAGCCCATGGCATAGCATTTTTCACAGAATAATAGCGGATCATAGAATTATAAATTTCTGATGTCGTATTGCGCCGTGAAGTATCAGTACCTTTCTTCAGCTGTTCAAATGGATCAACTGTAGCAAGCAGACCTACAGCTAAAGCACCCAGTAGGGCGATAACAATCAGCAACTCGATCAAGGTAAAACCTTTTGATATATGAGATTTTAGATTTGAGATTTTAATTATTATCACCCCCTTTCATTTGTTTTCTTTATAGTTTAAAAACTGCTGGTTAAGGAATAAATCGGCAGTAACACTGCCATGACCAAAAATCCTACACCTAAGCCTAATATAATCATGATAAGTGGCTCAATCATAGTTGTCAAGGAGCGCACAGCATTGTCTGCCTCCGTCTCAAAATACTTGGAAAGTTTGAAGAGAGAATCGCCAAGTTTGCCTGTTTGTTCGCCAACCGATACCATCTGTCCCAGGATGGTCGGAAATAGTTTATTTTCGTTGAATGGGTCGGATAAGGGATATCCTTTCTCGACTTTCTTACGCGCGCTGACGAATGCTTCTTTATAAAGGGTATTGGAAGTCGCATCTCGGGCGATATCAAGTGAAGTGAGAATAGGGATACCTCCTTCAATAAGAAGTGACAGCGTGCGGGTGATTTCTACTAAAGTGGCCTCTTTAATTAAAGGACCGAATATGGGCATGTTTAAAGTAATCGTGGCAAGAATCCGCTGGCCGAAATTGGAACGGCTGAACCTGATATACAGAAATACTGCAGCTACAACAATAGCTATAAGCAACCACCATTGATGGGTAACAAAATTGGACATAAATATAAGTATTTTGGTCGGCAGAGGCAAATCAACCCCGAATTCCTTATACAGTCCGGTCAAGCGGGGAACTACCACGGTCATGACGATTATTGAAACTACCACCATACCTGAAACCACGATTGCCGGATAAACGAGAACACCTTTGACTCTACCCTTGAAATCCCGTGACTTTTCGAGATTATCAGCGAGCCGGCTTAAGATCACATCAAGCTTTCCCGAGGCCTCTCCTGCCCGCACCAAAGCCAAATAAATCGGAGGGAAAACATCGGGATATTTTTCGAGAGTATCAGCAAAAGACTTACCTCCCTGCACTTCATCCTGAATATGGGTAATCAGTTTCAGAAGTGAACCTTTTTTTACCTGTTGTGTCAGTATTTTTAACGCCTCAACCAACGTCAGGCCTGCTGTAATCATGGTAGACACCTGACGGGTAAAATTGACCACATCATTGAAGGAAACTTTTGAGGTAGGATTATTGATAGTTATTAGTTTTTTGCCGGATTCCTTTATCCCTATAATATATAGCCCTTTTTCATGGAGAAGGTTTGCTGCATGTTTTAGGCTATTAGCCTCAACAATACCTTTCTGGGCAAATCCCTTAGCATCTTTCGCTTGGTAGTTATATTTTGCCATGGGTTACTTAACTTTTGACTAATTGCATATACATATCGGGTCTTATGGCATATTCCAGAGCTATTTCGTGAGAAACTTTATTTTGATGTACCAATTGCTTCAAGTGTTCCTCAAAAATCATCATACCCTCGTCTGATGACGTTTGAATGATATTATCAATCAAATGAGTTTTTCCTTCCCTGATATTATTTCTGACTGAATTAGTACCTAGTAGAATTTCACATACAGGCAATCTGCCGCCGTTAATTGCCGGGACAAGTTTTTGTGTCACCACCGCGCTTAAAACCATGGATAACTGCATCCGGCACTGATCGCGTTCACCGGCGGGAAAACTGTCAATGATCCGGTCAATGGTTTGGGAGGCTGAATTGGTATGAAGGGTTGCCAAAACCAGATGTCCTGTTTCAGCAATGGTCAGTGCTGAGGCAATTGTCTCGCTGTCCCTCATTTCACCGATATAGACAACGTCAGGATCTTCACGGAGAATATTTTTCAGGGCATTACTCCAGGAATGGGTGTCCTGGTACATTTCACGTTGGGAAATAATCGCTCTGCCTTTAGGGTAAACATATTCAATCGGATCTTCAATAGATATGATGTGGACTGTCCGGTTGGAGTTGATTTGTCCGATGATGGAAGCAAGGGTGGTGGACTTACCCTGGCCGGAAGGTCCTGTCACCAGAATAAATCCTTGGCGAAGTATCGTGAATTCCTTAATTATCGCCGGCAGATTTAATTCATCGATGGTTTTAATGTTTGTAGATATGACTCTAAAGGAACCGTAAAGCGCGCCTTGTGAAAAATAAGCATTTACCCTAAATCTAATCTTATCTTTGTTTTCAAGTTCTAAAATTGTTGAAAAATCAAGTTCCTTGTTGGCTAAAAGTATTTCTTTCTGCTGTGCATTTATTAATGAAAAGATCATCTCTTCAATATCACTTGTTTTCAACACAGGAAAAGTCACCAGCGAGACGAGTTCTCCATTAATCCTTAAAGCCGGTACCTGATCCGTCAATATATGCAGATCCGAAGCTTTGCGTACCACCGCGGTTTCCAGAAGTTGATTTATTTTCATATTATTCTTTTGCAACCCTTAAGACCTCTTCTATAGTAGTAATACCATTTAGCGCTTTCAGGTAACCGTCCTGATACATGGTAATCATGCCTTCGGAAACTGCCTGTTTTTCGATCCCCTCAGCAGATGACCTTTCCAAAACCATTTTAGCAATCGCAGGAGTGATCATTATGGTCTCATAAATACCGGTTCTCCCCAGATAGCCGGTGTTATTACATTCCGTACATCCTTTTCCTTTGTAAAGAATCAGTTCTTTTAAATCTTTCGGATATAAATTGCCTAATATATTTTTAAAATCAACCGTGATGTCAGGTGGAGGAGTATAAGAGGTTTTGCAGCTGGTGCAGATTTTCCGTACAATTCTTTGCGCTTCCACAGCAGTTAAAACTGATGCAATCAAGAATGGCTCTGCCCCCAAATCCAAAAGCCGAGGTATCGCGGTTGACGCGTTATTAGTGTGAAGCGTCGAAAAAACCAAATGACCTGTCAAAGCTGCCTGTACCGCCAGATTAGTCGTCTCTCCATCCCGAATTTCTCCAACAAGGATTATGTTTGGATCCTGCCGGAGAAATGAGCGAAGGCCTGAAGCAAAAGTCAGTCCGGCTGTCGGATTTACCTGCACCTGATTTAGTCCAATCACCTCGTACTCTACAGGGTCTTCAAGCGTCACAATATTTACCTTATTGGTATTTAGGCGTGTTAAGACAGAATAAAGCGTAGTTGTTTTACCGGATCCTGTTGGTCCTGTTACGAGCACTATCCCGTGGGGGCGCGTGATCGCCAGTTCCAGATTGCGAAGTGATGATCCGCTTAAACCCAACTCCGGCAAATCCGGTATCCCGCCTGTTTTTTTTAAAAGTCTCATGACCACCTTTTCTCCGTGGACTGTTGGCAGGGTAGACACACGAAGATCAACCTCTTCCTCACCCATTTTGAAATTGAACCGTCCGTCCTGAGGAATGCGTCTTTCATCAAGCTTCATATCGGAAAGGATTTTTATTCTGGAGACAACCGCATCATGGACATTGCGGGGAAGAGCCAGTTTTTCATTTAGTATTCCATCTACTCTGTATCGGACACGGGTTCTTGTTTCCTGAGGCTCAATATGCACATCTGAAGCACGGCTTTTGATGGCATATTCCAGGATGGTGGAAACAATTTTCGCAATCGGAGCCTCTTTAATGATATTGCCAATTTGAGAAGAAACTATTGTTTTCACACCGCTGTCGGTAGACTCACTCAAAGCAGAAGTCACCTCTTCTGCTAGGCCCTGCGAATACTCTTCCTCAATTTTAGTTATAATGTCGTTATCACGGGCCAGATATGAAATTATGATCTTACCGGATTTTTGCTCTAAAAAGGCGATAAGAGGCAAATCCAAAGGATCAACCATCGCCACTGACAAATGACCTGTTGCTTTATCCAATTCAAAAGGAATCAGCTTATATTTTCTAGCCACCGGTTCAGGTATCAAACTTAATATTTCAGGGGATATTCCTTTATCCGCCAAAGCCACATGAGGTACATTCAGGCTTTCAGCTTTGGCTATAAACAAATCATCAGGGGAAACAAGGTGTTTTTGCAACAGTATATCGACAATCGGAGTACCGGAGTTGATTGATGAATCGCGAACATCTTGGGCCGTTTTTTCATCCAGATTGCCTTTTTTTATTAGAATTTCAAGTATTTTTTTATCATTTTCCATAGGGCAGTATTTTATTATGTGTGTTTTGCAGTATAATTGTCAACGTATAATATTTGTGTTTAACCATGCAAGCCATACTTTATCGCTCCACAAACTCAGACAACATCATAAGTTTTATTGCGGATCAAAAAAAGACTTTCCAAACCAGTTCCTTCACAACCTTTGAAATTTTACCCTCTCCTTCGATCGGTATTGAAGAGGTTCGTGAGATTAAAAAAAAACTTCGTTTCAAATCATATCAGAAAATTATCAATTTAATAATTATCTATGATATCCATAAAGCCACCACAGAAGCCCAAAACGCTTTGCTAAAACTACTGGAGGAGCCTCCCGCTGATACTCTTTTTATTTTGACCTCTTCAAACATTGAGCTTATTTTACCTACCGTCATCTCAAGATGCAGAATTATAAAAGATACATTTCACCAAAAAGAGACCCCGACTGACGATAAAACAATAGCTCTTCTTCGGGAAGTTCTCCAAAGTTCGCCTGGAGCAAGACTTCAAATCAGCCAAAAAATTTCCGGCAAAAAGGAAGACTCACTGAAATTTCTTGACTCCCTTTTGCCAACTATGAAAAACATGCTGCTTGATACTCATCCGGAAATAAATTTAACTGTTGCCCAATTAGGCGTTATGATCACCAAAATACTAAGCGCGAGATCTTATTTAGAAAAAAATATCAATCCGAAAGCCACTTTGGACATTCTTTTTCTAAGTTTCCCGAAAATATGAGTAGAACATCATCCCGTTGTTGCTTCGTGTTACACTAGTATTAATGGAAAATCAGACTGTCCAAAATCTAGTTCAAGAGACGGTTCCAAATACGCCACCGGCAATCAAACCCGCCCCATCTTTCTCACCACTAATGCAATCTATACAAACTAAACATAATGGCTTGCTAATATCAGTGTTTTTGGTATTCATCGTGCTTTCATCTCTTGGTGGGGTATTTTTTCTTTTAAACAGAAGAATACAAAACAGTAAAGTTGCTATAAACGCACCATTTCCTACTACTAGTTTTTCTACGCTTCCTTCAAATCCAATAACCATCATTAAAGATGATACTAAAACTGTTGTAGAATCTACAAAGTGGAAAACCTTTTCTAACACTAAGCTTAAATTTAGCTTTCGTTACCCTGAAGAATGGGGAATAGTTTCAGAAGAGATAGTTGATAACGGCCCCGGGCCAGTAACTGCAGATAAGGTTACGATAGGAAAAGAATACCAACTCAGTTTTTCTCAAAGTGAGTTTATATATGGCGGGGGCCGTTCAAAGGACTTCTCAGCCCCGAGAAGCGCTGGACTTGGCGATTATCTTGGAGACCCTAAAAAACCAAAAGGTGTTACTTCAAGAATCTCTGCCGGAATGCCGTGTAATATGATGTTTCCGGAAACCCCCCATGAAGCTTTGATAGAATTTAATTTTCCCGATCAGGAAATTGGCGGGGTGAGATTAGTAATCCCGGGACTTTCCGATTCAGATTCTGCAAAATTTTATATTTTGGCCACAAATAACCAAGAATGTACCGATGAGAACCAGGAAAAGCTAGATTCAAATGCTCAAAAAGTATTAGATACATTCATTACTTCCAAACAGTATGATCAAAAAACAGCAATAAATCTTTCCATTTTCAATGAAATTTCAAAATCAGCCACGGTATATTAGAAAGTGATATCCCGTATAATTCACTTCCATCATCAACTTAAACTCACCAGTTTGGGGTCTTCCTGTTATTACACGCTAAGAGCCTATTTTAAAAGTTAAGTATATTCTTTCACAACCCGTCGGGTTGAATAGCTTCAATCCTTTTCTTCAAAAGATAAATGTTTGATTTTCTCAAGCTCTTTACCGTAGGCAACTTGATCGAAAACAAATTTTTGATATGATTCCTTTGAAATAAAAAGACTAAGAATAGGCTTAACATCTGTAAATGAAGCCTCTGACTGTCCAAGATACTCCGGTAAAGATGTCCGGGGAGAAGAAAGCAGTTCTTCTCGCGTCATTGCACCGGAAACAACAGGATTAATATGAATATAGCGGGAGAGATGCATAAGTTGTTGGTCCGTCTCTACGTGAACAGCCTTAAATGGTCCCTGGTAGAGCGGACCTGCGCGATGGTGTTTGATATTAAAATATTTCGCATAGCTGTTAGAGATATTGGCTAGAGTCTGTGTAATCGCATTTTCCTGCCGTTGCCGAACAAGGAGATGAAAGTGGTTTGACATTAGAGCATAGGCAAGAATGTCGATGGAATGAGTTGTATTACCTAATTTTTTCATAAATCCATCTCGATCCGAAGTAGAAAGAAGACGATAATGGGAAAAACTTAATGGTGGTTTTTGGTAACGATAAAATCCCAGAAGCATGACAAAACGGTCATATTCTTGATTGGTTGTGAATAATGGTCTACGCTCGACGCCCCGATTAAAAATATGGTACACAGAGTCGTTTATAAAATGAAGACCTCGGTTAGATGCCACGCCATCAGTATATAAATATCATGATATTCCTGTCAAGAAGATGTTTAAAGCTAATCAACCCGACGGGTTGTAAAAGTCTTGTCAAATAAATTATCTTCCTTTATAATTGATATGTGGTAAGGGTAAAATCAAAAAATTCTTATTCCGGTGAGCAGATTGTTGTCTTAGAAGGATTGGAACCGGTTCGTAAAAGACCGGCAATGTATATCGGTTCCACTTCTTTAACCGGAGTTCATCATTGTATTACTGAAATTATCGACAATTCAGTCGATGAGGCACTGGCCGGATTTGCCAAAAACGTTTGGGTCATCGTCCACCCGGATAATTCTGTCACAGTCCTTGATGACGGTCGGGGAATCCCCGTAGATACTATCCCTAAATATAAAGCTTCAGCTTTGGAAGTGGTCATGACCAAGCTTCACGCAGGAGGAAAATTTGAATCACAAGCCTATAAAGTATCAGGAGGCTTGCACGGTGTCGGTGCATCTGTTGTTAATGCACTATCCATCTGGATGAAAGTTACCGTACTTCGTGATGATAAATTATATAAACAGGAGTATAGCAAAGGGAAACCTGTCACAAAAGTCACTGAAATAAAAGACCTGGATGATTTTCTGAAACAGAAAATCGAAACTCTCCCCAATACCTTTATCAAAAATCCGCCCCCAACAGGCACTATCTCCAGTTTTCTTCTTGACGAAGAAATCTTTAAACAAGGAATTGTCAGTGACTTTGAAATCATCAAAAAACAGGTCAAGGAAAGGGCTTATCTCGTACCGAAGCTATATTTTCATCTCTTTGATGAGAGAAGCAGAACGGAAACGCATTATTATTTCGAAGGCGGAATATCGGCACTGGTAAAATCCATCAACCGCAATAAAATTTCCCTGCATGAACCGATTTTCGTCCAAAAGACGGAAGGTAATGTGGAGGTACAGATCGCCATTCAGTATAATGACGGTTTTAATGAAAATCTGGAAAGTTACGTCAATGTAATCAATACCGCAGAAGGAGGCACTCATCTCACAGGATTTAAGATGGCCCTGACCCGCAGTATAAATGAATACGGCAAAAAAATAGGTGCTTTCAAAAACAACGATGAATCGATCATCGGCGAAGACACCCGTGAAGGATTGACCGCGGTAATATATATTAAAATGTCTTCCCAGGATTTGCAGTTTGAAGGCCAGACTAAGACTAAACTGGGAAATCCCGAAATTCAACCTCTGGTCCAAAGCGCTTTGAATGAAGCACTGGACATGTATTTTGAAGAACATCCCTCAGACGCCCGGGCAATCCTCGAAAAAGTCTATCTCGCCTCCAAGGCACGTCTGGCAGCCAAAGCCGCCAAAGATGCCATCATCAGAAAAGGCGCATTGGAAGGGGCATCTCTTCCTGGAAAACTTGCCGATTGCCAGAGCCGGATACCTGCAGAATCAGAAATATATATAGTAGAAGGAGATTCAGCAGGAGGCAGCGCCAAACAAGGCCGGGACCGTAAATTCCAGGCAATTCTTCCTCTCAGAGGTAAAATACTAAATACTGAACGCGCCCGGCTGGACAGGATATTAGAATTTTCGGAAATCAAAGATTTGGTAATCGCCTTGGGCATGGGAATTTCCGAAAGTCTAGTGCCTGAAAAACTCCGCTATCATCGGATTATAATCATGACTGATGCGGATGTCGACGGAGAGCATATCATGACTTTGCTTTTGACCTTTTTTTACCGGCACCTGCCATACGTCGTACAAAATCACCATCTTTATATCGCACAGCCTCCTTTATATAAAATCCAGGCAGGCAAAGACATTCAATATGCTTATAATGAACAGGAAAAAGAAGAGATTTTAAAAAAAATGGCCGGAGGAAAAATCCAGCCTTTGATCCAAAGATACAAAGGCTTGGGAGAAATGAATCCAGTACAGCTCTGGGAAACCACTATGAATCCTGTCAACAGAATATTAAAACATGTAACGATTGAGGATACCGCTAAAGCCGATGAAACTTTTACCATGCTCATGGGCAATGACGTCATGCCGAGAAAAAGATTTATACAGTCCCATGCCAAAATGGCAAATTTGGATGTATAATAATAAAATTATTTTAGAAATATTGACTGGAGGAAAAATATGGATATTCAATTAATCGCTCTTTTTACTGCTCCGTTAACATCTCTTTTGGCACTTCTTTACGGGTTTTATCTTTCCAGGAAAATCCTGGCTGAAGACGAAGGAAGTGAAAAACTGCGAAAAATTGCCGATTCCATCAAGCAGGGTGCCATGGCGTATCTGAAAAGACAATTTAAAGTTGTTTCCATCTTCATGCTGGTCCTTCTGGTTTTAATATATTTTACCAAAGGCTTGGGAATGGCCGTGACTTTCTTTCTGGGAGCTCTTTTTAGTGCCATCATCGGTTATTTCGGCATGTGGATTGCAGTCCGGGCAAATGTCAGAACTGCCAATAATGCGCAAAAAGGCCTGAGTCCAGCCCTAAAAACTGCATTCGGAGCCGGTACTGTCAATGGCATGCTGGTCGTGGGTTTAGGACTTCTTGGCGTTTCACTAATTTATATGTGGTCGTATTTTTCCTATATCGGACAGGGAAGTGAAATGGTCACTAAACAGGCAACTAATGTACTGGTAGGCTACGGCTTTGGAGCCGCCCTTTTAGCCCTTTTTATGAGAGTGGGAGGAGGAATTTTCACTAAAGCCGCGGACGTGGGTGCTGATTTGGTTGGCAAAGTCGAAAAAGGCATTCCTGAAGATGATCC
>CAYIFB010000001.1:0-38647 GCA_964362665.1 uncultured Gammaproteobacteria bacterium | reverse complement strand
TTGGCTTTCAAAGGCGGATCAGTAACAGGATTTCTGGTTGTTGGGCTGGCCCTTCTGTCAGTCGCAGGTTTTTACGCGGTAACCGGCGATTTGAAATCTTTGATTGGCTTGGGTTTTGGCGGCTCTCTGATTTCGGTATTTGCCAGATTGGGCGGCGGGATTTTTACCAAAGCCGCTGATGTGGGCGCGGATTTGGTGGGCAAAGTTGAAGCAGGCATTCCTGAAGATGATCCGCGCAATCCGGCAGTTATAGCAGATAACGTGGGAGATAACGTTGGAGATTGTGCCGGTATGGCAGCTGATGTTTTTGAGTCATATGCTCTCACGATCGTCGCAGCCATGATATTGGGTGGACATATGTTTGGTTTGAAGGGCGTGGTTTTTCCCCTTTTAGCCAGATCTGGAGCTATTTTAACGTCAATTCTCGGCACCTTTTTTGTGAAAGTAAAAAACGAACAGGAAGATCCAATCAAGCCTTTGATTCGCGGATTTGTCATTTCAGCGGTTGCCGCAATTGTCATTTTCATGGGTTTGGCGGTATACCTTTTGGGAGAGCCAAAAGCCGGATATGCAGCTGTTACAGGAATTATCTCGATGCTGGCGCTTTTGTACGTTACCAAATACTATACCGGGCCCGCGGAAAAACCGGTACTTGATATAGCCGAGTCTGCTAAAACAGGGGCCGGAACTTTGCTTATCACAGGTCTAGCCAAAGGAATGGAGTCAACTTTTATCTCAGTACTGATAATCGCAGCTACAATTTTTGCCGGATTTTATTTCCTTGGTTTTTACGGTATATCTTTAGCTGGTATGGGCATGCTTGCCACAACAGGCATCATAATGTCTTTAGACACTTTCGGACCTATCGCTGATAATGCGCAGGGCCTGGTCGAAATGGCATCCCTTGGTGGAAAAGCAGGTGCAGTTACCTCCGCACTGGATGCGGTCGGAAATACCACTAAAGCTTTAACTAAGGGATTTGCGGTTGGATCGGCAGCAGTTGCCGCAAGTTCTCTTTTTGCCACTTATTTTGAAGCAACCGGTTTGACATCAATCGATATCGCTTTACCAAAGGTATTTGTTGGACTTCTTCTTGGCGGAGCCTTGCCTTTCCTTTTCAGTTCAAGACTTATTGATTCAGTAGGTAAAGCTGCCTTTCAGGTTGTTGAAGAAGTCAGGCGCCAGTTCAGAACAATCAAAGGAATCATGGAGGGAGTGAATTTACCTGACTATTCAAGAGCAGTCGAGATTGTTACGTCTGCAGCCCAAAAAGAACTTGTTATTCCGGCCCTGATGGTTGTAATCATGCCAATTCTTGTCGCTTTCTTAGGTGCTGAAGCTTTGGGTGGTTTTTTGGGAGGGGTTGTGGTCACCGGTCTGATGTTGGCTTTATTTATGTGCAACACCGGAGGAGCTTGGGATAATGCTAAAAAATATATCGAGGATGGACATTTAGGCGGTAAAGGAAGCGATGCCCATAAAGCGGCAGTTGTTGGTGACACCGTAGGGGATCCTCTAAAGGATACTGCCGGTCCTGCACTTAATCCCATGATGAAAATTGTGCAGATCGTGGCTCTTTTAATCGCTCCATTTTTATTAAAATAATCCTAAGATTAATATTACCTTATGAATATAGGAAAACTTCTACCGACTGAAATATCTGCGGAAATGAAGAGGAGTTATCTGGATTATGCGATGAGCGTCATCGTCTCCAGAGCCCTTCCTGACGTCAGGGACGGTCTCAAGCCAGTTCATAGAAGAATACTTTTTGCTATGCACCAGCTTAGTTTGTATCCTCCCTCCCGTCATACTAAATCGGCCAAGGTTGTCGGAGAGGTATTGGGTAAATACCATCCCCATGGTGATTCGCCTGTCTACGACGCGTTAGTCCGCCTGGCGCAAGATTTTTCCATGCGCTATCCTCTTATTGACGGCCAAGGAAATTTCGGTTCGGTCGATGGAGATCCTCCTGCCGCCATGAGGTATACGGAAGTACGGTTGGCTAGGATTGCTCTGGAAATCCAAGCTGATCTCGAAAAGGATACTGTTAATTTTTCTCCAAATTTTGACGGTACTTTAATGGAGCCGGACTGGCTACCGGCCAAGCTTCCCAATCTACTCCTCATGGGATCAGACGGAATTGCAGTTGGAATGGCTACCAAAATCCCGCCCCATAACCTGACAGAAGTTGTTGACGCCATAATTTTTCTTATCGGCAAAAGCAAATTCGTCAAAAAATCGATAAGTGACCCGGCTGCTAAAGAAGAATTAATTCTTCAATCCGATGTGAGCGTAGACGAGTTAATGAATTTCATCACAGGTCCTGATTTTCCTACAGCCGGCATGATTTATGATATCGATGAAATCCGAAATGCTTATGCAACCGGCAAAGGCAAAATCATCATGAGAGCCAAAACCGATATCGAGGATATAGGACAGGGAAAATCGGCCATAATTGTCACCGAACTGCCTTACCAGGTAAATAAAGCCAATCTGGTTGCCCATATCGCAGAACTGGTTAAAGACAAAAAACTTGACGGAATTAGTGACCTGCGGGATGAATCTGACCGTCACGGCATAAGGGTAGTGGTCGAACTGAAAAGGGATTCTGTACCGCGAAAAGTCCTGAATAATTTATATAAACATACCGCTTTCCAGACAAGTTTTCCGGTCAACATGGTCGCTTTGGTCAACGGTACCCCTCAGACTTTAACACTGAAACTGATTCTAGACGAATATATTAAACACCGCTATAGCGTAATTAGAAAAAGAAGTGAATTCGAGCTTAAGGAAGCCAAAGCACGCGAACATATCCTCGAAGGCTTGAAAATAGCGGTTGACCACATCGATGAAGTCATTGAAATAATTAAAAAAGCCAAAGATGTGCTCGACGCCAGAAATTCACTGATGAAAAGATTTTCCCTGTCGGAACTTCAGGCCCAGGCAATTCTCGATATGCAGCTGAAACGCCTGGCTGCCCTGGAACGACAGAAAATTGAAGATGAACTGGCCATGATCAGAGAAACCATAGCATATCTAAGTGACCTTCTGGCCCATCCGGAAAAAATTCTTAAAGTAGTCAAAGAGGAACTCGTCAAACTCAAGGAAAAATACGGAGACGCCAGACGCACCAGAGTTTATAAATCAAAAGTAGGTGAATTCAGTGATGAACAACTCATTCCGAATGAAGCGGCAGTTATAACGATCACCAAAACCGGTTATATCAAACGGCAACAACCCTCCACTTTTAAAACTCAGGGCAGGGGAGGAAAAGGGGTAATCGGCATGACCACAAAAAGTGAAGATTCCATCTCACAGCTGATTTCAGCAGAAACCCACGATAACATACTTTTTTTCACCAATAAAGGCAAAGTTTATCAGATGCGGGTGTGGGATATTCCCGAAAGTACCCGGGTCAGTAAAGGACAAGCCATTATCAATTTGATCGAAATCGATCAGAATGAAATGGTGACCTCTGTCCTGACGTACCCAAATGTCAAAGATAAAGATCAAACTCACCCCTATATTATTATGGTAACGAGTAAAGGGACGGTTAAAAAATCGAAACTTCCGGAATATAAAAATATCAGAAAAAGCGGGCTTATTGCTGTCAAATTAACACGCGACGACGAACTTTCGTGGGCTAAGTTATCTACCGGCAAAGATTTTATCTTACTTGTAACCCATAATGGCAAAGCGATTAAATTTACCGAAGACGAGGTCAGGTCCACTGGTCGTGACACCATGGGAGTCAGGGGTATTGCCATCTCTAAAGATGATCGCGTCGTCTCAATGGAGATAATCAATGAGGAAAATAAGAGCTGTGATTTTCTGGCTTTGATGGAAAAAGGTATCGGTAAAAAAACGCCTGTCGGAAATTTCCCGAGACAACATAGGGGAGGACAGGGAGTAAAAGTCGCCAAAGTGACGGGTAAAACCGGTAAAATTGCCAGCGCCCAGATGATCGCGCCTGACTGCCAAACTCTGATTTTAACCTCAGTCAAAGGCCAGATTGTCAAACTTCCATTAAAATCAGTACCGCGCCTTTCACGGGCAACACAAGGGGTAATACTCATGAGATTTTCAGACAAGGATGATTCCATAGCAGCAGCTACCTGTCTAAATTAGAAAATCAATCATGATTATAGACGGCAAACAGATCGCTTTGGAGATTAAAAAGTCTCTGCAGAAAGAGGTTTCTCATCTTCAAAAAAAAAGCCTAATCCCACAACTGGCCATAGTTTTTAATGATACAGATGACAGTATCCGCACATATATCAGACAAAAACAAAAACTCGGTTTGGAGCTTGGAATCAAGGTAACTTTGTTCGAAATAAGAAATACCGCTACTCGAAGATCAATCATTGATAAACTAAATAAATTAAATAAAAATTCCGATGTCCATGGCATAATTATCCAGCGGCCTTTTCCTCTTCCGATTCCCGAAACTATCCTCAAAACGTTAGTTATTCCTCAAAAAGATGTAGACGGGTTCCATCCTAAATCCAGTTGTGAAGCTCCAATCGCTTTATCTGTATATAAAATTCTTGAGTGCGTCCAGCAAAAGATAGGCACAAGAAAAAATTTTCATGATTGGCTTTCAAATAAAAAGATCCTCATCATTGGTAGGGGAGAGTCGGGAGGAACGCCGGTAGCCGAATATTTTCGTAAACATGGAATTCTTTATCGCCAGGCCCACAGCCAAACTAAAAATAGAGATGAATTAATTTCAGAAAGCGACATTATCATTAGTTGTGTAGGAAAACCCAATATTGTGCGACATGATATAGTTAAATCCACCGCTATTCTGATTGGCATTGGGCTATATCGGCAGGATGGAAAGCTACAAACTGATTATGATCAGAAGAAAATTGCCAATAAAGTTGCGTTCTATACACCCGCGCCAGGAGGTGTCGGACCGGTAAATGTGGCTTATTTATTTGCGAATTTAATCCGCGTGGTAAAGCAATCTACACCTAGTTAATATCTTTCTTCTACCAACTGAAAACCTTCATCATCAATCTTTAAATACTGTCCTATTCCGTACCCTATATAACCGGTATTGATGAATCTTTGGGATAAATTGTATTCCTTTACATGGCTATGACCGCAAACTAACCACTGATTTAATTTTCTATTATTCTTCCACCATTCAATCATGATGATATTAAATTTTTTTAATCGTTGTTTCCCTGATTTGGATTGCAAAAATCTCCTTGCTAATATGATAAAGATAGCAATAGTCGACCGGAACTCTGTAATCCAGGGATATTGGTCGTCTTGAGCCATTGCAATTCGATTACCGTGTTCGATCTGTAAACTTGTTTTATTAAACTTGATGCTAAATCGATCACCTTGTTTGATGGAAAACTCATTTACCCGCGAGTCGCACCACTTTTTCCGGTCGTGATTACCGTATAGATAAACAGTCTTTTTTTCCTTTAATAAGGGAAAAAGCTGACGCCATTGGCTACTCATAAATTGACTGAAACTTGAAAAATAATAATCCCATAAATCGCCGTTAATGATGACTTGATCTGACTTTTCTATGATTTTTTTTAAAAAATTGAATTTTCTTTTTTCAAACCTGCGGGTAAGATGTAGATCTGAAATGATAATTGTACGCATATGAAATAATAAATTACCTGTGGTGGAATTTTTGATGAATACTTTTCAGTTGAGGATTAGTCACATGAGTGTAAATTTGTGTTGTAGCAATGTTTTTATGCCCAAGCATTTCCTGTATGGCTCTTAAATCAGCGCCGTTAGATAAAAGATCAGTAGCAAAACTGTGCCTCAAGCCGTGAGGAGTAATAGCGATAGGTAATCTGGCTTTACGCGCGTATTTAGCGACAATCCGTTGTACGCTGCGGACGTTTAGCCTTAACTTTTCACCTGACGCGGTAATCTCTTCTTTTTTGCCTCCGTACCTGATAAATAAAGGCAAATATATATCATCTCTAATAGCAAGGTATTTTTTAATCCAGATCACCGCAGTCTCAGATAAAAAGACCACTCTGATTTTCTGTCCTTTTCCAATCACGCCAAACTCGCGGCTGGAAAGATCTATCGAATCACGGTTCAGCCGGACCAGCTCGCTGACCCGAAGTCCTGTACTGAAAAGAGTCTCGAGGATTGCTTTATCGCGAAGACCATTTCGGGTCGAAACTACCGGCATATTTAAGAGCCTGTCCACCTGATCGCGGGTTAAAAATTTCAGTGACCTGGCATCAGCTTTGGCTAAATCAATTTTTTCAGGGGCTAGAGTCTTAATATCCTTTTTTATTAAATAACGAAGTAGCGCTCTCAGAGC
The DNA here is from genome assembly GCA_964362665.1 of uncultured Gammaproteobacteria bacterium. GTDB lineage: Bacteria > Patescibacteriota > Microgenomatia > 2-02-FULL-39-11 > 2-02-FULL-39-11 > 2-02-FULL-40-13. The sequence goes on along the minus strand of CAYIFB010000001.1, from coordinate 32,334 downwards.
TATGAGATGGTAATTCTGGGTAATCTTTTTAAGCGTTGCGCCGTTCTTATCACTGAGTCTTGATAAATACAATCTGAAACTGCGAATCAGTTCCATGGTAATATCGCTACATCTGATATTCTGCGAATTTGATTTTTGACAATATGTTAAAAATCTTGTCAGGTAATGCCGGTAATTACGAATGGTCAGTTTGGAGGAATTTTTTTCTATTTCCAGATACTCCAGAAAATCGACAATTGCTTTTTCTAAATCCATATATACATTTTGCGGCAGTCAATACCCAAAGTCAATATGGATTGCTCCTGTCTATAGAATCAGAGACTCACTGTAATGCCCTACAATGGCTTGTTTAATCTCATGACGTGTATCAAAGTCGTCTTGAAAAAGATATGGCGATGATTAAGTGGTATATGTCAGGTAATTTCGTATATTTTAAAATTTTGGGGATAATTTCATAAGCGGTGATAATCGAAATTTTTTAGAGAAATAAATTTAGTAAAATATTTATTAGGAAATTATAAAGAAAGTAAAATCAGACCAATAATGGGTGTTCTCCCGCAGATCGTTAAATATGTCGCAAAAGGTATATTGTGCGACCTTATACTGTTTGTACTCGATCCGGGGTTGTTCTAAGATAATCTCTATTCTATTCTTGTCATTGCGAGCCGGAAACGAAGCAATCTCTGAGATCGCTTCGGTCCGATGCGCATCGGGCCTCGCGATGACAAAGTTATATCAGGAAGCTGAACTGTTCAGAGAACGAACACACACTCTTTATACATTAATGACTCAATACTTATCATTGTTTGCATCAATGCTTATTCTTGAAGTAATCATTAATTATCATAAGCGTTGATGTTCTTTAGTATATAGTCTTTCGGGTTTTTTAAATACGTTATATAGAGCTTCGTAATGCGCTTAACAATCATATTTGAGGCTGCATTTATATGATACGGATAGATCCTATATGCTTGGATTTAGAGCATAATACCGCTCTATGTCTTTAATAATAGCCTCAAACAAATAATATTCAGTGTATAATATTTAACCTCATTCTTCTAGGTCTGGAGTATGCAAGAATAAGGCTTCAAGGCGCGATTAATCATAAATAACACGGCTGAATAGATGATAAAAACATGTTCGTAATAGAATATGATTTCGGTTATTTTAGCGCTTTACTACGCTCTAAAACTTTAATAATGAGGCTATAAATTATTGGAATGCAGATATTGAATCACGTTTAGCGCATTAGGTCAATCTAAAATATTATATTTATGCACAATATAAGTGTTCATTAACCTGGAGAGAAGTATAATAAGAGCGTCAGGATAAGATAAGAATATAAAATAGCCTCAAATTAGGGCGAACTCCAAAATAACATGTCCGTTTTGGATTCGCCACAAAGGAGCGCAATCTAAACAACATGGTCATGTTATTAGACGCGTCTCCTTAGCACTCTCTGGATGTTGTTAGTGATGCTTGCTTTAGAAGACTCAATTGCATAATTTGCATATCGTGAAAAGTTTCCCGTGAAAACTATCCACAATAATTACTATAGGCTATGTAATATATCAAACTATAACACTGCTTTCAACCACTACGCCTCCCCTCTTCCCTATCTTCCACCCCATCTGGTTACCAGAATACTGAGTAAAATAATTATAATAAATACTCTAATATATTCTTTTAAAGATTGAAAAAATAATTTTTCCTGAAGATTAAGCTGCAGTATACCGATCAACACATAATACACACAGGTAATAAGCAAAGAATAGGTGGCATTTTCAATAGGCCAGAAAGATAAAACCAAGGCGACCTCCCCGACTGCTAAACCAACCGTCAGGCTATAGAGTAAAATTTTACGCGAAATTGTTTGATCCAGATTTACCGACCATAATGATTGAAGAGAAAGAATAAAGACAAAAATGCTGACTAAAAAAAAGTTGTCATAGAAGGGAAGTCTGAGTGAAAAAACTATATTTGCGGATAAAAAAATCACGATTAATGTAATAAATAATCCGATGCTGTGAGCGGCCCGCAAGAGCTGAATCGAACGGTCTACTGCCACATTATAAATATTTTCAACTAAAAGAGATGCATATGTACCGACTGAAAATATAGTCAGAATTATGATCCTGATAAACCATCTGGCCGGCAGGAGAAAATAAAAAAGGGATACCGAAAGTGTAAAAAATACCGGCAGGATAAAAAGCATATACCACTCAATCCCCTTCACGCCTTCAGTCAAGGACCAGGCTGTCAGGATATATGAAAAAAGACTTAAAATAACAACCATGGCAAATCTGACATCCTGCCAGATAAGTTGGGTAATTAAAAGTCCGGCTGTTAAAAACAGGGTTTGAATAACAAATCTTTGCCGTTTATCCAGAAAGCTGTTTTTCCGTCGGGAATTCAGATATAAAAATCTGATTTTAGATTTAAAGCGCGATAAAAATAGCATTAAAGGGTGTAATTATAGTAGACTTTTTGTATATCTTCCAATTCTTCGAGCTTTTGTACCAAACTGTCAACCACCTCTATTTGATGATTATCTCTTAGTTTGACTTGGACTGTCGGTTTGAATAGCAACTCATAAGAGAGAATGTTTAAACCTGTTTGCTCCAATTCCATCTTAATCTTATGAACTTCTTCTTTTTTAGTATATATTTCTATGACGTCATTAGAATCGGCGATATCTAAGGCTCCTTTTTCCACTGCCTGCTCCATCACCTTATCGAATAAAGTATTTATATCCTTCTGTATGCGAATTAATCCTACGTGATTATACATAGGCGCTACCGCTCCGGGAGTAAGTGCTCCTCCATTCCTTTCCAAAATATTTTTAATTTCCGCAACTGTCCTTTGTTTGTTGTCGGTAGTTGCAACTATAATCAGTCCTACACCGGATGGACCCATACCTTCATAAATAATTTCTTCAATATTATTTCCATCCTCTACTCCCCTAGCGCGTTCTAAAGCTCTATCTATATTTGCCTTAGGCATATTATGATGATGGGCCTTATCAATGGCCAGCCTTAATTTAAAATTTGAATCAGGATCAGAGTTGCCGCCTCCTTGGCGAACTGCCAATGTTATGGCGTTACCGAGCTTGGTAAATATTTTACCTTTCGCAGCGTCGGTTGTTTCCTTCTGATGTTTGATTTTAGACCATTTAGAGTGACCTGACATAAGCATTTTATTATATCCTGCTACTTGACTTTTCTCAAGAAGGTTCGTAAACTACTCCCATCCTTTTCAATCATTTCAAATGCCAAATCTTCAACAAAATGCGATAAATTGCGCTTTAACCCACGATTGGAAACAAGCTGTCGATAATAACAAAGCTTTGCTCGAAATAAACATTGATGATATTGATGCTCTCAAAAGATTAGCCTACGCTTATACCAAACTCGGTAAAATAGAGAAGGCAAAAAAAATATACCGTCAGATATTAAGTCTCGATAAATATAACCACATCGCCCAAAAAAATTTAGAGAAAATCAAATCGCTTCCAAAATCGTTTAAAGAAAACTCTCTTGTTTCCATTGTTTCTTCACAGATTACCCCGGGACAGTTTATAGAAGAACCGGGTAAAACTAAAATCGTCATTCTCACCAATACTGCTCCGTTTAGCGTCTTATCAAAACTCCATATCGGTGACACGGTTTATCTTCATCCGAAAAAACATACTGTAGAAATTAGAAGTTCGAATAATACATATATTGGGGCGCTTCCCGATGATGTTTCATTCCGCCTTTCAAAATTTATTCAAGCAGGCAATGATTATCATGTTTTTATCAAAAACATTCACAGTAAAGGCATCTCTATCTTTATCAAAGAAATTAAAAGAGGTAAAAAACTTATAAATCAGCCAACGTTTATGACAACACACGATTATTATGCTTCGTCAACCCCGCGGGCCTTAAGAGATTTGCATAAATCTGAGGGAAGCGAAGACGAAACCCTAGATGATCAATCCAATGAAGAAAAATCGGAATCCGATGAATCTGCAGAATAATGGACAACCTTTCTCTTAAAAAATAAAATTACTCCTCCTAAAACATTTCTGTTACGAATTTTTATACTCTTCACCTCATCCGGTACGGACATCTCCTTTTTCACGGATAAAATTGCGAGTATCAGGGAAATAAAAAATATGACAATAAGACCAATCCAAAAAATCATAAGAGATAACCTCTGCCTAAAATAACTTTTATATCGGCATGTATTGAAGAATCATTCTGATCAGTAGCAATTTTACACTTATAGACAGTCTTCAATTTTGCCACAATCGAACTAAGTTTCAGTTTATCTGAATTCAGATAAAGTTTACAGGTGTAATCTTCTTCCTTATCTGCAGTAGATTTAATTATTACTTTAGACCCTACCGCCTCCATCAGTCTGGCAAATTGACTTGCTACTCTTTCCTGACCGGTGGCATTCACCACTTCAACTGTAATTTTTTCCGCGCGGATTGCAGAATCATAATAGACGCCATCAAAAAAGGCGTCATAAAGGTCTTTATCCACAATTTTTACCGTGGTATTATCCGGGAGTTTCGTATCTGTCAGCAATTTAATTTTATCTAAATCATAAACGGTAATTTGATCCAAGCGGAGTTGGCGAAGCGCGTTCCAGAGATGAAGTTTATCAAGAAAGGAAAAGTTAGTGTCTATATTGTGGAAATTGGTAAATAAACTGCTCATATTGGAAAAGAGGCCAAATAAGGAAAAATATTTTCTCTTAAACTCTATCACCTCATTTTTATTCTGAGGAAGCATTGGATAAATATTGTCATCAAAAACATAAAAACCGTCTAATACCACACCAAATGTGTTTTCAACGGATTTAGCAAGCAACCTTCCTCCCCCCTTTTTTTTATCCAATTCGCCAAGTTTGTAAACAGACGATGCCTGGTAAGTTTCATAACCGAACGGAACATCAAGCATGGTATTTTCCGGAATAGTCAATATTACCGCTTGTTTAAGTTTTGGATCATAGGAAAATAAATCTAATTTGATTCCACCCGCATCTTTTACAGACCGGCTTTCCAAGATGATTGATACTCTGTCGGCGGCGTTCCAAATGTTTTTTTGCCAAAAGAGCTTTATGAGGAAAATAAAAAACAGAAAAAATAAAATCCAAATAATCGCTTTCCGGATCCGGTGACCTGGAATACTCTTCCTTGTTCTAAGCTTCATCTTTGCCTTTTTTTATGATTTCCACTTGAGGCAAAACAAAAGAAGATTGGCCGGCAATATTTTTGGCTTTTTTTTCCAAATCAGTTCGCTTTAATTTCTTTTTCTCTCCCTTGTAAAAAGTTCCGAAATTTCCCATATTTGTTTTAATTTAATATTTATAATAGTTTAGATTGATATAATACCGATTAATTAAATACTATTTATATAAGTATATATATTTTTTATAATATTGAACAGTGTTTTGTCAAGATCCTGTATCCAATATATCTAAATTATCTACTTATCTAATTTGCTCATTTTTAACAACACTCCAAGCAGGTCTTCCGGAAACCCGCTTATGATTTCGATATCCAAACCAGTAACAGGATGTTTAAATTTGAGGTTAGATGCATGCAGAAATAATCTTGGACAAAAAGTCAGGTCTTGCCGATAAGTTTTTCTTCCTGCGTAGAATTTATCGGAGACGATACTATGTCCTATATATTTCAAATGAATTCTGATTTGATGTGTCCTGCCTGTATACGGACTCACCTCAAGCAAGGAAAACAATTGTTTTTCAAATTCATAAAAAAATAAAGCACGGTAACCTGTTTGAGCCTCTTTACCTTCTGATAATATCCCAAACCGTTCCCTATTCCAGGGAAGCCTACCCACAGGAGCCTTGATTTCACCGCTTTCTGGAATCACTTTTCCGTGTACTAACGCTTTATATTTTTTGCTGATTTTTCGCTCCTTAAATAATGACTGAAGAGAGACAAAACTTGCTGTATTTTTAGCAATTAAAAGCACTCCTGAGGTATCCTTATCCAAACGATGAACTACTCCTGAGCGCGATAAAAAATCTGTACTGTCCCCGAACATTGCCTTTAACTTGATGTTTTCTTCAACAAAATCCTGTATAGTTTCTCCCTTCACGGATACTGCTCTGTTCACCACAATTCCCGCAGGCTTATCCAAAACGGCTAAATCTTCATCCTCAAAGAGTATTTTTATCTTCATTGTAATTAATGTTCAAGGCAGACAATTGGCGCTATTTTTTAGCTTCACAAGAGACGCAGTAGAGCGCGGTGGGTTTGATAGCCAGTCTTTCAGTATCTATAAATGATTGACATCTCAGACATTTGCCGTAAGAATCTTTTTCGATTCTTTCCAAAGCCTGATTTACTTCCGCCAAATTTAATTGGAGTTCTTTTTCTAAAGCTTCCAGCCTGTCATGCGAGCTTTCTTCACTCGCTTCTGTATCAGAGGCTGCGTTATCATTAGTCCGATCCGGATCTGAAAATGGATCCTGGGATTTGATAGACTCCAGTTTTTGATTGGTATTGGACCTTTCCGCTAAAAGGTGATTTTTTATATCTACAAGAATGTGTTTAGGGTATTTCATTTTTTATTTTCCTCCCGTAATGATTTTATAATCAATAAATTTTTATATAAAGGCACTGAAATGGCTAATATTATAAACAGGCATACATACTGGCGTAAACTTAATCCATATAAGTATAAATCAGATACCTTTAAGAATTCAAGAAGAAATGAAGAAAGTGCCAGTATAAAGGCGAATACCGTAAAAACCATTCCTCCAGGCACTTTTTTATGTTTTGTTTTATCAAATAGAATAAATAAAAATACAGCAAGGATTAACAATATCACGCTTTCATATAATTCTACCGGATGCCGGTATCCGATAAGCCCCGCAATCTTCACACCTAAAAAACGGGCTGTTTCTTTGCCAAATCCTGCCCCTCCAAGCTGTTCGCCTATTTTGGCAAGGATAAGACCAACACATGTAGCAAGACTGAAAACATCAACTACATGCTTGAAATTATAACGGTGCTTTTTCACATACCACCAAAAAAATATGAAGGCTCCGATAAGACCTCCCAGAAGTGAAAGCCCTGGCGCTTCGCGCACTAAAAAATATTTGAGAAAGTTATATCTGAATTTTTCAAAATTTAAAATTATGAAAGTCATTCGGGCAGCCACAAGAGCCACTATACTGCTGTATAAATAGAGATCAAGATATTCCTCTTCCATCAGATCTTCACGCCCCAATTTAAAAATGACAAAGGTGGAAATTATAAACGAAAGAGCCATAAAAACACTGAAGGAATAAACATTAAAATTTCCGAGTGAATATAATATCGGCCACATAATATTTAGATAGTCATTTGATAATATTATTTACTTCAATGCGTTTCAAGTATTGGTAAAACCCTATTAATAAAATTATTATTCCCAATATAAAAAGCGCTGAACCAACTCCTAAAATATCAGCCAATATGCCTGAAAAAACAACCGGAAGAAAAGATACTCCGCCTGTGAGTGAGGTTAAGACACCATATACCCTGCCTCTGATATCGCTTTCAGAATCTTCCTGCAGGATCGTGCTGGAAGGCACATTTATAAGTGAATTAAAAAAGCCCATAAGTAAGAGAAGGACGACTGCGACGGCCAAATTACTGATAATAAAAGGATTATGTCTTATAAAAATGACAATACTGGGTGTTTTCGCTCGTGTTAATAAGGATAAGAAAAGAAGAGTTACTCCGGAGGCGATAATTCCGATCAAGATAAGAGTCCCTTTCAAATACTTCATGCCATATCCTCCTACCCAAATTGCCCCCAAAATCAACCCGATAGCGGCAGGACCCATCACGATGTATGAAGCGTCAGCCAGATCGATAGATAAAATTCGGTCGGCAAACCCCGGGGCCAAGCCAGATAAGGTCGCAATCAGAGCTTGAGAAAATGTCATCAGAATCAGGCTTTGTTTTACCCTTTGGTGGGAAAAAATATAGTGGATTCCCTCCTGTATATTTGCTCTGATTGTTTTAAAATCTACCAGATTTTTTATGTTATCCAGCTGTTGACCAATGTTGGGCAATTTATATACAAAATATGAGGCTAAACTCATCAGAGCTGCCATAAATAAATAAACGTTACTCGTTCCGAATATCTTGATAAATGGTCCGGCCAATACAAATCCCATGAGGGTTGACACATAAAAGCTGACTGTAAAAAGTGAATTAGCCGTAAGAAGGAGGTCGCTTGAAACCAAAAAAGAAATGGATGGAGCTTCAGCGGGTATAAAAAACTGGGTAATAATAGAGATGATTATGGTAAACAGGTAGATCAAAAAAATATTATTCAGAAATAAGTAAAATAGGGCTAAAATAAAAACTCTGACGATGTTCGACATCAAAAGTACTGTCCTTTTATTACATTTATCGACAATTCCTCCAGCCACAATTCCGAAGATGATAGATGGAATACCGAAGGCCAGAATCATATAAGAAACCGCAGCATTTGACCGGGTATCCTGGTAAACTTTTATAGCCAGGACAAAATACAGCATGTTCAAGGCGATTTGAGATGTAATTTGACCAAGCCATAAATTACGGAAATGACGATTTCGGATCAGATCGAGATATTGTTTTAGCATGATTTATCTTTTTAACTGGTAGTCAGAAAACGAAGAAGTAATCTCGTACCGTACCCTGTCCCTCCTGTCGGGCAATGAGGAGTATTTTTTTCTGTAAAGGATGGGCCCGCGATATCAAGATGGATCCAGGGGGTTTTTCCGACGAATTCATGAAGAAAAAGGGATGCCGTAATCGCACCTCCCCATTTCCCACCGATATTTTTGACATCTGCAATATGACTTTTAATCAGATCCTTATATCCTGACTCCAGCGGCATGCGCCAAAGTTTTTCACCTGTGAGTTTTGCACAATCCTCAATTTCATTCAATAATTTTTCATCATTCCCCCATAGTCCCGCAATTTCCTCACCCAGTGCTACGACGCAGGCACCGGTCAATGTCGCTAGATCAATAATGACATCCGCTTTCTCTTTTTCCACGCCGTAAGATAAGACATCTGCCAGAGTCAACCTTCCTTCAGCGTCGGTATTTAAGACTTCAATTGTTTTTCCGTTTAAGGCCCGTAATATATCCCCCGGTTTCAGAGCTTTGCCTGATGGCATATTTTCACAGGCAGCGATAAGTCCCACCACTTCATAATTTATTTTAAGTTTAGACAATACTTGAAATACGCCAAGTACAGCTGCCGCACCCGCCATATCAAGTTTCATCGTTTCCATATTTTTCGCATCTTTAAGAGACAGACCTCCTGTATCAAACGTTATGCCTTTGCCCGCGAGAATAATCTTTTTTTTAGGATTTCGCGGTTTATAACTTAATTTTATAAATTTAGGGAGTTCATTACTGCCTTGAGCCACACCTAAAAAAGCATTCATTCCCAACTTGGCAATTTCTTCCTGATCAAAAATCTTCACTTTAATTTCGTCCTTGCTTGATTTGGCTATTTCCTCGGCAATTTTAGCCAAGTACGCTGGGGTGGTAAGCTGAGGAGGATCATTTACCAGATCGCGGGCAAAAATAGTAGCCTGGGCAAAAATCTGACCGATTCTGATTCCTTCCTCTACAGATGACAATCTTGCCGCAGAGACGCTCAAAATCACTTCTTCAATCTTCACCGCCTCTGAGGATGAGATGCTTTGATATTTTTGAAACTGATATGAAGATAACTCTACCGCTTCGACAACTGTCTGTGCTGCTGTTTCTGCACCAAATTTCTTCATCCATATATCCATTATGCTGATAGTGATTTTACGGGCCTTGATCTGACGGCACTCTCTTATGGCGTGCCCTACTGCTTCCTGTAATTTATAGATATTAAACTCCTCTTCTTTTCCGAGTCCGATTAAAATAAGTTTATAGGCTGAACTTTCGGCTGGAGTTGAAATGATCAGTTTTTTCCCGAATTCTGCCTTAAAACTTTCCTTTTCAATTGCTCTTTTGAGGATTTTAGCATACGGAAAAGGATCTTTTAAGAGATTTGGGAGAGAAGCATCAAAACTAAAAAAAACTACAGCATCAGATTCAATTTCTGTGATATCTGTCGGCTTTAGGGTAAACTTCATATTGTTGACTAGATAAGTCTAACAAAATATAATGAGTGACGTCAATGCCGCGATGGTGGAATTGGCAGACACGCAGGTCTCAAAAACCTGTGAGCTTCAAACGCTCATGTCGGTTCGACTCCGACTCGCGGCACCACAATCTTAAAATAGGGTATAAATAAACGGAGACACGGTGGAGCTTTCGGTGAGGAAGATCAGAATCCCCAGTAGCACCAGGGAAATGATAATCGGCGGAAGCCACCACTTTTTCCTGACCTTCATGAAATCCCACAATTCCTTTAAGATGCTTAAAAAGCCCATATACTTCTTTTATTTTATATAATTGAATCAGTATAACTTCCTCTAAGCCGTTTTGACCCCGACGTACGTCGGGACAAACCGGCATAAGAGGAGTATATCTTATTTTTACTAAATTAATTTGAATAAATCAATCCGACAAACGGATTAAAATTGCCGGCTGTAATTTTCTGCTTCTTCCTCTTTTTTCTTCTCCAGCCAGTAGCTTTTTTGATTCTTATCGATTTTAAGATCAAGAAACTTTCCTCCAAATAATCTGTTCGTTAAACTAATTGGCGTCAAGATAAAATAATAAAAAATCATTAAGACTGTTGTGGTGATTATTTTTGAAATTAACTTGGTAAACCGTAACCATTTCTTTTCTATGAAATCTAACTGTTCTGGAAAAAATAAAGTTAAAATTAAAAAGACAACGGATAATAATAGAAAAACCGGATAAAAAAACTTTCCCCGCCACCACAAAATAATTCCCCAAAAAAGAAAAACGATGGTAAAATTTCGGCCGAATGTCTTATACTGTTTGTTTGTCATGTTTTTAATCTAATTCATAATCCTTCATCCAGCTCTTGTCAGTCGGTTTAATTTTCTGATCTCTTTTGGCAATCAAATAATTTCCCAAAATCAGATAGTCCATATCGGTCCTGAAAAAACACTTTAAAGCGTCCTCGGGCGTACAAACAATCGGTTCCCCTCTCACATTAAATGATGTATTTATTATGACATAACAGCCGAATTTATCCCCGAAGTTTTTAATAAGTTTATGGTACAGCGGATTATTTCTTTTATCGACAGTTTGAATCCGCGCGCTGTAATCCACATGTGTTACAGCCGGAATTGTCGATCTGGGGACGTTTAATTTATCCAGTCCCGTTAAACTCCGGTATTTAACCGGCAATTTATTTCTTAATTCCATTTTTACATCCGCAACCAAAAGCATGTATGGACTTTCCGAATCCAAATCAAAATACTTATGTAACTTCTCTTTGATGACTGATGGCGCAAAAGGCCGGAAGCTTTCGCGGAATTTTATCTTCAAATTCAGGATTTTTTGCATTTTATTACTTCTGGCATCGGCAATTATCGATCTGTTGCCAAGAGCACGGGGTCCAAATTCCATCCTGCCCTGAAACCAACCGATGACTTTCTGATCATTTATGAGTGAAGAAACGGCGCCAACCAATTTATCATCCGGAATTTTTTTAGATATTATCTTTTCCTTCTTGAGTATCTTCTCAATATCCCGGGAATTAAACTGCGGACCCAGATAAGATCCCTGCATTGAATCTTGAGTGTGATTAACTTTTCTCTGTTTATTTAATATCTGATAGTAAGTAAATAGCGCTGCCCCAAGAGCTCCTCCGGCATCCCCGGCTGCAGGCTGAATCCAGATATTTTTAAAAAGTCCCTGCCGCAGTAGCTTTCCGTTAGCCACACAGTTTAAAGCCACGCCCCCTGCCAAACATAAGTTTTTCTCTCCCGTGTTCTTATAAACATATCGCGACATAGCCAGCATTACTTCATCAGTCACCGCCTGTATGGAACAGGCAATATCCATATAAAACTCGGTCGGACTTTCGTTTCTTCCAAGGGCTTTTCGGCCGAATAAATTCTCAAATTTTTCATTGACCATGGTCAGACCGGTGCAGTAATTGAAGTATTTCATATTCAAGCGGAATGATCCGTCGGTTTTCAAATCAATCAGTTCGTTAAAGATAAGTTTTTTAAATTTAGGAATCCCGTAGGGCGCCAGTCCCATCAGTTTATATTCACCGGAATTCACTTTGAAACCGCAATAATATGTAAATGCGCTGTAAAGCAAACCCAATGAATGGGGAAAATGTATTTCTGACAATATTTCCAGGTTATTTTTTTGTCCTCTCCCGAAACTGGTTGTTGTCCACTCTCCTACTCCGTCAACGGTAATGAAGGCTGCTTTTCCAAAAGGCGAAGCGAAAAAGGCGGAGGCTGCATGTGACTGGTGATGCTCTGGAAAATATAACTTGATATTTTTGTTAAATTTGCCGGAAAGGTAATCCTTCATCCATAACTTTTCTTTTATCCAGACGGGAATTGCCTGAAGAAATGATGTGCTCCCTTTTGGGGCAAAAGTCAGGTAAGTTTCCAGAATTCTTTCAAATTTTAAGATCGGTTTTTCATAAAAGGCGACAATCTTAATGTCTTTTTCACTTATTTTTTGACTAGACAAACAATATTCTATAGCTCGAGTCGGGAAAGAATGGTCATGTTTCAGACGGGTAAATCTCTCTTCCTGCGCTGCCGCCAATATCTTCCCGCCTTCTATTAAACAGGCAGCACTGTCATGATAAAAAGCTGAAATGCCTAAAATGTACATCTGTTTTTTACTGGTTATGTTTTTCGACTCCGTAAAATCTGATTCTGTCGCCTTTGAATATCAGATCAATTTCGCCCAAGGGGCCGTTGCGGTGTTTGGCAATTCCTAGCTTGACGATTTGCTGTTCCCATTTTTCACTTTCGGTTTCAGTTTTATAGAGAAACATCACCACATCCGCATCCTGTTCTATAGCACCCGATTCACGCAAATCAGCCAGCATCGGTACTTTGCTACCTCTGGCTTCAACTGCCCTTGATAATTGTGAGACGGCCAGAACGGGTATTTTTAATTCACGGGCTAAATTTTTTAATGACTGCGAAATCATAGAAACTTCCTGAACCCGATTGTCATATCTTTGACCGGAATCAATAAGCTGCAAATAATCCACAATCAAAAGTCCCAGATTTTTGCTCACCTGCAGGCGTCTGGCTTTCGTACGAATTTCAAAAATATTTATTCCCGGTGTGTCATCAATATACAATGGTGCTTCGGCAAGCTGTCCCATCGCCTCAGAAAGTCTGGCGAAATCGTCATCCGATAATCTGCCGGTTTTAAGCCTCCAGGCATCAACATCCGCCTGTGACACAAGAAGCCTGTCAACTAACTCTTCCTTGCTCATTTCCAGAGAAAATATACCAACAGACATTTTATCGTGGACACTGACATGCTGGGCTATATTTAAAACAAAAGCAGTTTTACCCTGACCGGGACGGGCAGCAAGTATGATGAGATTCGATTTTTGGAGTCCGGCCAGTTTGTTATCAACATCGCTAAATCCCGTGGAGACGCCTCTTAAGGCCGAACCTCTTTTATGAAGCTCGTCAAGACGGTCAAAACTTTCAGCTAATGCATCTTTGATAGGTATAAAATCCTGGCGGGTTCTTTGCTGGGCAATTGCCAGTATTTCTGATTCTGCCTTGTCAAGAATAAATTTTGCTTCTCCCTTGTCGCTGTAGGCCGACTCCACAATTCTTGATGAACTGTCAATGAGTCTTCTTTTGACATAATGATCCATGACTATTTTTGCATAAACCTCGATATTGGCAGAAGTCGGAACAATATTCGTCAGCTCGGTTAGGAAAGTCGCGCCTCCGACATCTTTATAGTGCTCCATTTTCTTGAGTTGCGCTGTAATCGTAACAATATCGAGAGGCTCATGCTTTTCAAATAAAGCCATCATGGCAGCATAGATAAAGCTATGGCTGTCTTTGTAGAAAAAATCAGGCCTCAGGAAATCCACCACATCGGAAATTGCATCTTTATCAATAAGAATAGCACCCAAAACTGATGCTTCGGCCTGTTCGTCGTGGGGCGGGATACGTGCTTCTGCCATAATTTACCTCTGGTGTGGGACAGTTGTCTTAAGGCGCAGTAATTCAAACTGACGGTGTTAAAACTACAATAGTTGTTTCTACCGGTTTTTTATCTTTGGTAATATTAAATTTCGCTTGAGGCTCGGTATGTTCTTTGCCCATCTCTTTCAAAAAAACTTCAACTCCGCTAAGTTTACTAAATTCAGGCCCTTTGAGATTTTGAGTCAAATAATGCATGGGAATAATCACCAGAGGTTCTATCTGATTTACCACTTCAACCGCAAGAGAAGGCGGGATCGTATAAAATCCCCCGACCGGAATCATCAGAATATCCACACCGTCCAACTGCTCAAGTTGACTATCGCTCAATTTGTGACCTAAATCTCCCAGGTGTACAAGAGAAATTCCATCCATCTCAAATCTATAAATAGTATTGATTCCTCGCTCTGCCCCGTTTTTATCGTCGTGATATGAGGATACCCCGACGATATTGACTCCTTTACTTTCATACTCTCCCGGTCCCTGAATTATGAGTGGTTGTGCGTCAACTCCTTCAGCAAAATTATGATCGGGATGTTCATGGCTGATGGTCACTATATCAGCTTCAATTTTGGGGAATTTTATTTTTAAAAACTCAGGGTCAAAGGGGTCGGTTACAACGCAGGCTTTGTTCCCTCTTAATTTAAATGCAGCGTGGGAAATGAATGTGATTTCCATTCCTTCACTTTTATCATTTTTTATCAAACTTGACAAGAGGCATGTCGAGTCTTAAGATTTAACCAATTGTGAAAAAAGATACCGTCATTGCTATCATTTTTGGTATTATAATGGGAGGCTTTATAGCATTAGGAGTAATTTATTTTCCGAATTTTATATCCCGTGTTTTCCGTTCCGGAAATCAGACAAATCAACTGCTAACTCCCACGCCTTTGGTAGATATTGCCTCAACCATTTTGTCACTGGATGTTACCGAACCCGCGAGTAATTCTGTCTTATTTACCCGCCAAACAACCGTTAAAGGAAAAATCCAACCTGCCGGCCCAAAAATAATAATAGTCGATACCAATAATGAATCTCTTTTGACTAAATCTTCGGGTAATGGAGAATTTTCGCAGGATGTTTCCCTGGTTGAAGGAATAAACCCCTTAAGTATTAGTGTTTATGACGAATCAGGCAACCGTGAGACTAAAACTTTAACACTCTTTTATACTCCGGAGAAATTATGAAAAATAAAATAATAATTACATTATTTTTGATTCTGACAGGTTTCTCCGTGATGAACGCTTTTATCGCTACAGCCACCGCAAAAACTGCAAGTTCATCGGATACGCCTCAAAACCTGGATCAGATTTTGTCGGATAAGAATTCTTCTTCGTCCACTTTGGACAAACTCAAACAAATCCGTGATTTGAAGGAAAAAATCGCTACTAAAGTTACCCAGATCAGGCAAACATCACAGGGCGCCCTGTACGGTCAGGTGAAAGATGTTTCTACTGCCAGCATGACTCTCGTAAACCTGAAAGAAGAACACCAGATAACTCTGAACTCAGATGTCAATGCCTATTCCCTGACAGATAAGGAAAGAAAAGAATCATCACTGAGTAAAATTACTAAAGGTATGTTTGTCTCTGTATTTGGAATTTTCGACGAAGGTAAAAAAAACCTTGATCCTAAGTTTATCTACATCCAAAAATTGCCCGTACGTATTGTGGGGAAAATTGTGGACGTTGATAAGACAAATTTCGCTATTACCGTCAAAGAAAATCAAACCACCACCATTGTTGACATAGAAAAATACACCAAGACTTTCAAATTCAATTCATCCACGGATAAATGGTTGCAAATCGGATTTTCTAAGCTGAACGTTGGAGATTTTATCCATATAATTGCCATAAGTGATGAAAAATCCGAAGATCGGGTCCATGCGCAGAGAATTTACTCGCTAAGTCTTCTCACCCCTGCCATTTCTCCAACCGAAGCAGCTGAAAGCTCACCGTCCTCTACTCCGACTAAGTAAGCGCTGAATACATAAATGAATAATCCAAACTTCATGACAGACAAAATTCTCGGTAATCTTAAAATTGGAGCTTTACTGATAACAGATCCGACAAATATCAAATATTTGACGGGATTTTGCGGAGTTTCTCTACGCGAGCGTGAGGCATTTGTGCTTGTCACGCATAAAAAAATATATTTATTAACTTATCCTGTCAGTCTGCAGGAAAATATGCCCCGAAAAACTTCTTATCAACTTTTGCTGATTACCTCCAGTCAGAAATTGGATTATCATTTGCTAAAAATTATACGGCAGGAGAATATTAATTCACTTGGCTTTGAAAAAGATAATCTCACCGTTGGTGAATACGATCTCTGGTCTGAAAAAGTGAAAGTAAACTGGGTACCCACCTGTGGAGTTATCGAAAATTTGAGGATAATAAAAACTGAAGAGGAAATAAAAAAAATAGAAAAGGCTGCCGTTTTGACTGATAAGGCATATAACTTCATCAGATCCGAAATAAAATATGGCGCCACTGAGAAATATCTGGCTTTTGAACTTGAATATTTCATCAGAAAAAAAGGAGCCGAAATTGCCTTTCCTCCGATTATCGCTTTTGATTCACATTCCGCACTGCCTCACCACCAGCCGTCAAATGCAAAATTAAAACACAATTCTTTAATTCTTATTGATTTAGGTGCAAAGGTGGAAGGATACTGCGCAGATATGACGAGAGTTTTGTTTTTTGGTGCGCCTGTCAGCCGTCAGGCAAAAATTTATGAAACTGTCTTGTCAGCCCAAAAAATGGCTCTCTCCCAAATTATAATCGGCCATTCAACCGGTATATCCGATCAAACTGCAAGGAAGGTTATAAAACAGGCCGGATACCCGGAATATCCCCATGGACTGGGACACGGCGTAGGTTTGGATATCCATGAAGCCCCAAGACTGAGAAGTGACAGTCAGGAAATCCTACAGGAAAATATGGTCGTAACCGTAGAACCGGGAATTTATCTTGAGGGAGTTTGTGGCGTAAGAATTGAAGATCTGCTAGTATTAAAAAAGAGCGGTTTGGAAATTCTGTCCAAGTCGCCTAAATTTCTAAAGGATTCAATAATATTATGACCAGACACCAATCTCTTAAAGGATTCCGGGACTTTCTTCCTCAAGAGGCACGTGAAAGACAATGGCTCAAGGATAAGATGGTTAAAATCGCTGAAAAATGGGGATATGAACCGCTGGAAACACCTACGCTTGAATCACTTGAGCTGTTTAAAGGTGAAATAGGTGAAGATGAAAAACTTTTTTTCCAATTTGAAGATTTAGGCGGAAGAAAGGTAGCTTTGAGATATGATCAGTCTGTGCCAACCTGCCGTGTAATCGGACAATATTATGATAGGTTAACTTTTCCTTTTCGAAGATACCAATTTCAATCCGCTTTCCGTGCTGAAAAACCTCAAAAAGGAAGATACCGTGAATTTGCACAATTTGATATAGATATCTTTGGGGTTGCACAACCCGAGGGAGATGCCGAAACAATAGCCGTAACTCTGGAGACATATCTTGAAATAGGGTTTAAAAATCCAGTAATAATTCTGAGTAATCGGGATTTGATGAAAGGAATTCCCTATGAAGCGATAGTAGCCATAGATAAAATAAAAAAAATCGGAGAAGAAGGCGTAATAAGGGAAATGAGTTTAAAAAATATTTCGATTGATCAAGCGAAAAAATATCTTGATTTTGTCAAAAAACTCAGGCCTGATGAAACTCTTAAACGAATTTTTATATATCTGCAATCTTTCGGATTTTCGGAGAGCATGTACAGGTTTGAACCCACCTTGGCCAGGTCATTTTCATATTCACAAGGCCCGATCTGGGAAGTAATTGTTTCAGAATATGCATCAGGCTCTCTTGGCGGCGGTGAACGCTATGATGGAATGATGAATCGAATTACCGGCCTAAATGTACCAGCTACAGGAATCGCCTTTGGATTTGACAGAACACTTGAGGCAGCAAAACAATTAGGGTTAGTTCCTGATATTAATGTTCTGTCACAAATTCTCGTAACTATTTTCTCGCCCGATCTCCTGCAGTCATCTATAAAAATGGTTAAACTTCTACGCGAAAAAGATATCAATGCAGAACTTTATCCAGATAATTCCGTAAAATTAGATAAACAACTGAAGTATGCTGATAAAAAAGGCATACCATTTGTAGTCATAATCGGTCCGAATGAAGCGGAAAAAAATACAGTTACACTTAAGAATTTAGCGACGAAAGAACAAAAAATTATTCCAATTCAGGACCTGCCCGATGTTCTTAAAAAAGCATAATCAGGGAATTTTGGCTCTTATTGTTGCCAACATTATTTGGGGGGCAGCTTCCCCCATCTTCAAGTGGTCGCTTGAAAATATTACTCCTTTCACGCTCGCCTATTGGCGTTTTGCCGTAGCCTCCCTACTTCTTTTTCCCTTCTGTTGGAAACATCTTAATTTTAATAAAAAGGATCTGCCAAAACTTATTCTCCTTTCTTTATCCGGGATTTTTTTTAACATTACCTTTTTCTTTTTCGGCCTGCAGTTTGCGCCATCGATAAATGCTCCGGTTATTGCCTCCTCAGCTCCTATCTTCATCTACCTGTTTTCCATTTTCATCCTTCATGAGAAAGCCAAATCTAAAGTACTTCTGGGAACTCTCGTGAGCTTCCTGGGGGTTCTGGTTATCGTCATCCAGCCTTTGTTAAACAGGCTCGGTGATCTCTCGCTTCTGGGAAATATCCTGTTCCTGCTTGCTACAATTGGGGCTGTCGGACACGTCATCATCAGCAAAAATTTACTTAATAAATACAAGCCTGTCACAATAACATTTTGGTCGTTCGTCATAGGGAGCATCAGTTTTCTGCCTTTTTATCTATATGAAGTGATCAAATATGACACGCTCCAACACCTGAATATTAATGGAATATCAGGATTAGTTTTCGGCATACTTCTCTCCTCTCTGGCAGCGTATTATCTTTACGCCTGGGGTATGGAAAAAATGAAGGCTCAGGAAGTGGGGCTTTTTACCTATATCGATCCTATTATTGCCGGCGTCATTGCCATTCCACTGCTCGGCGAAGAAATAACCTTAATTTTTTTACTTGGGGCAATACTCATTTTTGCCGGAATCTTCATCGCCGAAGGGCGTATCCACTATCATCCTTTTCACAAGTTAAGTAAATAAGTTATTTAATTAACTTTTAACTGTTTATTCACCTTCTTGTTCACTTTCTTGTTCACCCTGATATTGTTTTAACCTTTTCCAAACCCCATCAAGTGTAAACTTTAATACTTGAAATGTTTCATTATCAATCTCATCCATAGCAGGCAATCCTTCATGAAAAGCCTTTTCTAAATCATTTTGTGCCTCCCGATAAAATGGTTCCATGCTTGAACAAAGTTGTTGTGCAACCTGAGGTAGATACTTTAATCCAATAGCTCTAACAGTTTCAATCATTGCAAGAATGTTCTCATCCTTTTTCCAATCTGATGATTTTTTTCTCTCTTTTATTTTTTCCCAATTCTCTTCAACTATTTCCCAATCAGCCGGAGTTGCAATATCTTTTATTATTCGCCAAGGAAGGGTAACTCTTTTACCTATATCCTGACCCGGCTCTTTTTTCTTTGAAGGCGGACTAAAATCTTCAAGATCATTTAAAAGAATTTCAATCCTGTACATATTTGCCAAAAATGATTGGAATAGTCTTCCCGCGGTATTAAAACCTGTCTTTTCTCCGATATGTTCTGGAGCGAAACTGAAGGCTCTAACCAGCATTTCCATCGCCTCAAAAAATTGCGTTTCATCATTATCCCAAGTTAGTAATCTCGATGTTTTATCTCCTCTTGATGATGCAATCAACATTGCGCCGAGTTTCTTCACTAACCCTTTATCAGTTATTCTTTGAGTTAGAAGTTGAATTAACGATACAGTGGTTGTGTCAATTGCATCGGCTTGTCCTTCCACTGCCGGTTGAGTTGGAACTCCTTTCCGAAGTTCATCACCGTCAATTATATTATCATAGGAGACGACTACTCCCCAGGCATAAAGAGCTGAAGCCGCTAAAAGAACTGCCTCCTCCTTCGGATAACCCATCGCCTGTGCCATTAACAAAACTATTCCGGGTATAACTTTCCTTTCTCCTAAAGATGTATTTAATACCCAAGGAACTTCGTCAGCTTCATCTCCACCAAATAAATTTATCATATTATCCCGGACTCCTGATTTTTTGAAAATCTCTTCCCAAAAGTTAGGTAAATTCCCACTAGAATAAGCCTGCATCTGTTCAGACGAAACCATCTGCGATCTTTGCTGGTAGTGCCAGGTAATATATTTTTCCTGTAATTTCTTTAATGTTTCGGCCAATATCATCTGTTTTTCAGACTCCGGTTTTTTGGTATTATCCTCTGCTAATTCTTCAACCACTGCTTTTATAACAGCATAGCCATCAACCGTATTTATATTTTCAACCAATCCTACACAAAATGTTTGAAACTCGTCTCCTTTTCCATCCAAAATCATTTCTGCCAAAAAAGAATAAAAAGGCGCAGCTCTCATACGATTTGTACTGCCAAAAATACCTGTTGCGCTGAGTCTAGTAAAAACTTCTTCAATATCTTCGCTGTAACAACCTCTGGCTGCTAAATAATAGATCAAATTGTGATCTTGTACGATATAACCATCTTTTAAACCTGCTACCGGCCAACCTTTAACAGCTAAATTTACACCCCCCGTATTCCAACCTACTGTAAAAGGCGCAAACCCCAAATTTTGATCTCCAATTTCTCTTGTGAGAAAGTCTTGTCTTATTTTGATTGAACCTCTTTTCCAAATCACTCCGTCTGATTTATTTGCTGTGATAATTTTAGGAGCAAGGGATTGCCATACTACCAAACTATTGTCACCACGAAACTCCTCAGCCATAATATCACTTACCTCTTTATACAGTTTGATTCTCTTTCCATTAGGTCTCAGTTGTCTTAATTCTGCAGCCACGTCTGGGAGCACAGGAATTCCGTAAGGATTGCCACCAGCTATGATGCTTGGATCAAATCCTAATTCTCTTGCCCCGGTAGGTGTGAGTAACCTTTCTCTAACCATATTATGTTAATAAATAACCTTCACCCCTCTGGGAATGAATAATATTGGGATTGACATAATAGAGAGAAAGTTTATTCCTTATACGGCTGATAAGTTGGGAAATAGCCCAAAGAGAAAATTTTTCCTCGCTTGTTTCCCAAAGGATCCGACCGATCTGATCGTAAGTAACTATTTTACCTTTCCACTTATACAAAGCCTTTAAAACTAATAATTCTTTCTTCGACAGTTTAACTTTTTCACCATTGGCGTAAAATAGATTTTTAATCAGTTTTAACTCAGATATTTCTCTCGAAGAAATAATGGTGTATTGGTTTAATATAGGCAACATCAGTGGAAATCCCAACTTTCCGTTTTTTTTCAGAAATCCCAAATCTACAAGCCATTTCCCATATATATTCTTGCCATACTTTTTAAATTTATTTTTATCGGAACTTACCTCTCTCAAAATCCTTATAGATTCACGAGGTAAACTATCAATAACTTCCCTTACCCATAGTTGGCAAAGCTTGTCATTATAAATAATCTTTTTAAGTTGTCGAATATTTCTAACATGGGGATTGGCCATTAATGCATGACAAAATATTCTGATAGCACCATGTAAACCTTTCGAATGCTTTAATATCAATGAATAATATTCCTTGAAATTATAATTTTGTAATTTTTCTTCCTGTTTTATATCAGTAAACGTTGTCTTGCTGTCAAAAGTCTTCAAAAAAATAAATTTATAATTGGTAAATCTTTGTATAAACCTATGGATCCAGGGATTATCAATTTCCAAAATTTGAGGCTCGGAAAGGAAAATATAAGATACTTTTCCATAAGAATATTTGTGCAAATAAATTAAACTTTTAAAAAATTGTTCAGATTGGTTTAGTATTTGCTGGGCGTCTAGTAATATGAAGCAAATTTTTGCATCCTGGTCTGATTTTTTAATCATCTCGCTCATTAGTAAGTAAAATGAAAAATCGTTATATAACTCATCTCTATCCAGTTTTTCCCCAACTGCATCTGCAGTTTTTTTGAGCCAATATTTATATAGCTGTTCCGAGTGTGGAGAATATTTGTCTTTAAAATCCAGCATTATTAAATGCACTTTCTTTTTGGGTATAAATTCTTCTTTGAATTGTGGGGATAGAACTTGTTCTGTCAATAAATTTTTGCCAATAGCATTTATACCTACCAATATCAGGCCCTTACCATTAATAATGGTATTATAAATCTTTTTAAGATAAGGCTTATAAAAATGATAAAACTGCTCTTGAATATCCATATGAATTCTTGAAAAATAGCCTTAAAACTAGGTATATTAATAAACTAATCAAAAGTCGTATATTATCCTATAATTATCACGAATTGTCAACAAAAGTGTCAAAAAAGTATGATTTTTGCAAGTTTCATACGTTTTTTTATCAAGATGCCTTCTGGGAAATGAGATAAAGTTGCTCTAAAGCTACGAGGATAAATATTTTTTGGAAGGAGGTGAAGTTTTACGAAATTTCAAACAATCTTACAAAAAAATAAAGAACCAGTCAATAGGCCGTTTAAAACATATCCTCAAGGAAAAAATAGCGGGTATGTGGCTGGTGAGAAAAATAAATCTGAACCTAACCAATGGGCAACTATGTCCCAGAGGCCATTTAACGGTTGCTAAGAGAGCTTAAAGTAACTGCAGCTCTGCCCTACCCTGGTGAGAGGCAGAATTATGCAGGTTAAATAAGGCGCGGAGATTGACCATCAGGATTTGATCTGATTGAGAATTCACTGGAATATTTTCAGGTAAAATAGTCATGTTTGACCATTTATCACACATATTACAACCTGTGTTGACCGACCTCGTTTTTATACTTTTCATAATCTCTTTCTCACTTTAAAAAATAAAAACACTGCAGGAACCGATAGCCTCGGAAGGGGCGCCAAACGGAGCCACGATCCCTGCAGGAAGGACAAGAAGGAGAGATTCTTGAGAACACGAGGTTGCGAACCTCACTTGAGAATGTTGCGTAGTGCCTCCAGAAACTTCAGGGGATTCCCCCAGAAATCAGCCTTTTTGAGGCCGATGCCGAAGTTTTCCCCGCCGGGTTGGTTGAGATAGTCCTCAGGCAAGCGCGAAGTCAAAACGATCGGGCCTGTATAACCACTCACCCGAAGGTAAGCGGCTAGGGTGTGCCCTTTAGCAAAGTCATCGAAACCCGATGAGTCTGGAATCATCCAGTCCATCAGATTTTCCGCGTACGAACCGTCCAGAAAGACGGCGTTCGCTTGCGCGCCGTCATTGCCGGTGAGGGCAAACTGAACTGTCTGGGATGCGGTTAGCGGCGTCAGGACGCGAGGCTCGAAACCTAACGCTCGAACGACGATCTGCACGGCGACGACGGTCATCCCCTGCTCAAGGGGCATATCATCCGCGATGACGGCCGTGAATATCACCTTCGAGTTCTGCCGAGGCTGAACGTTGACTTGCGTTTGTGTCACTGCCTGGCTCATCAGCATCAAAACCACCAGCAGTAATCCGATAACGCCAAGGACGGGTCCGAGAGCGTTTGAAGGTCGTAGTGCAGTAGTCATGATGAAATCTCCTTATAGAGTTGAATAGTGCGCCCTTTCTCCTATTCTCTCCTCTTGTCAAAGTGCTATTTTCCCACTCTCCAGCACATTTTCAGCCAAAGTTGGAAAAATGGAGTGAAGTTTAAGCGAGTTAACGAATATACGCTTGACCTAATATGTCAGGATAATTTGACAATCTGACAATATTATGTATAATCCTGACTAAAATAAGTTAAATATATGTTCAGCACGCCAACATCAGCTAAATATATAAACGATATAGCAGGTAAATTACTCAATCCGATAAAAAGAGGTGAATCGGTATTTGTAAGATGGTTTCCAGGCCATGGTAAAACGGCTATTTTAAATCAAATATTGTCAGACCGAAAATTATTAAATAAGCATATCGGAGTATTTGCCAAACGATTTATTTTTGTCAGAATAAACGGTTATATTTTTTCTTCGTGTGATATTTCTGACTTTTTCTATTACTGTTTACAAGAATTAGCTAATACATTACGAAGCAATAATTTAGAAAAAAAGGTAAAATATCAAGCCGTCAAGCCTTTTTCCATAACTCTTTCCCTGAAAAAAATCATCACTCACTGTCAAAAAACGATAGATCAGGGATATGAAATAGTATTTGTTGTTGACGCTATAGATGAACTTCCTAAAGAGTTATTACAGCAGATGTTTACAGGTTGGGAACATGTTTTAGAAAGCAATCGCGAGAGAATTCACACACACATTCATGTAAATAAAAGTGAAATTATAGAAAATACCGTAACTCAATCCGGTCTTATTCAAAACTTAATGACTATCCCTCTACCAGATATCAAGGAATGCAAATACTTTATACGATATTATCAAAAGAAATGGCATCTTTCGCTTTCACCTAAATCTATAAATAATATATTAAGTATCTGCGGACATGATCCGGTACTTCTAAAAGAATCACTGCGCATCTATCAAAGACAACAGACTCTTAAAGGTTTGCTTCAAGAACCAACTTTGCTTCTGAAAGCCAAAATTGATTTTTTGCAACTAAGTCTGAAAGAAAGAGAAGTAATTGAAGAAAAGGTGAAAACCTGCCGTATTTTACCTGATAAAAAGAATTTAGCTGTAACACTTAGTCGTGCAAATTTCTGGAGTAAAGATCAGCATATACCCCTTATAGTTGAAAAAATGGTTCTGGAGCGTGATCAAGTACGCGAATTATTTTTTGATAATAAAGAAAAGGCGCTCAAGTTTGGCGTACTCGATTTACATAAAAAATTAAGCACCTCGGAGTACAACCTGCTTTATTTATTATTTAGACGAAAAGAAAAAACTGTAACGAGAGATGAATTAGCAGAATGTTTATGGGGTGAAAAAATGCTTGATTTATATTCTGAATGGGCAATTGATAAATCAATCTCCAGACTTCGGATAAAGCTTTCTACCATCAATTTCTGTTATCAGATTATTACGAGAAAAAAAGAAGGCTATTCATTGGAGTTATAATATGCCGTCTGAAAGACCAACAATAAATGGCGTCGAAGTTTCTTTTCCGGGTCCAAGACTGTATCCCGGACTTTATTGCGCCACCGGACTAAATGACTATTTCTCTGACAGGTTTGTAGAAAAAAAACTAAATATAAAAGGATATTGGACTCTCGAGGAATTTATGGAAGAGGAAATACCTTCCGATGTGCAGATGATACGAGAACCACTTTTAACGTTAGTGAGAGCATTACAGGTTAATTCCGGCGATCCAGCAGGACCATTTCTTCAGGCGCGAGGTACCAGAGGAGCCTTTGGTAAATCCTGCGATCGCTACTATCAAACTGTGGGTCCTGCGCTACATCAATTGATCCTGACTGATAACAATCATAATTTAAGTATCTATGATCCCAATAAAAAAAGATGTCAAAATATTATCGATGTTTTCAGTCAAAGAGCTATCAGTAGGCACCATCTGGACTTAGATTTATCTGTACCGGATATGGGTATGGATAATTTGGCAACTCTTTGGAATCAAAGTGTGGGTCGTATGTTTAATGTCGAAAAAAAGCTGATTGGCGGAAGGTCTGTTTTATACGGATGGAAGGCATTTCTTCAGGTAACTGATGATGACGTAAAAGTATTCACAGTCCAAGAAGGAGAATTTGAAGATCGAGCTAATGTAGACTCGCAAGATAATCTAACTCTTGTTAAACCAGTCTTCAGCATAGACTTTGTACAACAGCCTCTAAACCAAACTATTGAAATGGCCAGACAAGACACGAGAGGTGGAAGTTTTGTTGCAGAAACGGAACGGTTTCGCCGAAACTTTTACAACGCAGCCGGAAGCGTTCAAATAAAAGTTGACAGTCAATTGAATTACCGTGCAAAACCTGTTTTTAGATATGGCTATCTTATGCTGGATATTGGACTCACGCCAGAGGCACTTTTGGATCCCGAACACGCGATAACAAGAGCTTTAAGGACATTAAGATATAAAACTTTGATGCCGTCAACCTGGGACATCTCACAAGAACTAGCAGAAGCGGCTGATGTATTTCTTTCAAGGCAAAGCTGGAGTGGGATAAAACCAGCATCATGGCGTGATGAAGATATGTATAATTTGTTTGGAGCAATTCAGCTTTCACCTTTTATTACTGGTGTCAATCTGATTCCGAATAAATTACTTGATAAATTAGATATATCGGCGCGTAGAAGAATAGCAAATCATGCCATTGATTACAGTTTGTCATTAGGTAACCTATGGACTAGATTTGCGTCGATGACAACAGCCCAAGCTGAATTATTTTTAGGAGCACTCCCTGATCAAAGCAGTTATAATCCATCGCGTATCAATGGAATCTTGTCTTTTTTAAAGGCTATGTATACAGCGGGTTTATTAGTTGAAAGTGATAAATACGATAATTATCTTATGGATGCAATCGACTTTTTTTCCCATCCACTTGATATTGCTATTAGAAGATTAAGAATTGTTCGAAAAATCAAGAATAGTTATTCCCCAGCATTATATGATCCTAAGGCAAGTACTATAGCAACATCATCAATGGCTGTTGCTGTTTAAACAGCATTTAGATATAATATAAATCTTATGCAGACAAAAATACATCCGCAGTGGTTTCCTGATGCGCAAGTATCGTGCGCCTGCGGAAACATGTTTACCGTCGGATCTACCAAACCGTCAATCAAGGTCGAGGTTTGTCATAAATGCCATCCTTTCTATACCGGCGAGATGAAATATGTGGATACGCTGGGCCGTGTCGAAAGATTTCAGAAACGCCAGAAAACTGCTGAGAAACAAAAGGAAGTTTTGGAAGTGAAAAAGAAAAAGACCCAGGAAATCAAGGAAGAACGCCGTCCCCGATCACTGCGCGAGATGCTTTTGGGAAACAACTAGTAATATTAAAATATCCAATTCACAATAACCAATATCCAACATGGTAGTATTTGATTTAAGAGAAAGAATATTTGAATATGTGTTGAAAGTTATGAGTTTAGTGAAAGTATTACCAGGCAATCAAATAAATAAAATATTCACCGATCAAATTGTGCGGTCTGCCTCAAGCATTGGCGCTAACTACGAAGAGGCAGACGGTACTCCAACTAAAAAAGATTTTTCATATAAAATGTCAATTGTAAAAAAGGAAGCAAAAGAAACTAAATATTGGCTTAAGCTCATAAAGGCAAATAATACAGCACTTAATGGAATAATAGAATCCTTAGAAGCAAATAACGAAGAATTGATTAAAATTATTTCTAAAATAATTATAAACTCATCTTCCTAGTTGGTTCCTTGTTGGATATTGTGAATTGTGTATTGAGTATCAAATTATCAAAATCAAATATCCAATGACCAATATTCAACAAGGAGGAATATATAGGATTTTGTATCATTGTTGGATATTGTGAATTGTGTATTGAGTATTGAATAATTATGAATCAAGATTTAGCAATTTTAGAAATCCGTGGAGCAACCGGTGGAGATGAAGCCAAGAACTGGGCTTCTGACCTCCTGAGGATGTATATCCGCTACTGCAGTTTTCAGGGATGGAAAATAGAACAACTGAATGAACTGACAATAAAAATAAAGGGGGCGGCTTGCTTTACCAAACTCTCCTATGAGGCAGGTACGCACCGCGTCCAAAGAGTTCCAACCACCGAGCGTAACGGCCGGATCCACACTTCAACCGCCACAGTTGCAGTACTGCCGGAAATTGCAGAAAATGAAATAAACATCAGGCCTGACGATATCATTCTCGAGTTTTATCGCAGCGGCGGAAAGGGCGGACAGAATGTCAATAAAGTCTCCTCAGCCGTCAGAATCAGACATATTCCCTCTGGCATTGTGGTTACAGCACAAACAGAGCGTGACCAGTCCCAAAATCGACATGTAGCTTTATCTTTGCTTCGGGGTAGGCTTTGGGAAGTGGAAATGTTGAAAAGGGAAAAAATGCTGGGAGAAGCCCGCAGTATTATCGGACGTGGCATGAGAGCTGAAAAAATCAGGACTTACAACTATCCCCAAAACCGTATCACCGACCACAGAATCAATAAATCATGGCATAACCTGGAAGATATTATGGACGGAAAAATGCAGAAAATCACGGAAACTTTAGTCAGCCAATTAACCTGATCTGCCTCAATTATTCCCCGTGTTTTCGCTAAGAGTAACAGTAATGTTTTTCGTTTCTGTATCTCTCCAGATTTCCAAATTCACTTTGTCCCCGACTTTTTTGCCGGATATTACTTTAGCCAGACCTCCATCTTTGTCAGTCACTTTAATGCCATCCATTTTCGTAATTATATCTTCCGTTTGCACTCCGCCTATATCAGCAGGCGAACCATCCACTACATCCTGCACATATGCCCCTTCAGGCACTTCATTGAGAAGCGCCAGATCACGGGTAATCATCTTGTAACGAACACCTAAGAACGGCCTACTGAATTTGCCTGTTTTGTTAAATTCGTCCAAAGCATCTTTCACCGTATTGATCGGAATGGCAAAACCAATATTTTGGCCATCCGAAGATACAGCGGAATTGATACCTATAACCTCTCCGCTGGAATTAAGCAGAGGTCCGCCGGAATTACCCGGATTAATAGCTGCATCGGTTTGAATCACGTTGTCCAACCTCTCCACAAAACCCTCAAACGGACTGCCTGCCATAATTCCTCTGCCCAAGCCTGAGATGACGCCAACCGTCACTGTATTGCGGAATTCGCCAAGCGCCGTACCTATGGCTATCGCCATCTGGCCTACTTTTAATTTTGATGAATCGCCTATGGTAATTGGAGTCAGATTTGAAGCATTTATTTTGAGGATAGCCAGGTCATTGACGGGATCACGGTAAATTTTCTGGACTTCAAAACTTTTATCATCTTTGGTAACCACTTTATATTTTGATCCGGTACTGGCAACTACGTGTTTATTAGTCACAATCAGACCTTCTGCAGAAACTATAAAACCGGTTCCGATATCCTGTTCGGTCTTTTGACTTGCGCCCGGGGCACCGAAGATATTAAACGGGTCGTTGGGATTGATTTCAAATACCCGTCCGAGTGACTTGTTATTGACAATCGCGACAGTCACAACCGATGGAGACACTTTATCTACTACATCTATAATGACTGATTCTTCGCTAGATATTTTAATTTTTTCTGACTGTACGATATTTACTTTTTTATTCTCCTGAAAAAGGTTGGTGAGATTTCCGGCATCAAATTTCAAAAGTCCTGCGGTAACCCCCATGAAAATCAAAACAACTAAAAGAAAGAATAAAAGTAAAATTCTTTTCATATATTTATTTGATCCTTCCTTATTTATAAATATTATTTAAGAAGCATTTCAACAGCTTTTTGGAGTTGTAAATCCACGTCAGGTTTGGCATCATCGTTTTCGATTTTCACGTCCGGAGTTATACCCTCACCGTTTATCCATTTACCGGATGGCACAAGCCATTTAGCTACCGTAATATGCACACCTGCTCCCCCTGACAAATCCTGAGCTTCCTGAATAGAACCTTTGCCAAAACTTGTCTCTCCGATGAGTTTAGCTCTTAAACGGTCCTGAAGCGCTCCGGCTACAATTTCAGAAGCCGAGGCTGATCCTTTGTTGATCAGAACAACCATGGGTATGTCCAATAATCTTCCCTGGCGGTTGACTGAAAAACTCTGTTGACGTCCATCGGAAAATTCCTGGATAAAAACAGTACCGTCTTTGAGAAATTCCGAGGCGATAAATACGGCTCCGGTCAAATACCCTCCGGGATTGTTTCTAAGGTCCAAAACTAATCCTTTAATCTCGTGGTTTTTATCGCCCTCTAATTTTTGGGTTATCTCATCTACGGCTTTAATCCATTCATCTGCAGTCTTATCACCAAATTGGCTAAGCCTCAGGTAAGCCACCGACTTGCACTTAGGAGGATTATCTTCATTTCCGCATTCATCAGGCTTTATGTTAAATTCAACGGACAAAACCTTAATTGTATCCCGGGTCACTTTGATGTCAGCAGTTTTACTGGCATCTTTGTGGAGAACCGATAATAAGACGTCACTGCCTTTAGCTCCTCTGATTTTATTCACAGCCTGAGGCAGAGACCAGTCAATCGTTTCCTGCCCGTCAACTTTTACTATCCAATCACCGGGCTTCAAACCTGATTTATCAGCCGGTGAATCCTTGAGAGGTGCAATAACAACTATCCTTTTATCTTTGACTCCGAGTTGGGCTCCAATTCCTTCAAAATGTCCACCCAAATCATCTTTGGCTTCTTTATTCTGGTCAGGAGGCAAAAATACGGTATACGGATCGCCAAGGGAAGCTACCATTCCGCTAATCGCGCCATAAATCATTTTCTGGGAATCTATATTTTTTTTATTGATGAAGCCTTTGGCTATCCTGTCCCAAACATCCCAAAATAAAGAAAAATCCAGCTTTTGGGTTGTAATTTTAGTCGGATTTTTTCCTGAAATTTCCTGAGAGGCAGCAATGTTTGAACTAACGCCTTGTTTGGCTCCTGCTCGGTATCCTGTGCCGAAGGATAAAGCGATGATGATTAAAATCAGAATAAGATTTCTAAGTTGTTTCATTTTCAAACCTGAATGAGAAAAGCGTAATTTATATAATATACTAAATTTAATCTAAAATTACCAGTTGTTTTAAATCAATTCTCAACCAAACTTGCTTGCCTGTGTATTGAACGATTTTTTTATAAATATCTGTGTCAACTTTTACCCAAGACAGGTGGGTCTCCATTGAGGGACGACTTAAAATTAGTCCTTTAGCTTTTATCACTTCTGCTTTGGTCAGAGCAGATTCTGTAATGCCTTCACAGAGAATTATCTTTTCTTCTGCATCACTCGACAAGTCGAATGTATCCACGTTTTTATCAATACTCATTATCTCACCAATAACATCGTTTCCTGCTGCGTCCAGGACATCTAAAAGCATCCCGTCAAGCTCAAGTTCCAGATCATTCTGATTTATTTTGATAATTTTTCCTGCCACCGGGCTTCGGACTTCACCCCGAGCATCATCTTCTTTCGCATTATCGATAATCATTATTCCTTTCTTGAAATCGATTTGTGTGATTTTACCCTCCACCGGACTTCTGATAAAAGAAGTTTTGAAGAAAGACTTTTTTTGGGCGATAATTTCTTCAAGATGTATTTTCTCCCCCACTCTCACCAGCAGATATTTTTGAATATCCTTGGGTGGAATTTTAAGAAGTCGGGAGAGATGAATTGTTTTTTCTGTATTTTTTGCCGGCATTTCAGCGTAGTGAGTGTCTCGCGAAATTTTATCACCGATATCGACTACGATATCCGCATCTCGAGGGATAGGCAGTTTGACTGTAACTTTCATTTAACTGGGTCGGACAATAAACGGAAGAAGGCCCAGGTATCGTGCTCTTTTAATCGCCTTCATCAGCAACTTCTGGTGTTTCTGGCAAATTCCGGAGGCCATTCTGTTTTCAATTTTGCCGCGTTCGGTGACAAATTTTCCGATAGAATCGATATCTTTGTAATCAGGCCAAATACCGACTTTGCAAAAAAAACACTCACGGAAACGTCTTATTCTTTTGACTCGTCTGGTTTTTCTCATCATATTATTTTAAAAAGGTATATCGTCCGGCGTAATATCTTCCTGCTTTTCCTCTTTTTTACTTTCAGCTTTTACCGGAGTTTTGTTTTTTTCTTTCTTGGCTGTCTTTTCATCGCTTTCTTCAGACTTTTTCTCCGGAACCGCTTCCTCCGACGGCTCAGTTGTACTTGCCGAATCTTCCTTACTATTTTTTTCTTCCGGAGCCTCTACATCAGCAGTAACGCTTTTGGGCTCGCTTAAACTTTTTTTAGAATCGAGTATGATCATATCTTCGATAACAACCTCTGTAGAAGTCCTTTGTGCCCCATCCTGACCTGTCCAGCTGTGGGTAGCAAGTCTTCCTTCCACATATACTTTTCTGCCTTTGGACAGTAGTTGTGAACAAAGTTCCCCTAATTTATTCCAGGCTACGATGCGGTGAAATTCAGTCTCCTCTTTAAGCTCTCCGG